>LT599018.1:1389791-2084687 GCA_900079685.1 uncultured delta proteobacterium
ACCCGTTTCGCCCTCAGCAAACTGTATGCCGACCGGTATTGGAACGAGGACAACCTGACGGCGTGGGACGCCATTCACGCCATAGCCCGGCAGGCCGCCATTCCCATGCACGAACTTGCCATGCGCTGGATAATCAGCACCGGCAGCGTCAACGCCATCCTGCTCGGCTTTTCCCGGATGGAACAGCTTGAATCCAACATAAAAGCGCTGGACGGCGGCCCCCTGTCCGCCGACGTCATGGAAGCCTGCGACGCGGTCTGGAAATCTCTTTCCGGCACCCGTTACAACTACAACCGCTGAGACTGCCGCCCCGCCATACCCGGCGGCGCGTAAAAAAGGAGAACAGAATGTCCAATCCAGGGTTCCGCATCAAAAAGAGCTTCCCCCGTCCCGACAAAGCGCTGGTGGAAGCCTTTGCCAACATCCCCGTCGCCAATATCGGCGACAACATGAACCGCGTCGCCTGCATGAACGCCCGCGTCCGGCCGATGAACGCCGGCCGCCTGCTGGGCTGCGCCTTTACCGTCAAGGTACGGGCCGGCGACAACCTGCTGTTCCACAAAGCCATCGACATGGCCCAGCCCGGCGACATCATCGTGATAGACGCCCAGAACGAGCAGTCCTACGCCATTTTCGGCGAGCTGATGATTATGTGGCTCAGGCGCCGGGGTATCACCGGGGTCGTGGTTGACGGCTGCATCCGCGATTACGACGCCATCAGCAAAATGAACGATATCGCCATCTACGCCACGGGCATAACGCCCAACGGCCCGCTGAAGGAAGGCGGCGGCGAGATAAACTTCCCGGTCATGTGCGGCGGTCTTGTGGTCAATCCCGGCGACATCATTGTCGGCGATTCGGACGGGGTTGTGGCCATCAACCCGGCGGACGCGCCGGACGTGCTGAAAAAAGCGCTGGCCCACAACGCCAAAGAGGCCCAGACCATGAAAGATATCGAAAAGCTCGCCTGGGACCGCTCCTGGGTGGATGCGGCCCTTACCGCCAAGGGCTGCGAATTCATCGACTAGAAGGCATCGTTCCAAATACCGCACGCGCGATCGGCACGGGTACCGTGCCGATCGCGCGCGTTTCAGGGTCAGGAGACGCCTTTGCGCAACCCCAGCGCCCGCAGTTTGCGGTGCAGCGTGCTGCGGTGCATGCCAAGCAGCTCCGCGGCCTTGTTCATGCTCCCCCCGCTTTGTTCCAGGGCATCTATAATATATTGCCGCTCTTCGGATTTTTCGTCATAGCGGGGAGCAGCATCCCGGTTTTTCCGGGAAGGGGCCGGTCCCAGGTCCATCGCCTGCTCCACTTCCGCCAGGGATGGCGAATCCGACGCGGCGGACAGGGCCAGGCGTTCCACCACGGCGCTGAGTTCCCTGACGTTTCCCGGCCAGTCATGCTGCTGCAGCAACGCCATGGCGGCGGATGAAAAACGCAGCTGGCGGCCGTATTTCTTCTTGAACGCAGTGGCAAAGCAATGGGCCAGATAGGGAACGTCCCCCTCGCGCTCCCGCAGGGGGGGGATGGCGAGCCGGAAAAGATGCAGCCGGTAATACAGGTCTTCACGGAACCGGCCCGCCCTGACCTCTTCACGCAAATTGCGGTTGGTGGCGGCGACGACCCGGGCGTCGACGGGAATATAGCGGTCGCTGCCGAGGCGCATGACGCATTTTTCCTGCAAGACGCGCAGCAGGCGGGTCTGCCCGTAGTGATCCATCTCGGCTATCTCGTCAAGGAAGATGGTCCCGCCGTGGGCCAGCTCGAACATGCCCGGCTTGCCCTTGCGCCGCGCGCCGGTGAAGGCGCCGTCCTCGTAGCCGAACAGCTCCGACTCCAGCAGCGTCGGGGGAAGCGCCGCGCAGTTAACCGCGACAAAAGAGTTCTGATTGTATGGGCTTTCGCTGTGGATGGCCTGCGCGAGCAGCTCTTTCCCGGAACCCGTTTCCCCCGTAATCAGGATCGTTCCGCTCGTTACCGCCATGCGGCGGGCCAATTCCAGCGTTTTCCGCATCTGGGGCGACACGCCGAGAATATCCGGGAACGAATACTGGCTTGAAAATCCTTTTCCGAGAAGGCTCTTCCGGATTTTACTCTCCAGGGCCGTGATGACGCCGGAAGGCTGCAACACGACGACCGCGCCCGCCGCGCGGCCGTCCACCTTGGTCGGCGAGGCGCTGAAAAGCAGGGCGCTGTCGCCGTACGGCAGCAGAACGTCAAAAATGGGCTGGCCGTCCCGCAGGCACGTGTGCAGTTCGGCGTTGGGCAGAAGGTCGGCGAGAAACGCGTCAACGGGCGGGCTGGATAACTGCAGAACCCGCTGCGCCGCGTGGTTTGAAGTCAGAATGCGGCCGTGCTCGTCCAGCACGAGGATACCGTCGCGCGAGCTTTCCATCACAGCCTGGACGCGCTGGGCCTGCGCCTTTTCAAGCTTGCGGGCGTAGGCCACCTTTCTGGCCTCCTGCAACGCGATGCGCAGCGAAATATCCCCCGAGTCCAGTTGCATGCTGAGCATGCCGTGGTTCCGGGCGATGGATGAGGAAACGCTCCCCGCGACGATGATGTCCGCGCCGTCCGCCTTCGCGCGCAGAACCTGCGCTTCCATGACCCCCGCATCGCTGGTCACGTCATAGACATCCAGGCTGATCCCGAGAAGACCGGCGAACACTTCAAGGTCCCGGTGAATGGACGCAAAGGCGAGCAGGGCGATTCTCGGCCGCTCCAGCCCGGTGAGTATTTTGGCGTCCCGCAGCACTTTGGCGAGATCCTGCCCGGTAACCGGCACCTCCACGATGGGCGTCCGGATGGTCGAGCGCAACAAGGCCTCGGCGGAAGTGCCCCGGGCCACGAACACCTCCGTCCCTTGGGCCTCCAGTTCCCTGGCCGTCTCCAGAACAACCTGCAAATGCCCTTCGTACACGGCGACGGAATGGGCCATGCCCAGTTCTTCCGCGATATGCAGAACGCGCTCGCCCAGTGCCGCGTTGGGGGTGAGAAAAGCAATCCGTGCGGACATAATCCCTCTTTACAGAAGAAACCCGGCCTTCCGGCGCCGGGAAGTTTACCGCCGTGCGCGGGCGTGGATACGCCGGACTACAAATGTCGCGGCCCCGCCCGGAACGGCTTGCTGCATACTATATAAACAAAGACGGGACATCAAGCGCCCAGCGGCTTCGGTTTTTTTGCAACAAAAGTCGCATAATGGCCGCGCGCAGCATGCCGGGGATGAAAAAAAACCGCCTCCGGCTTCGGGAAAAAAACAGGTGAGCTTTATAATTATAGTAATATTTTAAGTATATTGGCAATTCGAGAATAAAAAAAACCGCCCTCAGCCCGCGAAAACGTTTTATCGGAATGGTTATTGCTATTTCGCAAGAAGAAAACGGGCCGGCGCATCCGCGCGTCACCCCAACGGCATAGACATTCTTACCCTCAGGAGTCCAGAATGAAACGTTTCGCAGCAGCGTGCCTTTTTGCCCTAAGCCTTGTCGGCCTTGCCGGTTCCCCGGCCGGCGCGGCCGAAGGATTCGCGCCCACCCAGACAACGTTCCTGATAGGCAATGCCGCCGGGGGCGGAAACGACCTGCTGGTCAGAGCCCTGCTGCCGGGCATGTCCAAGGCGCTCGGCGTTGACGTCACGCCGGAAATACTGCTCGGCGCCAACGGCGGCGTTGCCGCCGTGCGGACGGGGCAGGCCAAACCGGACGGGCACACTCTGTACCTGCACTCCCAGTCCGTGGTTATGATGCAGTACACGGGCCAGCCCCAGGTCAACGTGGAAAAGCTCGCGGCCGTCGCCCAGGTTGTGGAGGATTTCAGCTGCTGGGCAGTTGCCAAAGACTCCCCCTACAACTCCATCCAGGACGTGATTACGGCCGCCAAGGCCGCCCCCGGTAAAATCAAGGTCGGCACGACCTCCGCGGGCGTCTGGCCCATCAACCTGGCCATGGTGAAAGAAAAAACGGGCGCCGACATCAAACTCGTGCCCTATTCCGGCGGCGGCGCGCCCGCCGGTGTTGCCGTCGCGGCAGGCGAAGTGGATATCGCCATGGACAGCCCCATTGTTTACCGCTCCCTTGTGGACGGCGGCAAACTCAAAATTATCGGCGTGTTCGGCACCAAGCGCTCGCCCCTCTTCCCTGACGTGCCCACGGCCAAAGAACAGGGCGTCGACGTGGAATTCCCCGTGTGGCGCATGGTGTTCACCACCAAGGGAACGCCCGACGCGACCCTGGCGGTGCTCGCCGATGCGGTCAAGCAAGCCATGGAAGGCGAGGCGTTCAAAACATACGTGGAAAACAGCGGCCTGGTTGCCAACTACAAAGACAACAAGGACAGCCAGAAGCTCCTGGACGAGCAGAACGCCTTCTACCGCGACATGCTCGACAAACTCGGCCTTAAAACGTCTGAACCCAAATAAGGGAGCGCGGCGTGGGCAATATCGCTCTTTTTCTCTTTTGCTTGCTGGCGGGCGGGTTTGTGTTCTGGGAAACCGGCACATACCCGCCCCCGGCGGACGCCTCGATGGATGCCGGTTTTTACCCGCGGGTGCTGGTGTGCGTCCTGTTCCTGCTGGCGACCATCCTGGCCGTCACGCTCATCCGGAAAAGGAAACGCTCGGGCCGTTTCTCCCCGGGCAGCCCTCCCAGCTCCGCGTCCCTGGCGCTCGTGGGCTGCATGGTCCTCTATTGCCTGCTGCTCACGGTCGCCGGCTATGCGGTTGCGACCATCCTGTTCGTGTTCGCGGTGACCTTGCTTTTCCGCGGCTCGATCAAGGAGGGGGCCGCCGTCAGCCTGAGCGCGACGGTGTTTTTGGAAGCCCTGTTCCGCTACGGATTCCAGGTTCCCCTGCCGCCGGGCATGATGAACCTGTTTTGAATACCAAGGCGGCGGTCCGCTCCGGTTCCAGCGCGCGTTCAAGGCGTGGCGGTCCGGTATAGTAACCCATGACGTAGTGGAGTATCTGGCATGGAGTTGTTGTCTGCTGGCATAGGCCTGATTGCTGACCCGAAACTCATCGCCATTCTTTTCGGCGCTGTTTTTCTGGGCGTTTCCATAGGTTCCCTTCCCGGGCTGACGGCGGTCATGGGCGTGGCCATTCTGTCCCCCTTTACGTACAACCTGCCGGCGCAGACGGGCATTCTCGCCCTCGTGGGCATCTACGTCGGGGCCAATTACGGGGGCTCCATTTCCGCCACCCTGCTGAACATCCCCGGCACGCCGGCGGCCGTGGCCACGGCCTTTGACGCCCACCCCATGGCCAAACGGGGGGAGGCCGGGCGGGCCATCGGCATCGCCACCGTTTCTTCCACCGTCGGGGGGCTTATCAGCGCCGCCGCGCTGATATTCACCGCCCCCCTCATCGCCGGGTTCGCCCTGAAGTTCACCTCCATAGAGTTGTTTTGCGTGGCGGTGCTGGGCCTCAGCATCATCATCTTCATCGCCGAGGAGAACTATCTCAAGGGGTTCATCGCGGCCATCTTCGGCCTGCTGATAGCGGCCGTCGGGGCCGACCCCATGAGCAGCCATCCCCGGCTCACGTTTGACCAGCTGGAACTCTACACCGGCGTCAACTTCATCCTGGTGATGATCGGTCTTTTCGGCGGCGCTGAATCGATCGTGCAATTGGAAAAAGAAGAGATTATCGGCGACGCGGTGAAAAAAATAGGGCGGATATTCCCGGGCCTGCGCTTCGTGTGGGACAATATCCGCACCATCCTCCGCTCGGCTTTTATCGGCATTTTCGTGGGCGCGGTTCCGGGAACCGGCGCGACGATAGCGGCGATTGTGGCTTACGGGCAGCAAAAACGGCTGTCCAAACACCCGGAAAAGATGGGACACGGCGCCGAGGAAGGCATCGTGGCCGCGGAAACGTCAAATAACGCCTGCTGCGGCGGCGCCATAACCACCATGCTGTCCCTGGGCATCCCCGGGGACGCGGTCACGGCGATCATCATCGGGCAGTTTCTCATCCAGGGGTTGCGTCCGGGGCCAATGCTGTTCCAGGAGCGCCCGGACCTCGTGGGGGCGATCTTTCTCGGGTTTATCTGCGCCAACATATTCATGTGCATCATCGGCCTGTCCGCCGCGCGGCTCTTCGCCAATTTGCTCGGCACCCGCCGCGTGATCCTCCAACCCTTCATCCTGGCGCTCTGCTTTGTCGGGTCGTTCGCCATCCAAAACCAGATTTTCGATGTGGGCGTCATGGTGCTGTTCTCGGTCGTGGGCTATGCCATGATAAAACTGGATATCCCCAGGGCGCCGCTCGTGCTGGCGCTTATCCTGGGGCCGCTCATGGAAAGCAATCTCAGGCGCAGCTTCAATATATACGGCGACGGGTTAGAGGTATTTTCCGCCTTCATCCACAGGCCGTTGGCCGTGGTCATCGCGGTCTTGACGATTTTGCTCTTCCTCTACCCCTTTATCCGGAACATCGCGTCACGCAGGAAAATAAAAGTGTAACCGATCAGGCGGGCCATGGGCGTCCGGCGGGCTTTCCACCCTGGCCGGATCTTTGAACACGCCCGCGGGCTTCTCCATAAAACATTGCAACCAGTTAAGAATAAAGGAAATAGCATGTCTACCGCCACTGTCCTTGTACCCCATGAAATGTTGACGCGCTACACCAGGGACGTCCTGGCCAAACTCGGCATGCCCGAAACGGATGCCGCCTATGCCGCGGACTGCCTGGTTCAGACGACTCTGTGGGGCATTGACTCCCACGGCATAATCCGGCTGCTCATATATTCGGAGCGTCTCGGCAACGGGGCTTTGAAAATTTCTCCCGCCATACGGACCATCAAGGAATTCGGCGCAACGGCCCTTATGGACGGCGATGCTTGCCTTGGATACATCGGCGCGCGCGAAGCCATGAAAAAAGCCATATCCCTTGCCAAACAGCACGGCATCGGCAGCGTTCTGATGCGCAACTCCAACCATTTCGGCGCGGCGGGCATCTACGCGCGGGAAGCCGCAAAGGAAGGCATGATCGCGCTCGTCATGAGCAACACGCCGGTCAACATGGCGGCCCCGGGCAGCAAGGGGCCGGTGCTGGGCAACCACCCCATTGCGTTCGCCGCCCCGCTGTTTGATGACCACCCCATGGTATTCGATACCTGCATGTCCGAGGTCGCCGGCGGAAAACTGCTTGTGGCCAAGGAAAAAGGGGAAAAAATCCCGTTCGGCTGGGCCGTGGACAAAGACGGCAACCCGACGGACGACCCCGCCGCCGGGCTTGCGGGCGCGTTCCTCCCCCTGGCCGGGCACAAGGGGTATTGCTTCGCCCTGATGGAAGAAGTCCTGACCGGCCTGTTGTCGCACGGCGTCTTTTTGGGCGACATCGGCCATCTGTTCAAGCAGCCGAAGGAAACCTGCCACATCAGCCACCATATGCTGGTCATGAACCCCCTGGCCTTGATGGAAGAAAAAGAATGGACGGCCAGCATGCGCGAGATGCGTAACAGGATCAAGGAAACCCCAATGCGGGACGCCGGCGCGAAACTGATATTCCCCGGCGAAATCGAAGAAATGTGCGAGGCCAAACGGAAAAAAGAAGGCATCCCCATGACGGCAACCCTGTTTGAAAGCCTGAACAAGGTGGGCGAGCCCTTTGGACTTGCAATGAAACTTAACGGATAGGCAATGCCGGGGTGCGAGGCGTTTCCCCCCATGGCGGGAAACGCCCCGCGCCCCGGAAAGAATCAGGGACCACTCCCGGGGCGGCAGCGCCGGAATGCGCCCAAGGCCGGGAGAGTGTCGGACGCCAGCATTGAGAGTTATATCATGAAAATAGTTGTGCTCGACGGATATACCGAAAACCCCGGAGACCTCAGCTGGGCGGGCATCGAATCGTTCGGCTCCGTCACCGTTTACGACAGGACCCCCGCCGATGCCGTTGCGGCGCGCGTCGCCGACGCCGGCATCGTCATTACGAACAAGACGCCCGTCACCCGGGCAACCATGGACGCCTGCCCGAACATACGGCTTATCGCGGTTCTCGCCACGGGGTATGATCCCGTGGACATCGCCGCCGCCAAGGAAAAAGGCATCGTGGTCTCGAACGTTCCGACATACGGCACGGATGCGGTCGGCCAGTTCGCCATTGCCCTGCTGCTCGAGATCGCCAGCAGGGTCGGGCACCATGACCTGGCCGTGAAACAGGGCCGCTGGGCGACAAGCCCCGACTGGTGCTTCTGGGATTACCCCCTGATGGAGCTCGCCGGGAAAACCATGGGCATCATCGGCTTCGGCCGCATAGGGCAGAGCACGGGCCGCATCGCCAAAGCGCTGGGGATGCGGGTTATCGCCCATGACAAGTTCCCCAACGATTCGGGCAGGGCAATCGGCGAATACGTCGACCAGGACACGCTGTTCGCGCAATCCGACGTTATCGCCCTGCATTGCAACCTGACGGAAGAGACGAAGCACATCATCCGCCGGGAAACCATCGCGAAGATGCGGGATGGCGTCATCATCATCAACAATTCGCGCGGCCCCCTGATCGCGGAACAGGATCTGGCGGACGCGCTACGGGCGGGCAAGGTCCACGCCGCCGGGCTGGACGTCGTCTCTCTCGAGCCGATAACGGCGGACAATCCCCTGCTCACGGCGAAAAATTGCATCATTACGCCCCACATATCCTGGGCGCCAAAGGAATGCCGCCAGCGCATCATGGATATCACCGTCAACAACATCAAAGCCTTTACGGAAGGCGAACCGGTCAACCGGATTGTCTGACGCGATCCGGGCGCCGGACAAGACGGGAACGCCCCGGCTCTCGAAAAAATGGACAACGTCCGCGCGGCTTTTGCTTCGCGGACGTTGCCGCCGTTATGGGCAACGCCGCATCGGCGGGGGAGCTTCGCCCGTTCAAACGCGGTCCGGCTTGCCCGCGCTGTTTTTGCGGCGGCTTCAGGTGTGCCTCTTGAAGCCGAAGAGCGTTATCCGCTCATCGGGGATGCCCTGTATGGTGTTGGCAAGAACCTGCGCGGCGATCATGCTGAAGGTTATGCCGTTCCCGCCGTATCCCAGGGCGAAGAGCATCCTTTTATCGCCCGGCCACGGCCCGATGTAGGGAAGGCCGTCTTTGGTCGAACTGAAGGTGCCGCACCAGGCCATATCCGTGACAAACGGGATTTCCGGGAAAAGCCGCCTGAATTTGCGTTCCAGGGTTGCGACCTTGGACCGCAGCAGTTTGTCCCTGCGCACGGGGTTGCTGAATTCCTCATCCTCGCCGCCCACGATGATGCGGTTTTGTTCTGTGGTGCGCAGATAGAGGTATGGATCTCCCGTTTCCCATATCAGGCTGCGTTCCGGCCACAGGGATTCCGGCGGCAACGGCTCCGAGATCAGGGCATAGGTGGATGTCAGGTTCATCACGCGTTCGGGCAGGAACTGTCCCGCTTCGAACCCGGCGGCAATAACCACGAAGCGGCAGGTTATGGTATGCCCGGCGCCGGTGGTAAGCCTGTATCCCCCGGATGTTTTCTTCCATTCGGTTATTTCCGTGTGGGAAAAAACATCAAGCCCGTATTTTTTCATATTGTGGCGTAACAGGGCCGTTGCGCCGCTGTAGGTATCCATCTGCGCGGCCTCTTCATTGACGAGCGCGGCCGGGGCGTTCAGCGAAAAGCGGGCGCGCAGCTCTTCGGGGCCGAGAAATTCCACCGGGAGCGAGAATTTTTTCCGCACGGCGTATTCTTTTCGCAATTTCTCGGCATCGCGCCGCGTATTCGCGTAGAACACGCTCGGCACCTTTTTGAATTCAGGGTCATGGCCGATACCGGCGAATATTTCCCCGAGATCGGCAATGGATTGCAGACACCCCGTATACGCGGCCACAGCGGTTTTTTCTCCGGTCATATCGATCATATCGCATAGCAGCTCGTCGATTTCATATTGCAGCAGCGCCGTGCTTGCCGCGGAACTTCCCGTGGAGATGGTCCGCTTATCGATAACACAGCATTGCACACCGGCGGCGCACAGGGTATGCGCCGTAAGAGCGCCGGTAATGCCGGAACCGATGATGGCCACGTCAACGGCGTAATCGGCGGTTAACGGGTTGAAGTGGTCATACAGCGGATTTTTTATGATCCAGTAGGGCATTCCGGAATGAAGATCCATGTTGTACCTCCTGCGCTGGCGGGAGGCCGGCAGCCCCATCAGGGTTGCCGGCCTGCGGCTTGGTAGGGATTGCCTGCGTTGCCCGCCTGACGGGAGCCCGGCAATCCGGGACGGCGGGTTCGCCGTTACGCGGGCAGTTTTTTTGTTTTCTCCTCCCGGTCCCAGACACGATGCTGCCGCATGGCGGCAATAAAGTCAGGCAAAGCGGCTTCGGCATCTCCCATGACAAGCCCGGCATCGGCCTCGTCGTGCGGCAGCCCGGCGGCGGCGCATAGTTTCTCGGCCCCGCCCAGCAAAGCAATGGCCTTGAGATGCTTATACGCCTGGCAGAGATGGTATTTGGCGTTGCCGTCCTCCATCAGCGCCGCCACGCTGTCTCCTTCAGGAACAAGGACCGCGTCGTACAACAGCGACGGGTTTCCTTCCAGGGTCCCGTCCACTGTGATCTTCCGGCCTTCCATGGTGGTGACATACCCCATATGGGGCGCCAGCATTTGAACGTGCACGCCTTCGCCGGTCAGGGCTTTTTTGGCGGCGTCCAGGCAGTGGCCGCAAACGCCGTCGGCTACCAGGAAGGAAACCCGCCGGGATTTGATCTCCTGGTTCCCGCCGGCGTACAAGCTCAGAGCCGGGTCCCCGTCTGTCAGTCCGTTGACCGCTTGGGGCAATTCGTAGGAAAGCTGCTCGTCACGTAGCGCAATGCCGAGATTTTCGGCCACCGCGCCGGCCAGATCGCGGTCTATACGGCACAGAAGGTCAACGACGCGTTCCCGTATGTAGGGGCGGACGACCTTTCCCAGTTCAAAGCTGAATGCCTTGATAATATGCATCTGCTCCGGTTTTGTCTGGCTGATCCAGAACAACCGGGGATGCGAATAATACTCCGCGAAGGACGGGCTGCGCTCCCTGACCTTTTTCCCCGCCGCTTCCCCGGGATAGGTGGCGAACCCGCCGGTTTTGGCCGCGGGCGGCACTTCACGCGGCCAGTTGCCGCTGATGGAATTCGGTTCATAGTTGGCGCCGGGGTCGATCTGCACGCGGTGCATGCCGTCCCGCTGATGGTTGCGCACGGGGCAAAGGGGGCGGTTAATGGGAATTTCCGTGAAGTTGGCCCCGCCGAGGCGATGCCGTTGGGTATCGAGGTACGAAAACACGCGGCCCTGCAGCAGAGGATCATCGGAAAACTCAATCCCCGGAACGATGTTCGCCGGGCAGAACGCCACCTGCTCCGTTTCCGTGAAAAAATTGTCCGGGTTGCGGTTCAAGGTCATTTTCCCCACGATCTCCACGGGAACAAGGGCTTCAGGGATGACTTTCGTGGCGTCGAGAATGTCGAAATCAAACGCGTGCTCGTCCTCTTCCGGCACTATCTGCAAGCCCAGCTCCCATTCAGGGAAATCCCCGGCTTCGATGGCCTGCCAGAGATCCTTGCGGTGAAAATCCGGATCCCGGCCGGTCAGGGCCTGGGATTCATCCCAAATCAACGAGGCTTTGCCGTAAACGGGCTTCCAGTGAAACCTGACAAAGCAGCTTTTCCCTTCCGCGTTGACCAGGCGGAAGGTATTGATGCCGAATCCTTCCATCATCCTCAGGCTCCGGGGTATGCCCCGGTCCGACATGGCCCATAGTACGTTGTGCAAGGTTTCCGGTTGCAGGGAAACATAATCCCAAAACGTGTCGTGCGCGCTCTGGCCCTGGGGAACCTCGTTATGCGGTTCGGGTTTTACCGCATGAACGAAGTCCGGAAATTTCACGGCATCCTGGATGAAGAATACCGCGGTGTTGTTGCCGACCAGGTCAAAATTCCCTTCCTGGGTGTAAAATTTGACGGCAAACCCTCTGATGTCGCGTACCGTGTCCGGGGAACCGCGAAATCCCTGCACGGTGGAAAAACGGACAAAAACAGGCGTCTTTTTTTTGGGGTCCTGCAGAAAACCCGCTTTCGTGTGGGAGGCAAGTGATTTGTAAACCTGAAAATATCCATGCGCGCCGGACCCGCGCGCATGGACCACGCGTTCCGGTATTCTTTCTCTGTCAAAATGGGCGAGTTTTTCCGTAAAATGGAAGTCCTCCATCAGTCCGGGACCGCGGGTTCCAAGCCGCAGGGTGTTCTGGTTGTCGGCTATTTTTACGCCCTGGTTTGTCGTCAGGCCCAGGCCTTCGGCCTCCGCCCTGAACGTATCCATGTCCTTGATTTTGTCGTTGCTGTTTCCGGGCGTTTTTTTGCTTCCGCCGCACATCGGCTCCGCGCCGGGAGGGGTCGGCTCCGGTGTCGGCCAGATCGCGTCGGCAGCGACAACGTCCTCGTAGTGGGGGGCAACCGCTTTGCCATCCGTAAACGGCGCTCGATGGGGTATTTTTTGTTTGTCTTTCGCGCTCATAGTTCCCTCTGTCTGGTATAGGATATGCCCCTGAGCTGTTCCGCAATACCCGCTGGCGCGAACCGTTTTTTCCGCCGGAGCGGGCCTGCCGATCGTGCGCGGAGGCGTTCAGCAACAGCTCCCGGGGGCAGATCATGTCGGTAATGTGTTTTTTGTCAGATCCTCAGTGTTTCCCCGCCGCATTTACCGGCTAATGCAGGTCTTTTGGATCACATCCCAAGCGGGGCGTAACCGGCGCCGCGCAAGCCCGCTCCGGCGCTGCCGCATGGCGGACGGCGGCGCGGCACCACCGTCCGCCATGCGCAGGCTTTTTTTATGATGGCTGGTTCCGCTGCTTCGAACCGGAACGCCCGCGAGAGCAGTTTTCGCCGCGTCCTTTCCGCAATGCGGGGATGCAGCGGGAGCAGCCGCGTTACGGCTCGTATTGCAGCCGGTTGACAACGGTTTTGACGCCGTCGACTGTTCTTGCCACCAGCTCAGCCAAGGAGACGTGTTCAAACTTGTCGACGGTGCCGGTCAACGTAACCACGCCCTGATTGGTTTCCACGCTGACGGAAAAGGATTTGAAGCCGGTTTCCGCCAGGAGCTTCCCTTTCACCGCCGTGGTGATGAGGGTGTCGTCAATGTATTCGCCCACGGTGTTCTCGTCCTCATCATCGATGCGTAAATCGTTTTTCACCGTGTGCACCCCGTGTATGGCGGATACCGTGGTGACGGCGTTCTGGCGCTCAACTTCGCTTGCAACCGTACCGCGCAGGGTGACGACGCCGTGCTCGACGGAAACGCGGACACGCTCCATATCCATTATGTGCAGCACAAGCTCTTCTCGTGCCAATTCGGCAAGCCGCGCATCTTCATCCGTATGGTGCATGGCTGACTCCTTTATTTTTCTTTACCGGGCTCTTTTTTCGCGGCCTGGGCGGACCCTGCCGGCTTCTGATTTTTTTGGTCCGATGCCGGTTTCTCCTTGCTGTCGCGTTTTCCGTCCTGTTTCGTTGCGGCGCCGTCAGGCTGCTTTTGATTTTCCTTAGCCTTTTGCGTCCGGCTGTCCTGCTTGCCGGGGTCTTTCTTATTGGTAGTCATGTGGTACTCGTCCTTTTTTGGGGCCCGCAGGGCATGGGAAGCGGTAGCTTGCCATGCCCTGCGGGGTAATATATACGTGAAAGTGGAGAGGCTCCGCCTCTCTGCCAACGCTGCCGGAGGTTTCAAACCTTCAGCCTTGTCCTTAGCCGGGCTGCCGTTCAGCCTTGTCTTCGCGGATGGCGCTGAACGGGGTGTTGGCCGCCTCAAGACGGGCGCCGCATGCCCTCATGCGGTGCCCGTCGCCGTTTTGACGGGGTCCTGAGGACGCGAACCCTGTTTTCCCTGAACCCCTCTGCCCGGTTTTGAGGCGGAATCTTCGTTCATGGCGGCTCCGTTGCATCAAGGCTTGACCAGCACTTTGTTGTCGACCCGCTTTACGCCGTCCACCTGCCGGGCCACCGCACCGGCCGTGTCAACCTGCGCCTGGGTCTTGACGTCGCCCGTCAGGGTGACCACGCCGTCAATGGTGTCCACGCTGATCTTAAAGGAAGAAAGGCCTTTTTCCGCGAGCAGCTTGCCCTTGACGGCGGTGGTGATGCCCGCGTCGTCAAAATACTTGCCCACGGTCTGCGAGCCGGACCCGGCCACTTGCATCTGATCCTGCACGGTACGGACGCCCGCGACATCGCGCGCGGCGGTGATGGCGTTCTCCCGGTCGCTTTCGCTTACGACCTCGCCGGAAAGGGTCACAACCCCCTCATCCACGTCGACGGATACATCCTCATACCGTTCCACCGCGCGCTCCACGGCGTCTTCGATGTCGTCATCGTCGATTTTGCCCGTCCCTGGCCTGTTGCCGGGGTATACGTTGGATTTCGAGCCTTCCTGGAAGACACGCGAGGTATCCCCGGTCCTGCCGTGAGCGCTGGTTACAGGTTGCACAGCGGATTTGACGTTGCCGCCGTCCCTTTTGCCCGCCTCGGGCTTGCTGCCAGGGTATACGTCGGGCTTCGAGCCTTCACGGGGAACACGCGGCGTATCCACGGCCTTGCCTTGGCGCTGCCCGCAGGTTGCGCGGTGGATTTGACGTTGCCGTCGTCCCGTTTGCCCGCTTCGGGTTTACTGCCGGGATACACGGTGGACTTCGAGCCGTCCTGGTAGGCTCCCGACGTCGTTCCGGTCTTGTCTGACGCGCTGTTTACAGGTTGCGCGGCAAAAGCCAGAGATACGGCCGTCAACGCGACCATGCCGGCTATTGCAACAATACGGAGCGATTTTACATGGCTTTTCATAGTTGTCTCCTTTGGTACAAAAAGCTTTCCCGCCTCCCAATAAGGCGGGTTTGCACTAGCAAATACTGGTTCATTTTATATATGCGAAGTAGAATGAATATCACCGGATGTATCAAAAAATGCCTACTGCGAGTAAGGGAACCATTCCGGATCCGTTCGGATTATGCGGAGAGCAGTGCCGCAAACGCCCCATCCGGCAGGGCGGGTCAGGCCGCGTGGTCCGCTTCCGCCTGCTCGCCGTCCGCCTTGACGGAGCCGTGCCGCCGTCATATAGAGCAAAAAAAGGCATGGATTTTCAGGAACCACAACAGGACAGGGCACAATGGAACATTCCCGCTAGAAAACCTGACTGATCAGTGTTTGCGCCGCGAAAGCGACAAGGGCGATGCGCCCTGACGCGTTCCGGCATGCGGGAATTTCGCTTTACCCTGCTCCGGCCCGGCGCCCGCCATCTCATGGCGGGGCGCGCACGCGGAGACTGCGGAAAGGAAATTTCCGGCAGTCTTTTTTTGCATGCGTCCCCCGCCGCGCGCGGGGGGCGGATGCGCGGGAGGGTACCTGCATGGCCTTGATCGCTCTTTCCAATGTCAGCTTCGCCCATGACGGCGGGCAGACCATTTTCAACAACGTTTCCCTGCAACTCGACACGGACTGGAAGCTGGGACTCATCGGCCGCAACGGGCGCGGGAAAACCACGTTCCTCAAGCTGCTGCTCGGCGAATACGCATGCAGCGGCACTATCAGTGCGCCGGTCGCCATGGATTATTTTCCCTTTCCCATACCCGACCCCTCTGAAAGCGGGCTCGCCCTCGCGCGGCGCGTCAGCGCGGACCTGGAGGACTGGCGCCTGGAACGGGAGGCCTCGCTGCTGGAGCTTCCCCCGGAAGCGCTGCGCCGCCCCGTCAGCACGTTGAGCGGCGGCGAAGCCACCAAACTGTTGCTGGCGTCCTTGTTCCTGCGCGGGAACAATTTCCTGCTCATCGACGAACCCACGAACCATCTGGACGGTCATGCCAGGCAGGCTGTCGGCAGGTATCTGCGGAGCAAGAAAGGCTTTATCCTGGTCTCCCACGACCGCGCCCTGCTCGACGGCTGCATTGACCACGTGCTGTCCATCAACAGGGCGGGCATCGAACTGCAACGCGGCAATTTCAGTTCCTGGCAAGTAAACCGGGAGCGGCAAGATCAGCGGGAACGCGCGGACAACGACAAGCTGAAAAAGGACATAACGCGCCTGGAACAGAGCGCCAAACGGAGCACGGACTGGTCCCGGGCGGCGGAAAAGGGAAAGTTCGGCAACGGGCCGGTGGACCGGGGCTTTATCGGCCATAAGGCGGCCAAGATGATGCAGCGGGCCAAGTCCGTGGAAACCCGACGCAACAAAGCGGTGGAGGAAAAATCGCATCTGCTCCGCAACCTGGAGAACGAAGCGCCGCTTTCCATGCGGCCCCTGACGTTCCACAGCAACCGCCTCGTCGAATGCAACGGGCTTTCCATGAGTTATGGCGATACCGCCGTGCTGCGGGATATCTCCTTCAGCGTCATGAGGGGGGAGCGGCTGGCGCTGCGCGGGAAAAACGGCTGCGGTAAATCCACCCTGCTCCGCCTGCTGGCCGGCCTGTCCATGGAATACCGGGGCATTCTGCGCCTGGCCCCGGCCTTGCGCATTTCTTACGTGCCGCAGGACGCGTCGTTCCTCGCCGGGAGTCTGAACAATTTTTCCCGCGGCCAGGGCATTGACGAAAGCCTGTTCCGGGCCGTGCTGCACCGTTTCGGGTTTGAACGGACGCAGTTTGATACGGACATGGGCAACTTCAGCGCCGGGCAGAAGAAAAAGGCGCTTCTCGCGGCAAGCCTGTGCACGGAGGCGCACCTGTATATCTGGGATGAGCCGCTCAACTACATCGACGTCATTTCCCGCGTGCAGATTGAGAATCTGATCCTGGAACACCAGCCCAGCATGGTTCTGGTCGAACACGACCAGATGTTCCTGCAGCGGGTGGCGACATGTATCCTTGATATACGCGGGGCCACGGAGGGCGGATAGACCGCCGTGGCCGCCCGGCCGGATGCGGTATGGGGGAAGGAACGCCGTGAAACGGCGCGGGGGGGGGGATGTTCCGGGTTCTTACACAGGCTTCACGCAGGAGCGCAGGTCGTCCACAATATGCTGGAAACGGTTTTCCCTTTCCTCCAGCCAGGCCATTATCCGATTGTACAGCCAGGCAGGGTCGGCATCCAGAAGATAGCCGTTGATTTCCAGGAATATGTAACAGATGGCGAACGCCGTCCGCTTGTTGCCGTCCACGAAGGGGTGGTTGATGAGCAGGCTCTCGAACAGGGCGGCGGCTTCTTCGATGATGTCCGCGTAGTACCCGCTTTGCGGGCGGTACAGAGCCGCCTCAATGGCGCCGAGATCCCGGACGCCCGCGGCACCGCCGTAGCGTTCGATGTTCATCTCGTGAACGGCCAGCACTTCCCGCAGGGTGGGGTAATCCGTCATTTCGCCAGTTCTTTGTAGAGACTATCGTACTTGGCGACGCTGCTCTGAAACGCCTGGAGCACATGCCGACGCGGTTTTTCTTCCTGCTTGCGCTCAATATACTCACGCAAGGCTTCATCCACGAGAGCTTGGATCTGCCTGCCTTCGGTGGCGGCCATAGCGCGCAAGGCGGCCAGAACCTCGGGATCAGCCTGGGTGGCGAATTTGACTCTGGCCTGATGGTCCGTTAGCTGCTGCATGGCGCACCTCCTGAAATCAAGTGTATTGCGCTATCATGATTTGTCAAGATGGATCATGACAACAACTTCATGCCCATGCTACTCTAAAAACGCGCCCGTGCTGGGATGAGAAAGACAATCGCACCACGACGGTGTCATGGCGATTATGGCGGATAGCGGATAAAACCTCCGTGGTTTTGTGCTTTTCCCTACGTTTACCCCGATCAAAAACTCAGTCCGAGTCCCTCTCCAAGTTTTTTTCGCGCATCCCTCCACCCACCGCGCCCGCCAGTAGCTCAGTCGGATAGAGCATCTGCCTTCTTTTTCCATAAAAAAGAGCCGTACCGTTGCGGTATGGCTCTTAAAATCTGGCGCGCCAGGAAGGAATCGAACCCCCGACCGTCTGCTTAGCGATCAGCCTACTTCCACGTCCCTGCCGGGTGCCTTGTCCCTAAACTTGTCCCAATCGAAAAATCAACGGGTGGCGTCCGACAGGGTGCTATTCTATAGCTTTCATATTGCATCCCACTGAAGTTCCAGTATCACATATCACTTTCCCATCAAGTATAAACGCTTGGTGTGCTTTCCAGCCAGTATACCCACCCATTCTATTTTTAGCGTTAATTGCGTAATCAACAATCCAGCCCCATGTAATACTTTTTTCTCGCATAACACCAGAAGCAAAATATCCTTTTCTGGGTGCAGAAAATTCATACAGTGGGCTTGTTGGGTCAATCAGGCGGCCATACCAATAATTTTTTATCGTTTCTTGATAATCTGTAGGGTAAGCCCAATCTCGTTGCATTGCTGCGCTAAGTTCTTCAGGGGATGGCTGGTGGTGCGTAGCACACCCCGTCATCCCCAAACATGCTATCATAACAAAAAGCATCAAAGCTCTACGCATAGTAGTTCCTTCCAGTTTGGGCGCTCTGATAACGTTGTCCGTGCTGCAAACGCTCTTGGGTTCTTATATTTACATCTGCGCAGGTTTACTTTTTTTCAGCAATTCTTCAGCGTCCTGCGCCGGTATTTCGACAAGTCGTATCCAAGCCACTCTTGGAAAGTCGGAATTAAACGTTAAATATAGGTAACGTTTCTCTCCTGGCTTCAAGGTCAGCTGCACAAAGCTGTCTTTACGCTGCCCAAAAGCTCCTCCAGTTTCAAAAGCGCCACTTACAAGGCAGTCACCTGCTTTTACGCGAAATGATATATATGCACCATTTTCCAGAGCAAAGACCTCTTGTTTGTCAATGCTGACAACTGACGCTCCACCACTGCCATAGAATGAATTTTCTCGAATGACAATAATTTCTGCGGCTTCGAAGTCATTGACGGACGGCAGGGACATTAGCGGTCCGTGGTAACCGCACCCCGTAAGCCCCAAACACGCCATCGTCGCCAGCACCAGCAAAGCCCTTCTCATAATCGGCCTCCAACGTGTTTAATTTGGGTAAATGGAATGTCAAGACGTATTCACCTGCGGTAAGGTTCAAATGGTTTGTCTTCACATCCGTAAACATAGTCCTTTTTATTATAGCGGCCACTGCCACACCTAATAGATTTGTATCCGCCTGTTTCTGGGTCCAACCACCTTGCATAAACATAATCCCTGTATTTTAGCTGCCCACCGTCATAGCGGTCTATCCAGGGAACACTTCCCATGTCCCCAAGCTCAATTTTTGTTCCGGCTGGGAGTTTGTATTTCTCAACAATAGATGATCGAAGATTGCTTTGCTTGTTCCCTTCCGGATTACTGCATTTACTAAGAAGTCCGCCAAGAATCACTATAAAAAATAGTATAGTTAATGCGCGCCCCATTTTAACCTCGCTAAGTAGCTATTGATCTCTTTCGAGTAGCTATAACTACTCTAACTCAAAATATCTAGAGCTAAAGTGGGGGCATGGAAAATGAAGAAAAAATCGCCCGGCGCTTTATGCCTATAATTATCAAGCGTTATCGGAGTCAAGCTGGGTAGTCCCAACAGCAGCTTGCGGATAGCGCTGGGGTAAGTAAAGGCTTTATTTCTGCTCTGGAAGGGGGCAGGAGCGTGCCGAGTTTGGATATGCTAGTGCAGCTTGCCGAGGCGCTCAACGTGCCAGCCGGAACGCTTGTCAACGCAATGGTTGAGGAGTCTGAAAAAGCATCCGCTCGGCGCTGAAAGCCCTTGAACGCCTGTATGCGGCTATTGCCTTGATGGGGTTAAAGCAAGACGAGTAAAATCCGGCATTACCCTTAACGTTCTGGCTACCAGTCCCGCCACTGCCCCCACACCGCTGCGGCGCTGTTTATTCTTGGGCGGTGAACATGATTCTTAGCGCATAAAAATACAAATACGGCCTTGCGGTGGTGCAGGGCCGTTTTTTTTGTGGGGGGGCGATTCTGGCCTTTGTTTTTTTGGGGGGTGCATCTACGAAAATATTCGCAGTGTTACTTCCACGCATCATCCCCGTAAATTTTTTCCACCTCATCTATATTTGCGGCCTCTTCTGCAAGATTTCTACGCTCATCGACCCATATTTTCTCAACTTCCTCTTCTTTAAGGGGGCGGCCAAGTTGCCCCTGCTCAAATACAAGCCTTTGGTATACAGTGTTTCTCAACAGTGTGGCAAACAGCATTTCAAACATCACATTCGGATGGTATTCTTTCATTGCATTTTCCTCCTACATAATCTCTGGTCATTTTCGTCACAAGCATCCAGGTGCTGGCCTGTTTAACCGATCTTTCTTACTATTCCTCGCGGGCCAACTTTGCTTCATCTTTGGCTATCCGATTCTCGCATGACGCGCAATATTTCCCACCAAGAAGAAGCTCGCCGGCTTCTAGCTCGTTACCACAGCAACGGCATTCCCGTTTAGTAAGAGGCACAGCAACTTTTATAAAGGCTTCTTGTTGGGATTGATTCAAGGAGCGCCATCCTTGGCTTATAATTTTTTTCGCATACCCATGGAAAGGAATTTTAAGGCAACGTTGCTCTAATGCAAACTCAGCAATACAGCGCATCTCTTCTGCGACTTCATGGCTCGTGGTATCCATAACTCCTCGCAAATATTCATACTCTTGTTTTTAAAGGGCGACGGCATATACTTGGGCAGGGTAAAGAAAGCTATCACCACACGTCGCAGGTCTTTACATGATGATATCCTCTCACCATTTTGAAGTCAAAAGCGTTCAGGGGTATAGTCAAAAATCTTAAAATTGCCCGCCTGGGTCGCTGTCGGTCGAATCGGGGGGCACCACCTGACAAATAACAACCCCCGTACCTATCAAGCATCGGCATAGGGCAGTCCGCCACGGCGTCAAGCGCAAAGCTCTTGGTCAACGTTCTACGCATACATACACGCAAGGTCGGGCCTGTCACCCGGTTGTGTCGCCCTTTAACCGCCACCGCTCTGATCATGTCAACCACGTAAAAAGCTCTCATGGGGCGTGTCGTCCCACATTGCAAAACGTTACCATTATCTACTCCGCAAATTGGTTTACAGGTATGTAATACTTTCCTGCCCTAATTCTCTCTTTAAGCCTTCTTGAACCAAGTTCCTTGGCAATTAAAATCGTAGACAGTGTGTTCGCTGCAACTGTTTTATTACGTCGGGCATAACGCCTCAATCTCTTGCATTGTTCTTTAACCGCATCTGGCTTCTTGTCGCATATCCTCTTAAAGTCAGTATCAAAACATTTCCAGTCAAAGTGGGCAAAGTGTACAAAGTCCTCTAGCTGGATATTTCGCCCGTCTGTATTCACTCGCGTATCATCTGGTAATTTCTTCCCCACGCGCTTAAATAGTGCCTCTTTCTGCAACGTTACTTCTATCCGCAATACCCAGTCTAAAGCCTTTGGGTGCAGCTTCAGGTACATCTTCACGTCTATCGATGGATTTTCTACTTTAACGTACTTCCCGTGTTCTGTTTCTTCGAGTTTATCTATGTAATATGTCACTTTACCATTAACCGTTCCATCATATAATTTTTGCCGTTTCCTCTCGTGTATAGCAAGCGGTATAGCATGAATTCTAGACTGTTGACGGTTCACCATAATAATCGACGCAAAATACTCTAGTAGCGGTTCGGCTTGGGTAATGTATCGCATTTCTGGCAAAACTATATCAAAGGCTATTTCCGCTTCTTGAAATACCACGCTCGGCTTTCTGGGGTTCTTTAAGTAATCTTCCTCTGTTTCAACTCTGCCCATTATTCTAGGAGGCAGTCCTTGCAAAAATGGGTAAAATTCGGCAACCATTTCTTGGTCAGGTTTAAAAATAATCGATCTCCATCCCCATTTTTCCCAACTGCTCAGAAATACCCCGTTCTTAAATAACCGGTATCCCGGTATCACAGACCAAGGGTAAGGCGCTCCAAACCTTTCTACAAAATAATCAAACAGGTTCCCGTCATGGTAAATAGAAGCGGTAAGTTTATCAAATATTGGCTCTGGTTTGTGCAAAGTCACCATGTCTAAATCACCTGTATGCCCGTGTGTGGTGGGTGGGTATTTGTGTAGTTGGTAATACTTTATTAAAGTGTTTTACTTCTTAATGTCTGGGGTCTTTCTGGGTCTTGTCCATCTCACTTTCCCCTCCAAACGGTAGTTTATCCTTTAACCCCATGCCATTCTAAAGTATCCTTCAAAAAGTTCGTCTGCAAGCATATCGCTCCCGCCACAGCCGCATGGGTGCTTCCCCATTTTTTGCGGCTGTCCGGCCCTGTTCCGGCCTTCAAAATAAAAAAAGGGGCCACGGCATAGCGTCACCCCCTTCTTGCCTCAAACGGCAAATCTCGCGTTTTCAATAAATGCCGCCTGTCATTTTTTCTCCGGCCAATACAGCCACAATCCTATTGCAAAGCCTGTCGCCATCAGCATCAATAAAGCCATAGCTGCCTCCTCACTTTACCCCTGCACCGCCGCGCTGTCCTTTACCCCGTCCAGGTAGTCGGCCCACCAGCGCATCATGTCAGTGCGGCCTTTCAAAAACTCGGTATGCAAGTAGGCAGCTCTCACCTTATCCAGAGGCGCGTGGGCAAGCTGCCTTTCAATAAAGTCACGGTTGAAGCCATTTTCGTTCAAAATCGAACTAGCCATTCCGCGGAAGCCGTGGGCGCACATCTGGCTTTTCTCGTAACCCATTCTGCGTATGGCGGCGTTCACCGTGGCTTCTGACATAGGCCGGTCAATCGTCCGCACACTTGGGAACAAATACCGGGTGTGTCCGGTCATTACCTTTAACTCCCGCAAAATTTCCAACGTCTGCTCGGCAAGCGGTACAAGGTGGGGTTGCCGCAT
The DNA here is from genome assembly GCA_900079685.1 of uncultured delta proteobacterium. Classification (NCBI taxonomy): domain Bacteria; class Deltaproteobacteria; species uncultured delta proteobacterium. The sequence goes on from LT599018.1 coordinate 1,412,610, forward strand.
CTTCATTTTCTCGGCAGGTATTCTCAGCAATTTATTGTCCCAATCAACTTCCGACCATTCCGCGCGGCGCACCTCGCCGGGTCGGCAAAACGTCAGTGCGCTAAATTTCAGGGCAAGGTGGGTCAGTACGTTGCTTTCCCGGTAGGCATCAATGGCCCGCATCAGGCCCGCTATTTCTTTGGGTGTAGTTACCGCCGCCCGGTGTTTCCGCAAGGCTAACGGGCAGGTATATATACGGTGTAATTGTGTCGTCCAGTCAACGATGCCGGGCGCGGCTTCCTCGTCTATTGCAAAGCGTAGGGCCTGGGAAATAATCGTGCGTACCTTTTTCAGGGTTTCATATTTTCCCTGCGCTTGGAGAATGTCCAGCACAGCCTTTATGTCCGCCTTAGTCACTTCCGTAACGGGCTTGTCACCCAAACACGGAAGGATGTACCTTTCCAGCTTTTTTATGGTGTCATCAATGGTAACCACACTCAAAATCGGCTGCCGCCAAGTCAGCCATCTTGCTGTCAGCATGCGGAACGTGGTGGCCTCTGCTACGGCCTTTGTTCTCGCGGCCTGTTTTGCAGCGGCGGGGTCAATGCCCAGGGCAATCTGTTTTTTGGCATCTCGTGCCCAATCTCGCGCTTCGTCCAACCCAAAGGTGGGCCAAGCGCCAAGGCGCAATAGCCGCCATTTGTCGTCAAACCGGTACGCAAGGCAGAACACTTTCCCACCGGCAACGGAAACGGCAACGTGCAGGCCACCAATGGTTCCGTCGCTTGCCTTGTATGGTTTGTTTCTCGGCTTGAGCGCTTTGATCTTGGTTTCTGTAAGGGTTTCGCGTGCCATAGGGATAACTCCTTCTGCTGGAAGTGTTTTCCCTACGTTTACCCCGATCAAAAACTCAGTCCGAGTCCCATTCGGAACTTTTCCCCGCATAACCTGCTATCGGCCTCACGCGCCAGTAGCTCAGTCGGATAGAGCACCTGCCTTCTTTTTCCATAAAAAAAGAGTCATACCCCGCGAGGTATAACTCGTAAATCTGGCGCGCCAGGAAGGAATCGAACCCTCGACCGTCTGCTTAGAAGGCAGATGCTCTATCCGACTGAGCTACTGGCGCTAAGGATAGAGAGAACTTTTACGGAAAATACCCCACCGGGTCAAGGGGTTTATGTTACTCGCGAAACCGCTGTTCCCCCAAAGCATTCAGCCGTTTCAACGCCCAAGGCAATGGTTGCGCCAGGCAAACCAGGCCAGATCCAGGAGGCGCTCCTCCGGAACGTCGCCGGGCCAGACCGCCGTGCCGCGAAACAGCGTTTCCCGGAATACGGCATACTCCCGGTAAAACTCGCCGTCACCCCAACGGGGGGCGAAGAGCTCCTCCTCATAAACCTTGAGCGTGACGTACGCACCCTCCCGCGTAAGCCCCTCGCCGCGCATGGTTTGCATCACGGCGATCCAGCCCTCCGCGCGCTCGCCCCTGTCCAGGGAGGCCTTTAATGCCCTGGCCGTCCGGCAGTAGAGATGGGAATCCGGCAGCAGCGATGCGGTGATGTCTCCCCAGCGGTTGCCGGGGTTGCCTCCCAGGCCCGTCATATGGAAGCGGCGGGGGCAGTAACCCGCCTTTTCGACCCTGATGGAACCGTGCATCAACGGGGCTTCCGCCGGGATGAACACAACTTCCCAATAGTTCTCGCCGGGGAAGAAGAACGTTCCGTCCGCGCCCACCGTAACGGTTTCTCCCGTGCTTTCGTAGGTAACGCTCGCCCCGGCCAGCGGCGCGCAGCTGTCGTGATCCCGGGCGACGCCGTCGGCCGACGGATGCTTCGTGCGCATGACCGGTGCGCAGGACGCCAGGCTGAAAGCCAGCGCGGCCAGCAAAAGTATCTTCCAAAAAAGCGTGCGGTGTCGCATCGCGCCCCCTGTGTTTCGCACATATGGAGTATACGGAAGAAGCCTTGAAAGAGGAACGATTTTTAGCGCAAAAATGCCTCCCGTCGGCAGACGGGAGGCTTACCCTGTGGGGCGCCGGAGGGCAACGGCGCCCGCAGGATCAACGCATTACTTACGCGGGATCGTTAACCTTGCCGACCATGCTGGAAACGGTCACCCGAAGAACGACCACGGCGGCAAGCTCCTTTTCATCAAACGGACGGTCGGCGACGCCCAGCTGGGTCGCGAGACACCGCAGCCCGCGCAGGCGTTCCTGCTGGTCCGTCACCTCTTCCAGGGTTCCGGTGGCCACAACGCTGGCATAGCGGGTGGAAAGATCGCAGGAACTGGGTTTTCCTTTGTCCAACAGGGAGGCTTTGGCGACAAACAGCAGGCTCGCCGGCACCGAGCCGCCGGCGGCGCGCAGGACGTCCAGCTTCTGCCCGGCCCTGGCGCTGTGCAGGTAAACCTTGCCGTCGTCGTACCCGAAGTTCATGGGAAGCTGATAGGGAGCGCTGCCCGTGTTCACGGCAAGGGATACGAAGAAGGTATCCCGGATCACGCGCTCCAGGGCGGCTTTATCGGTAATTTCGCGTTCTTTTCTGCGCATACTGGCTCCATAATAGCGGGCGTGCGCCCGGCAGAGGGTAGGGAATGCATCCGGGTTTCCCGGTTCCGGCGCGAGCGGCCGGGCCGCGAACAGCCGGGCCGCGAGCAATGCTTTTTTAATCCGCAGCCTTGTACTTTAGGTTGCCTGAGCATATGATGAAGATCGGGCCGCGCACAAACGATCTTTTTTTCTGCTTCATATGAATCCGGTTCATATCATCGGCAGACGGCGGCGGCCCGGCTTCCCCCGCGCGAAAAGAGCCGCAACCCCGTAACCCCGCCCAGGAGAAAAATCCATGCCGCGACGCAAAGCGCTGCCTGACAAACTGGATTTGTCGCTGCTGCACATGTTCCGGGTTATCGTTGAGGAAAAGAGCATCAGCCGCGCCGCCATCCGCCTGAACCTGACCCAGTCCGCCGTCAGCCACGGCCTGAAACGCCTTGAGGAACAAATGGGCGTTCTGCTCATAGAACGGGGGAACCGCCCCTTCAACCTGACCGAACAAGGCGTATTACTGCAGGAAACCGCGAACCGCGTCTACGGCGAAGTGCTCCGGCTGGACAACGCCTTGAGCCGCAACGAGCAATCCCTGGCCGGGACGCTGTACCTCCTGGTCGTCAGCCGCATCGTTTCCGAAACGTTTGACGAATTTTTGGCCGCGTTCCGCCAGCGCTACCCCCGCATCAAAATCACCGTGGAAATGTTGCCCAGCTCGGAAATCCTCAAAAGGATCAACCAGAACGTCGGCGCGCTCGGGCTGTGCCTCTGCCGGCATGAGATGAAGAACATCCGGCGGGTCCTCCTCATACCGGAACGCTATTCGCTCTATTGCGGCAAACATCACCGGCTGTTCAAACAGAAGAATATCAAAATGCAGGACCTGCTCAGCCAGGACTTCGTGGCCTTTTTCAGCGAGCAGTGGGGGGACGCGCTCTCCCCACTCGCCGTGTTCCGCGACGAGAAACAGTTCACCGGCGAGGTGGTGGCCTTCACGAACAACCTTGATGAAATGAAACGCTTACTGTACGCGGGCTACGGCATCGGCTGCCTCGCGGACAACGCGGTGGCGGAGGACGTGCGCGCGGGCCGCCTGCGCCAGCTGCCTTCCGGCGCGGGCATCGCGGATATCCCCATTTACCTGGCCTGGAACACCCTGCGCAAGTTGAAGCCGGTGGAAGAAGTTTTTATTGAAGGGCTGTACGAGGCGTTTGCCGTGGACGCGGCCCCGCACCACGCCCCCGACGGGCAGGACTAGAAAGCAGCTGCCGGTCGCGGATCGTGCCGTGGCGTTCAGGGGCAGCGTCTCGTCTTCCATGGACGCAGCCCCGCACCACGCCCCGGACGGGCAGGATTAGAAAGCAACTACCAGTCGCAGAGCTTGCCCATGGCATTGACGGGCAGCGTCTCCCCCAGGCGGATGCGCTTGGGCCGCCCGGCGGTATCAAGCCGCTCCGCGAGCCAGGCGCGGAACGGTTTCCCAAAATGCCCGGCCGCTTCCTCCAGCGGGCATTCCGGCACGATAAAAACCTTCAGGCGGGAGCCTTCCTCGGGCCGCATCAAGCGCACCGCGCAATCACGCACCAGCGGATGGGCCCGGATGCATGCCGCCACCCGGTCGGGATACACGTTGATCCCGCCCACCTGCACGGCTTTGTCCGTACGGCGCTCGGGCCTGAACAGACGGTCTTCCGCGGGATGCCAGTCGATGACGTCCGGCAGCGCCATGGGATCTCCCGCGCGCGTCCCGTCCACAAGGCGCCGGATCCCCTTTTCCCCGCCGGGCAACGTCACGGTTTCCCATTGGCCGCCGAGCTCGTACCATTCCCCGCCGTCGCACCGCACGCCGATCCCGTTGGTTTCCGTCGAGCCGTAAACTTCCCGCACGGCAGCCAGCACCGGTCCACCCGGCCCCGATTTGAGCAATTCCTCGATCACCCAGTGCGGGCAGGGGCCGGTGGAGGTCACGCCCATGACGCCGCGCGGCACGCGCAACGCCCCCCCGCCTTTCCCCTGCCGGACGACGGACAAGAGCGACTGCCAGAAAAAGGGAAACGCCATGACCACATCGCCCTCCCGCAGCAGGGCGAAAAAACTCGCCAGCGGCAACGGCGGCGCGTACACGACCGGGACATCGAGCCACTTGCCGAGCCAGACGGAATGCATGAAACCGAAAATGTGGTGCAGCGGCATGACGGAAACGATCCGCCCGAGCGGCGTGAAATACGGGGCAAGCGCGGCCGACTCCCCCGCCAGGGAGCGGAGCGTGTAGCGGTGCCGCGCCGGAACACCCGTGCTGCCCGAGGAATGGAAACACACGGCCTCGCCGTTCCAGTTGGCGTGGAGGATACCGGCCCAGGTTTCAAGATCCGCGCTCTTTTCCAGCTCTTGCCGCAAGGGCGCGCCGCCGGGCCCGTCCGTCTCCAGGTCGAAAAACTGCAGCGCCGCCACAGCCAGGCTTTCAATCTGCTCCCGGCTGAACCCGTCCAGGGACCGGACCTGCAAAAACAGGGAGGCTTCGCTCACGGGATGCTCGCCCCCGCTGCGGCGAACCTGGGCCAGGCTCTGCACGACGAGCAGGATATCGCTTCGGTCGAGCGTGGGTAAAGCCGTCACGTGCCGCCCCCGGCAAGGGTTACGGCGCTGTGCATATCCAGGCCGCGCTCCACGCAGACAATCCGTTTTCCCGCGTTTGCCTCGCGGCCCAGCAGAGACAGGGCCGCCACGCAGTCAAAAGCCTGGGCCACCGGAATATTCCCGTAGGCCGCGCTGCCGTCCAGGCCGCCGCAGGCCCGGCGCGCGGCGGGCGAGACATGGCCGGACAGGAAACAGGCCGCCGGACCGGAAGGCACGGCGCAGGCCGCGTCCATGTCCAGGTCATTGCCCATGACGACGGATTCGATGCGGCCAAGGCTTTTCCCGCCGCCACGGGACAGGCAGAAAAAGACGGCCCCGTCCGTGACGGGCCGGTCCTTTCTGGTGGGCAGGGTATCATCCTTTGAAATTGAGGCGCCTCCCCCCTTTTCCGCGACCAGCTTTGCCGTAATTGCCGCAAGGGCGGGGGTAACCTCTTCCACCGCGCCGAACAGGACCCGGTCCACCCGGCCCTCGCCAAGCCAGGTTTGCGCCAGCAAAAGACCGGCGGCAACGGACACTTCCAGCTGGCAGACCGTGGAGCACGGCCCGGTCATGCCCAGATTTTTGGCGATGATGGCGGCCGGGATATTGTGCACGGAATGGGAAAACGCCAGGGGCGAGGCCATGGCCTCGCCGAAATCCACCAGGGAGTCGATGAATTCAAGGGTCGGCGAAGCCGTGCCGTACCCGCCCGCCAGGATGATGCCGTACCGCGTGGCGTCCGCCAAGGACGCCGGGTCGATTCCCGCGTCTTCCAGGGCCGTGTACGCGCCGAGCAGGGCCAGACGGCTGAACCGGTCGCACTGGCGTAACGCCCTCGCCGGGATGAACCGCGTCAGCGGGGCGGTATCCACTTCCGGGGAAAACACCGGAGATTGCCCGGACAAAGCGGCTTTCATGGCCGCATCCAGGGCGTCATTCAGGGCTTTGGGGCCGGAACCGAACGCGCCGAAACAGGAAAGGCCTTCGATCACCATGGACATGGCGCGTCTCCTTTGCCCAGAATCAGGACGGAATTGTTGCCGCCGAAAGCCAGGGACTGCGACATGGCCACGGAGCCGGAAACCGCCGTGGGAACCGCGACCGGCGAGACGCCGATAGCCGGGTCTTCTTCCGTAAATCCGGGGCTGGCGGGCAACAGCCCCCTGGCGAGGTGCGCCAGGGTGAAAACCGCCTCCACCGCGCCCGCCGCGCCGAGGGTATGGCCGGTGCCGCCCTTGGTCGCCACAAAAGGGGTTTGGGGAAAATGCTGTTTGAAAAAAGCCCCTTCGGCCGCGTCGTTGGTCGGCGTGGCCGTGCCGTGGGCGTTGATGAAGGCCACGTCCTCGCGCCGCGCCCCGGCCTGGGTCAACGCCTGATCCAGGGCCAGAACCAGCCCGCGCGCCTCCGGATGCGGCGCTGTCAGGTGGTGCGCGTCCGTCGCGGTGCCGTAGCCCAGAACCGTGCCGGAACGCTTCCGCCCGCGCGCCCGTTCCGGCGACTCCAGCACCAGGATGGCCGCCCCTTCCCCGAGGTTCAGGCCGTTGCGGTTTTTATCGAACGGCAGGCAAGCGTCCGCCGACGTCAGCCGCAAACTGGCGAACCCGAGGTAGGTAATACGGGCGAGCGCGTCCGTGCCGCCGCAAAGGGCGATGTCGCACAGGCCGTCCCGTATCCACCGGGCCGCGATGCCGATGGCGTCCGCCCCGGAAGAGCAGGCGTTGGTCACGCACTGGACCGGGCCGATCGTTGCTCCGGAAGGGCGTAAGATGCGCGCCAGGGCCAGGGCGGGGTTTGATTTGAGATACCCGTGCAGTTCATCCAGCGGCGCGTCTTTCCCCACGCGCACGGCGCAGTAGAGATCGTAAAATTCCAGAGCCGTGCCCACGGACGTGCCCAGGCAGATCCCCACCCTCGCCCCGGCAAGGCTTCGCGGGTCAAGCCCGGCGTTGCCGAGCGCCTCAAGCGCGGCATGCGCCGCCAGCCGGACCGTGCGGGAACAGCCCGCCAGAAGGCGCGCGCCCGCCAAAAACCGTGCATCCGGCAGGGCCGCGAACACGGAGGCATCCGCTCCGGGCAGATCGGCCATGAAGACCGGGTGGTTCTTTTCCACGGTGAACAGCGACGGCGGCAGGGGGTTGCGCAACCCCGCGTCCAGGGCGGCGATATTCGCGGCAAGGGTTGCCCCGGCAGCCGTTATGCACCCCATCCCGGTGATGCTGACAGGCGCGGCGCTTCGCATCATACGGCGCGTGCTTCGATATAGGCCGCGAGCGTATTGACCGAGGCAAAGGCTTTTTGCGCCTCTTCCTGGTCCTGCATGGGCAGGCCGAAGTTGCGCTGCACCAGCACGACCAGCTCGATGGCGTCCAGCGAGTCCAGGCCCAGGCCTTCGCCGAACAGCGGCGCATCGTCGTCGATGTCGTCCGGCGTCAGGTCCTCGAGCTTGAGTTCTTCAATCAGCGCGTGTTTCAGTTTGGTTTTGGTGTCCATCGGTATCCCACATATTGTAGAAGTTAAAAAACTGGTACGGCTCTTCCGCGACGCTTCGCTCCAGCATTGCCGCATACATTCCGGCATAAGGCGCGTAGGCTTCCGGCTTTTTGCCGAGCCCTTCCGGCACCCGGATGACCCCGCCGAGAGTGTGGCAGCCTTTTCCCGGCCCCGTGCGGTACGCGAAAAAGACCACAATGGGCGCGCCGCTGACCGAGGCGAGATGGTACGCGGTGTACGGCACCTCTATCTCCCCGCCGAGAAACGGCACCCGGCACACGCGCGAATCGCCAAACGGCCTGTCTCCCATAAGGCAGAGCAGCCCGCCGCCCTGGAGGCGCTGGATCATGGCGATGGCCGTTTTCGGCCCGCCGGCGATATCGATGAGCTCAAAGGGCGGTTTTTCCCCCTGATGCTCAAAATAGTGGCGGTCATAATCCCCGCTGTTCCGAAAAACGACCACGCTGGCCGGGACGGATAACAGATCGGGCAGCGCGGACATGGAAATATGCCAGCAGCCGACGTGCGAGGCAAGCAGGATAAGCCCCCTGCCCTCGGCGTGCAGAGAGCGGATGAATGCCGTGCCCTCCTCGGCCATGCGGATATCAAAGGCCCCGGTGATCCCGGCGGCGGCCCTGTCCACGAGCACCTTGCCCAGCGCCCACTGCAAGCGCCAGCGGTGCAGCCAGCGGGCAAGACCCCGCGCCTCCGGAAAACGGCGCGCAAGGTACGGCTCGCTCCGCATTGCGGCGGAAGGCTTGAACATATAGGCCAGCACGACGAACACCAAAAACGCGTAGGCCGCCCTCCGCCCGCCGAGCGCGATCAGGCGGTAAAAAAAAGCGTGCTGCCACCGCTTGCCCATGCTGCGCCCGGTCCATCGCGTCATGCGGCCTCCCCCGTGAGAAGGCCGCGCCGGATGCACAGCGCCAGAGCGAAAATCACGCCCCCGCACAGAACAGCCAGAAGCGGCGCCATGAGGAGCGAGCCCAGAATCCACTCCCAGATCCGCTGAAACCCTTCACGGCCAAGCGTCTGCCAGGAAATTTCCGTTAAAAACCGCCCGTGCCGCAGGTAATGCCCCGCCTCGATGCAGAGCGCCGGGACAAGAGGCGGCATGCAAAGCTGGCTCGCGGCGAGCCCCATGATTTTATTACGCTTCAGGCTTCCCAGGACCAGCAGAATGGTGATGCTGTGCAGCCCGAAAATCGGCAGCGTTCCGATAAACACGCCCAACGCGCCGGACAGGGCCAGATTTTTCGGCGTCTCGCTCCGGCAGAGCAGCAGCCGGATGGAGCGCAAGGGGTGCAACGCCGTGATCTTCCCTTCCTTGTCCTTTGCGAACTGCTTCTGCGGCACGGGCACGATGGCCCGGACCGTCAGGCGGGTGTTCAGGAGGGTCAGGCGGAGGTTGTCCATGAAAGGCCGGAAATGGGAAACGCGCTCATGGGACGGGGGGTAATAGACCCGCACCGGCACATCCGCCACGGTAAACCCGGCCCAGGCGGCGCGGACCAGCACCTCCACCTCAAAACTGTAATGGCTTTCCGTAAGGGTGAGGTTGTCCAGCACCGCGAGAGGGTAGGCGCGGAACCCGCTCTGGCTGTCGCCGACCTCATGCCCGGTCTGCACCTTGAACCAGAAGTTGGAAAACGCCCGGCCGAAGCGGGAGGATGCGGGCACGTCCGCCGCGCCGAAATCGCGCCTGCCCACGAATACCGCCAGGGGGTCCGCCGCCAGGGCTTCCAGAAAAAGGGGGATGTCCGCCGGGTCGTGCTGGCCGTCCGCATCCACGGTCACGATATGGCTCGCTCCCGCCTGCCGGGCGATGGCGGCGCCGGTCAGGATCGCTCTGCCCTTGCCCTGGTTCCGCGCGTGCCGGACGTAGCGGACCGGCAGGCCGTGCAGGGGATGGCCCGCGTCAAAAACTCCGGGGGGCGCGACGGCCCCCGCGTCAAGGCCGGTGTCCGAGGCCGGGACCATATCCGTGCTGCCGTCGTCCACCACCAGAACCGGCCCGTGAGCCAGCGCGCCGGTGACGACCCGGCGGAGCGTGGCCGCATGGTTGTACACCGGAACCACGATGAGGACGGAAAGGGGATCGGACATGGCCATCACATTGTGGGCGTTAGGGTGCCGCCTTCCCAGCGGGCGCAGAAATCCGCGAAAAATTCCGGTTTGAACATGAAGACGTTGCTGTCCGTATCCAGGAAGAGTTGCACGGTGTAGCCCGTCGTCAAAAGGGTTCCGTCCATATCCTTGATCTGGTAGGCAAAATTGATGCGCGCCGCCGCAGACCAGTGGAGCGTGGCGGTGATGGTGCAGCGCTGGCCGAAGCGGAGCGGCCCGATATAGTCCAGACCCATCTGCTTGACCGGCACGATCAGCCCGGCATCGCGAAAATCGTAATAGGTACAGCCGTAAGCCGCGCCAAAGGCTACCCGGGCGTCTTCGAAATAGCTGGGGTACCGGCCGTGCCAGACCACGTTGATGGCGTCGACTTCCTCAAACCGCGCGGTGCGCTCCACGGTCCAGGATAAGGGGGCGGGCGCGTCCCGCCCGTCCGCCGTCTTTTCCGGCTTGAAATAAGGGTACTTGCGGGAAAGCATCACGGTTCCAGCACAAGCTTCAACTGGGCGCAGGGTCCGTTTTGGGTGGCGCACTCAGCCGTGACGCGCAGGCCGTCTCCGGCAGGGCCGGCTGTTACCCGCACCCGCATGGTGTCTCCGGGCCGGACCATCCCCAGGAATTTGCTGCGGCCGAGCTCCCGCACCCGCGCATCCCGCCCCTTCGCCGCCGTCAAAACGGCGGCCATGATCTGGGCCACGCCCGGCACCATGGGGTTGCCGGGAAAATGCCCGTCAAATCCGGCAAAATCGGCGTCAAAAAAGAAGGATGCCTCCCAGACATCCTGAGAGACTTCCCGTGGAACACCCTGCATACTGCCTTTGACGGCATGGTACAATGAGCTCATGGCATATCTTCCCGTTGGGCTTGCAGCAGACGGACCGTCACCGCGTACCCGGCCCGCTGGTCGGTAAAACGGATGACGGACGCCCAGGGAGTTCCCGGCGTTTTTCCGGAAAAGGAAACGTCCCAGCCATCGCCCGCAGCGCCGTTATTTTGCGGCATTATACTGAAACAGTCAAACCATATCCGCCGTATGCACGAGGCGATATGTTCGGTTGCATACGGTATTTTTTTCAGCACCGGATGCAGGTACGCCACCCGGAACCAATCCGGCCCGATTTCCATGTCGAAAAGCTGCATGCCCAGCCCGCCGAGCGCCGTGACGCGGATGCTCGACTGTGCCGCATCCAGGCGCATCAGGCCGTCAAAACTCTGCGCGACGCCGCGCCGGGGTATTTCGAGACGGACCTTGTGGCGCAAGATCCAGACCCCGGCAACCTGCTCCGCTCCGGCCACGGTGTTCCCGCACACAACCTTCCCGGACGGAGGCGCACCGTCAAGAGGCCGGGATGCGCACCCGCCGCAAACCGCCAGCAGCAGAAGAAGGCAGAAAACCCGTATGGCGATGCCGCACCGCTTATCCATGGGTTTCGCCTCCCGTCCCGCCGGTCTTCACGCCGTCTTGCGTTGGGGATACCAGCCGCGGCACCAGCCAGAGGGCCGCCGACAAGGATGCCGCGAGCCCGAGCGTGACCGTCATCCCCAGCGAAAACAGCGCCGGGTGCTTTGCCAGCAAAAGCGAGCCGAACCCGGACAAGGTCGTGAGCCCGGACAGCAGAACGCCCTTGCGGCTGTCGCTATCCAGCACGCCTTCCTGCCGCGCCAGCATGAAAACCCCGTAATCCACGCTGAGCGCCATTATCAGCGGCAAGGCCATGGCGTGAAAAATATTGAGGCTGAGGCCGGACAGCCGAAACACGCCCAAAACCGCCGCAAGGCCCAGGGCCACGGGAAGGAGCGCCACGCCCATGCGGGACGGCGAGCGCAGGACGAAAGCCGCCATGCCCAGGATGGCCGCGAGCGCCAACGCGCCGAAACGGCGCATGTCGTCCCGCGTGGCGGCGGCCAATGCATCCCGGAACGTCTGGCCGGAAACATAGGTCGCCCCGCCCCGCTCGAGCGTATCCAGAAATGGCCGTGAAGGCGCATCCGAAGGAATGAGGCTGTAGACGTAGCTGGTTCCGCCCGCTTTTTCGACCGTCTGCCCGGACGGTTGGCCGGACGGTTGGCCGGACGTTTGGCGGATGAACAGGAGCGGCAGGGGCAGACCGAGGCGGGTCAGGGTTTCCGGCGTGATCGTCTCGGGTTCCGAAGCTATCCAGGCGGCGAACGGCGCAAAGGCCCCGTCGCTGAAACCGGCCTCCGGCGCGAGGCGCGCCAGGGAAGCCAGCACATCCGGCCCGCGCTCGCGCCAGAACGCGGTCCAGACCGCATGGCGCTCCGCCTGGGTCTTCGCGGACGGCAAAAAAGGCGCAAGCGAGGTTATGGCTCCGGCGCCGAACCCGCTCCCGGCGGGCAGGAGCGAAAGGTCCCGCCAAAGCCGGTCGTTTTTTTCCAGGGCCTCGTCCAGAGTGTCGCCGCTCACCGCGAACATGGCGTTGTTGCGCAGCCCTCCCCATATCTCCCCGGTGCGGGCTTCGTCCGCCGCAATATCCCTGGGAGTGTAGGACAGCGCCCGCACGTCGCCGTTCACTGGCACGGTATACAGCAAGGCGGGCAGAATCAAGGCCATGGCGATCCAGGCCCCTGCCAGGAGCCGGGACGGGCGGCACACCGCCGCACCGCTTTCCGTAACGGCGGGAGGCGTTGCCGCGCCGGGCCGCAGGCACTGGGGCAGCACGACAAGCGCCAGGAGCACCGCCGCCAGCACGCCGCTGATGGCGAACACGGTCATTTGCAGGATGCAGGGAATGCTGGAGGCAAAAAACGCCGCGAACCCGGCCAGCGTGGTCGCCGCGCCGAGCAGCAGGGGGCGGCTGACCCGCGCAAGGCTCTCCGCCACGTCCCCGCCGGTCCGGACGGCGTAATACACGTGGATGGCGTAATCCGCCGTGATGCCGAGCACCACGCTGCCGAACCCCAGCACGATACCGGAAAGGCTGCCGTAAAAAATACCGGTACAGGCGGCGGCAACGGCCAGCGAGGCGGTGGGGAGCACGAAAATGGCCATGCCCTGCCAGGAACGCACGAACAGCAGAAAAAAAACGACCAGAAAAACCAGGGAGAGCGGCAGAACCCTGGCCATATCCTTCTGGATGACGGCCGCGTTGGCCTCCGTGTGCCGGTGCCCGCCCGCGACAAGAACCTCGGTTCCTTCCGGCAGCAGGCGAATCGCTTTCCGGACCTTGTCCATGACCGCCGCGGAAGACCGTGAATCTCCCACGGACGCGGCGGGTTCGGCCAGGACCATGGCGTATTTGCCGTCCGCGCTCGCCAGGTAACCGGAATCCAGCTTCAGGGAGCCGGATTCCATGCGCGGTCCAGCGCCCGCGCCTGCAAAGCCGCCCGGCGCAAGGCCGCGCAAGGCGTTGCCGCAGATGCCCAAGGGGTCCATCGCCAGCATGTCCCGCAGGGCCAGCCCCTTGGGGGTCATGAGCAGGCGCGCGTCCCTGGCGAGGGCGCCGCGCATGGCGTCTTCCGTAACGAGGCCCGGCAGCGCGGCCAACTGCTCGCGGTTCATGAGGCCCGGCGACGCCGCGCAGAGACGGGTCAACGTTTCCGGGGAAAAACCGGTTGCCGCCCCGGAAAAAACCTGGGGAATGTCCGGGCCGCGCAAGGCATCGGCAAGAACGGCGGCGGCGCGCGCCGGGTCCGGCCCGCCGAGGGTGATGGTCAGCCCCTGCAAAAGCGGCGCTTCCCGCAGGATGGCGAACTGTTCCGCCAAAACGGCTGGCCGCGCGGGCATGAGGGTGGTAACGTCCTCGCGCACCACGAACCGCGTGGCCGCGAATCCCGATGCCAGCACCAGCGCGAGGCTTGCGGCCACAAGAACGGCGGGCCGTTTCGCGAAAACCCGGTACAGGCTGGCGAAAAGCGTCATCGCGGGTCAAATTCCCCGTCGTCCACGGGGCCGTTGACGACCGTGTCCGAGAACGCGATGGTCGTCCTGCCGCCACGCGCTTCCTGTATCGCCACAAGCGAGGCGGGGCCCTCCGCGCTGAACGTGATGGTAATGCTTGCAATGACGGCCCGCACGTCCTCGCGCAGCGGGATCATCCGCAACACCAGCGGCGTTTCCCCGAGTGTTTCGATGGTATACTCGCGGTTGATGCTCGCAAGGTCAAAGGTGATCCAGGCCATGAGCTGCCGGGCGATAACGCCCGCAACCGGATCGCTTTTGGCCGTAAAGGCCGTGCGGACCGCGCCGTCGTCCTCCCAGCGCACCCCTGTATCCCCTTTGAGCGCAAACCCTTCCCGCATGGGGCTGGTAAACTCCCAACGCAGGCAATCCGGACGCTTGAACAAAAACCGCCCCTGGGAGCGCATGGGCTGGGCAAACATGGGGATGGCCGTTTCCTGAACGAACGCGCTCCGCAAGGTCATGACGGAGGCGGTCCGCTCCTTCAGCCCGGCAAGGGCGTCAGCGGCGAAGGACGGGGCCGGAAAAGCGCACAGGACAGCCAGCAGCGCGAGGGCGGGAAGGCCGCATGGGAAAAAGGGAACCCGTCTCATTCCGGCACGAAAACCTTGAGTCTGCCCTCGGCCAGCAGGCTCCCGTCCCGGAAGACCTCGGCGGAAAGGACCGAAACCTCCGCCAGTTCCGCCGTCAGCGCGACGGTTATGCGGAGAGTGTCCCCGGCCCGGGCTTCCTCATGGATGTGGAAATCCTGCACTCCGACCAGGAACCCCGGCTTGGGGGGAAGGTTGTGGATATACAGATCATATCCCTGCATGGCCCCGGCCGTCTGGGCGGCAAGCTCCACGTAGCCCGCCCCGTCCAGCGTCTCTCCCCGCAGCAGGCTGTGGCCGGGGACGAGCGTCACCTCGGCGGTCGCCCCGGTTTTGGAGGAGGCCAGCAACGTATCGATGCAGCACATGGGGCCCGCGTGCGGCAAAAGCACGCGGGCATCCAGCGGAAAAGACGCGGGCGGAAAAGAGGCGGCAGGAACCGTCATGCGTCGGCCCGGCCTACTTTTTTATCTGGGCAAGTTCCGCGTTGATGGCGCGGGACAACCGGTTGATCCAGTTGGGGTAGTTGCGGTGGATCTGGCCGGTCCCGTCGTCGTCCATATTGACGCTGCTGCGGTAGTGAATCGTGTACTCCTTCGCGGTATACGGGATTTCCACGGTCACGCCGTGCTCGCGCTGCGACAGGGTGGCGACGACAAGGCCCGGTTTTTCGTCCTTCATCGCCCACCCGGCGTTGCTGCCGCCGCGGATGATGGCGTCGTGGACCTGATTGGCCGTCAGCTTGCCGTAGGTGCTCAGGTTGGTGTTATAAATGTCCTCAATGGCCGCGGTTCTTTTCTTGCATCCCACGCTCACGGCGCACAGGCAAACCATCAACACGACAAGCGGAAATAAAACGGACCGTTTCATATATACTCCTTTTGACAGATGGCCGGGATGGCCACGGTTGTCTCGCCGCGCACATCGTCGAGCGCCTGCTGCAGCTGCTTTTTGGCCGTGCGCCGCAGAACGAGCGGCGCTTCGTCGCCGTGCACGGCAAAATCCCGCGGGTACAGGGGGTCCAGCACCCGGATACGGATTGACGCCGGCCGCAGCAAAAAGCCGCCCCGGCGTAAGAACGCGCCCGTGCCGTCGATGCACACCGGCACGATGGGCACGTCCGCTTCCATCGCCAGACGGAACGCGCCCGCGTGAAAGCGCCCCAGCGAGCCGCCGGGGCTGCGGGTCCCCTCCGGGAACACCGCGATGGACGCGCCTTTCTTCAGCATGGCTTTTGCCTGAAGAAGCAACTCGCCCGGCGCCTCGCTTTCCGTGTTCAGATACTCGGCCCAGCGCATGTACGGGCCGTAGAACGGCATGCGGAACGGCCAGGCCCGCACGGCGAAGACGACGTCCGGTTCCGGCAGGAAGCCGAAGCAGTAGGTATCGAAAAATGACTGGTGGTTGGGGACGAAAATGCAGGGGGTGTCAACCTTCCGGTCGCAGTTTTCAAGCCGCAGCGGCACGAAGGAGGCCAGCAGTTTGGACCAGGCCCGGCCGTACAGCCAGACCAGGACCCGCACGGCCTGCCCGCGCGTTTTTTGCCGCGCGTACCGCACCCAGCAATACACGGGAAGAGAGACGAAAAGCATCCCCACGGCGGTAATGACGAACAGGCCGCTGTAGAACCCGGCGTTGAGCCAGATCAGTTTTATGCCGTACCATACTCGGTTCATTGCGCTTTTTCGAACTCGCGTTTTTTGGCTATGATGTAGTTGTGCATGTCTTCAATGGTACGGATGCTCATGATGGCCGGGTCACGCCCGATCTTGATGCTGAAGGTTTTCTCCAGAACGATCACCATGTCGACGGCGTCAAGGCTGTCCAGGTCGAGGTCTTCCCGGAACCTGGCCTCCGGTTTCATCTGCTCGGGATCAAGCTCGAATTCGGCCGCCAGGGCTTCATCCGCCATCGCGATAATTTGTTCGTCAGTCATCAAGGCCTCGAAAAACCAGGCTGCAGTTGATGCCGCCCAGGGCAAAATTGTTTTTGACAATCACGGAAACGGGCCGGGATTCGTTTTGCCGCAGCAAATGTATGCCCGCGCATTCCGGGTCCGGTTCGTCCAGATTGCGTGTGGGGAGAAGCGTCGCGTTCTGGAGCATCCGCACGCAGGCGATGCTTTCCAGCGCCCCGCTGGCCGCCATGGTATGCCCCATATGGCCTTTGAGGCTCGAAACCGGCGTTTTGTCCCCCAAAAGCATGGCAATGGCCTTGCTTTCGGCGATATCTCCCTGGATCGTCCCGGTGGCGTGCGCGTTCACGTAGGAAACCGAATCCGCTGCAACCCCAGCGGAATCTAACGCGTCGCGCATGCACCGGTATAAGGGATAAGGGTCGGGGTTGGCAATACTTGAAGGGTCGGACGTCGAGGAAAACCCGGCCAGTTCCGCCAGTATCGCCGCGCCCCTGGCTTTCGCGGACTCGAACGACTCCAGGAGGAGGACGCCCGCGCCCTCCGAGCAGACGATGCCGTCCCGCTTCGCGTCAAAGGGGCGGGGCGTGTTCCCGGGCGTGTCATTGTATCCGGAAGACGCGGCCATCATGAGGTCGAAGGTGCCGGTCGTCAGGGGGTGGTACTCGTCGGCCCCGCCGCAGAGCACCGCGTCCTGGCGGCCCAGCGCGATCGCTTCGTAGGCAAGCCCGATGGCCTGGCAGGACGTGGAGCAGGCGGAGGTGGGCGCGACGACCCTGCCCGTGACGCCGAGCGCCTGGGCCACGTTGGCCGCCACCGAATGCCCCATGACGCGGAAAAACAGCATGGACTTCATCTGGTCCAGGGCGCCCTGCGCAATATATGTCCGGAAAAATTCCTCGATAGTGTGCACGCTCCCCATGGTGGAGCCCATAACCAGCCCGGTCCGGCCCCCCGTCAGGGCGTCCCCGGGGAAGCCCGCCTCATTCAGAGCTTCCTGGGCCGCCAGGAGCGCGTATACCGACATGGGGGACATGGAACGCCGGTGCTTGCGCGGCACCTCGTTCATATCCACGTTGCGCACCAGCCCGGCGACGCGCGGGCCGAGTTCGGGAAACTTGTCCAGTTCGTCATGGCGGCGGATGCCGCTTTGCCCGGCGAACAGCGCGGCCCACAAGGCATCGCTGCCCTTGCCGTAGGGGGAAACCGCGCCCGTTCCCGTGATGGCCACCCGTTTCAGTTGCATGCTACCCCCTCTTGCAGGGCTGAATGGCCGAGCAGGAATCCGCAGGCCAGGAAAGCGGAAATCATGGCCCCCATCAGGCCCGGAGCGATAACCGACTGCCCGGCCAGCCACAGGTTGGGGACCCGCGTCATGGGCAGCGGGTTGAACTGCGCCACCGTGTGTTTGCAGCCGTAAAGGCCGCCGCGCCGCGCGTCCAGATAGTCCCGCATGGTCAGGGGCGTCGCCGCGTCCACGAACCGGACGGCTTCCAGTTCCGGACACAGCCGGACCAGGGACTCGCGCACCCGCGCAACCGTCGCCTTCTTGAACGCTTTATATGCTTCCGGGCGGTTGCCGCGGGCACTGTCCGCCCATGCCGCAACCTGGTCAAAACTGCCCGGCGCCACCACCACGATGCCGCTTTTGGCGGAATGCGCGGGCTGCGGCGAGGAAGCGACGTAAAACGGGCCGTCCTCCGGGGCCATCCGGCCTTCGAAGGCGTTGCCCAGGTTCGGGCCGTGGCAGAGAAACATGTTCCGGTTCCGCAAACAGTCCAGCTTTCCCTCCGCGATGCCGAAGAACATGTATGCGGAGGCCGTGTCTTCCAGGCCTCGCAGCCGTTCCAGGTAGGCCGGGCGGAAAATCTTCCCGGCCATCGCCGCAAGGCTTGAGGGGTGCGCCGTGCAGATGCAGGCATCCGCCATGATATGCTCCCCGTCCTCCAGTTCGAGGCCGGTGACGCGCCTTTCCTCGCCGCAGACGATG
This sequence comes from uncultured delta proteobacterium, assembly GCA_900079685.1. NCBI lineage: Bacteria > Deltaproteobacteria > uncultured delta proteobacterium. Next base: position 1,430,787 of record LT599018.1, read on the forward strand.
CGCCGCACGGCGCGGCCGGTGACGACGGTAACGCCCTCCGCCGCCAGCCTGCGCTCGAACGCCTCGACCAGGGCCGCTCCGCCCCCGGCGAAGTTGTGCACGGAGTCGAAATACGAAGCCGAAACATAGGCATGCTGGGTAAAGGGAACCTCGTCCGGAGACACGCCGTACAGCAGCGCGTGCATGGACAGGACCGTCCGCAGGTGGGGGTTTTGGGTCAGCGTGTCCAGATAGGCGCTCAGCGAAAGGGCCGCGCGGGGGTCCTGCATGGCCTGCATGCCGCTTTGGGCGTCCAGAAAAAAGTTCAGCAGGGAGGAGTTGGTGAACGCCTCGCGGGCGGCCCGCATGTAGGCGGTAATCGCCGCTTCCTCGCCGGGGAAGGCATCGCGCAGCGCCTCCGTCATGCGTTCAAAACCTATGGGCAGGTGCACGCGTTTATCAATATCCGCAAAATAGACGGCGTCAAAGCACTCTTCCGCGAACGGGGCGAGTTCCAGCGCTTCAACCCCGAGATACCGCAGGTACCGACTGACGATACCCTTTTCGGCAAGGCCGCCGGTATAGTGCAGGCCGGTGTCGAAATAAACGCCCTGCCGGGTGAACCCGCGCACGGTCAGGCCGAGACGCCGCGATTTTTCAACGAGTGTCACCGCATACCCGTTCCGGGCGAGGATCAGGGCGGATGTAAGGCCCGCGAGGCCCCCGCCGATGACGGCGACGGTTTTGCTTTCAGACATATCGCTCAACTTTTTCCGTGAAATGCCAGGGCAAGGCAGGAGTTGGTGCCCCCGAACCCGGCGGCGTTACAAAGGGCCGTTCGCGGCGGCGTTTCCAGCGTTTCCCTGATAACGGCGAGACGCGCCGTGATGTCGTCGCCTTCGGTGAAATTGCGGTTGGCTGCGGTGAACCCATGGCCCGCCATCAGGCAGGTATAGACCACCTGCGCCGCGCCGGACATCCACAACTCGTGCCCGGTCATGGACTTGGTGGACGATACCGGAACCCCGTTATCGCCGAAAAGATCGAGCAGGTTGCGCGCTTCCATGGCGTCCCCCACGGGCGTGGACGTCGCGTGCGCGCACACGTAGGATATGTCGGGCGCGGCCATACCCGCGTCACGCAGCGCGCTCCGCATGGCCCGGCCAAGGCCGTCCGCGCTGGGCACGGAAATGTTCTCGCCGTCGGAGGAAAACCCGTACCCCGCGACCTCGCCCAGAATGGCCGCGCCCCGGGCTTTCGCCAGGTCGTACCGCTCAAGCAGAACGGCCGCCGCGCCGCCGCCCGGCACAAGGCCGTCACGGGATGCGTCAAAGGGCCTGCTCGCCTCATGGGCCGCGTGTATGCGGGTGGAAAAAGCGCCCAACCCGTCAAAACTGCACATGGACTGCCAATTGATTTCCTGCGCGCCGCCGCAGATGACGCGGTCCTGCCGGCCCAGCCGGATAAGGTCCGCGGCCTGGCCCACGGCATGGCCGCCGCTGGCGCAGGCCCCGCTGAGGGTCCAGCACGCGCCCCTGGTTTGCAGGATGACGTTCAGGTTCATGCTGACACAGGACGTCATGGAGCGGAAAACCTGCCCGCTGCCGAGGCTTGTGGTCATGCCGGACGCGGCAAGACCCTCCACCTGCTCAATGGCGGCTATGCAGCTTGAATCACAGCCGAAAATAATGCCGGATGCTTCATTACGCAGATCTTCCGGCGCGAGATTCGCCTGGGCCAGCGCCTGGAAGGCGGCTTCCGCCGCCCATTCCGCGAAATCGGGCATGGTTTTGCGCTGCTTGCGCGAGAGGGGAAACGCGGGAGTAAAATTGTCGATTCGGCCCGTCAGCGGGGATAAAAAACCGCGCGCCTCGCGTTCGGGATCGACGACGATGCCGGAACGCCCCCGGTACAGAGCGGTAGCGACGGCGCCCGTGGTATTCCCGAGCGATGAAACAATGCCGAGTCCCGTTATGGCGACGCGATGTTTCATGAATGCGACCTGTTACACAAGACCCGTGCCCGCCTCATAGCGACCCGGACTGTTCCGTTTTGATTTCCGTATCCTGCTTTTCGGAACTTTGCTTTTCAGACGAGCCTTTGGCCCGTTCCCGCTCGTAACTATCGTGGTAGCTCTTGTCCATGGCGTCGATTTTGTTCTCCACCTTGGCCTGTGCTTTTCCGGCGGCTTTTCCCATCCAGGCGCAACCGGAAGCGCATACCGGAATAGCCGCCAGAAGCAGCAGCGCCGCACCTTTACCCATCCATTGCCGCATCATCCGTCTCCTTTACCGGCGCGGGGCGCCGGGGCCGCCCGGCCGCGTCCGCAACAACGCCGCGCCCGGAATGCTTACCGTAAAAAACCCGGCAATCAGAAGGCCCCGCTTTGCAAAACAGACGCGATGCGGTATTCCTCATGCCGGCGTTAGGAAAATAGTATAGCATTATAATCAACAAGAGAAAAGAGTATGGATGACAGGCGAACCGCCCTGGTGACGGGAGCGAGCAAGGGCATCGGCAGGGCTGTGGCGGAACGGCTCGCGAAAGACGGCTATGCGATCTGGCTCAATTACCGGAGCGATACCGCAGGCGCCCTGGACGCGAAAAAAAGCATCGAATCCGCCGGAGGGTCCTGCAGGTTGCTGCAATTTGATGTGGCCGACGGCGACGCGTGCAAAAACGCGCTCACCCCTCTTTTGCAAACGCGGGTTCCCGACGTGCTGGTCAACAACGCGGGTTTCGCGCGGGACGGGATCATGGCCATGATGCAGGAAAAAGACTGGAAGGACGTTTTGAACGTGCACCTGGACGGCTTTTTCAACGTGACGGGCTGCCTTCTGCCCCATATGCTGCGCAGGCGGAGCGGGCGCATCATCACCATGGCCTCGACTTCGGGGCAGACCGGCGTCGGCGGGCAGGTAAGTTATTCCACGGCGAAATCCGGGCTAATCGGGGCTACCCGCTCGCTGGCGGTGGAGGTCGCGAAGCGCAACATTCTGGTCAACGCCGTGGCGCCGGGGTTTATCGAAACCGATATGGTGCGGGAGGTGCCCAAGGATAAGGTCCTTCCGGTTATCCCCATGCAGCGGTTCGGCGAGCCGGAGGAAGTTGCGGGGGTGGTGGCGTTTTTGTGCTCGGATGACGCCTCGTACATCACGGGGCAGGTTATTGCCGTGAATGGCGGGCTTTTTACCGGCTAGCTGGAAGAATAAAGAAGAAGAAGAACCTCCCCACCTCCCCTCTCCCCCTCCACCTCATAAGCATGCAACAACACCTGTTGAATGCAACAATTTTTGTTGTGTCATTTTATTTCATTGTTTAAATTTAAATAAATATATCAAAATAATATAAATAAACAGTCCATTAATCCCTTGTTGAATTCAACACAATTCTGTATACACCTCAATTCAGCATTATAATTTTCTCAGGGAATCCACCGGTTACAAAAACCACATTCTAAACAATGCAACTTTTCAACAACACAATGTTGAATTTTGCGGTTTTTTTGGACAACAAACCCCACTGGTGTATGAACAGATCAGGAGCACAAGGGAGCGCGCAATGACGGATAAAAAACAACTCTTCCCCCTACTGGGCCGGATCGCGGACGCGATTCACCACACTTTCGGGCAGAACTGCGAGGTGGCCGTACACGATATGGCCAACCCCAACCGCTCGCTGGTCCACATCGCGGGAAACGTCACCGGGCGCAGCACCGGCTCCCCGATCACGAACTTCGGCTTAAAGCTCCTCTCCCTCCAGGAAAAAGGCGAGGACGTGCACGGCTACCAGACCAAGTTCAAGGATAAATCCGTGGTCTCGAGCACGGTTTGCATCAAGGACGACGAGAGCAAGATCATCGGGTTTTTGTGCATCAACTTCGACATCACGAAATTATTGCAGGCCCAGAACGCCATTGTCGGCTACGGGTTGCAGCACAGCGACCTTTTCGCGACCGTCGGCGAATCGCTGGCGGACCTGACCGTCGCGACGGTTGAGAGCGCCATCAACGACGTGCTGGCGGAAATGAAGAAAGACCCCCGCCTGATGACGGGCAGGGAGCGGCTTGCGTTCATCCGCCGGCTGCACGACCACAAGTTTTTCAGCATGAAGGGAGCCGTTGTGGAAGTGGCCCAGGTTTTGGGCGTGTCGCGCTACACCATTTACAATTATTTGAAGAAAATCGGCGTCCGGGAAGCCGGGCAAAAGCAATAACCCGGCACGCGGTGCCGGACATGATCGGAAAAGGAGTGTGACCGTATGAGTAAAATGAAGACCATGGATGGGAACACGGCAGCCGCGTATATTTCCTATGCGCTGAGCGATACCGCCGCCATCTTCCCCATCACCCCTTCGTCCAACATGGCGGAATCCGCCGACGAATGGGCAGCGGAAGGCAAGGTGAACATCTTCGGCCAGACCGTGCAGGTGCGGGAAATGCAGTCCGAAGCGGGCGCCGCCGGCGCGGTGCACGGGTCCCTCGCGGGCGGCGCGCTGACCAGCACGTATACCGCCTCCCAGGGCCTTTTGCTGATGATTCCCAACATGTACAAAATTTCCGGGGAACTCCTGCCCGGCGTATTCCACGTTTCCGCCCGCGCGCTCGGCATGCCGTCCCTCTCCATCTTCGGCGACCACCAGGACGTGATGGCCACCCGCCAGACGGGCTTCGCGCTGCTCGCCTCCGCCTCCGTCCAGGAATGCATGGACCTCGGCCTCGTGGCGCACCTTGCGGCCATTGAAGGCAGCGTGCCCTTCATGCACTTCTTTGACGGGTTCCGCACCTCCCACGAAGTATCCAAAATCGAAGTCATCGACTACGACGACATCGCCAAACTCGTGAACTACGAGAAACTTGAAGAATTCCGCAAAGCGGCCATGGACCCGCGCCACCCGATGATCCGCGGCACGGTCCAGAACCCGGACATTTATTTCCAGGGCCGCGAGCGCACCGCTCCCTACTACGCGGCGCTGCCGGGCATCGTGACCGAGACCATGGAAAAGGTGGGCAAGCTCACGGGCCGCAAATACAAGCTTTTTGACTACGTCGGCCACCCGAAGGCCGAGCGCGTCATCGTGCTCATGGGCTCGGGCTGCGAAACCGCCGAGGAAATGGTCAACTACCTGATCGCCAAGGGCGAGAAGGTCGGCATCGTCAAGGTCCGTCTGTTCCGCCCCTTCTCCGTGAAACACCTGGTGGCCGTGCTGCCCAAAACCGCCACCACCGTCACCGTGCTGGACCGCTGTAAAGAACCCGGCGCGCTGTACGAGCCGCTGTTCCTCGACGTTTCCGCGGCGCTCGCGGAAGCGGGCCGTTTGCCCGAACGCATGCTGGCGGGCCGGTTCGCCTTGGGTTCCAAGGAATTCACGCCCGCCTGCGTGAAGGCCGTGTTCGACAACATGCTGCTCAAAAAGCCCAAGAACCACTTCACCGTGGGCATCAACGACGACGTATCGAAATCCTCCCTGCCGCTCGGCGAAACCGTGGACACCGTCCCTGCCGGAACCGTGCAGTGCAAGTTCTTCGGCCTCGGCGCGGACGGCACCGTGGGCGCGAACAAGCAGGCCATCAAGATCATCGGCGACAACACCAAGATGTACGCCCAGGGCTATTTCGCCTACGACTCCAAAAAGTCCGGCGGGTACACCGTTTCGCACCTGCGGTTCGGCAAAAAGCCCATCCAGTCGAGCTACCTCATCACCCAGGCCGATTACATCGCCTGCCACAAGTCCGCCTACGTCACCCAGTACGACGTCCTGGACGCCATCAAGGACGGCGGCACCTTTGTGCTCAACTCCAGCTGGAACCTGAAAGACATGGAGCGCGAACTCCCGGCGGCCATGAAGCGGGTCATCGCCAAGAAAAAGCTGAAATTCTACAATATCGATGCCGTGAAACTGGCCCAGGAACTCGGGCTCGGCGGCCGCATCAACATGATTATGCAGACGGCCTTCTTCAAGCTGGCCAACGTGCTGCCCTTCAAGCAGGCCCTGGACCTCTTGAAGGACTCCGTCAAGAAGACTTACGGCAACAAGGGCGAAAAAGTCGTCGCCATGAACATCGCCGCCGTGGACCGCGCCGTGGGCGCCCTGGAAGAAGTGCAATATCCCGCGTCCTGGGCCACCGCCAAGACCGGCGCGACAGTGGAACACGCGAACGACCCGGCCTACATCCGCGATTTCGTGCGGCCCATCCTGGCCCAGAAGGGCGACGACCTGCCCGTTTCCGCCATGCACCCGGCCGCGCTCTTCCCCTTGGGAACCACGGCCTATGAAAAGCGCGGCGTGGCCATCGACGTGCCCGAGTGGATCCCGGAAAACTGCATCCAGTGCAACCAGTGCTCCTACGTCTGCCCGCACGCGGCCATCCGCCCGTACCTCGCGACGGAAAAAGAGCTCAAGGGCAAGCCGGACACCTTCGTGACGCTCAAAGCCATCGGCAAGGAACTGGACGGCCTCCAGTACCGCATGCAGGTCTATTCCCAGGACTGCATGGGGTGCGGCTCCTGCGCCCAGGTCTGCCCGGCCAAGAACAAGGCCCTCGTCATGAAGCCGCTGGAAACGCAGCTCCCCGCCCAGGTGCCGAACCTCGCCTTCGCGGAAAAGCACATCAGCCTCAAGGACAAGCTGGTCCGCCGCGACACCCTCAAGGGTTCGCAGTTCCAGCAGCCGTACCTGGAGTTCTCCGGCGCCTGCGCGGGCTGCGGCCAGACCCCGTACACCAAGCTGATAACCCAGCTCTTCGGCGAGCGCATGGTGGTGGCCAACGCCACGGGCTGCTCCGCCGTGTACGCGGCCTCCCCGCCCTCCATGCCGTATTGCACCAACAAGGAAGGCCACGGCCCGGCCTGGGGGCAGTCTCTGTTTGAAGACGCCGCCGAGTTCGGCTTCGGCCTCTTCATGGCTACCTCCCAGCGCCGCGCGAAGCTCGCGGACATGGTCAAAACGGCCCTGAATGGCGCGGGCGGCGGCGAAAAGCTGCCCGCCAACCTCAAGGACGCCCTGACCGCCTGGTATGCCGCGAAAGACGACGGCGACGCATCCAAGGAAACCGGGGACAAGGTCATCGCCATCCTGGAAGCGACAAAAAGCAAGACGCCGTTCCTCAAGGAACTGGCTGCCATGGAAGACCACTTCACCCGGAAATCCAGCTGGATCTTCGGCGGCGACGGCTGGGCCTACGACATCGGCTACGGCGGCCTTGACCACGTGCTGGCCTCCGGCGAGGACATCAACGTGCTGGTCATGGACACGGAAGTGTATTCCAACACCGGCGGGCAGTCTTCCAAGGCCAGCCCCACCGGGTCCATCGCCAAGTTCACGGCGGCGGGCAAGCCCGTGGGCAAAAAGGACCTCGGCCGCATGGCCATGAGCTACGGCTTCGTGTACGTGGCGTCCATCGCCATGGGCGCGGACAAGAACCAGGTGCTCAAAGCCATAAAAGAAGCGGAAGCCTACAAAGGCCCCTCGCTTATCATCGCTTACGCTCCGTGCATCAACCACGGCATCCGCAAGGGCATGGGCCGGAGCATGGAAGAGAGCAAACTGGCCGTGGAATCCGGCTACTGGCCGCTGTACCGGTTCAACCCCGAGTTGAAGAAGGAAGGCAAGAATCCGTTGACTCTGGAATACAAGTACCCTGACGGCACGCTCCAGGCTTTCCTGTCCGGTGAAAACCGGTACGCGCAGCTCGAAGCGTCCAATCCGGAAAAATCCAAGGTTCTGCGGGCCGCGATTGAAAAGGAATACATCGAGCGGTACCTTGGTTTGAAGCAACTTGCGGAGTTGCCGGCCGTTACCAAGTAACGATCTGCTGCCGCATGCACAGCCGCCCCGGTTACGCCATGGCCGGGGCGGCTTTTTGTTTTGCCGGGGGCGGGGGGAAGAGAAGAACCTCCCGGTTGTTTGAGTGGGTTCGTTGGCGGCTTCGCCGCCGAAGTAACATATCCTTCGACTGTCGTTGGTCCGCCTCCGGCGGGGGGACGGGGGGCTACGGCTGCTGTTGGACGAAAGAATTTGACGCCGCGCGGATGCACTGGTCAGGAGAACTGGTGTTTGTCTTGCGCGGATTGCTCTCTTGGCGTGCGCGGCGTATATACCGGGCATACTCTTGTAAGGACGGCGGTTTATGAGCGGGAAAAGAGCGGTATTTTTCTGGGCGGCGTTGCTGGGGATGATTATCTCCGGCTTGAACGGGACGGCTTTTGCCGGTGGGGAGAGGGCGGCGATCTTCCGGGACGGTCAGCGGCTCGTGGAGGCCTATCCCGAAGCCGGTTTTTCCTTGAAGGAGGCCGATGACGGGCTGTACGTCGCCGGGGAGGCCGGTTCCTTTTTGTTCAGCCCCTGGGAGGGCTGCCCTAAAGCGTTGCCGGATGACCCGGCGGATGCGCCGCTCTGCGCCATGCTTGCGCAACCGTATCCCGTGGGGGACGGCGGACGGTATCCCGCGCCGGGGGTTGACCCCGGCAGGGTGCGCAACGAGGCGTTTTTAAAGGCGCTGTACGGCAAGGACGCCGTGGATGTTGAAAAGGGCCTTGAGTCTGTTGCGTTTTTGGGGGAAGTTTGGAAATTTTCAGCCCGCCACGGCGCGGCGGAGGCCTTGCGGCGCGTCGCGGCTACGCTGGAAACAGCGGCGGCGCACGATCCGAAGCTGAAAGCGTATATCCTGCCCGGCGGCGGCACGTACTTCTGGCGGAAAATCAAAGACTCGCCACGCCTTTCCGCCCATTCCTTCGGCATCTGCATCGATCTCAATATCGAAAAGGGGCTGTACTGGCTCTGGCATCCTTCGGCCGGGACGGTTGCAAAGACCCGGCGCGACTACCCGCAGGCGATTGTGGATGCCTTTGAAGCCGAAGGGTTCATCTGGGGCGGCAAGTGGCACTCCTTTGATTTTATGCACTTTGAGTACCGGCCGGAGCTTGTGGGCCGAGGGGGAAAGGCCGCTTCCCGGTGAGCCCGGAGACCGGTCTTCTTTCTGGAAAGGCAAACCGCCTGCCGGAGTGCGCGGCCGGTATGATAAAAACTATAGGGTGGCCTTTTCGCCTGCGGGCGTATATATTTCAGACCGGTATACACCCGGCCGCGCCTGCGCGGGGCCGGTCTTTACGCGGGGCCGGCATCCGCATCAGGATAAGCGAGGCTGTCATGAACAAAGCGAAGCGGATTCTCCTTCTTACCGTGCTTGCGGCCGCCGTGGCGGGCGGCATCTGGTATGCCGGGGCGCAAACCCTGTCCCGTGGCGTGGTCCTTTACGGCAACGTGGACCAGCGCCAGGTGGAGCTGGCGTTCATCGATTCGGAACGCGTGGCCGAGGTGCTGGTGGAGGAAGGCGCGGTTGTGGAACCCGGCCAGGTGCTCGCCCGGCTGGAAACGCGCAGGCTCCGCGACAGAATCGCCGTTCTGGAAGCCCAGGTGAAATCCTCCCAGGCCGCCCTGACCCGGCTGCAAAACGGCACGCGCCCTGAGGAAATAGACCAGGCGAAAGCGGCCGTCGTGGCTTCCAAGGCCGAGGTCGCCTTTGCGGAGCAGCAGTACAACCGCTATCTCGGCATCTGGACCAAGTCCAAGGGCGTTGCCGTCAGCCAGCAGGACGTGGAGGAGACCCGCCTGCGCCTTAACGTTGCCAACGCGCGGCTGCGGCAGGATGAAGAGGCGCTCCGCCTGGCGGAAATCGGCCCGCGCTGGGAAGATATCGCCGAGGCCGAGGCCCGGCTCCTGGAAAACAAGCGCGCCCTCGAAGAACAGCAGAAAAAACTCGACGACGCGGAATTGAAAAGCCCCGGCAAATCCGTTGTCCGCAGCCGGTTGCTTGAACCGGGGGATATGGCCTCTTCCCGCAAGGCTGTGTTCTCCCTGGCCATTCTCTCCCCCAAATGGGTGCGGGCCTACGTCTCCGAAACCGAGCTCGGCCTGGTGAAGCCCGGCATGCGGGCCGTGGTGTTCACCGACAGCCACCCCAAGGACGGCATCGACGGGCGGGTGGGGTTCATTTCCTCCGTGGCCGAGTTTACCCCGAAAACCGTGCAGACAGAGGATTTGCGGACGTCCCTCGTCTATGAGATCCGAATTTATGTGGATGATCCCGGCGACAGGCTCCGCCTGGGCATGCCCGCCACCGTGAAATTTCCCGAACTGGACGCCTGACCGTCGCGGAGGCCCGGATGCATCCTGACACTCCCGATCAGCAGCCCCGCATGATCCTTGAGGCGGAGGGCATCCGCAAGACGTTCCACCCCAAGGGGCGGCCCGCTGTTCCGGCGCTGGAGGCGGTTTCCTTCAGTGTGCGGCCAGGCGGGGTCACGGCCCTTGTCGGTCCGGACGGCGCGGGCAAAACCACGCTGCTCCGCATTATCGCGGGCCTGATGGCGGCGGACGCGGGCACGGTTCTCCTGGAAGGCCGCGACCCGGCCGGGAACGGGGAACTGCTGGCCGAGACCATCGGGTACATGCCCCAGAAATTCGGCCTGTACGAAGACCTGACCGTGCAGGAAAACCTGGACCTCTACGCCGACCTGCGCGGCCTTGCGAAGGACGCCCGCGAAGGGCGCTACCGCGAGCTCCTCGCCATGGCGGGCTTGGAGCCGTTCCGCGAGCGTCTGGCCGGTAAACTTTCCGGCGGCATGAAACAGAAGCTCGGTCTTATCTGCACCCTTGTGCATCCCCCGAAACTCCTCCTTCTGGATGAGCCGACCGTGGGCGTCGACCCGCTGTCCCGGCGCGAACTCTGGCAGATCATCGCCGCGCTCACGCAGCAGTCCGGCATGTCCGTGGTCGTAAGCACCTCCTACCTGGACGAAGCCGCCCGCTGCGACGAGGTGCTCCTGTTGTTCGAGGGCAAGACGCTCGCACGCGGCACGCCGGAATCCATCCGCGTCCGGGCCGAGGGCATGACCCGTATCGCGGAACCGGCAGGGGAGGATTCCCCGCGTTCCTTGCAGGCCAGGCTCCTGGGCGCGCCGGGCATTGTGGACGCCGTGCCCCAGAGCGGGGCCGTGCGCCTCGTTCACGGCCAATTGACGGAAGCGGAAGAGGCGGAACTAAAAAAACTGTTGCGCGGGGCTGGCGTGCGTGACGTCCCGGCGAGCCTGGAAGACAGCTTCATGCTTCTGTTGCGAGAGCATGTCCGGTCCAAAGAGACGCTGGCGGAGGCAGAACTGGCCCAGGAGCGGACGGCTGCTCCCCCCGCCGGGCAGGAGGATGCGCCGCCGGACGGGCCGGTCATCGAAACGCGGCACGTCTCGCGCTATTTCGGCGATTTCGCCGCCGTCAACGACGTGAGCTTCACTGTTGACCGGGGCGAGGTTTTCGGGCTGCTCGGTCCCAACGGCGCGGGCAAGACCACGACCTTCCGCATGCTGTGCGGCCTTTTACCGCCGAGCAAGGGCAGCCTTTTCGTGGCCGGGGTGGACGTGCGCAAGGCGCGGAGCACGGCACGGCGGCATATCGGGTACGTGGCCCAAAAATTTTCTCTTTACGGCCCCTTGAGCGTGCGGGAAAATCTGGACTTTTTTGCCGGGGCCTACGGCTTGAAAGGGCCGGAAAAACAGGAACGCGTTGAGGAAGTCGCGCGGGATTTTTTCCTGGAATCGCATATGGACCAGCCCGCCGAGAGCCTGCCCGGCGGGTACAAGCAGCGTCTCGCCATGGCGGCGGGGCTGTTGCACAGGCCCGCTATCCTTTTCCTGGATGAACCCACCAGCGGGGCGGACCCTCTGGCGCGCCGGGCTTTCTGGAAGCGCATCGCGGACTTGGCGGACGCGGGCGTGACCATTGTGGTGACCACCCACTTCATGGAGGAAGCGGAATACTGCGACCGGGTTCTTATCCAGGACAACGGCGTGATGCTGGCCCTGGACACGCCCGGCGCCATTCGGGACGCCGCCAAAGTCTGGGGGCGCGACGCCGCCGGGGGCAAAGGACACGGTGATGATTCCACCTCTTTCACCATGGAGGACGCCTTCATCGCCATTGTGGAAAAGGGGCGCGCCAACGCTTCCGCCAACGGCAACGGCAAGGAGGCGGCGGCATGAGCGCGTCCGGAAACCAAGCATACCACCTGAGCGCCTGGACCCGTGCGCGGGCGCTGATCCGCAAGGAAGGGCGGCAGATGATACGCGACAGGAGCACCCTGACGCTCGGGATCATCCTGCCCATGATCCTCTTGCTGCTGTTCGGGTTCGGGCTGTCCCTGGACGTGAACCTGGTGCCGGTCGGCGTGGTGCGGGACAATTCCTCCCCCGTGACCCGCGATTTGTTTACGAGCTTGCGGCTCTCCCCCTATTTCGCGCCCGTGATGGCGAACTCCATGGAAGAGGCCAAAACGCTCATGCGGGACGGGAAAATCAACGCCATCGTACGGCGCGAGTTGAAAGACAGGCCCGGCGGCTCGGACAGCGTGCAGATTATCGTGAACGGCCGCGATTCCAACCAGGCCCGCATCATGCAGCGCTACCTGGAAGGGGCGGTCGCGCGCTGGGGCGCGTTGCGGACGGAAAGCTCCGTCAATATGCCTGATACCGGGCCTGATACCGGAGCGGGCGCCGGGCCGCTGCCGGGCAGGGCCGTGGCCGAGCCGCGCATCTGGTACAACCACGCCATGGAAAGCCGGTATTTTCTCATTCCCGGCGTGACCGTGCTCATCATGACGCTCATCGGCACGCTGCTGACGGCGCTTGTCATCGCGCGGGAATGGGAGCGCGGAACCTATGAAGCCATGGCCGCCACCCCGGTCAGGCCGGAGGAGATCCTGGCCGGGAAAACCGTACCGTACTTTGTTCTAGGCATGGTGGGCCTTTCCTTATGTCTCGCGGCCGGGGCCTGGGTGTTCGCCGTGCCCATGCGCGGTTCGCTCGTCCTCATCGTGGCGGGGTCCGCCTTGTATCTCGTGGTCGCGCTGGGGGTGGGGCTGTGCGTTTCCGCCATCACGCGGAGCCAGTTCCTGGCCAGCCAACTGGCGCTGGTGTTCAACTTCATGCCCACTCTGATGATGTCCGGGTTTATTTTCGACCTGCGGAGCGCGCCCTGGTTCGTCTATTATCTGGCTCACATTTTCCCGGCGACCTGGTATGTGGAATTGTTGCAGACCCTGTTCATGGCCGGGAACATCCCGCAAATCCTGGTACGCGACTTTTGCGTGCTCGCGGTCTTCGCGGCCGCGCTGTTGTTCCTGGCCCGGAAACAGATCGTCAAATCCGTGGAGTGAGCATGCGTGATTTTTTGTTCGACCTCCTGGCGCTGTTCCGCAAGGAAATGCTGATGACGCTGAAAGACAAGCGCAGCCGGACCATATTGCTCATGCCCGTCCTGGTGCAGACCTTTCTTTTCGGCTACGTGGCCTCTTACGACCTGACCTATGCGGATTACGCCCTGCTCGACAGCGACAGGTCGCAAGCTTCCCGCGATCTGGCGGCGGCCTTTGACGGCTCCGGTATCTTCCACCGCTCGGCCACCCTCGAAAACGCTTCGCAAATAGCCGATACCATAGATACCAAAAAGGCCCAGCTGGTTATCCATATCGGGCCGCACTTCGAGCGCGATCTTGAGGCCGGGCGGGCCGTGCCGGTCCAGGTGCTGGTGGACGGCCGCAACAGCAACGTGGCCGGAACGGCGTCCGGCTACGCCACGGAAATCATCGATACCTTCAGCAAGGCGCGGCTGGCGGAAAAAGGCGTCCGCACCCCGGAGGTAGCGGTGTTCACCCGGGCCTGGTTCAACCCCAACCTCATAACGCGCTGGAACATCATTGCCGGGATGGTGGCGGTGTTGGGGGTCATTCAGGTTCTGGTCCTTTCCGGGCAGTCCGTGGCGCGGGAGAAGGAGCAGGGCACCTTTGACCAGCTGCTCGTCACGCCGCTCGGCCCCATGACCCTCATGCTCGGCAAGGCGCTGCCGCCGGTACTGGTGGGGCTGGCGCAGTCCAGCCTGGTCCTGGTGATCGCGCTCTACTGGTTCAATATCCCGTTTGCCGGGTCGTATCCGCCGCTGTTCCTGGGGCTGGTCATCTTCAACTGCGCCATCGTGGGGATAGGGCTGTGCATTTCCGCGTTGTCCGCCACCATGCAGCAGGCGCTGCTCTATTCCTTCACGCTGCTCATGCCCATGATCCTGCTCTCCGGGTTCGCCACGCCCATTGCGTCCATGCCGGAGAGTTTCCAGTACGCGACGTTGATAAACCCGGTGCGCTACGGCGTGGAATTTTCCCAGCGGATTTACCTTGAGGGCGCGGACTTGGAGGCGATGTGGCGGTTGTATTGGCCGTTGGCGCTGATGGCGGTTATTACGCTCGGCGCGGCGTCCAGGTTGTTTAGGAGCCGGCTTGGCTAACTCCGGCTTTTCCGTGGCGTTAAAGAAGAGAAGAACCCTCCTCAAACAACCGGGAGCCTCTTTCTTCTTCATCTCCCCCCTCACCCCATCTTGCCCTCCCCACCCTTTTTCCGTAGAATGCCCCAATCGATCATCCCCCACGCCGCCCCGCGCGGCCAGACAATAAAAAGGAACCATAATGCGTATTTTCCCGATACTTGCATGTGCCTGCGTCTTATTGCTCCCCGCCTGCACCGGTTCGTCCGAAGGAACGCTGGACCCCACGCCCGCGCCCGAGCAAACGATCGTTCAAGCGGATAAAATCGAGCTCCCGGTAGGCTCCCCCGTAGCCCGCGTGCTCAAGGCCCTCGGCCCCGCCGACGCCACGGAACAGGCCGCCGGCGGGCGCGAAATCTGGCGGTACAGCCATAAACGCGCGGAATACGTCTACGCTTCCAAAGCCGGCGGCGTGGAAACGCTCATCATCGGCAAATACATCGCCGACCCGCAGCCCGAAAGCCCCGGCCAGGCCCTGCTGCTGACTATCGTGCTTGATCCGTCCAAGAAAATAACGGACTTCAACTTCGCGCTGATGGGCTATTAAGCGGTTCGCGTCCCGATTCCGCCGTTGCCTGCCATGCGGTCGCATACCCACTTCGCCTCGTTCGCCGAGCTTGCCGCCCATCTGGACAAGCTCGGCATGTTCCGCATGCGTCCGGAGCTGGGTAAACTCCGCGAGGTCCTCGGCCGTCTTGCCCTGCCCAAACCCCTGGCGGTGGCGCAGGTGGCGGGCACCAACGGCAAGGGATCGACGGCCACCTTTCTCGCCGCGCTCGCCCAGGCCCACGGCCTGCGGACGGGCCTGTTCACGTCTCCGCATTTTGTTTCCTTCCGCGAGCGCATCCGGATTAACGGCGTCCCGGTCAGCGAGGCCGCCATCCTCGCGCCCGCCAACGCGGTCATGGCCGCGGGCGGTGAAACCCTCACCTATTTTGAATTCGTGACCGCGCTGGCGGCGTATATTTTTTCCGCCGGGATTTCGGCATCCGTGGCGGACCCCCTGGCTCCCGCGGAATCCCTAGCTCCCGTGGACGTCGCCGTCATGGAAACCGGGCTCGGCGGCGCCTGGGACGCGGTAACCGCCCTCCCTGCGGATGCGCTCGCCTACACCCCCATCGGCCTGGACCATTGCCGCGTTCTCGGCGACACCGTCACCGCCATCGCAACGGACAAGGCCGGAGCCATCCGGGGCGGCAAACCTGTTTTCAGCGCGGCGCAACCGGCTGAGGCTCTGGCCGCCCTCAAAAGCATCGCGGCGGAGCGCGGCTCCCCGTTTTTCCTTGCCGGAGAACGGGAAAGCCTGCCGGACCCGATCCGGGACGGCGCGATCCCCCTGGGCCTTGCCGGAGAGCACCAATACACCAACGCGGGCCTGGCTCTCGCCGTCTGGCGCCACCTCGCGCGGGAAAACGGCTGGGATGTATCCGAGGAAAAAGAAAGCCGGGCGCTCGCCACGGCCTTTATCCCCGGCAGGCTGCAATACGTGCCCGCGTCGGAAGCCCACGGCCACCCCGCCCTGCTCCTTGACGGCGCGCACAACGGCCACGGCATGGCCGCGCTCGGCAAAAACCTCGCGGCAAAAGGCGTTGCCCCGGCCGCCGTCATCTTCGCCTGCCTGGAGGATAAAAACCCGGCCGAGATGGCCGCGCACTTGCGCGTTCTCGCCACGGGCCCGGTTTTCGTGCCGCCCATCCAGGGCAACCCGAGGGCGCTGGAACCGGAACAACTCGCCCGCGCCATCGGCCTTGCCGCCGTGCCCGCGACGAGCATGGCCGATGCGCTGGCCCGCGCCCGCGAGCATGTGGCGGCGTATATGCCCGTGGAAGCGGCCGCGCATCCGGAACGGCACCCCGTCCTCATCTGCGGTTCTCTGTACATGCTCGGCGATTTTTTCGCGCTGCGGCCGGATTGCCTTGAACCCCCAACGCAAAAGGATTGTAAACCATGATTCTCGTCTGCGGGGGGGCCGGGTATGTCGGCTCTCACATGGTGCGCGCGCTGGCGGAGCGCGGCGAACAGACCGTCGTCATCGACAACTTCCGCACGGGTTACAAAGCGGCCGTCCATCCGGAGGCCGTCTTTTGCGAGGGGGATATCCGGAACCGGCGCGACCTTGACGGCATATTCTCCCGGTACCCCGTGGACGCGGTCATCCATTTCGCGGCCAGCACGCAGGTCGGGGAATCCGTCCAGAAGCCGCTGGACTATTTCAACAACAACGTCATGGGCATGCAGACGCTGCTTGAGGCCATGGCCGCGCATTCCGTCGGCGTGCTGGTTTTTTCCTCCAGCGCGGCCGTGTACGGCGACCCCGCTTCCGTGCCCGTCGCCGAAGACGCGCCGCTCTTGCCCACCAGCCCATACGGCGAAACCAAGCGCATGATGGAAGAAATGATGCGCTGGGTCGGACCGGCCTGCAACATCCGTTCAGTTTCCCTGCGGTACTTCAACGTGGCCGGGGCCGTCGCGGACGGCTCCCTCGGCGAAGCCCACCTGCCGGAAAGCCACCTCATCCCGCTCATTTTGCAGGTGCCCCTCGGCCAACGGAGCCATATCACAGTGTTCGGCGACGATTACGACACCCCGGACGGCACCTGCATCCGCGACTATATCCACGTTACCGACCTTACGGACGCCCACCTCCTGGCCGTGGATTACCTGCGCCGGGGCGGGGAAAGCGACGTATTCAACCTGGGCAACGGCGAGGGGTTTTCCGTCAGGGACGTCATCACCACGGCGGAGGCCGTTGTGGGCCGCCCCATCCCCTCGGTCATCGCGGAACGCCGGGCGGGCGACCCGGCGCGGCTGGTGGCCTCCAGCGCCAAGGCCGAAGCCGTTCTCGGCTGGAAACCCTCCCGCTCCGGGCTGGAAAACATCATCGCGACCGCCTGGAACTGGCATGCGAAGCATCCGGACGGCTACCGGATCTAGCCCCTCACCTAAATAAAAAAGCGCTATAGACCAATGCCATACGACACCATCTTTTTTGACCTGGACGGGACCCTGATCGACTCCAAACCGGGCGTAACCCGGTCCTTCAGCCGGGCGCTCTGCGATTGCGGCATAGACGCGCATCCCGACAGCCTGAACAGGGTCATCGGCCCGCCGCTCGAGGATTCCTTCAAAACATTCGGGCTCATGGGCGACACGCTCGGCGAGGCCGTGGTCCGGTTCCGCCGGTACTACGCAGCGGACGGCATCTTTGATTTTTCCCTGTACCCGGGGGTGGCGGATATGGCGCGCGGCCTCGCCGGAGCGGGAAAACGGCTGTTCGTGGCGACGTCCAAACAGGAAGATTCCGCGCTCCGCGTGCTGGAACACGCGGGACTGGCGGCCTGTTTCACGGGTATCGCCGGGGCCAGCTTTGCGGACAACCGGTTGCGCAAGGAGGACGTGCTCCGGCACGCCTGTGAGCGCCACGGCGTCGACCCCGCGCAAGGGTGCGTCATGGCCGGGGACACGGCGTATGACGTGCATGGCGCGCATGCGCTCGGCATGCCGTGCGTGGGGGTACTTTACGGTTTCGGCACCCGGCCGGAGCTGGAAAACGCCGGGGCCGACGCCATTGCGGCCACGGTTGCCGAACTCCACGCCATGCTTGCCTGAGGGCAAACTGAGCCACTACCTGAAACAGGGCAATCGAATGAACATTACGTTCTGCCACAATGCGTTGCAAGAGACTGGATTCCCGCCTGCGCGGGAATGACGTGGAGAGTAAATGTAACTCCCGGTAAGGGAAAACGTCATTCCCGCGCAGGCGGGAATCCAGTGACTTTTCGCCTTTCAGCATATGGTATTATTGCGGCAGAACGCAATATTCATTCGATTGCCCTGCTACCTGAAAAGGGACGCCTTGTCTTTTGACCGGCTTTCCGATACTCCACAACGATGAAGCAAACGCAACGCCGCGGCCAGACGCCATCCGACCCGGAGCAACCGGGCGGGACCGGCGCGCGCGGGGAAGACATTTTCGTCACCCAGGCCGTTCTGCCATCCCCGGATGTCTATTCGCGGTACCTTGACGCCATTTTCACCTCCCGCCAGCTGACCAACGAAGGCGCATTCGCGAGGCAGCTCGAAAAAGAGCTGGCGCACACCTTTGCCGTCCCTTTCGTCAGCCTGTGCACCAACGGCACTCTGGCCCTGCAGATGGCCATCCGGCTGAAAAACTTGCAGGGGAAGGACGTCATCACCACACCCTTTACGTATGTGGCAACGGCCTCCGCCCTGCTCTGGGAAAACTGCACCCCCATTTTCGCCGATATCGACGAGGAAACGCTCTGCCTTTCCCCGCAAGCGGCGGCCATGGCTGTCACGGAAAACACGGCGGGCATCCTGCCGGTGCATATTTACGGCAACGCCTGCGATACGGATGCCTTTGAATCGCTCTCCCGGACCCACGGCCTTGTCTGCATCTACGACGCGGCTCAGGCCGTTGGCTGCGAATACAAGGGAAAAAGCCTCGCCGCGTATGGGGACGTCGCCACATTGAGCCTGCACGCGACCAAGGTTTTCCACACCGTGGAGGGCGGCGCCGTCATCACCCACGACAAGGACTCCCGCGACCGGATCGCGCTCCTCCGGGCCTTCGGGCACAGGGGCGACGACCACAAGCAGTTGGGGATCAACGCGAAACTTTCGGAGCTGCACGCCGTCATGGGCCTTGCGCTGCTGCCGGAACTCGCCGCCAACATTGCCGGGCGCAAACGCGTTTCCGCGCTGTATGACGCCCTTCTTCCCATGGGGGGGCTGCGCAAACCCGCGCTGCGGCAAGATCTGGAATACAACTACGCCTATTATCCCGTTATTTTTGACGACCCGAAACGGATGGCGCGGACGATCGCCGCCATGAACGAACAGCGCATTTTCCCCCGCCGGTACTTTTACCCGGCCCTGAACACCCTGCCCTATATGCCCGAACGCCCTTCCTGCCCGGTTGCCGAAGACCTCGCGGAGCGCGTCCTCTGCCTGCCGCTGTACGCGGCTTTGGACGAAGCCGCTGTTGCGCGCATCGCGTCCCTGATCCGCTAGGGGCTGTTTCTAAACACCACGAAAAAACCCGCTGTGGTCAGCGGGTTTCAGAAGCGTCAAAGAGCGGGCTGTCGGAAAAGCCGGGAGGCGGGCTATTCGCGGCGCCATCGCCGCCCTCCGGGATCCCGGCTTTATACAGGGCCTGCCTGGAGTGTTCGATGTGATCCTCCAGCAGTTTTTTGGCCGTGGCCGCTTTCTCCTGTTCCAACGCCGCGACAATGGCCTTGTGCTGGGCGATCACCTCGGCGAGGTTGCATTCTCCCCGTATCGCTTCCAGGCCGATCCGCCGGAAATTGTCCAGCAGGTCTTCCGCTATGCAGGTCAACCGCCTGTTACCGGCAAGCCGGACCATGGCGACGTGCAGCTGCATGTCCGCCTCAATAAATTTCAGGTAGTCGCGCGCCTCGGCAGCGGCCGCCTGGCTCGCGATAAGCGACCGGAGATGCGCGAACGCGCCCGCGCTGATGCGGCCGGCGGAAAGCGTTATACCGGCGGAGCCGATAATGACGCGCAATTGCAGCACTTCCTCTATTTCCGCCCTGCTCAGGGGGCGGACCATGATGCCCTTGCGCGGCATGACGGTCAGCCAGCCGTCATCCTGAAGGGATTGCAGGGCTTCCCGCACGGGAGTGCGGCTTACCCCCAGCTCGCGGGCCAAGTCGCGCTCGTGGATTATGGTCCCGGGACGAAAAACGTTCGAGACGATACCGTCTTTGACGTAGCGGTACACTCTCTGTCTGCTTGACGTTTCCCGGCCTGAATCCGGCATATGACCCTCCTCGCGGCATGCCGCAAACCCGTATCCTCCAAAACACTAACAGGAAGACGGTCATGGTCAACCCAAAATTCCCTTTCCATGAAAAAGCCCGCTGCGCGGGCTTTTTCACAAATCAGACAGGATGCCGGCATTAAAAAGTAATATTCTCCGGCGGCCGCCGGTCGGGAATTGCCCGGAACGCGGTTTTTTTATCGTTCCATTCCGCGGACACGTAAAGACCGCAATAGCAGGTGCCGAACTCCGCAACGTCGTCGGCCCGGTAGACGCAGGGGCACACGATATCCTTGTCTTTTTCATACTCGCCGTTGGCCAGACGGCAGGGGCAGGCCATATACCCGTACTCTTTCCGGATGGCGAGCAGCTGTTCCAGGAGCGGCATGGTCATGTCCCGCTCGTGGTTGAAGTAATAGCCTTTTTTTGCCTGCAAGGGGCCGAGGATATCGTACAGTTCCTGCGCGGTGGCCGGCGTTTTGCTCATTGGGCGAGAGCCTCCTCGATGGCTTCCGGATTGTAGCCGATGACGACGACGTGGGACGGGCCGATAACCAGGGTCGGGAACGACAGGCGCGGGTTCACCTCGCGGATCTTCTCAAGCGCCTCGTCCTTGTCCTGGCCGGACAATTTATCAACATAGGTGCAGTTGAACTCGATATGGTTTTTCTCAAGGTACTCCCGCGCGTGGCGGCAGTGAACGCACGTTGAAAGCGCGTACAGAAGAACGGAAGGATGAGACATGAACACCTCCAGATTGTCCGTGCGGATAAATTGCATTCTCGGAAAGCACGGCACGGAATCGTATAGTATGTATGCCCGCTACGCCATGAAATCAACTATAAACGACGTTATTCCTCTCACGCATGCATCCAGGGTGGAAACAACTTCCTCCCGGCCGGTATCGGAACGGCGCAGGATATACGCGCCCGGCAAATCATCGCCGAACCGCGCCGCCTTTTGCAGATCCAGGTCGGGGACGCGCCAGCTGACGGCCAGGCTGCTTGCCGCATCACCCTCTTCGCGGCCATGGACCCGGATCATGACGGAATCGCCCTCGTCGTCCCAATCCAGCGCTTTTTGCGCCGCCCCGGCGCTCCCGGCAAGCGAAGGCATGGCGGAACGCATCTCTTCCAGGGCGGCGACAACCGGCCGCATGCGTTCTTTCCCCTTGCCGCGCAGCCGCTCAAAGGCCCTGGCAAGCTCCTCCTCCTGGGCGCGGCGCCGGGCGACCTCCTTTTCCAGAAGCTCCGCCGGGTTTTCGCGCAGGGTGTCATCCTTGACCAGGAGCTTCTTCAGGAACAGCCAGACCACGACCAGAGCCACAACGCCAAGTATCAGATTGATATACATGTAACTCCCGTAGGGGCGGATCATGAAAAAGACGGGTATCACGGCCGCCGGCACAGGCCGCCGGGCCGCGCGGACTCCTCTTACTCGTGCAGAGTACATGTCTCCGCCGAAGAAGACAAGCCGCCGGACCCCCCGCAGGGAACGCCGTGTGCGAAGAGCGCCTCTTCCGCGCGCTCTTCACACACGTTTAGCCCCTCTGCCGGAGGCGTTGCCGGGGTGACCGCCGCCGCCGTCCGCACCAGTTACAACTTGACAAGCCCCCATGAGTCTTTCTACGGTAGCCGAGCATGATAGAATATCCGCAAGGACCTCCCCTCCGTGCGGATAAGTGAAACTGCCCGAGTAAACGTTTGACGGCAAAGTCCCGTCACATGGTAAAAGCGAGACTTGTCCCCGGTCCGCCGGACCGGGGTCTTTCATCGACACTGTTACGGTAAGGGAGAGCTTCATGGCCAACACGGAAAACCAAAGAACATACGCGCTTATCGGCACTGGAGGCTGCGGCAAAACGTCCCTGGCGGAGATGCTTCTCTTCCAGACCGGCGTTGTTTCCCGCCTCGGTAAAATCGAGGACGGCACCACCGCTCTTGACCTCGAGCCTGAAGAAATCAAACGGCGCGGCAGTATCCAGCCGGGTTTCGCGACCTACCTCTGGAACAAGAACCGCCATTTCTGCATCGACATCCCCGGCGACAGCAACTTCACCGGCGATGTGGACTACCTGCTCATGGCCGCCGACGCCGCCGTGTTCGTGATAGACGCGGTTGACGGCGTACGCCCCCTTACCAAAAAACACTGGTCCTCCGTGATGAAAGCCGGCATCCCGGCCTGCTGCTTCATCAACAAGGTCGACCGCGACCGCGCGGACTTTGACCACGCCCTAAACGGCCTTTCCTCCATTCTGGGCCTGAAGACCGTTCTGCTTTACGCGCCCATCGGCATTGCCGAAAACTTCAAGGGCCTCGTCGACGTTCTGGGCAAAAAAGCCCTCATGTTCGGCGCCGACGGCGCCGTTACCGTTGCCGACATCCCGGCGGACATGGCCGACGACATGGCCGTCCTGCGGGAAACCGCCATCGAAAACATCGCGGAAAGCGATGAAGCCCTGATGGAAAAATATCTCGAAGTCGGCGAACTTACCGAGGAAGAAATCCAAAGCGGCCTGCGCATCGGCGTCAAGAACGGTGAAATCGTTCCCGTCATCGCGGGTGCCGCGCTTGAAAATAAAGGCGGCGCGCAGCTCATGGACCTTATCCAGAGCTACTTCCCCTCCCCCCTCGACCACGCCCCGTGGCTGGGCAAGGACGGGAGCGAGCGCGTCAGCTCCGGCTCGATCCCGGCGGCCTGCTTCGTGTTCAAAACCGTGGCCGACCCCTTTGCCGGCCAGCTCAGCATGGTCCGCGTGCTTTCCGGCACCATCAGCAGCGAATCCGCCCTCAGGAACATGACCAGCGGCGACATCGAACGGCTGGGCAACCCCATCCTGCTTGCCGGAAAAAACCAGACGCCCACCAAGGACGTGTTGGGGCCCGGCGCCATCGTGGCGCTCGCGAAACTGAAAAACACCAAAACCGGCGACACGCTCTGCGACGACAAATCGCCGTTCGAGCTCGCCATCCCCGAACTGCCCCCGCAGCTTATTTCCTACGCCCTCGCGCCCAAGGAAAAGGGCGATGAAGACAAGGTCTACTCCGCCGTGCAGCGCCTCCTGGACGAGGACATATCCCTCAAGCTCTCCCGCGACGAGGAAACCGGCGATATCCTCGTTTCCGGCATGGGCCAGCTGCATATCGAAATTTCCGTGGAACGCGCCAAACGCCGCTATAAAACGGAAATCCTCCTGAAAACGCCCAAGGTCCCCTACCGCGAAACCATCAAGGGCAAGGCCCAGGTCCAGGGGCGGCACAAAAAGCAATCCGGCGGGCGCGGCCAGTTCGGCGACTGCTGGGTGGAATTCGAGCCGCTGGGACGCGGCGAAGGCTACCAGTTCGAAGACGCGGTCGTCGGCGGCGTGGTGCCGCGCCAGTATATCCCGGCCGTGGACAAGGGCATCCAGGAAGCCTCGGCGCGCGGGTATATCGCGGGCTACCCCATGGTGGACTTCAAGGCCAAACTCTACGACGGCAGCTACCATACGGTGGACTCCTCGGAAATGGCCTTTAAGGTCGCGGGGTCCCTGGCCTTCAAAAAAGCCATGGAAAGCTGCAAACCCACCCTGCTCGAACCCATCGTGACGCTGACCATCTCCATCCCGGACGAGTTCATGGGCGACGTCATCGGCGACCTTTCCAGCCGCCGGGGCAAGGTGCTCGGTTCCGACTCCCAATCCGGGATCACGGAAATAAAGGCCAACGCTCCCATGAACGAAGTGCTGCGCTACGCGCCGGACCTGCGCTCCATGACCGGCGGCCAAGGTGTGTTCACCATGGAATTCTCCCACTATGAAGAAGCGCCGGCCCCGGTGGTGGAAAAAGTCACCGCCAACTACCAGCGCGAAAAAGACGAAGAATAATACCCGTCCGCGAACAAAAAAAGCCCCGCCGCGACATGTCGCGGCGGGGCTTTTCGTTACGCCTCGGGCCGCTGGCGGGCCGCCCGCCAGGCGGCAAATTCCCGTGACGCGGCGCTGTAGAACATGAACAACAGGATCGCTGTCAGCACGATCTGCACCTCCACAAAGGACTGCACGCCCATATACATGCTGCCCCTGCCCAGGAAACTGCCGCCGATCGCCAGGACCTGGTCCGCCAAAATCCCCAGCAGCCAGACGACGCAAACCGCGTACAAGACCCCGAGGCTTTGCAAACGCTTGCGGATAAGGCAGATGACGATGGCGGGGCAGACCAGCCAGGACAGCCAGAAACCCGCCGCCTGGTAGCGGAACACGGCGTCCCGCCCCCAGGGATAGGAACTTTCCCCATCGCCTCCCCGCAGGGCCATCACAACATCCACGGCGGCCTTCACCATTTCGTCGCCCATGGAGCACACGACGAACAGGATAAAGCAGCTCACGGCCAGGGGCATGGCCGGAACGTTCCGCCCCGGCGCGCCGTCGCGCGCGAGCAGGACGAAGCCGAGAATTCCCAGCCCCGCGAAGATGGCGCCGTTCGGGATCACTATCCGGTAAAACCATTCGAGAGAGCCGCCCTCCATATACATCTGCAGGAAAGAGACCGCATACAGCGCGGCGCACACGATGGAGCCGGCGAAGAAAAGGCCGCCGCCGCTCCTGGAAACAGGCTTCCGCGAACGAAGCCGGGCGAAAACAAGCCACACGCCCAGGATGACGAGCACAGCGCACAAGGCCGCCAGAACAAGCCCGGGCCAGCGCTCCCTGTCAAACGTCTTGAAAATGCTCGTAGCGCCCATCAGGGCGAACGTCACCCACACATGGGAAAGGTACAGGATGAGAACCGACACCAAGGGAAGGCCGTCCCGGAGGTTTTCCCCGGTTCCTCCCGGCCGTGCGATCCATGCGCCTTCTTCCGGCAGGGAAACGAACCGCCAGGCCAGGATGCCGCAATAGATCCCGAGCACCGCCACGGGCGCGGGCGTCATTCCCAAAAGGGTGAACAGGGAGTATAGCGAAACGGTTTCGATCCCCGTATCTTTGAGGAGAAATTGGATCAGCCCGTAATTGCCCGTGGCATGGGAAAGGAAAAACCACCCGGCCAGCACCCCCAGCAGGGGAATGAGCCGCGCGCCGGGCTTTCTGACCATCCAAAGGATCACCGCCGGGAACACGATGCCGGGGGAGGCTAAAAGCAGCGCCCGCCAGAAAACGGCCAGGTTCTCCCGGCCGAGATCGAACCAGAGGCAGGTGAAAAATGTGGCCTTGGCGGCCAGGAATATCCAGCACAGAACCATCAGAAGCCCCACGCCCAACGGGGGCAGCGGAGACAGTGGGGGAAGCGGATCGTCCCTGTCCGGAAACGCCTCCCGCACCGCGCGTGACCCGCCGAAATACGTGTACCAGGCCAGCATGACCGGAACATACATGGCGATCGATACCAGGAGCAGCGTCCCGTTCTGGAAAAACGAGGGGGAATACCCGTAGTACGAACTCCAGCCGAGCGGAAAATCCAGAATCCCGAACAACCGCATGCAGCCCGCCAATCCCGCCAGGATGCAGCCAATACAAAAGAGGCGGCCGGCGGCAATGCCCCAGGACGAGCGCGTGTGGATGCCGACCACGGCCGCCACCGCGATGACGCTCAAGACCAGGGAAGCGCCCGCCCACAGGAAGGCTTCCGCCGAAAAATACCGGTCGGTTTGCAGAAAGGTAAAGGCGATGTGCGCCGGGAAAAGGCAGGCCAGCCAGCAGTAGGCCTGTACAAGAAAAAGCGTTACCAGCCCAGGAAGAGGCTTGCGTTCGAAACGGTCCATAGATTCCCCAAATTCAATTTATCTTGTTCATTCCAGTGCTTACGACATACAACACTGTTTTGGCAAGCCGATTCCGCGCCGCGCCGCACGATTTCTTTTGCCCAATCCCGGAAACGCTACTACACTTCACATACCCTATGGTCCATGGTTCCGGAACACATAAGGAAAGGAGATCTTACTATGCAGGAAAACGGGTTGCCGGACATTACAATATTTATAGACTGTGCGGATTTCGCCAGCATCGAGAAAGCGTTGGCCCTGCCGTGGACGAAAGGTTTCACCACCAACCCTTCCCTGGTTTCGCAGGCGGGGGTGGGCGATTACACGGCATACGCCGCGAAAGTGCTGCAACTCGTGCCCGCCCTGCCGGTCTCCTTCGAGGTTCTGGACACGGCCATGGAGGGCATGGAGCGCGAGGCCCGCATCATCCGCTCCTGGGGCGGCAATGTATACGTCAAGATCCCGGTCATCGACCCCGCCGGGAATTCCATGGGACCGCTGATTAAAAAACTGTCCGGCGAAGGCATTCCCCTGAACGTCACCTGCGTGTTCACGCCGGAACAGGCGAAAATCGCGGCGCGGTCCCTCAACCCGGCCGTGCCGTCCATCGTCTCCGTGTTCGCCGGGCGCGTCGCGGACGTGGGCATCGACCCCATGCCGCTCGTCCGGGAATGCCGCGACATCGTCGCGCCGCTGCCCAAAGCCGAGCTTTTGTGGGCCTCCACCCGCGAGGTTATCAATATCTGGCAGGCCGCGGAAGCCGGTTGCGGCATCATCACCGTTCCGCTCTCCCTGGCCGCGAAGCTGCACCATGTCGGTAAAACGCCCCACGAGCTTTCCGTGGAGGCGGTAAACGCCTTTTTGCGGGATACCCTCAACGCGGGCGTGACGTTCCGGGCGTGACATCCGGGACATGACAGCCGCCGGAGCGCGAAACGCTCCGCAGGACAAGAAAAATCGCCCCCCGGCCCACAGCCCATGCTGCCCGGCGGGGGGCGGAACATATTTTTAAGGACGTAACTCGTATGGTTTTCTCAAAACTGATAGGCGCCGTGCGCGGCTCCGCCAGGGACGGCGCCGGCATTTGCCTGGGGCTGTACCGCGTCATGCTGCCCCTGATCGTGATCCTTAAAATCATGGGGGAGTTCGACCTGATCCGCTATCTGGCCCTGCCTCTCGCCCCGGTCATGACGCTTATGGGCCTGCCGGAAGACCTCGGCATCGCCTGGGCGGTCAGCATGGCGATCAACCTCTATTCCGGCCTGATTGTCCTCGCGTCCATGATACCATCCATGGACGCGCTCTCCGTGGCGCAGACCTCCACCTTTTCCCTGATCGTCCTCTATGCCCACAGCCTGCCGGTGGAATGCCGCATCGCGCAGCAATGCGGGCTTTCGCTCGTGTTTCAACTGGCCTTCCGCGTCGGGGCGGCGATCCTCGCGGGCGTGGCGCTGCATCTGTTCTTCAGCCGGACGGGGATCTTCGCCGAACCCGCCCTCATCCTGTTCCCCGGCGACAGCGCCGCGCCGACCTTATCCCAATGGGCCTGGAGCCAGGTGATAAACCTCGTCTGCATATACTGCATCATCACCGTGCTGCTCCTGGCGCAAAAGGCCATTGACCATTACAACATCGTCCGCTGGCTGGAATTGCCGCTTCTGCCGCTGGTGAAAATGGTGGGCGTTTCGCGCAAAGCCGCGTCCACCATCCTGGTGGGCATGTCCATGGGCCTGATTTACGGCAGCGGCCTGATTATCCAGGCCGCCCGCGACGGCAGATTGAGCCGCCGCGACATCTTCGGCGCCATCTCCCTGATGGGCCTGGCTCACGCGATCATCGAAGACACGTTCCTGTTGATGGTGATCGGCGCGCATTGGACCGTGGTGCTGGCGGCGCGCCTCGTCATCGCCACCGCCCTGACCGCCGCGGTCATGCGGGTATGGCTGCGCTCGCATCCCGTCGCAATGGACACACAGTAACCAAAACGCCCGCTGCGGTTGCAGCGGGCGTTTTGTATTTACGTGTTCCGGGAGCGGGTTAGTGACCGTTATGGGCATACTGCTGCTGCACAAGGCGCGACTTGGGCGGCACGTCGTGCGTCACCCAGAGGTTGCCGCCGATGGTGCTCCCCGCGCCTATGGTCACGCGGCCGAGAACCGTGGCCCCGGCGTACACCGTGACGTGGTCCTCCAGAATCGGGTGGCGGGGAATGCCTTTGACCAGCGTGCCGTCCGCCTCCTTGGGGAAGGAGAGCGCGCCGAGCGTCACGCCCTGGTAGAGGCGGCAGCCCTTGCCGATGATACAGGTCTCGCCGATGACGACGCCCGTGCCGTGGTCAATGAAAAACTCCTCGCCGATGCTCGCGCCGGGGTGGATGTCGATGCCCGTGACCGAATGGGCCATTTCCGTCATGATCCGGGGAATCAGGGGCACGTCGAGCGTGTACAATTCATGCGCGATGCGCTGGTGCGTCAGGGCCGTGATGGACGGGTAGCAGAATATCGTCTCGCCGGGCGTTTTGGCGGCGGGGTCGCCCTCGAAGGCGGCCTTCACGTCGCTGGCCAAAAGCTCCCGGATGCGCGGTATGCGCTGCATGAACTTCATGGCCATATCGTCGCTGGCTTCCCCGCACAGCACGCAATCGGTCGCGTATTCCGCGCAGGTGAAGCAGCCGCCGCGACGGATCTGCTCGGCCAGCAGGCGGTAGATGGAATCCAGGTTTGCGGCCATGTGGTAGCGCATGGAATCGAACCTGACCCGCGACGTGCCGTAAAAGCCGGGAAAAATAATGGCTTTCAGCCGCGACATCAATTCCTCAAGCTCCTTGAGCGAGGGCATGGGCGCGTCATGCAGGGAATGGTGGATCACGGACCCGTAGGAAGACGGGTCGCAGAGCGCTTCGGTGATCGCCTCAAGTTCCGGCAGGCGGGTTTTGACAACAGGCCGCATGGCGGCGGATGATTTATTGCTCATAATTTACTCGTCGGTAAAAAGCCTGGTTGAAAGGTACCGTTCCGCCGTGTCGCAGACAATGAACACGATGCGCTTGCCCCGCAGGGCCGGGTCGGCTGCGAGCCGGGCGGCGGCAAGGCCGGCGGCGCCCGAGGAAATGCCGCACAAAATGCCTTCCTCGCGGATCAGGCGTCTGGCAAAGTCCAGGGCCTCGTCCGTGGTGACCGTCAGTACGCCGTCAAGCACGCTCCGGTCAAGAACCTTGGGCACGAAGCCCGCGCCGATTCCCTGGATGCCGTGTTTCCCCGCCGCCCCGCCTGAAAGCACCGGCGACTCGGCGGGTTCCACCGCGTAGACCCGGATCTTCGCGTTCAATTCCTTCAGCCGTTTGCCGACCCCGGTGACCGTGCCGCCGGTTCCGGCAGCGGAGACGAAAACGTCCACCGTGCCGTCCGTATCGTCCCATATTTCTTCCGCCGTGCTCGAGTAATGGGTTGCCGGGTTGGCCGGGTTGTCAAACTGGCCGAGCATGACCGCGCCCGGGGTTTCCTTCACGATCTTTTCCGCCTCGGCCACGGCCGCGCTCATGCCCCCGGCCGCCGGGGTCAGGATCAGCGTGGCGCCGAGGCCGCGCAGCATGGTTTTGCGCTCCTCGCTCATGCTTTCCGGCATGGTCAGGATCAATTTGTACCCCTTGACCGCCGCGGCGAAGGCCAGCCCTATGCCGGTGTTGCCGCTCGTCGGCTCCACGATCACCTGCGCGGGGGAGCGGCCCGGGGTGAGCCGCCCGGCTTTTTCCGCATCCCGGATCATGCCCATGGCTATCCGGTCCTTGACGGAGGAAGCGGGGTTGAAAAATTCAAGTTTGGCAATAACTTCCGCCCCGTCTTGCGGGACAACGCGGTGCAGGCGCACAAGGGGCGTTTTCCCCACCAGGGCGGTCATATCGGGTGCGATGCGCATAAATCCTCCTGAAAGAACCGGATAAGGATGCCGTAAAACCAGCCGGGTTACAACCTCGGCGTAAAGCAACCCTAAAGATACACGAAAAAGAGCCGATAGGGAGAGTGAAGATTTATACCCCATACCCAGAACGAGGTGAACCATGAGCGCGATATCACCCATTGTGCAGCAGATGCGGGGGCCGCTGGACGTAACGCCCCAGGAAACGGCGCAACAGAATAAAGCCGCATATCTCGCGGCGGGCAAGGAAACCTCCCGCGCCATGGGGGACTCCCTGACCGGGGAAAATTCCCTGGAAGTTCCCGCAGGCAACGACACCGTGACCATTTCCGAGGAAGCCCGCACCATGCGGCAGCGCATGGCTGAAGACAAGGAAGCCGAGAATAAAAACGGCCCTGACGGAGAAACCGCCCCCGGCGCCAAGGAAAGCGTCCATACGGGCGTGGCCGGCGCGGTCGAGGGCGAAGAAATGAGCGCCGCCGAGCGGGCCAGGGAAACCATCCTCAAGCAGATCAAAGCGGTGAGGGAAAAGATCGAACAGGCCAAGCAGCGCCTTGCCGAGGTTTCCGCCACAAACGGGGCGGACGGTGCCGCGGCGGCCGGATCCTCGGCCCAGGCGCCCTCAGCCGAAGGAAAAGAAGCCGCCGTCCAGGCGGTTCAGGGCATGGGCAACGCCATGGGAGGCGCGGCGGAATCCGAGGCCATCCAGGCGGAAATCAAAATCCTGGAGCAACAGTTGCAGACGCTATACTCGCAGTTGCAAAATTCCGCCTCTAACGGCGGCGGTTCCGCGGCCACGGGCACGGCGGGCATCGGCGGCGCTTCCAACGGCCCCAGCGGGCAGGGCGAGCGAATTTCCGTCAGTGCCTGACCCTTCCTTATAAAAATATCGCAAAGGCCTGCCGCCCGGCAGGCTTTTGCGTTGCCCGCCGGACTGTAAAATCCGCATTTTTACTTGACAGGCCATTTTGCGGGAGGTAAAAAACCGCCTATCAGTAGAAGGGTTCTTCCTCCGCCTGTTCGCGCAGAACCTTTCGACATCCTGAGCAGCCTTTGCGGCGTATCCGGGGTGGCCTGACGGCCTCCCTTTTTTTTAGCCCTTTTGTAGGGCAGAGAGCACCATGAACGAATCGACCCTTGCCCGGACCATTGCCGACCTCGCCCGGCCCCTGGCCGCCTCGCTGGACCTTGCCGTCTGGGGCGTGGAGGCCATGCAGGGCAAGCGCGCGATCATCCGGGTCTACGTGGAAGGCGAGGGCGGCGTGGATATCGACAAGTGCGCGGAACTCTCCCGCCTCCTGGGGCTGACCCTGGACGTGGAAGACGTTATTCCCGGCGCGTACGTTCTGGAAGTGTCCTCCCCCGGCCTTGAGCGGACGTTTTTCACGCCGGAACAACTGGCCGCCCGCGTGGGCGAGACGGTGGAAGTAACGCTCCATACCCCGGTCGAAGCGTACCCCGGACGGAAAAAAGTGCTCGGAACCCTGACGGAGGCGTCCGGCGGCACCTTTTCGGTCGTGCCCCTCGATACTCCGAAAGATTCCCCGGACGATGCGCCGCTGGCGGCCGTTTTTGCCTGGGACGACATAAAGAAAGCAAAACGCGTGCATTTTCTGCCCGAAACGCCCGAACCGGCGAAGGGCAAAAAGCCGAAAACGGCAAAGCCCCCCAAGGGAAAAAAGACCGGGGGCAATGAAAACGAAGACGACGCGGCCCTATAGCCGCACGCACGACCACATGCGGGCGGAACGCGCCGTTTCGCCGCGCCGGAGGAAATCCGCATGAGTTTGGAACTGAAAAAAGCCATTGATCAGATCAGCAAAGACAAGGGACTCGACCGCGACATGCTGATCGACACGCTTGAGGAAGCCGTCCGCACCTCCGTCACCCGCAAGTTCGGCGACGACATGGATATCGAAGTCAGCTTCAACGAGGAAACGGGCGATATCGACGTTTACCAGTTCAAGATCGTGGTGAAAAAGGTCGAAGACCCCAACAGCCAGATAACCCTGGAAGACGCCAAAAAGCACGACCCGTCCGTGCAGCTTGACGACGAAATGGGCTTCCGCCTCAAGGTCGAAGACCTCGGCCGCATCGCGGCCCAGTCCGCCAAGCAGGTCATCATCCAGCGCATGCGCGACGCCGAGCAGGAAATCATCTACGAAGAATACAAGGACCGGATCAACGAAATCGTGTCCGGCTCCATCCAGCGCCGCGACAAGGCCGGCTGGATCATCAACCTCGGCCGGACCGAAGCCATCCTGCCCAAAGAAGAGCAGATCCCGCGCGAGCACTACAAACGCGGCGAGCGCGTGCAGGCCATCATCATCGAAGTTCGCAAGGAAGGACGCGGCCCGCAGGTCGTTGTTTCCCGCTCGCACCGCGACTACATGGCCGCCCTCTTCCGCCGCGAAGTGCCGGAAGTGGACGACGGCACCGTGCAGATCATGGGCGTTGCCCGCGATCCGGGCAGCCGCGCCAAAGTCGCCGTGCTCTCCCGCGACCGCGACGTGGACCCGGTGGGCGCGTGCGTCGGCATCCGGGGCTCCCGCATCCAGAACATCGTGCAGGAACTCAGGGGCGAGCGCATCGACATCGTGGTCTGGAGCCAGGATATCGCCACCTACGCCAGGAACGCCCTCTCCCCGGCTACCATTTCCCGCATCGTCGTTGACGAGGACGAAAACCTGCTGGAAGTCATCGTGCCGGACGATCAGCTGACCAACGCCATCGGGCGCAAGGGCCAGAACGTCAAACTCGTGGCCAAGCTCCTGGGCTGGAAAATCGATATTTTCACCGAAAGCCGCTACAACGAAGCCAACGCCATCGGGCGCGGCCTTGAGCAGCTTGCCAACGTGGTTGAAATCCCGGTGGAGAACTTCACCAACGCCGGGTTTGCCACGGTGGACGATATAACGGCTGCCGACGACATGGCCCTTCTCGCCGTTGCCGGCATGACCCAGTCGCGCATTCAGGATCTGCGCACGGCGCTGAGCTTCCTGCAGGCGGCCCCCGCGGCCGGGCAGGCGGACGGAGCATCCGAAGAGGACGGCGCGAAAGAATAGTTATGGAAGATACTGCGGCCAGGCACATACCCATGCGGATGTGCGTCATGTGCAGAAAGCGGTTGCCCAAAACTTCCCTGGACCGCTTCGTCACATGCGAGGGCGTGGCCCTTGCCGATCCGCGTCAAAACTTACCGGGGCGCGGCAGCTATTGTTGTTCCTCGCCGGAGTGCAAAAAGCGCTTCGAAGCCAGGAACACACGGAAATGCAAAGGGGTTTGAGGCATGTCTGAGGAAAAAATCAGAGTGAAAGATATTACAACGGAATTGGGCGTTTCCAACAAGGATATGCTCACGGCCTTGCGCGAGTTGAGCATCCCGGCCAAGAGCCATATGGCGACCCTCACCGCGGATGATGTTACGCGGGTGAAAGAGCACTTTGCCGCCGCCCCCGCCGGGGACGCGGACAAGGAACGCCGCGAGACCCAGAGCGGCGTCATTGTCCGCCGCCGCCGCCGCGACCCGGAAAACGCGCCCGAGGAAGCCGCCGCGCCTGCCGCCGTTGCCGCCCCCGCAGACACGCCCAAAACGGAATCTCGCCCCGAGCGGAGCGCGGCCGCGCCGGAACTCAAGGCTCCGGCCAGGAAAAAAGCCGCTGCCACAGCCGTTGCCACAGCCGTTGCCGAAGACGCGCCCGAAGCAACGCCCGTACTGAAAGCCGACGGGGAAAAAGCGGCCAAGGCTGAAAAGGTAACGGCCGAAGCGGCCGCCGAGGCCCAGCCCGTTGCCACTGAAAAACCGGCAAAAGCCAAAGCCCCCAAAGAGCCCGAGCAAAAAGCCCGCATCATCCGCCGCGCCGATGAGGCAGCCCCTGCCCCGCAGAAGAAGGCCGAGCCCGTCCCGGCCGCGGTAGCCGCGCCCGCCGCAACCGAAGCGCCCGCAACCGCCGGCGCTGCAAGCGCCGCCGCGCCGTCGGGCGCCCCCAAAGCGGATGACGGCGCCGCCCAGGAAAAAGCCCCCGCCCGCCCCCCGCGCGCCGCGAGAGCCAATATTTCCGCTGAGCCGGAACGCGGGAAGGACGGCGCCGCCGTCTCCTCCGTGCCCGTGCTCGCGCCCCGCTCCGAGCGTGACGACAGAGGCGATGACGAACGCGGCGAGCAAGCCTCTCCCTCCTCCCAGGTTCGCATTATTTCCCGCCCTGTCCCCGGACAGACGCCCTCCGGCCCGTCTTCGGACGCCCGCCCTGCCGGGCAGCGCCCCGGCGGCCCCGGCGGTCCCCGCTCCGGCGGACCCGGCGGACCCGGCGGCCCGCGCCCCGGTGGTCCCGGCGGCCCGCGCCCCGGCGGCCCCGGCGGCCCGGGCAGACCGTTCGCCCCGCGCCCGGCAGCGGCAGCGGCCGGTCCCGCGCCGGAATCCGACGCCAGCAGGAACAAAAAACGGCAGAAAACCCGCCGGACCGTTGATTTTGATTCCAGCGGCGGCGATGACTTCAGCAAGCGCCGCCGCGAAATGGATGGCGGCGACGAAGGCGCCTGGCGCGGCAAGGGCGGAAAGCGACGCGGCAAAGGCCGCGAAGCGGCCCGCGCCAGCACCGTGACCCAGCCGCTCAAGGCGGCCAAGCGTAAAATCCGGGTGGACGAACTCATCCGCGTCTCCGACCTCGCCCACCAGATGGGCCTGAAGGCGACGGAGATCATCAAGGTGCTCTTCGGCCTCGGCGTGATGGCTACCATCAACCAGACCCTGGATGTGGACACCACCACCCTGGTGGCCGCCGAATTCGACTACGAAGTGGAAAAGGTCGGCTTCTCCGAAGAGGAATACACCGAGGAACAACTCGCGGACGCGCCGGAAAACATGCGGCCCAGGCCCCCGGTCGTGACCATCATGGGCCACGTCGACCACGGCAAGACCTCGCTCCTTGACGCCATCCGCAAATCCTCGGTCGCGTCCGGGGAAGCGGGTGGCATCACCCAGCACATCGGCGCGTACAACGTGAAAACGAAAAAAGGCCAGATCGTGTTCCTGGATACCCCGGGCCACGAGGCGTTCACGGCCATGCGCGCGCGCGGCGCGGAAATCACGGACATCGTCGTGCTGGTGGTCGCCGCCGACGACGGCGTCATGGAACAGACCCGCGAGGCCATCAGCCACGCGAAGGCCGCCGGCGTGCCGATCATGGTGGCGGTCAACAAGATGGATAAAGAAGAAGCCAACCCGGACCGCGTCAAGCGCGAACTGGCCGAACAGGGCCTGGTGGCGGAAGACTGGGGCGGCGACACCAACTTCTCCTACGTTTCCGCCAAAAGCCTGGCGGGCGTTGACGATCTGCTCGAAATGGTCGCCCTGCAGGCGGAAATACTGGAATTGAAGGCCAACCCCGACAAACCCGCCCGCGGCCACATCATCGAGGCCAAACTCGACAAGGGGCGCGGGGCTCTGGGCACCGTGCTGATCCAGCAGGGCACCCTGAAAGTGGGCGACGCCTTTGTCTGCGGTTCTCTTTTTGGCCGCGTGCGCGCCATGTTTGACGACCAGGGCAAAAAGCTCAAGTCCGCCGGACCGTCCATGCCCGTGGAAGTGCAGGGGTTTGAAGGCGTGCCCGAAGCCGGGGAGGAATTCATCTGCATCGCGGATGAAAAGGCCGCCCGCCGCATTGCGGACAACCGTGCCGTCAAACAGCGCGAAAAAGCCCTGGCCAAGGAATCGCGCGTCACGCTGGAAACCTTCCTTTCCAGAAAGCCGGACGCCGTGGAAGCCCTGGTCCTCAACCTGGTGGTCAAGGCCGACGTGCAGGGTTCCATCGAAGCCATCACCGACGCGTTGAACAAACTCTCCACGGAAAAGGTGCGTATCCACGTCATCCATACCGGGGCCGGCGCCATTTCGGAATCCGACGTGCTGCTCGCTTCCGCGTCCGACGCCATCATCATCGGGTTCAACGTGCGCCCGACGCCCAAAGCCAAGGAACTCATCGCGCAGGAAAAGATCGACATCCGCTTCTACGACATCATCTACAAGCTGGTGGAAGAAGTGAAAAACGCCATGGAAGGCATGCTCGCCCCCGTGGAAAAGGAAGTTTACCTCGGCCTCGCGGAAGTGCGCGAAACCTTCAGCGTGCCCAAGGTCGGCGTTATCGCGGGCTGCATGGTTTCGGACGGCAAAATCCTCCGCAACGCCCAGGTGCGCCTCCTGCGCGACAACGTCGTCATCTATACCGGCAAGATCTCGTCCCTCAAACGCTTCAAGGATGACGCCCGTGAAGTGCTCAAGGGCTACGAATGCGGGATCGGCCTTGAGCGGTTCAACGACATCAAGGTGGGCGACAACATAGAAGCCTTTGAAATGATCGAAGAAGCCGCCAGCCTGTAACCGGGCGCCGGAACAGACAACACCCGCCGCGGCCTTCACCGGAAAGCCGCGGCGGGTTTGTTTTTTCCCCATGCGCGCGCGGCTGCATTGCGGCGGCGTTGCCGCACCGGTCCCGGCATCATGCGGCAGCTTCGCTTGTATAATACATTAATAATATTGCCATATTACAGAAATAATGTGCGGTACGTCCGTAATTTTCCAAAGAAATTCCGGCGGGTATGGCGCAATGTATCGACAGGAGACTGAGTTGCTGCTATGTTGCAGCAAAGCCATTCCGCACCTGACGCTCTCGCCATGGATATTTTCCAGATGCGGAAGGATTCCATTATCATTACTGAACGGTCGGGGCAGGCCGCGTTACGGTGCGAAACGTCCGCCCCGGTTTTCAGATGAGGATACGCCATGCTGGAAGCCCTCTCCTCCCTTCCCCCGTTGTCCGAGCCGCTGATCCTGGGACTTTTCGGGGCGGCGCTGACCCTGGTGGGGTCCGTGCTGCGGTCGGGCCTGCGGCCGACCCCGCGGAAAGTCGGCAGCTGCTGCTGCGTGTTCGGCCTTGTCCTGATGGCCGCCGGGTTTATCTGCATTACCTCCAACACCTCTCTCATAGCATACGCGCATAAGGTCTGATCTTCCATGGTTCTTGGCCTCTTGCGGGTAGAGTACCGTCTGCACGGGAACGAATCGCTCAAGGACAAACGGCGCGTAGCGAACAGTTTGAAGCAGAAAGTGCGGAACAAATTCAACGTTTCCATCGCCGAGGTCGGCAGTGAAGACGATATGGGCAGGCTCGCCCTTGTCGTCGCCAGTGTCAGCAATGACGCGAAGCATCTTGAAAGCCGCCTCACCAAATGCCTTTCCATGATGGAAGCCGTCTGCCGCGAGGAGATGGTGTACAGCGACATCGAATACATCGGCGTGGAATAGCGCCGCATTCCGCCGTTATTTTTTATTCCTTCCTCACAATCCCCCGGTTTTGTTCCGTTCCCGTCCGATCCATGGTACACTCGACGCAGACAATGCCGCGCGTATGGGCATCCTTTGAAAACCGCTTTATCGAAGGACGTGTCGCCATGGCTCACCACTACAACAATTCCGCGTATAGCCGGCTGGCCGAACGGCTGAACCGCTTTCCCCAGGGCGCTCCCGCCACCCCCCTGCTGTTCTCGATTCTGCACATGCTCTTTTCCGAGGAGGAAGCGGGCCTGGTGGCGCAACTGCCCATCAAACCCTTTGGCGCCGCCGCCGCGGCCAAAGCCTGGAAGCGGCCTCTGGCCGAATCCCGCGCCCTCCTGGACCGCATGGCGTCAAAAGCCCTGTTGCTGGACATGGATCTGAACGGCGAGCAGGTCTATTGCCTGCCGCCGCCCATGGCGGGTTTTTTCGAGTTCGCGTTCATGCGCGTGCGCCGCGATATCGACCAGAAAACCCTGGCCGAGCTCCTGTACCAGTATATCAACGGCGAGGAAGACTTCATGCGCGCCCTGTTCGTCGAGGGGGAAACGGGCCTGGGCCGCGTGTTCGCCCACGAGAGCGCCCTTGGCCTCCCGGCTGAAGAAACCGCCGTTCCGGAAGAAAAAACGGTGGCTCCGGCCGGAAAAGAGGCGGCTCCGGCGGGCCGACTGGAAGTGCTGGAATACGAGCGGGCCAGCCGCGTCATTGCGGCCTCGCCCGAGATCGGGGTGAGCATGTGCTACTGCCGCCATAAGAAAGACCACCTGGGCCTGGCCTGCGGCGCGCCCATGGATATCTGCATGACCTTCAACTCGGCGGCCCACTCGCTGATAAAGCACGGCCACGCCCGGGCCGTCAGCAAAGCCGAGTGCCTGGACCTCCTGCAACAGGCCCGGGATGCCGACCTCGTCCAGTTCGGGGAAAACAACCGGCAGGGCGTCAACTTCATCTGCAATTGCTGCGGCTGCTGCTGTGAAGCACTGGGCGCCGTAAAACGGTTCGGCATCCTGCGGACCATCCACTCCAACTGCATCATCACGCTGGATGCGGCGACCTGCAAGGCCTGCGGCAAATGCGCGGCGGTCTGCCCCGTGGGCGCCCTGCACATCCCCGGCGGGCCGGAGCGGGAAGGCGGCAAAGGGAAGCGGCCGGAACTGCGCGCGGATATCTGCCTCGGCTGCGGCGTGTGCGTGCGGCATTGCCCCGCGAAGAGCCTTGCCCTTGAACGGCGCGCGAACAGGACCATCACGCCCCTCAACACCTCCCACCGGGTGGTGCTCATGGCGGCGGAACGGGGCGTTTTGCAGAACCTCATTTTTGACAACCAGGTGCTTGCCAGCCACCGGCTGGCGGCCGCCATGCTCGGGGCCTTCCTCAAACTGCCGCCGGTGGCCAGAACCCTTGCCCAAAAACAGCTGAGATCCCGTTATATCGAACGGCTGCTGGGAAAATTGTAACGAGTTTCCCCTGTAATTTCAGAATGTTTTGATGAATAAATTTCTATAAAAAAACTATGGGAAGCCCGCAAAAAAACGTGCTATACATCGCCTTCGGTCTTTCAGCCGGAAGCGATTGCGCGAACAGGACCGCGTAACGGCCCAAGCCCGCCCGCGGCGTTCTCTTGCGTCCACTGCGTACGGGGCATCGGAATACGCCCCGCCCGCCGGAGACCGAAGATTGTCCTTGCCCGCCCCATCCGGGACCGTTCGCGCGGTTCCGAGGAGATATGATACATGTTTGAAGTGGTTTCCGATTCCTTGCCCATCCAGGCCGTTGCCCGGAGCGTGTCTTCCGCCGGGAGCATCCTGGCCGTCACTCACGTCAACCCTGACGGCGATGCCGTGGGGTCCCTTGTGGCCCTCGGGCATATAGCCGCGTCCCTGCATATCGACGTCCGCCTGTACTGCGAGACGCCTATTCCCGACAACCTCAACTGGCTGCGCCCGCCCACGCCCGTTGTGGCTTCCCTCGACGAGCTCGGCGCGTGGCGGCCGGACCTGGTGGTGTTTCTCGACTGCGCGGACGGCAAACGCGCGGGCGCCGCCGTTACCGGGTACATCGAGCGCAACCGGGAAGAAACCGGCCTGAACGTCGTCTGCATCGACCACCACGTCGCCAACCCGAACTTCGCGGACGTCAACTGGGTTGACCCGGCCATGAGCGCCACCGGCATCATGGTCGCCCTGCTGGCCAAGAAGCTCGGCATCCCGCTTTCCGGGGATCTCGGCGAAGCCCTCTGCCTTGCCATCGTCTCGGACACGGGCTCCTTCAGCTACGCCAATACGACGGCCCTGGCCTTGGACCTGACGGCGGAGATCGTGCGCAACGGCCTTTCCATGGCCGATTTCACGGTCAAGTATGAAAACCACTGGACGTTGAACCGGATGCACCTCTGGGGCTCGCTCATGCAGGAAGTGCGGCTCCTGTGCGACGGCAAGGTTGTGGTCAGCGTCATTACGGACGAAATTCTGGAGCGCCACAGCGCCCCCCGCGCCTACCTTGAAGGGTACGCCTCCTGGCTGCGCCGCCTTGCCGACACCAAAGTGGTACTGCTTGCCAGGCCCAGCCGCAACGGCAGCAAAATAAGCCTGCGTTCCATGGGCGACGTGGACGTGCAGCAAATTGCCGCCGAGTTCGGCGGCGGCGGGCACAAAGGCGCGGCCGGTATCGATATGACCGAGCAGCCCCGCGATGCCGCCGTCAAAGTGCTGGAAGGCGTCTGCCGGGCTTTGGGCGAACCGTGCTGCAGCGCGAAATGCGTTCTCTAGGCTTTTGCATCCTGTGATGCGGGCGGGCAGCGCCCGCCCGCATCGCCGCCATGCTCGCCCTGCAGCGGCTTCTTTTGCCTTTTTTGCTGGACAAGTCCCGCCTTTTCAGCCTATACACCCCAGTTATTATATGGATACACTACCATTTTCCTGCCCGCAGCAAGACGGCGTTCTGGTGCTGCACAAGCCCTCGGGACCGACATCCGCCGCCTGTATCGCAAAAATCAAGCGGCGTTTGGGGCAGAAAAAAATAGGCCATGCGGGGACGCTGGACCCCATGGCATCCGGTGTGCTGCTTGTGCTTCTGGGCCAGGGGACGAAACTTTCCGGGCACCTCATGGGCAGCGGGGAAAAAATTTACGCGGGCACGGTACTCCTCGGCCAGACCACGGACACGTGGGACGCCGAGGGGAAAATCATTGCCCGGGCAGATCCTTCCGCTATAACTCCGGTCATGGTAGAAGAAGCTGTCTCGTCGTTCATCGGCGATACGGTGCAGGAAGTTCCGCCCTATTCGGCGGCCAAGCACGAGGGCAAACCCCTCTACGCCCTGGCCAGAAAAGGGCTGGACGTGCCGGTCAAAACAAAGACCGTGCACGTCTCGGACGCGGCGATCGAATGGGTCGATCTGCCGTACTTTCGCTTCCGGGTAGCGTGCGGCTCCGGCACGTACATACGGTCCCTGGCCCACAGCTTGGGGATTCGATTACAGTGCGGCGCCACACTTACAGAGCTTACCCGGGAGTACAGTCACCCTTTCGGCCTGGAGCAGGCCCACAACCTCGATGAGGTTCTGGCAACGCCGGAAGCGTTCGCCGGGCGCGTGGCGAGCATCGCCGACGCGTTGCCGTCCTGGCAGCGCATACGCCTCACGGAAAGTGAGGCCGCGCAGGTCAGAAACGGCGCCGCCCTCCCCTTTTGCGGGGCCGAGGCGGCACACGCGCTGCTTGAAGACGCGGAGGGTAACCCCCTCGCGCTTGCGAAGCGCGTCGAACGATCCGGCACGGTTTACTGGGCCGTTGACAGGGGACTGTGGAACTAGGGCGTTCCGAAGACGGAACGCAAACATCGGAGGATACAGCTGTGGTCATGGATACTGATCAGAAGAAAGCGGTTATTGACGCCCACGCCAAGCACGAAGGGGACACCGGTTCCCCGGAAGTGCAGGTCGCGCTCCTGACGGCGCGCATCACCTACCTGACGGAACATTTCAAGTCCCATAAAAAGGACTTCCACTCCCGCCAGGGCCTGCTCAAACTGGTTGGCAAACGGCGCAACCTGCTGAACTATCTGCGCAAAACAGACGTCCAACGCTATCGCGCCCTGATCGACAAGCTCGGTCTGCGTAAGTAACGCGGACGCCGTGAGTATCGGAAGGGGGCACAAGGCCCCCTTCCACATTTTTAGTTTTCCGGCATGTGCCGGCATTATAACCGGGCGCGACGCGCCCAAAACGCAGGAAGGGGGGTCCGGGAAAAAAGCCAAACAAAAAGCACATTTCGTTTCATTCGCTCCCAGGGCGCGCTAGCGCCCCGCGCAGCGGAGCAAGGCGGGCTTTGCCTGCCGTAGCGATCTGAATGAGGCGAGCAAGGCGGGCTTTGCCTGCCGCAGCGATCTGAATGAGGCGAGCAAGGCGGGCTTTGCCTGCCGCAGCGATTTGTTTTTGGCCCTTTTCCCGGAATCCCCTTCAAAGGATTGCAAACAATGAGTGTTTTTTCTTCTACTCGCGTAACCGCCACCATCGGCGGTAAAGAGATCATCCTGGAAACAGGCAAATTGGCCAACCAGGCCGACGGCGCCGTGTGGGTCCAGTGCGGCGGCACCGTCGTTCTGGTAACCGTCTGCTCCCAGCCCCTGGACTTTGACAAGGGCTTTTTCCCGCTGACCGTGGAATATTCCGAACGCATGTACGCGGCCGGCCGTATTCCGGGCAGCTTCTTCCGCCGTGAAATCGGCCGTCCCTCCGAGCGCGAAACCCTGGTTTCCCGCCTCATCGACCGGCCCGTCCGCCCGCTTTTCCCCAAAGCCTTCAAGGACGAAGTGCAGATTCTCGCCAGCGTCATCTCCTCCGACCAGGAAAACGAATCCGACGTGATGGCTCTTACGGGCGCTTCCGCCGCGGTGACGCTCTCCTCCATTCCCTTCGCGGAATGCATCGCCGGCGCGCGGATCGGCCGGGTGAACGGCAATTTCGTCATCAACCCTTCCATGAAAGAGCAGGAAGCGTCCGACCTTAACATCGTGTTCGCCGCCTCCCGCGAGGCCGTGGTCATGGTGGAAGGCGAGGCCAAGTTCGTGCCGGAAACCGTCATCATCGACGCGCTCGCTTGGGGCCACAAGGAAATCCAGCCCCTGATCGACGCGCAGGAAAAACTGCGTTCCCTCGCGGGCAAGGAAAAGCGCGTGCTGCCGGAAGGCCCGGACTACACGCCGCTGGAAGCCTTCATCATGCAGGCCGTGGGCAACGACCTTAAAGCCGCGCTCATGGTGCCCGGCAAGATGGAACGCAAAGACGCGCGCAAGGCCGTGAAAGCCAAGGCCATGGAAGCGCTGACCGCTGAAACGTCTCCCTTCAAGGAAGACGCAGGCGCGCTCGCGGCTGCCGGCGACGTGCTGGGCGGCCTCGAAAAGACCGTCATGCGCCGCCGCATCAAGGAAGAAGGCATCCGCCTTGACGGCCGCGACTTCAAGACCGTGCGGCCCATCCTGATCGAAGCAGGCGTCCTGCCCCGCGCCCACGGTTCCGCCCTGTTCGCGCGCGGCGAAACAAAATCCCTGGTGATCGCCACCCTCGGCAGCACCACGGATGAGCAGCGGGTGGACTCCCTGACCGGCGATACCACCAAAAAATTCATGCTCCATTACAACTTCGCGCCGTTCAGCGTGGGTGAAGTCAAGCCCGTGCGCGTCTCCCGCCGCGAAATCGGCCACGGCGCCCTTGCGGAAAAAGCGCTGCGGCCCATTCTGCCCCAGAACGGGGACTTCCCCTTCACCGTGCGGGTGGTGGCGGAAACCATGGAATCCAACGGTTCCTCCTCCATGGCCGCGGTCTGCGGCGGCTGCCTCTCCCTGATGGACGCGGGCATTCCCGTCTCCGCGCCGGTCGCGGGCATCGCCATGGGGCTTATCAAGGAAGACGACCAGTTCATCGTGCTCACCGACATCCTCGGTGACGAAGACGCCCTCGGCGACATGGACTTCAAGATCGCCGGCACCGCCGAAGGCGTGACCGCCGTGCAGATGGACATCAAGATCACCGGCATTTCCACGGAGGTCATGGCCCGCGCCATGGCCCAGGCCAAGGAAGCCCGCCTGGTGGTCCTTGAGGAAATGAAAAAAATCCTGCCCGAAACGCGCAAGGAACTTTCCAAATTCGCGCCGCAGCTCGCCGTGGTGGAAGTCAACCCGGACGTCATCCGCCTGATCATCGGCCCCGGCGGCAAGAACATCAAGCAGATCACGGCCGATACCGGCGCCTCCGTGGATATCGAAGATTCGGGCAAGGTCTCCATCTTCGCGCCCACCCTGGAGTCTCTGGAACGGGCCAAGGAAATGGTGCAGTATTACGACCAGCGCGCGGACCTGGGCAAGAACTACACGGCCAAAGTCCGCAAGATTCTGGAAATCGGCGCCATCGTGGAAATCCTGCCCAACCTGGAAGCGCTGGTGCACATCTCCCAGCTGGACGTGAACCGCGTGGCCAAGGTTGAGGACGTGGTGCAGCTCGGCCAGGAAATCCCGGTCAAGGTCATTGAAATCAACGGCGACCGTATCCGGGCGTCCCGCAAGGCCGTGATGCTCGAAGAGCAGGGCATTGAATGGAAGCCGGAAGATACGGCCCGCCCGCCGCGCGAGCGCAACGACCGGGGCGACCGTGGGGACCGGGGCGACCGGGGCGACCGCGGCCGTGACCGGGGCGACCGGGGCGGACGCGAACGCAGGCCCAGAGATTAACGCGCGGGGCTTTGCCCTTGCCTTCAGATAACGCAGAAAAGCCGCCGAAAGGCGGCTTTTCTGCATACTGCTGAAAGGCCAAAGGCACTGGATCCCCGCCTGCGCGGGGATGACGTCCGGGAACGCGAAGACCTGTGCCACAAGCTCCTAATGGGCACTCGTC
Source organism: uncultured delta proteobacterium (assembly GCA_900079685.1). Lineage (NCBI taxonomy): Bacteria > Deltaproteobacteria > uncultured delta proteobacterium. The sequence continues at coordinate 1,474,796 of LT599018.1, forward strand.
ATTCCCGCGAAGGCGGGAATCCAGTGTCTTTCCGTCTTGTACCGAGTTTGCCAACAACCACAGATAAGCTACCGCGCCTTGGCCGCGAGAATCTGCTCCGAGATGGTCTGCACAAGCTTTTCAAATTCCAGCGGTTTCGCCATATGCCCGGTCATGCCGCTGGCAAATGCCTTTTCCACGTCTTCCCGGAAGGCGTTGGCCGTCATGGCGATTATCGGCATGGTGAGCACATCCTTCCGGCCAAGGGCGCGGATGGCGATGGAGGCCTCATACCCGTCCATATTGGGCATCTGCACGTCCATGAGGATCGCGCTGTAATATCCTTCCGGCGACTTCGCCACCATGTCCAGGGCCACGGCGCCGTCATCCGCCTCGTCCACCGTGAGATCTATGGCGTCCAGGAGGTCAACGACGATCATGCGGTTGATCGCCACGTCGTCCACAAGCAGAATGCGCTTGCCGCACAGTATGTTGCGATCGTCGGCATGCACTTCCACGTTGCCGGGAACCTCGGCCTCCGGCAGCCAGAGGCCGAAGGAGAAGGTACTGCCGCAGCCTTCCACGCTTTCCACCGTGATGTCGCCGCCCATCAGCCGCACGATATTCCTGCTGATGGAAAGCCCGAGCCCCGTGCCGCCGTATTGCCGTGAAATGCGCCTGTCTCCCTGCTCAAACGGGCTGAATAATTTTTCCTTCACCGCGTTGCTGATGCCGATACCGTCATCCTTGACCGTGAACTCGAAGAAAACCTTGTTTTCGCTGCGCTCTTTGGCGGTAACGGAAAACTCCACAGTGCCGCACTCGGGCGTGAATTTGACGGCGTTGCCGAGGAGGTTGATAAGCACCTGGCGCAACCGGAGCGCATCGCTGATAAAGGTGCACCGGCCGTCCAGATCGGCCGCAATGGTGAAGGCGATGTTCTTTTCCATGCAACGCGGGCGGATGATGGACCCCACCGCGTCAATAAGCCGGGGGAGATCAAATGGCTCGGCGGACAGTTCGATTTTCCCCGCCTCTATCTTGGAGATGTCCAGAATGTCGTTGAGCAGGCCCAGGAGGTGCTGCGAGGAGACCTCGATCTGGCGGACGTTGCTTTGCAGTCCGTCCGGGTCTTCGCTCCGCCGGTCCAGCTTTCTTTTGACGATATTGGCCATGCCGATAATCGCGTTCATCGGCGTTCTGATCTCATGGCTCATGCGGGCCAGGAAGTCGCTCTTGGATTCGTTGGCCTTGTTGGCCGCGCGCACGGCGTTGCGCAATTCCAGCTGCATCTCCCGCAGCCGCTGTTCCGTTTCCACGCGGCGCGTAACGTTGCGCGCCACGCCGAGAATACAGATGGTGCCGTCAACGTCCTTCACCGGCGTGCGTACGGAATCCACTATTTCCTCGTGCCCGTCATGGAACTTGAGCGTTTCTTCCGCGTAATACGGCGTCCCCTGCTCCACGGCCCTGCGGTCGTGCTCCATGAACGCCGCCGCTTCTTCGGACGAGAAAATATCCGAGGCGCGCGTTCCCCTGAATTCCTCCGGCGTCATCCCGGCCAGGGCGGCGAAGCGCGGGTTCACCGCGAGGTAGACGCCGTTGGCCCGCTTGTACCAGATAAGGTCGGGAGACGAGGAGAAAATGGTATTGAGGAGCGAGCGTTGCTCTTCTATGCGCAACTGGCTGGCCACGATTTCCGTCACGTCCGCCGTGGTGACAAGATAGCCGATGGTGTTGCCCTCTTTGTCCTGGAGGTACCCGGCCTTGTCCTGGAAATAGCCGCCCTGGGCCGTATGGTAGACCGAGGATTCCCGGCCTTCGAGCAGGGCGGTGATGGGGTCGTCGTCGGCCTCCGCATGGAAACTGAACTCCCCGTAGGGTTTCCCCAAGACGTCAGGCAGGGTTTTGCCCAGCCGTTCAAGGCCCTGGCCGTTCATATATTTAATGCTGCGGTTGGTGTCCGTGATGACCAGCGGCGCCTGGACGCTGTCCACAATCCCGTCGGCCAGGTCGTCGAGCGAATCCGCGAGAATGCCCATCTCGTCCTTGATCGGGCTGTTGAACCGGAACTGGCGCTCCCCGGAGCGGAACCGCGAAATACCGGCAATGAGCTTCGTAATGCTGCGCGTGAAGGCCGACGCCATCCAGATGGCGATGAAAATAACGAGGATGGCCATCAGGCAGGTGGACACGCTGAGGCGCGTGGCCGTCTCGTACAGGTTGCCGTCGATGGAGGCCTGGGTCTGGGCGGCTATCACCTCGAGCTGCTGGTCCGTGTCCTGGATGAGCTTGTCGATGACCTTCTTGGTATTCGTCGCCGGGCGGTGGAAATCGTCAACGCCCGCGCCCACCGCCACGAAGCCGAAGCCGCGTTTTGATTTGGCGTACTGGCCTGTATAATACGGGATGGCTGCGGCTGTGGTCAGCTTGCGCAGCCCGCTCCAGAGAATGACGAAGGAACCGGAGCCGCCCTCGCGCGTTAAGTCGAACCATCCCGTACACTGCGGGGCAAAGTTCAGATACCGGCAGTCCAGGCCGACGAAACCCTTCTTCGTCAGCTCCGGCGCCGGTTTTTTGGTCACGGATTGATCCACGAAGGTCGGCTCATCCTTGATGAACTCGGCGTATGGTTTGCCGCTGGTCTGCCACGCGTTGTAAATGCGGTCTTCCAGCCACGGCACGTGCGGATCGCCCGTTTCCGGGTCGTACCCGGCAATGGAAAAGTGGCGGGCATGGGTGATGCTTCTGCCCTTGTGGTCCCAGATAAAGGCGTAGTTGCCTTCGGACGCGTCCGAAAGTTCCGTGTACCGCTGCGCCGTGGGGATGATGTGGTTGGTGAACTCCATGATGTGGTCATGGTCAAGGGCAAGGGTGACGTACCCGATCTTTTTGCCGTTTTCCATAACGGGCATGCCCCAGCGCACAATGCCCTTGAACCGTTCGCCGAGCGGGTTCTCCATGCCGGCATAGGCGGATTTCTCCGGCCGGAATTCCTCGCCGGCCTTGGCGGCGGCGGCCGGCGTGTAGATGCCGATGACCCGGGATCCGACATACGCGCCGATGACGTCGGAAACGTAAATGTCGCCGGGGCGGAGTTGTTCCAGCTCCCTAAAATACTCTTCGGCCTTGATGTAGGTATCGGCCCGCCGGGAGACGTTTTTCAGTTCCGGGTTCATCCGGGGGGAGGTCGTGACCTTGATTTTCTCTTTCCCGTCAAGGTCGATAAACGTTATCTCATAATACAGGGGCCTGCTCTCGTAGGTGAACGGGTCCGGCTGGCGGTAGTTGAAGCTGCGGTCGTTTTCCTCGATGGAGGAAATCATTTTGGCGCCTTGCGGCGCTATGACCGAGGGAACCCAGCGCTTCCCCTCCGGGTCCAGTTCCCATTTACCCTGCCGCACGATATTGCCGCGCAGGTTCTCCACAAAAGCCCTGTAGACGGAAGCATCGGGTTTGAGGCTCGCCACAAAGCGGATATCCGCATCGCGGGTATAGAGAAAATCCGCCACCCGGCGGGCGATATCGGTGGTTGTGCGCTCGATGTCTTCCGTGGCGCGGGTGTCCAGGGCCGCGACGGCGTCGTGCACGGCGATGTCGCCGGTTTTGATAAGGGCGGCGTCAAGAGTTTTGGCGAGCACGTCCGTGTGGGCCTGGAGCTCTTTGCCCATTTTGCTTGACTGCCCCCAGGCGACAAGCGCGAGCAGGATAAGCGGAACGACCTTGATGACGATAAAGAGCGTGATGAGCTTGGCCCGCATCCCCAAGCCGAGCCGTGTGAATATGCCCTCTATGATCAGGCGGTGCCGTGGAACCGTTGAAAAATCTTTCATTATGCTTTCCGGAATACACCAAATGACAAGACAAATCCCCCCAGGAGTTTGTGCCGGCAATCCCCGTGATGACACAAAATCCACTGGCAGCCGCCCAAAGCGGTCGCCTGTCGCAGCGCGCACAGGGCGAGCCGCAAGTAGTCCAGCATTATATTTACCCCGGCTTATCAAAGCTGGCAACAATTATCCATAGGGAAGCGCACAAAACGGGACAAAAAAATGTGACAATCTATATTACAGTCGCGCAAGAAGGGCATCCGTGTTTTTTGCACGGATGCCCTGACCAAAAAATCCCATTGTATGGGTCCGGCCCCGCGACGCATCCCGGAACAGCCCCGGATACACGCGCTGACGGCGCCTTTCGTCAAAAACCGTATCAGAACCGGTAGCTCAACGAGATGCTGCCGATATGCGTGGCGCTGCTCTCATGCGTCCGCGAGCGCAAGACGTTCGTTTCCGCGTTTGCATGATAGATGCGCGATTTCGCGTCGATGAACGCGTAGGCGAGGTCCAGCGTCCAGCTTTCCCAGTTGAAGCCAAGGCCCAGGCTCCAGATGTTGCGGTCGTTGGTCGGGACGAGGTAGTCCTGGTTGTTCCCCGTGGGCATGGGCGACTGGTCGAACACATAGCCCGCGCGCATGGTCAGCCAGTCCAGCGGGGAGTATTCAACACCGAACCCGAGCCGCCACACGTCTTTCCAGTGCTTGTGGTTGCGTGATTCCCCTATGGGCTGCGGCAGGTGGATGTTCAGGTCGCGGAAGGAGCTCCAGCGGGTGTAGGTGGCGGCGAACTCAAAGGAAAGTTCCGGGATGGGCGTAAAGGCGATGCCACCGGTGTAGGAATCGGGCAGAATAACCGTGGAGTGGGCTTTGCCGTCATGGAATCCGGCGTCGAAGTTGCCTTGCGCAAGCCCGGGTATGGGGCTGTTGCTGTTTATCATGGTGTATTCGACTTCGCCTTTGGCATGCACCCGCACCTGGCTGCGGTACAAAAGACCCACGGCCCACTGGTCGTTAAACTGGTAGTGGCCGGAGACGTTCCAGCCGATGCTCGTGTCCGAGGCGTCCTGGATATTGCTGTCCACTTCCATCGTATACGGCGTGGTGCGACCGTCTGGCAGGCGCAACGGGACATTGGCCCGTTTTTTCAGGTCCAGGTTGACGTACACGATCTCCGGCCCGGCGGCCAGGGAGAGTTTGTCCGTCGCGGCCCAGGCCAAGTTGGGGGCGATTGAGGCCGATTGCAGGGAAACCTCGTAGATATTGAAGCGGCCCGGCCAGTTGTGCGGGTACTCGAAGCCCAGCCCGTACCGGGTGAATTCGCCGACCCCCAAGGTGAACTTGTCGTTGATCTGGTGGGTGTAATACAGGTGCGGGATGGCCCAGGTCGATTTTCTGAGGCCCGTGGTTTCCTTCTCGCCGTTTTCGTACGTATCTATCTTGCCGATGGGGGTGATGGTGCTGACGCCGGCCATGACGTTGACGCCGGGGAGCCGCGCGAGCAGGGCCGGGTTGTAGGCGATGGCGGACGCATCCGGCTTGCGGGCGACCAGGGAGCCGCCGAGGGCTATGCCGCGCGCGCTGTATTCATACAGGGCAAAGCCTTCGGCAAGGGCGGTGGCGGCGAAAGCGAGAACAAAGACCGTCGCGCACGCGAGGCGGGCAAAAAAAGAAACCATGGGAAAACCTCTCGAGGGTTGGCAGAATAACGATGCCGGGAGAAACACAGGGGGAAGAGTGCATCATCGCCCTTCAAAAAAAGCCGGATTCCCTCGACATTCGGGACGCCGCACCATAGTGCACTCCCGTTATAAAATCAAGCGGCCGTTTCCTTTCCCGAGATATTTCCTGCTGTTTTCTGCATCCCGGTGGGAAAATTTTCGCGAATTGGCACCGAAATGTCGCTATAATCCCTTCCTGCGCCTAATAATCCGTAAAAAATCGTTTTCCTCCTCCTGGCATCCTCCTTGCTTTTACGTTCACTTGGCAAACGGCCCGGCGATTCACCACCGATCCGTCGGAATCCGGAGCCCCGGCGCAAACGGCAATACGCTCCCGGGGATCCATTCACATACAGCCTTTCAGGAGAACGTTATGACCGCATTCACATCTTCCGCGACATGGTCCATATCCCGGCGTGGAGCCGCGAAAGCCGCGCTCCTCGCCCTTGCACTGCCCTTCGCGCTTCCCTCAACGGCCGTGGCCGGCGACGCGGAGTTCCTCTCCCAGTCCGCCGGCAACACCATGTGGACGCTTATCGGCGCCATCCTCGTCATGTTCATGCAGCCGGGGTTCGCCCTTGTGGAGTGCGGGCTGACCAGGGCCAAAAACGCCGCGAACATCATTATGAAAAACTATGTGGATTTCGCCGTGGGCAGCATCATTTTTCTGCTGGTCGGCTTCGGCGTGATGTTCGGCGAATCCGCTTACGGCGTTATCGGCACCTCGCTGTTCGGCCTTGCCGGCATCGACCCCGCGACCGAGACCGGCCAGTGGACCCTGACCTTCTGGTTCTTCCAGTCCGTATTCTGCGCGACGGCGGCAACCATCGTCTCCGGCGCGGTGGCGGAGCGCATGCGTTTCGGCAGCTATTTCCTCGCCAGCGCGCTTGTCTCCGCCTGCATTTACCCCGTGAGCGGGCATTGGGCCTGGAACGGCCTGTACGGCCTCAGCGAGGGCTGGATCGAAAGCCTGGGCTTCATCGATTTTGCCGGGTCCACCGTGGTGCATTCCGTGGGCGGGTGGGTCGGCCTTGCCGGGGCCATGATCCTCGGCCCCAGGATCGGCAAGTACGACAGCACCGGCAGGGCGCGCGCCATCCCCGGGCACAACCTGCCCCTGGCCGCGCTCGGCGTGTTCATTCTCTGGTTCGCCTGGTTCGGGTTCAACTGCGGTTCCACCACGACAGCCGACGGCACCCTCGGCTTCATCGCCGTCAACACGGGTTTGGCCGCCTGCGCGGGCTACCTCGGCGCGCTTGCGACCATCTGGTTCAGGATCGGCTCGCCAGACCCGTCGATGAGCTTTAACGGCGTGCTCGCGGGCCTTGTGGGGATAACCGCCGGATGCTTCGACGTCTCGCCTTTCGGCGCCGTCGCCATCGGCCTCCTTTCCGGCGTTCTGGTGGTTTTTTCCGTCATGTTCATCGACCAGGTCCTGAAAATCGACGACCCCGTCGGCGCGGTGTCCGTGCATGGCGTGTGCGGCGCTTTCGGCACGCTGATGGTGGCGTTTTTCGCCGCGCCCGGCTACGGAAGCGACGCGGTAGGCCTCTTGTACGGCGGGGGCTTCTCGCTGTTCGCGCCCCAGCTTGTCGGCATCGTTGCCATCGGCGCGTGGGCGTTCTGCGGCGGGCTTGTCGTTTTCTCGGCGGTAAAGGCGCTGTGCGGGATACGCGTTTCCAAGGAGACGGAGATAAAGGGGCTGGACGTCACGGAACACGGGACGGAGGCGTACACGGAATTCCAGTTCTTCACCAGCAACTAGCGCAACGTCTTCAAGGAGGAAACCATGAAACTCGTCATAGCGTACATCCGGCCGGAAACCTTGCATACCGTCAAAAGCAACTTGTTCGCGCATGGGATATACTCCATGTCTGTCACGAACGTTTTAGGCGCCGGGCAGCAAAAGGGATATACCGAAATATACCGCGGCGTGCAGACGGAAGTTGTATTGCTGAAAAAGCTCCGTCTCGAGATAGGTGTAGCGGATGAAGTTGCGGAAGCCGCCATAGAGGCCGTGGCACAAGGAGCGCGCACGGGAGCGGAAGGTGACGGCGTAATATTTGTCCTTGATATTATACGAAATTTGAGGATACGAACAGGGCAATCTTTATAGACTGATGTATAAAAATATCGCGCACCGGCACACAAAAATGGTGTGCCGGTGCATTTTTTTTGTTTGACCCCTTTACTTTTTGTACAAAATAATAGATCATTTCGCGGTGTTTCCCGCTTGTACCAAGCTCTTCTGAAGCAGAAGGATCATTAGTGAAGTATCGCCAGAAATTGCATTCCCTGCGCCGTTTTATTTTCATCTTTGCAGGTATCTACTTGGCGATATTTACGGTACTCCTTTCCACAATACTCTATACGATGCTGCCGGCCATGGTTTCCCGGGTGGAGGAATTTTACTTCGGCAAACAGCGCGATGTCGTCGCCGGGCTGTTTGACACCGCGCGGCGCACCACCAACACCGTTGCCGCCAGCATTGCGCGCAACAGGGGGATTGCCGCGTTCGTCAGCGGCAACCGGCCCGACTTTTTCACCGAGGCCTGGCCCGACGAAACACCCCTGGAAAGCATGCGCTTCAACCTTCTGGTCATCAAGGACACGGCGGGCAACGATCTGCACGCCGATTTTTACGACTACGAGGAAAACGTTGCACTGCAACCGCAGGAAGAGTTGTCCGACAGACTCGCCCCGCTCGCCCGCGACATTGCCGCCGGGCAAACCCGCGCCCTCCAAACCGGCTCGGACCTGCCCTCCTACGGTAAAGACGGCATTCTTATACACGGCGGCACACCCTACCTGATCGCGGCCGTCCCGGTCTTCCACCCGACCTCCACGGAAAAACCCATGGGGGTCGTTTTTTTGGGCAGCATTCTCAACGACAGGTACTTCAAGAATCTCTGCCAGTACAAGACGGTTTCCTACGCGCTGGTGAGCGCCAAGGGGCTTCAGGCGGAAGGCGCCATGCTGCACAAGGATGACGAGACCGCGCTCGTCACCCTGCCGCTCTCCGATATCAACGGCCTCCCGGTCGCCCTTGTCATGACCACCCCCCGGCTGTTGTATTCCATGGGGAAAAGCACGCTTACCGCCATGGCGTTCATGCTCCTGGCGACCATGTCCCTCTTCGCCACGGCGCTGTATTTCCTGGTGGCGCGGTTCATCCTCCGGCCCATTGAGAACATGAACGCCGACATTGCCCATGTCGGCGTCACCGGTAAACTGGAGTCGGAAAAATACTCCAAAACAACGGAATTCGTTAATCTTTGCGCTTCCATCAATGAAATGCTCCGCCGGATGAAGCAGTCCGACGTGTCCCTCGACCTCTTGCAGCGCATCCTTTCCGGAACGGATATTTTTCTCTACGTCTCGGATCTTGAGACGGATACCATATTGTTCGTCAACGACAACCTGAAAAAGCATTTCGGCCTTGGCGACTCCGTCGTCGGCAAAACCTGCTGGCGCGTTTTCCAGGCGGGCGCCTGCCGCCGGTGCGATTCCTGCCCCAACCACCAGCTGGCGAAGAACCCCGATGGGTTCATCGTCTGGGAAGAGCGCAGCTCCATTACCGGAAAATACTACCGCAACGCGGACAGCCTGATCGAGTGGACGGACGGGCGCCTTGTCCATTTGCAGCACCGGGTGGAAATTTCCGACATGAAAGCGGCCGCGGCCACGCTGCAACGGCGCCTCAACCAGCAGGAGCTGGCCTCCGCCATTGCCCAGAGCTTCATTTCCGGCGAAGACATGGCCGTCATGATCGACAACGCGCTTGCCATGTGCGGTGCGTTCATGGGCGCCGACCGGGCTTCCCTGGCCAGGGTGGACGATGAAAAGCAGCTGCTGTCATTTCCCCATGAATGGCGCGCTGATGCGTCTTCCTGCCCGAGCTTGCTGCACAGGAACCCCTTCTTCGGTCCCGGATACCCCCTTTACGGCGCGCTGGTGGTAAAAGGCGCGGCCTATATCGCATACGACGATATCCGGTCGCAGCCGGCTCTTGCATCGGTTCAAGAGTGGGCCGGGACAAAAGGGGTCATTGCCGTTCCCGTATACGCCGGGGGAATGTTCTGGGGAGTTTTCGGCGTGGCCTCCTGCGTGACGGTCCGGGCCTGGACGGAGAGCAACATCCAGCTCGTCAAGCTGATCGGCAGCCTTATATCCGGCCTGGTGTCGCGCACGATCACCGAGGAAAAACTCGCGCGGATGTCCTCCATCGTGGAGAGTTCCCCCCAGTACATGGCCTATCTCACGCCGGGCGGGGAATTCGAATACCTCAACGAAGGGGCGCGCAACCTGCTCGGCTACTCCCTCAGCGACATGAAGGAAGAAGGCCTGGGCAGGGTTCTCGATCCGGAAACCGCCCGCCGCGTCAGGGAAGAAGCCCTGCCGCGCGCCCTGTGCGCGGGGCGGGTGGATCTGGAGATGCCCGTCATCCGTAAGGACGGCGAACGGCGGATACTGGCATTTTCCGCTTTTGCCACCACGCGAGGGTCCAGGGGGGTCGGCGTTACGGCGGTGGATATCACCGAACAGCGCGCGCTGGAAAAAGAAGTGGTCGCGGCCAAGGAGCTTGCGGAATCCTCCAGCCGCGCCAAGAGTGAATTCCTCTCCCGCATGAGCCACGAGATCAGAACGCCCCTCAACGCCATTACCGGCATGACGGGCATCGCCAAAGCATCTCGAACGCAAGGAATATTGCCTGGACAAGATCGAGAACGCTTCCACGCACCTTTTGGGCGTCATCAACGACATTCTGGACATGTCCAAAATCGAGGCGAACAAATTTGAGCTGTCGTTCACGGAATTTGATTTCGAGGCGATGCTGATCCGGGTCGTCAACGTGATTCACTTCCAGGTGGAGGAGAAAAAACAGACCCTGGTCGTCGCCCAGGACAAAGGCATCCCCAGAGCCATCGTTTCCGACGAGCAGCGCCTCGCGCAGGTTATCGCCAACCTGCTGGCCAACGCGGTAAAATTCACGCCGGAGAAAGGCAGGATAACCCTGCGCGCGGGCCTCGTCCATGCGGCGGAGGATGTCTGCGCCATCCGCATTCAGGTGGAAGACGCGGGTATCGGCATCAGCGAAGAGCACCAACGGCGCCTGTTCAAATCCTTCGAGCAGGCGGACGGCGGCATCGCCCGCAAGTTCGGCGGCACCGGCCTCGGCCTTGCCATCTCCAAAAACATCGTGAACCTGATGGGCGGGGATATAACCGTCACCTCCGAGGAGAACAAGGGGGCCGTATTCGCCTTCACCATCCAGGTCCGGCGCGGCACGGGCAAATACGCCCCCCGGTTCAATTCGTCCGTTGCCTGGGAAAAGCTGCGCCTCCTCGCCGTTGACACCGCTCCGGAAACACGGGACTTTTTCCACGCCTTTGCCGAGGAGGCCGGCTGCCGCTGCGACGCCTTGCCCGATGCCGAAGCGGCCTGCGCGATCCTGCGTGACCCGGAATACGCGCCCGACATCGTTTTTTTGGACGGCGCCATCGGCGGTATCGGCTCCCTTGAACTGGCGCGGCGGATCAAATCGGCGAGCACGGCCCGGTCCGGGAATATCCCGGTCGTCTTCATGGCCACGGCGGCGGAGTGGTCCCTCATGGAACACGCGGCGCGGTCCGCGGGCGCGGACACCTTCATTTCAAAACCGCTCTTTGCCTCGCTCGTCGCCTGCCGCGTCGTGGAGCGGCTTTCTCCCGGCGAGGCCGCATGCCCCCCGCCCAAGGATATGGCCACCGCCGATTTTTCCGGGTACCGTATTCTGCTGGTGGAAGATATCGAGGTCAACCGGGAGATAGCCCTCTCCCTCTTGGGAAACACGGGCATCCATATCGATACCGCGGAGAATGGCCGCGAAGCCGTTGAAGTCGCGGAACGGAACCTGGACCTCTATGATCTGATACTCATGGACATCCATATGCCGGAAGTGGACGGGTACGAAGCCACGCATCATATCCGGACGCTTGATACCCCCAAGGCGCGGCGTATCCCCATTATCGCCATGACCGCCGACGTGTTCCGCGAAGATATCGAAAAATGCCTGGCCGCCGGGATGAACGACCATGTGGGCAAGCCCATAAACATCGACGATGTCCACGCAAAGCTCCAACGATACCTGCCCGCCCGATAGGCCTTCCCTGATACCGCAATGACTCCCCACGCCGCCACACCATCAGATACCTGGTACGACCATCACGGCCGGCCCATACGAACCACATTATTAATTTTCGCATACGGGGCGGAACCCCCTTCCACACTTTTCCCTACGGAACAAGGCGTTTCACGGCAGGCGGGGAGACGTCGTGTTTCCCTTGTTTTTCTTGCCATTTTTCGCCGATTCATGCATATAATTAAATAACTATTATTGGGACCTTTTACCAACAGGAGCGTGTTATGAACACTTCGTCAAACCCTCAAGGCAACCCGCTCGCCCGGGTTTTTGAGGCAGCCAACTGCCGGACACAGGAAGAACTCGCCGGTCTGCTCGGCATCCGGCAGTCCGCCGTATCCGATGCCAAACGGCGCAAGTCGGTCCCGTCCGAATGGCTCGTGTGCCTGTTCCGCCTGCGCAGCGTCAACCCGGAATGGGTCCTGACCGGCTGCGGCCCCAAGTACCTAAACAAGGAAAACGGCCAGGACAGCGCAACCCAGGTTGAAAAAAAGGATAAGCCGTCGATCGAAGTACTGCGCCTCTTCTCCTCCAAGGCTCTTGCCGACGAACTTGTCAGACGCGCGGGCACTCCCGCGTGCCACTCGAAGAAGCGGACCGCCTGAGCTCGGCCGTTCCGGCCAAGCCCACTCCCGGCTCCCGCCGCCACGCGCCCTATAACACCCTCTAAGGCGTGAGCCGGGTGGCTCCTTCTTCGCTGGAAAAATGACATCCTGCCTATTAGATAGTGGCAATTATTCGATCTTTCGGGTAGAAATACCCCATGCCGCATCCGCTTGCCCGTCTCTGTCTCGTGACGCTCTGCTGTCTGTTCGCCGCGTGCGGCAGCCAGAACGGCGCTCTGTTGCAGCTTGATCCCGGCCCCGACGAAACGGGTCCGTCTCCATACGTCGCCGAAGACCCCAAAGGCCCCATTCCCGCGCCGTCGCTACCGCCGGGCATGGCAACCGCGAACGGTTCCCCGCCCGCATCGGCCCCGCCATCTCCTGCCCTGCACCCCTCGCAACAGCCCCGGCCGCAGGAGGCCAACGGGGAAACCCCGCCGTCCGCGCAGGACGAATACGCCGCCGAGCACAACCTCCCGCGCCTGTCATACGCCATTGTGATCGTCACGCCCGACGCGCCGGAACTGGAAGCGCCCTTTCTCGCCGCCTCCCACCTGCAACAGATGCGGGAAAAACCGCCCGCCAGCGCGATGGGCCTGGACCAGCGCATGCGCTCTGACCTGGAAACCGCCCGGGACGTGCTGCATTCCTACGGCTATTACATGGGCAAGGCGCACGGGAAAATCGTCAAAACAGAACGCGGCGCGCGGCGGGAAACGGTTACGGCGGAAGCGACGCAAACTGCCAAGGACGAAAAACCGTCCGGAAAAACCGACGCGGAAACCGATAGTGCCGACGACTACACCGTGACCATAACGTTTGAGCCCGGCACCCGGTACACCATAGGAAAAACGCGCGTCTCCGTGACCGACCCGCAGCAGTTGAAGCCCGACCCGACAAAAGGCGAATACACCGCTCCCGGCACGAGCCTCGCCGCCGTGGGGCTCAAGGAAGGGGACCCGGCTCTCGCCGGGGCGGTGCTCGACGCGGTTTCCGCCATGCGCGAGCAGTTCCGCGACAGGGGCTACCCCTTTGCCTCCATCGCCTCCAGCCGCTACCTTGTGGACCACGGCGCCCAGACGCTTGACGCCGAAATCGTGGTGGATTCCGGCCCGCTCGTATACATGGACGGCCTCATCGTCAAAGGCGAGTCCCCCGTCAAAAAGCCCTACCTGGACGCCCTGGCGACCTGGGAATCCGGCCACCCCTGGAACCAGAGCCGGGTGGAAAACTTCCGTAACGCGCTGCGCCAGAGCGGCCTTTTCACCGCCGCCGAGCTTAATCCCGCCGAGGAAGAAGACGAAAACGGCCTGAGGGCCGTTATGGCGGAACTCACCCCCGCCCCGGCCCGCACGGTCGGCGGCGCGCTGAAGTACGATACGGACTTCGGCCCCGGCGTGCAGGCTTACTGGGAAAACCGCAACATCACCGGGCGCGGGGACAGGCTGCGGTTTGAAATGCCCATCTGGGCCGACTTGCAGGAATTTCTCGCCACCTACCGCTTGCCCTTCTTCCTGCGCAAGGACCAGGATTTTACCGCGCGGGCGGCCTTCCGCAACGAAGACACGGACGCGTACGAACTTACCTCCTACCTGGCGGCAGCCGGCCTGGAACGCCGGTTCTCCCCGCACTGGACCGGCGCGATCGAGTTGTATGTCGAAGGCGGCACACTCAAGGACCCGGACGAACCCGAAACCGAATACCTCCTGATGGGCGTCCCGACCTCTCTCGCCTACAACAACACCAACAGCCTGCTGGACGCCACCAAGGGCTTCCGCCTCAACCTTGCCGTGGCGCCTTACACCGGGCAGTACCACGAGGATTTCACGGTCGTGCGGACCCGCGTGGAAGCCCAGGCCTTTCTCCCGGTCATCGGCGAGGACGCCCTGGTTCTCGCGCTCCGCGGCATGTACGGCATGATATCGGACACGAACGCCCAGGACGTGCCCGCGTCTTTGCGGTTTTACGTGGGCGGCGGCGGGTCCGTACGCGGGTACGAGTACCAGTCGCTGGGGCCGCGCAACGATTCAAAGGACCCGCTGGGCGGCGCGTCCGCCGTGGAATTCAGCGCCGAAGCCAGGGCCAAATTTGACGACACCTGGGGCATGGTCGCCTTTCTCGACGGCGGCATGGCCTACGCGGACGCGGCGGCGGATTTCAGCGAAGAAGAACTGCGCTGGGGCGCGGGCCTTGGCCTGCGGTTTTACACGGCCATCGGGCCCATACGGCTCGACTTCGCCGTGCCCCTCAACAAACGTAACGATGACGACAACTTCCAGATTTATTTCAGCATAGGGCAGAGTTTCTGATGCGTATACCGGCCAAAAAAATCCTGCGCATAAGCGGCCTCGTTCTCGGCGGCATCCTGCTCGTCCTCTGCCTTGCCGTCGCGACCGTCCTCGTCTGGCTGCGGACCGGTTCCGGCGAACGGTTCGTGGCGGATTTCGCCGCCAAAAGCCTGGCGGACCAAGGCCTGTTCCTGACCATGGACGGCCTTGAAGGCCCCCTGCCCTCGCGCGTCCTCCTGACCAACGTCAGCCTGGCGGACGCCAAGGGCACGTGGTTCGCGGCCAAGGAACTGGAACTCGTCCTGTCCCTCGGCGATCTCTTCCGCCTGACCGGCGCCGTGTCTCTCGCCAGGGTCGATACGCCCGAAGTCTTCCGCCTGCCCGAGCTGCCGCCTTCCCCGCCCGCTGCAACGCCCCCGGCAGAAGAAGCTAAAACCTCTTCCCCGTATTTCAGCCTGCCCGTGGCCGTGCGCCTGGACACGCTCGCCATTGAAAACCTGGGGATTTACGCCCCGCTCGTATTCCCCGATGCCCCCCAAGGTTCCGGCCCGCTGCTCCGCGCCAGTCTTCACGGTTCGGCAAAGGCCGAGGCCGAACACCCCCTGACGGCCGAAGCCTCCCTTGACGCGTCCGTGGCGGATATCCAGGCGCTTGCCGCCCAGGTCCAATCCCCGGTGCCGCTGGCCGGTTTCTCCCTTACCGTGAACGCCAACGCCACGATCGGCGCGACGATCGACGCGACCGTCAAGGGCACGGCCACGCCCGAAGCCTGGAACGAAAAGCTCCCCATCGATTACGGGCTCCAGGCGGGCCTCGCCGGGGCCAAGGCCGCCCTGCAATCGGCCTTCCTGGACGGGCTGGGCCTGCGCCTCGACGCCGTGGGCGGGGCCGACCTGGAAACCCTCGCCGCGTCGGCGAAAACCACGCTCACAACCCAGGCGGGCGGCAAATGGGAAACCGTCGTTGCCCGGCTGGCCGGGCAGGACATGGGCGGCAGCGTGACCGCCGCGCTGGAGGCCAGCGTTGACGGCGACAAAAAAATCGCGGCAACGGCGGATCTTTCCGGCACGGCGATGCGCTGGGGGTCGGACGAGTTGCAGCGCATTCTCGGGCCGCAATTCACGGTAAAAGCGACCGCGGACGGCAGCGAAAGCACACGCTTCGCCCTGAACCTCGCCACCCTGGAAGCCGGGGCCGTCTCGGCCTCGGGCAGCGGTTCCTTCGCGCTCAAGGACAAAGCCCTGTCCGCGGCCTTCGAGGCCGCCCTTTCGGACATCAAGGCCGCGGCGCCGGGCGTGGAAGGCGCGCTACGCGCGAAACTGAACGCTTCCGGCACCCTGGACGCGCCCGCCGCCACCCTGGAAGTCGCCAGCGACGCCATCAAAACGGACGCGGCCTCCGTCGCCAACCTGCGCGCCAACGCAACACTTTCCGGCACGCTCAAAGCCCCGGCCGCCACCCTGGACGCGACAGTAGACGCGATCACGGCCCAGGCGGCCTCCTTGCGCGCCGTCGCGGCCAAGGCCAGGCTGTCCGGCACGCTTGCCGCGCCCGTTTTCTCCCTGGAAGCCACAAGCGAATCCATCAAAACTCAGGCCGGGGAATTCAAACAGTTCCGCGCGGGTATCGACGGTACCGCCTCCCTGCCTGAGGGCGCGGAAAAAACCGTGGACACCAAGGCCGGTGTGACGCTTGGCGCAAGCCCCGCCGGGCCCGTGGCCCTGCACACCGCCCTCGCCGCCGCGCAAAAAACGGACGGCGCGGTTACCGCGCGGCTGAGCGGCCTGGACCTGACCCTCGCGGGCACGGCCCTCGCGGCGGACATCACCGCCGCCATCCCCCCGCCCGGCCCCAACTCCGGCGCGGGCGCGGTCCTGCCGTCCCTCAACGGCACGGCGTCCGCAACCGTTACGGACTGGAAGCCCATTGCGGCCCTGTCCGGCGTTCCCATTGCCGGCGGCAAGGCCGGGTTTGACGCGAAGTTCACCCACAGCGCCAACGCGCAGCAGATTACCGCCTCGCTGCGCGCGGAAGCGCTCTCCCTCCCGGATGCCTTTGCGATCAACGGACTTTCCGGCACCGTCGAAGCCCGGGACCTCGCCAACCCCGACGTCGCGCTGAACCTCGCGCTCGGCAAGGGCGAAGCCGGCCCCGTGACCTGGCAGACCGGGGCCGTGGCCGTTACCGCCAAGCAGGGGAAAGGCGCGTTCGCCGCCGCCCTGCGCACGGACAAAACCGCGAGCCAGGCCGTCGCGTCCGCGCCCAAGGGCGCTCCGGCCCAGCCGGGCAAGGCGGAACGGCTGACCGTGGCCGGCAGTTTTGCCCTTTCCCCCATGCGGGTCACGCTGGACCGGCTCGCGGCCCGCGTGCCGGATTCCCCCATGGGGATCTACCTCACCGCGCCCGCGACCGTGGACCTCGGCGACGCCGTCAAGGTGAAGAATCTCAAGCTTAACGTGGTTCCGGGCAACGGCGCGATCGCGCTTGACGCCGCCCTCGCCGGCGGCAACGCGGACCTTACGGCCACCGTCACGGAATTCCCGTTCCGCCTGATCCGCGAGGCCGTTCAGGCGCCCGTGCCGGACGGCACCCTTTCCGCCGAAGCCGTTATCAAAAAGAGCGGCGCGGCCGTTCAGGGAAAAATCGACGCCAAAGCCGTGGTCACCGCCCCGGCCGTGGGGAAAGCCAAGACCCCGGCCGTGGCCTTTATCCTGGCGAGCACGCTGGACCAGCGGGCGGACCCCAATTTCCCGCAGCTAAAATCCGGCGGCGGCATATCCCGCCTCAGGGGGAGCCTAAACGTCGGCTTCGAAGGCAGCCAAACTGCCCCAAACCAGGCTGCCAAAACCCCGGCCAATTCACCTGACGCGCAGATCCATTTCAACGTCCCGCTGCGGTTCGCGGCCAACGGCGCGCCGGAACCGGCCATGACCGCCCCCCTGGGCGCGAAAGTGGCCTGGCGCGGGGAGATAGCCCCGCTCTGGGCGCTGGCGCCGGTCCCGGACAGAAACCTGTCCGGCCTTGCCCAGGTTGACGCCGAGGTCAAGGGCCCCATGGAAAAGCCCGAGTACACCGTCAACGCCTACGTGGCGAACGGCCGGTTCGAGGACAGCATTCTCGGCGTCCTGTTGACCAATATCGCGGTGGAAGCGGCCAGCGCTTCCTCCGGGGATTCAAAGCTCCTCATGCGCGCGGAAGACGGCATGGGCGGGTATGTCGCGCTGGAAGGCGCTCTCTCCTCCCCCGGGCAACCGGCGGGGAATGCGGTCTCATCCGCGCCGCGCATCACGGCCAGGGGGCACATCAACCACCTGCAGCCCCTGCACCGCGACGACATTTTCCTGCGGCTCTCCGGGAAGCTTTCCGTGGACGGGCCGCTGGACACGATGAAAGTCGCCGCCGATGTGGAAGTCGAGCGCGGCGAGCTTTCCATCGCCAAGCTGGCCGGGGGCGTGCGCACGCTGGAGATCACCGACCCCGCCGCACAGCAGGAAAAACCCTCTTCCGGCCCCGAACTGGATGTGAAGGTCGCCATCCCCCACCGCTTCTATATCCGGGGGCGCGGCCTGGACAGCGAATGGGCGGGCAACCTCGCGGTCAAAGGCAAGGCTTCCGCGCCGTCCCTGACCGGCAGCCTCAAGCCCGTGCGGGGCACCTTCGACCTCATGTCCCGTCCTTTCGCCTTCAGCGGCGGGGACATCGCCTTCATGGGCGGCGACCGGATAGACCCGGGCCTCAACCTCAACCTCACGTACGACGGCCCCAACATCATGGCCATCGTCCGTGCAACAGGCACGGCCAGCAAGCCGGAAATCAAGATGGAAAGCCAGCCCTCCCTGCCCCAGGACCAGATCATGGCCGAGGTTCTGTTCGGCAAGGAATTCTCCAAACTCAGCCGGTTCGAGGCGCTCCAGGTGGCCAACAGCCTCCGCCAGCTCGCCAATATCGGCGGGGACGGGCTTGACCCCCTCGCGACCATGCGGACGAAACTCGGTATAGACATGCTGCGCGTCGGGTCCAGCGGCGGGGAAACCGGCGACAACCGCAGCGTTTCCGGCGCGCCCGGGGCCGGCACGGTCGGCGGCGGGGGCAACGGCTCTTCCGGCGGCGGCTCTGACAGCGCCGCGACCCCCACCCTGGAAGCGGGCAAATACATCAACGACGCGATTTACGTGGGCGTGGAACAGGGGGCCACGGCGGACAGCACCGGCGTGCGGATCGAGGTTGAACTGCGCCCCAACCTGAGCTTGCAGGGCAAAACCACCTCCAATTCGAGCCAGATAGGACTGGGGTGGAAAAAAGATTACTGAGGCTTTTCCGCCTGCGTGGGCCCGGCAAAAAAATGCGGTGAAGGGGCAGGTAGCGGGAAAAACCATCCAAATCCGGCATATCTTCTGTTTCCGGAAATTTGACGGGGAAACGCTGTTTTCTTTTTTGAAAGGATACTGTATATAACACCCCTTCGTTCCACGCGAGAGGGTGTTTTTTGATAACGCCGCGTGCGCGTTGGTAAATTTGACCAGGTTTGTACAAACACGACACATTCCCGCAATCCTGACGGCAGGCCCGCTCCGCGTGAACGGCCATGCCAGGCGCAGGATTGAACGTTTTTTGATACAGAGAACACGCATGAACGCCCGCACGCAATACCGCGCAAAAGTAGTCTCTCCCGAGGCGGCCGTCCGGTCGGTGAAATCCGGCGACTGGGTGGACTACAACTTTTGCCTCTCGCAACCCGTCGTGCTTGACGCGGCCCTTGCCGCCCGCAAAGACGAGCTTTTCGGGGTGCGCGTACGCGGCGGCATGCGCATGGGCTCGTTCAAGATCATCGAAGCGGATGCCACCGGGGAGCATTTCAGCTACAGCACGTGGCATACCACCGGGTTCGAGCGCAAACTGATGGACGAAGGGATCATCACCCACACGCCCATGGTCTACCGCAACAAACCCCTCTTCTACCGCAAAAGCCTGGAAGTGGACGTGGCCATGTTCTGCGTCTCCCCGATGGACGACGAGGGGTATTTCAACTGCTCGTTCACCAACTCCGCCACCAGGGCCATTGTGGAAAAAGCCAAGACCGTCATCCTGGAAGTGAACGAAAAATTTCCGGCGTTTCCCAACGGGTACGAGCACAAGATCCACATCAGCGAGATCGACTATGTGGTGGAAGGCGAAAACCCGGACATGGCCGTCATTCCGCCCGCCCCCTCCACCGAAACAGACCGGCTGATCGCCTCCCTCATCATCCCGCGCATCCGGGACGGCGCCACCATCCAGCTCGGCATCGGCGCGCTGCCCAACGCGATCGGGTCCATGATTATCGAGTCGGACCTGAAAAATTTGGGCATGCATACGGAAATGCTCGTGGACGCCTATATGGCCATGTTCGAGGCGGGCAAGATCACGAATACGCACAAGGGCATTGACAAGGGCGTCGGAATGTTCACCTTCTGTGCGGGCAGCGCGGCGTTATACGACTGGACGCGGGCGAACAAAGACCGGCTCGCGACGGGCGCCGTGAATTATACAAACAACCCCGCCGTGATAGCGCAAAACCCGAACATGGTCACCGTCAACTCCTGCGTGGAAGTGGACGTGCTGGGCCAGGTGACGAGCGAAACCTCGGGCAAACGGCAGATCAGCGGGTCCGGCGGGCAGCTGGACTTCATCAACGGCGGGTATTTGTCCGAGGGCGGCCAAAGCTTCGTGTGCTGCACGTCCACATACAAGGACAAGAGCGGCAAGGCCCATTCGCGGATCCGACTAAGTTTGCCCCAGTACAGCGCCGTGACCGACCCGCGCACGGAGATGCACTGCCTCGTCACGGAATGGGGCGTCGCGGATCTGGCGGGCCGGTCGATCTGGGAGCGGGCCGAGCGGATCATCAACGTGGCCCACCCGGATTTCCGCGAGGAGCTGTTCCGGGGCGCCGAAGAATTAGGGTTCTGGAAACGGTCCCGCAAAAAATGACGGGCCGTTGGAAATAGAAGGAAATTTTGTCGAACACGGGCGCCGCGTGCCGTCAAAGGCCCCGCCCAAAAGGAGAAACACCATGCCAAGAGTGGAGATCAAGGAAGACCGTTGCAAAGGCTGCGGGCTGTGCTTCGTGGCCTGTCCCAAAAAGATCCTGGCCTATTCGGAAAGGATCAACCAGAGCGGGTACCACCCCTCGGAGTGCATCAGGAAGGAAGACTGCATCGGCTGCGCCATGTGCGCGCGCACCTGCCCCGACGTGGCCATTGACGTATACAAATAAGGATCATCCCATGAAAGAAAAAGTTCTCATGAAAGGCAACGAGGCCATCGGCGAAGGGCTGATCCTGGCGGGTTGCCGCCATTATTTCGGCTATCCCATCACCCCGCAGACGGAAATCCCCGAATACCTGGCCAAGCGCTTCCCGGAAATCGGCGGCGTGTTCGTCCAGGCGGAGAGCGAAATCGCCTCCATCAACATGGTGTACGGCGCGGCGGCCGCGGGCAAACGCGTTATGACCTCCTCCTCCAGCCCGGGCATCAGCCTGAAGCAGGAAGGCATTTCCACGCTGGCGGCGGCGGAACTCCCCTGCGTCATCGTGAACATCGGCCGCGGCGGCCCCGGGGTCGGCACGATCCAGGCGTCCCAGGCGGACTATTTCCAGTCCACCAAGGGCGGCGGCCACGGCGACTACCGTTTGCTGGTCTTCGCGCCCAACTCCGTGCAGGAGCTCATGGATTACACCATCCTGGCCTTTGACAAGGCCGACCATTACAAAACGCCCGTGCTGATCCTCGGCGACGGCGTCACCGGCCAGATGATGGAACCGGTCACCCTGCCCGATCCCATCGATCCCGCCAGCTTGCCGAAAAAAACCTGGTCCTGCTCCGGTTGTGAGGGACGCGAACCCAACATCGTGACGAGCCTGTACTTGCAGGCCGCCCGGTGCGAAGCCCACAACAAGGACTTGCAGGCCAAGTACGCGGAAATTTCCAAAAACGAACTGCGCTGGGAAGAAATCCAGACCGAGGACGCGGACGTCGTGATCGTGGCCTACGGCATTTCTTCGCGCATTTCGCTCTCCGCCGTGCAGAAAGCCCGGGCAGAGGGCCTCAAAGTGGGCCTCTTGCGTCCCATCACCCTGTGGCCCTTCCCCACGGCCCCCATTCGCGCGCTGGCCGAAAAAGGTAAAAAATTCCTCGTTGTCGAACAGAGCGCCGGCCAGATGGTGGAAGACGTGCGCCTCGCCGTGGCCGAAAAGACCGAAGTGGCCTTCTACGGCCGGATGGGCGGGATTCTGCCCGACTCCCAGGAAATTCTGGACACCGTCCGGGGCATGGCCCGGAACAAAGGATAAGGTTATGGAAAAGAAAGTTTTTTCACGCCCTGAAGCACTCAGGGACGTTCCCACCCACTACTGTCCCGGTTGCCATCACGGCATCATCCACCGTCTGGTCGCGGAAGTGATCGACGAACTCGGCATCCGCGAAAAAACCATCGCCGCCAGTTCCATCGGCTGCTCCGTGCTGGCGTACGACTATTTCAACTTCGACACCGTCGGCTGCATGCACGGCCGCGCTCCGGCCGCCGCCACGGGCATCAAGCGCTCGCATCCGGACAAGGTCGTCTTCACCTACCAGGGCGACGGCGACCTCGCCGCCATCGGCACGGCTGAAATCATCCATGCCGCGGCCCGGGGGGAAAACATCTCCGTCATTTTCGTGAACAACGCCATCTACGGGATGACCGGCGGCCAGATGGCCCCCACCACCCTGGAAGGCCAGACCACCAGCACCTCGCCTTACGGCCGCGACCACCACGTCGCGGGCAACCCCATCAAGGTCGCCGAACTGATGGCCGCCATCGACGGGCCGGTGTTCGTGACGCGCGTCGCGGTCCACACGCCCAAGCACATCAACGAGGCCAAAAAAGCCATCAAGAAGTCCTTCGAGCTCCAGCTCGCGGGCAAGGGCTTCTCCCTGGTTGAAGTGCTGTCCACCTGCCCGACCAACTGGGGCATGACGCCGACCAAATCGTCCGAATGGGTGGGCACGACCATGATGCAACACTACCCGCTCGGGGTGACCAAAGATATCGAGCAAGGAGCGGCCCAATGACACACTCCATCATCTTCTCCGGTTTCGGCGGCCAGGGCATCATGCTCATGGGCCAGCTCCTGACCCAGGCCGGCATGCAGGCGGGCAAGAAGGTTTCCTGGATTCCCTCCTACGGCCCGGAAATGCGCGGCGGCACGGCCTATTGCAGCGTGACGATCTCCGATGAGGCCATCGGCTCCCCGGTCATCACCGAGCCCAACGTCGTGGTGGCCATGAACCTGCCCTCCGTGACGCGCTTCGCCCCGCAGATCGTGCCGGGCGGAACCCTGATAATCAACTCCTCGCTCGCCCCGGACCTGGTCGCCAGGAAGGACATCACCCAGGTGCAGGCGCCCATGAACGCCATCGCGGACGAGCTGGGCAACCCCAAAGTGCTGAACATGATCGGCCTCGGCGTGCTTATCGCCGCCTGCCAGCCCGTCACCAGGGAAGAGATGATCAACGGCATGGAAGCCATGCTCGGCAAGAAATTCGCCAGCAAGCCCAAAATCCTTGAACTCAACCGCACGGCCCTGCAAAAGGGCATGGACCAGGTGAAGAAGTAAGCTCCGCTTCGCAATTCAGTCCGGCGCGCCGCGTCCGCGGCGCGCCGGATTTCTTTTTTCCTTCCGCTCTTTGCTCCGGCGGCCGAATCCGATACAGTCAGCACCGGAGGGTTTCATGGACACAAACGTCACGGTCGTCATCACCTCATCCAACAGGCACGACCTGCTCGAACGGACGCTGGACTCCTTTTTCACCCACAATACATACCGGGGCATACGGCGCATCCTGATCTGGGAAGACAGCTACGTGTACCCGGAATTCGTCGACCGCGACGCGAAATACGCGGGGCGCGGCATCTCCGTGCTCCACACCCGGCCCCGCCTGGGGCAGCTCCTGGGTATCGACGTGGCCTACAAATACGTGGATACGGACTACATATTCCACTGCGAGGACGATTGGGAGTTTTACGCGCCGGGGTTCATTGAAACGTCCTTTCCCATCCTCGAATCCTCTCCCAAAATGCTTCAGGTGCACCTGCGCCGGCCGGACCTGCTCTTCCCCATGGGGGAACTCGATTATACCGTGGACGCGACCGGCAAATTCGCCGTCATCAATGAAGGCAGAACGGAACACGGCGTCTGGCGGGGATTCTCCTTTAACCCCGGTTTGCGGCGGCTGGCGGATTACAAAGCCCTTGGGTCCTACAGCGGGCAGTTGCTGACTCCCCGGTACACGGGCCAGCATTTCGAGGCATACCTCGGCACGCTCTACCATGAGCTCGGCTATACCACGGCGATATCCCTGTTCAACAACGGCCGGGGATTCGTGCGCCATATCGGCGAAGAGCGCCACGTGCACACATGAGGCGGCGTCTGAAACGCCGCCCCTTCGTTGACAAGCCCACCCCCCCGTGGCATTTACTTTCTCGGCGCGGTCAGCCGCGCGCTCTTTTTTTTCCTTATCCAGCAACCACAACCGCAGGTGGCCGACATGCATATTCTCATTGCGCCGGACTCTTACAAAGGCAGCCTTTCCGCCCTTGACGTCGCCGAAGCCATGGAAACCGGCGCAAAACGCGTTTTTCCCGGCGCGGCCTTCGACCTCGTGCCCATTGCCGACGGCGGCGAAGGCACGGTGGACGCGCTTGTGGCCGCGACGAACGGCACGTTCCGGGAAACGCGGGTAAAAGGCCCCAAAGGCGACCCGGTCAACGCCAAATGGGGGCTGTTCGGCGACGGGAAAACAGCGGTCATTGAAATGGCCTCGGCCTCCGGCCTGCCGCTCCTTGCCCCGGACGACCGGGACGCGCTGAACGCGTGCACTTACGGCACCGGGGAGCTGGTGCGCGCGGCCCTGGACGAAGGCGTGACGGCCATCATCCTCGGCATCGGCGGCAGCGCCACCAATGACGGCGGCACCGGCTTCGCCCGCGCTCTGGGCGCGAAATTTCTCGACGGTTCGGGGAACGCCCTGCCCCCCGGCGGCGCGGCCCTCGCCAACCTGGCCTCCATCGACCTTTCCGGCCTGGACCCCCGCCTGGCGAAGACGGACATCCGCGTCGCCTGCGATGTGGACAACCCCCTTTGCGGCCCGCGCGGCGCATCCGCCGTGTTCGGCCCCCAAAAAGGCGCTACCCCGGCCCAGGTGAAGCAGCTCGACGCCGCTCTCGGCGTTTTTGCCGCCGTCGCCGCCAAAACGACCGGTAAAACGCAGGTGGCGGAAACGGCCGGCGCGGGCGCGGCGGGCGGCCTTGGCGCGGCGCTCCTGTATTTCACCGGCGCGGCCCTCATGCCGGGCGTGACGCTGGTGCTTGACGCCGTGAACTTTGACGCGCGGGTGAAAAAAGCGGACCTCGTCTTCACCGGCGAAGGCCGGACCGATTTTCAGACAGCCTACGGCAAAGCCCCTGCCGGCGTGGCCCAGGCCGCGAAAAAATACGGCATCCCGGTCGTCTGCCTGTCCGGCGGCATGGGCAAGGGCGCCGACGACGTTCTTGCGCAGGGCATTGACGCGATCTTTTCCATTGCGCCGGGCCCCATTTCCCTCCAGGAATGCCTGGAGAACGGGAAAGAATTGCTCCAGAACGCGGCTGAACGGATCTGCCGTCTTCTGAAGGCCGGAGCCGGTTTGAAAATCTGACCATGGACAGGGGGAGCCATGTGTAACCGTATTGTATTCGCCATATGCCTGATCGTATTTTCCGTTTTGCCGGCCTGGGCCGAAGACGGCCTTTTCCAAAAGCCGGAACGGGCCGCGACCGTCGTGGACCCCTGGCACAGAAAGCTCGACCCGCTCTGGCAGCGCGTTCTGCAAGCGCAGACCGCCGCCCCCGGCTTTACTCCGGGCGGGGAAAACTTCGGGCCGGTCGACAGGCCGACCTGGAAGAACATGGTGGCCCAGGCCAAGCAGAGCCAGGAACAGGACGTTCTCCGGATGGTGAACGGGTATTTCAACCAGTGGCGGCCCCAAAGCGACCAGAACGCCTGGGACAGCCCCGAATATTGGGCGTCCCCCAAGGAGTTCATCCTGAAGAGGGGCGGCGACTGCGAGGATTACGCCATTGCCAAGTATTTCGCCCTGCGCTTTCTCGGCGTGCCCGCCGACCGCATGCGCATCGTGGCCGTGAAACGCTTTGACGAAGCCGGGACCCAGGCCTCCGAAATGCACGCCGTGCTGGCCGTGCACACGGCCAAAACCTGGTTCATCCTGGACAACAACGCCAGGCCCAAGAACAACATATTCCCGCACACCCAGTACAAGGGCCGGTTCGACCCGGTCTACTCGATGAACGAGGGCGGCGCCTGGGTGCACGGGGACGCGACCTCGTCCAGCGGCCCCGCCAAACAGGCGGATGCGTTCGAGTTCCCGAAATAAGCCACACGGAAAATGCCGAAAATAAAACCCGCCGGATGGCGGGTTTTATTTTCGGGCGTATGGTGCGGCAGTTACAGAAACGCGTCCGAGGGCAGGCTTTTTACCTTGCCGGTCGTGATGAGTTCCAGAACCTTTTCGCTCAGGACCTGCAAATCGGGTTTGGCGAACTGGGCGTCCGCGCCGACGGATTCGCCCTTGTGTTCCAGGCGGTCCGTAATAAGGGAGGAAAAGAGCGCCACCGGCAGATACTTCAACGTGGCGTCTTCTTTTATTTTGCGGCACAGGGTCAGGCCGTCCATCTGGGGCATTTCGATATCCGAAATGACCGCCTGCACCCGCTGCTTGACCGGCGTGCCGCCCTGTTCTTCCTCGCGGCGGAATCGCAGCAGCGTATTCCAGGCCTCCTCACCGTTGGACGTCTGGATGATTTTGAACCGGCCGCTTTGTTCCATCAGCCGTTTGACGAGGTTGCGCACGTTGCCGGAGTCGTCGGCGTGCAGCACCGTGTAGATGGTTCCCTTGCCGGAGGCGTCGTGGAGCGCGCCGTCCAGCCGGATGGCGAGCGCCGGGTCAAGCTCGCCGACGATGGCTTCCATATCCAGGATAAAGACCACCCGGCCCTCAAGGCGCACAACGCCGGTTATGGCGTTGCGGCTCATGTTCTGCAAAAAGCTGCCCGGCGCTTCCACTTCCTGCCAGCTCAGGCGGTGAATCCTGTTCACGCCGGAGACGAGAAAGCCGGTAATGATGTTGTTGAATTCCGTAACGATGATCTTCGGTTCCTGGGTAGCCGCGCGTTTCTTCCCAAGGTACAGGGCGAGGTCCACCAGCGGAACCACGCGGCCGTCGCGGTGCGGAAACGCGCCCAGAACCGCCGGGTGGCGCATCTGGGGCATGGCCGTCACAGGCTGTTCCCTGATGATTTCCAGCACCTTTGCCACGTTGACACCGTAGTGTCCGCGATAGCCTTCTTCATCAAGGTAGAACTCAACGACTTCCAGTTCGTTGGTTCCGGCATCCAGCAAAATATTCGTCTGTGACATACCCACCTCTGAATTCACATCGGTATATGGCGCCGCAACTCCCAATCCTGCTCCCCCGCTGACGCCGGCGGGCAACGTGTACGTTTATGCTTTATCGACGAAGTTGCAGCAACACTATACGGCTAAATTATATTATATGCAAAAAAATACTCTATATCTGTTTTTTAGCGGCGGACTCCACGCGGGGAAGAAAAGCCCGGCATCGGATTTTCCGCCTTGACAGCCACCCCTTTCCCCGCCTAGAGAAACGGAACGCAGACCAGGTTCCTGTCAGTACGACAGGCCAAGCGGGAATCCCGTCAAAGTCGGGAGCGGAGCCGCCGCCGTAGCCCCCGTAACAGCACCTTCCGCGCATGACGCGAAACGCCACTGGGCAACCGGGAAGGCGGGAAGATGTGGGGGAAGCCGGAATACCGGCCTGGCTGTCTGGTGAAGGCGGCCTTCCGTCCGCCTTCATGGCGCGCTTTGCGGCAACGGGCCTTTTGCCGCGAAAGCTTTTGAGGACAAAATCCGGCGTCCTTTCCGCCCCGGCGGGAAGGACTTTTTTTGTCCGTGGTCAAACTTCCGGAGAAATGCGATGCGCGTTCTTTCCTCCATCATCGTTATAACCGCTCTTCTTTGCATCCCGCTTTCCACCCAGGCAGCCAAGCATGCGGAAAAAAAGGAAGCCCGTACGGCCATCGTACTGGCCAGCTTCGGCAGCACGGTTACGGAAGCGCAGGACGCGGAAGCGGCCTTTGTCCGCGAAGCCGAAAAGCGTTACGCCCCCACCCGCGTGGTGCTCGCCAACACCGCCCGCATGGTCATGGCGAAAAACGCGGCAAACGGCATCGTGATCCCGTCCCTGTTCAGGGCCCTGGCCGATCTCGCTGACCAAGGCTACACCCGTGTGGCGGTGCAGAGCCTCCAGCTTATCCCCGGCGCGGAATATGACGGCATCGCCGCCGTTGCCAAGGCCCAGGAAGGGTTGCCCAAGGGGCTTGAAAAAATCGGCCTCGGCGCGCCCCTCATGGCCTCCAACGAAGACTGCGAAAAGGTCGCGGCAGCCCTGATCGGCTCCCTGCCCAAGGAACGGAAGGCCGGAGAACCGGTCGTCTTCGTCGGGCACGGCGCGCGCCACGGCATCGGCGGCATGGTCTACCCCGCCCTGCAGTGGCATATGGCGAACCGGGACGCGAAAATTTTTATCAGTACCCTTGAGGGCACGCCGGACCGTGAAACCACCCTCAAGGCCCTCGGCAAACCCGGCGCCAAAAAGCCCGTTCTCTGGGTCGCGCCGCTTTTGGGGCTCGCCGGCGACCATGCCGTCAACGACCTCTACGGCGGCGGGGAAGACTCCTGGAAAAGCGTTCTGACCAAGGAAGGCTGGCAGGTGAAGGAAGCCTTCACCCCCCTGTACGGTGTTCCGGCCATCCGGGAAATATGGTTCGATCATCTTGACGCGGCCCTTCTGGCTCTGAAAAATGACGCGTTGCAATAGGAACACGACGCTGAATACCCCCACCCCATACCGGCAATCGCCGCATCCCCGATGGAAACGGCGGCGGCCGCTCCTGCTCCTCGCGGCGGCGGTTCTTGCCGTTTCCGTCGGCGGGGCCTGCGCCGTCGGGGCGTATCCGGTGCCGTTCGCGGACGTCATCCGCATCCTGTTTACCGGCTCGTCCGGTGTTGCCGGCGACCCAGCCGTGACGGTCGTTTTGCAGTTGCGCCTCGCCCGCGCGCTGCTCGCCCTTTTCGCCGGGGCCGGGCTCGCCGTTTCCGGCGTGGTGTTCCAGGGAATATTGCGCAACCCCCTGGCCGACCCCTTCACGCTGGGCGTTTCCGGCGGGGCGGCCTTCGGGGCGGCGCTCGCCATCGCGCTCGGCCTGGCCGCGCCCCTGTACCCGCTGGCGGCTCTCGCCGGGGCGGGCGCGGCGCTCGCCCTGGTCCTGCTGCTCGCAACCAGCCGGGGCGCGCTCGGGCGCGAAACCCTCGTGCTGGCCGGGGTTGTGGTTTCCGCTTTTCTCGCGGCCCTTATCGCGCTGGTCAAGGCGCTGGACGAGGATTCCGTGGCGGGCATCGTGTTCTGGATCATGGGCAGTTTCCAGGGGCGCGGCTGGCACGACATGCCCGTTCTCCTGCCGGGGCTGGTCCTGGGCTGCATCCCGGTCGTCCTGCTGGCCCGCGAGCTGGACTTCCTTTCCCTCGGCGACGCGGACGCCCGGCACTTAGGCGTCAACGCCACCGCCGCGCGGTTCTGGCTGCTCCTCGGCGCAAGCGCCGTGGCGGCTTCCTGCGTGGCTGTTTCCGGCATTATCGGGTTCGTGGGGCTGGTGGTGCCGCATCTGGTCCGCCTCGCCATCGGCGCGCGGCACGCGCCGTTGCTCGCGGCAAGCGCTTTTTGCGGCGGCATTCTGCTGCTCTGGTCCGACGTCGTGGCCCGCTCGCTCCTGCCGGACGGGGTGGAACTGCCCGTGGGCGTCATCACGGCTCTGCTCGGCGGCCCCTTTTTCTGTTACCTGCTCCGCCGCGCGGGACGCCGGGAGGGACGGTTGTCATGATCCGCCTCCGCGATGTGACGGTCCGTTACGGCAATGCCGCCCCGGCTTTGGCGGGCGTCTCTCTGGACATCCGGCCCGGCGAGATGACGGGCCTGCTCGGCCCCAACGGCAGCGGCAAAACCACTCTGCTGCGCGCCGTGGCCGGAAGCCTTGCGCCCTCCGGGGGGCGGGTCCTCATCCGCGATAGAGCGGTGCGGTCTTTGTCGCACAAGGAAAGGGCCAGGATGATGGCCTTCGTGCCGCAGCGCCCCGAGAGCGTCCCGGAATTCACGGTGTTCGAAACCGTGCTCATGGGCCGCTATGCCCATCACAAATTTCTGGAAAAGTACACGGAAGAAGACGGCGCCATTGTCCGGCGCGCCTTGGAGGAAGCGGCTGTCGCGCATCTGGCGGAAAGACCCGCGCGCACCCTTTCCGGCGGGGAACTGCAACGGGTTTACGCCGCGCGGGCCTTTGCCCAGCAAACGGGTGTTCTGCTCCTGGACGAAGCCGCAACCGGCCTGGACCCGGCCCACGCCACCGCCCTGTTCGACCGGATCCGGCAGCGCAACAAGCGGGACGGCGCAACGGTCCTCATGGCCATCCACGACCTCAACCTGGCGGCGTTATATTGCGACAGGCTGATTTTCCTGAAAAACGGCGCGGTCGTCGCGGACGGGCCAACCCGCGATATTTTCACCGCCGCCACCCTGGAGCGCGTGTACGAGGCGCCCTTTCTCGTGCTGGAACACCCGGCCATGAAACTGCCCCAAGCCCTGGCCCTGCCGGAAACGGAGAGCGCCCGTGCATAAGCGTCTTTTCACTCTGCTCCTGGCGACCGCCGCCCTCGCAACGCCCGGCGCCAGCCCTTCCGCCTGGGCCGCGCGCTGCATCATTGACGACGGCGGGGACAGAATCTGCCTGGAGGCCCCGGCCAGGCGCATTGTGCCGCTGTACGCCGCCTTTACCGACATTTTGACGGACATGCACCTCGAGGACCGCATCGCGGGCCGGACCAAGGCCGACGACGGCCCTGAATCGGCCACCCCTTCCATCGGCACGCACATGCGGCCCAACATGGAGCTGGTGCTCGGGCTGCGGCCGGACCTGGCCCTGCAAATGGGCGGGCGGGCGGAAGCGGCCCAAAGCGTGGCGGCCCTGCGGAACCACGGCGTTCCCACGGCCTTTTTCCAGGTGCGGACCTTTGCGGATCTTTTTTCCGTCATCGAACGCATCGGCACGCTTACCGGCGCGGAAGACGGCGCGGAGGAACTCGTCCGCTCCCTGCAACGCCGCCTGGACGCTCTCGGGGATACCCTGAAAAACGCCCCTCGCCCCCGGCCCGGCGTGTTTTTTGAAGTCCGCTACCCCAACCTCCTCGGGGCCGGGCCGGATTCCCTGGTCACGGACATCATCCGCGCCGCCGGGGGCGTGAACGTGCTGGCCGGGGAAGATGCATCCTCCGGTACGGGTGGCGCGGGCGGCACAGGCCGCACGGGCCGCATCGTCCGCCTGAGCGAGGAGGAACTGCTGCGCCTGAACCCGGACGTTTACTGCGTCCAGACCGGCCCCATGAACAAAAATCCCGCCCCCCTCGCGGACAGGCCGCACTTCGCCGTATTGCGGGCGGTTGCCCTGGGGCGCGTCCTTGTCGTTGACGAGCATGTTTTTTCCCGCCCCGGCCCGAAAGCCGTGGATGCCGCCGAACTGCTCGCCGCCTTTCTCCATCCAGGCCTTTTTCCCCCAGCCCAGGAGGCTGTAAAACCATGACCACCACTCCCAAGCCCGGCACATTGTACGGGGTCGGCGTCGGCCCCGGCGCGCCGGACCTTTTGACCTTGCGGGCTGTTTCCGTCCTGCAAAAAACGCACGTGGTGCTGGCAGCGGCCAGCACCAAAAACGAATATTCCACGGCCCTGGAAATCGCCCGCCCCCACCTGCCGGAGGGCGCGCGGATCGTGCGGCTGGCCTTCCCCATGACCCACGACGAAAAGGCCCTGGCGCTCGCCTGGGAGGAAAACGCGCGGATCGCCGCGTCCTGTCTGGAAGCGGGCGACGACGCCGTGTTCCTGACCCTCGGCGACCCCCTGATCTACAGCACTTTCGGCTACCTCATGCGGACCGTGAACGCGCTGTTCCCGCATATTCCGGTGGCGGTCGTTCCCGGCGTCACCTCCTTCCAGGCGGCGGCCGCCGCGACCCGCACCGTGCTGTGCGAAAAGGACGAAAATTTCCTGCTCCTGCCGGGCGTCATGGACGAGGAGGCTTTGCGCGCGGACCTGCGCCTCGGCGACAACGCGGCCATCCTCAAGGCCTACAAGACCCTGCCCATGATCCAGGCCGTTCTCGCGAGCGAAAAAGATCCCAAGGACGCGCTTTTCGTCTCCCGCCTCGGCCTTGACGGGGAGGTCATCGCGCCGGCGGAACAGGCCCCGGCGTCCCCGAACTACCTCTCCCTTATCCTTGCCACGAAAAAGAACCGCGTGTAGAACTCATTGCATGCAATGAGTTCTACCGAGGTTGTTGAAAAACTCGGTGTAAGACGGAAAGACACTGGATTCCCGCCTTCGCGGGAATGACGAGTACTCGTTTGAAGCTTGTGGCGCAGGTCTTCGCGTTCCCGGACGTCATCCCCGCGAAGGCGGGGATCCAGTGCCTTTGGACTTTGTAATCAATCAGAATCCACCGCATGTAATGAGTTCTGACCGCAAACCGGCAGAAAAACCGCCGGTTCGCGATATGCAACACGGAGTTCGTATGGCTGATTCCATCACCGATCTTGTCACCGGCATGGGGCAAAAGGCGCGCGCGGCCTCCCGCGCGCTGCTCGGCGCCTCTTCCGCCGCGAAAATCGCGGCCCTGACCACCCTGGCTTCCCTTCTCGAGGAACGCCAGGCCGCCATTTTCGCGGTCAACGCCAAGGACGTGAATGCCGCCATGGCGAACGGGCTGGAAAAGCCCAAAGTGGACCGGCTGCGCCTTACCCCGGATATCGTGGCGGAAATGGCCCTCGCCTGCCGCCAGGTTGCCGCCGAACCGGACCTTGTCGGCGCGATGGACACCCAATGGGTGCAGCCGAGCGGCCTGCTTGTCGGCCGCATGCGCATCCCCCTCGGCGTGGTCGCCATGATTTTCGAGTCGCGGCCCAACGTGACCATCGACTCGGCCATCCTCTGCATCAAATCCGGCAACGCGGTCATCCTGCGCGGCGGGTCCGAGGCGCTTGAATCCAACATCTTCCTCATGGGTCTGGTCCAGGAAGCCCTTGCGGCGGCCGGCCTCCCCCGCGACGCGGCCCAACTCGTGCCCATCCGTGACCGGGAAACCGTGGCCGCCCTCTGCCGTCTGAATGAGTATGTGGACGTCATGATCCCGCGCGGCGGGGAGGGGCTTATCCAAACCGTCGCCTCCCTCGCCACCATGCCGGTGCTCAAGCACGACAAGGGCGTCTGCCACGCGTACGTCGACGCCGGGGCCGATCTCGACCTCGCCGTGCCGGTCATCGTCAACAGCAAGGCCCAGCGCCCCTCCACCTGCAACGCGCTTGAGTGTCTGCTCATCCACCGGTCGCATCTGGCAACGCTCGTCCCCATGCTGGTCCCGGCCCTTGCCGCCGCGAAGATCGAGGTGCGCGCCTGCGCCGAAAGCCTGCCCCTGTTCCAGCAGGCGGGCATGGAAGCGAGCCCGGCCGTGGCGGACGATTTCGGCATGGAGTTCGGCGACCTGATCCTGGCCGTCAAGGCGGTCGGCAGCATGGACGAAGCCATGGACCATATCGCCCGGTACGGCTCCCGCCATACGGAATGCATCTTCTCCCGCGACCATGCCCGCGTGCAGCGGTTTTTGCGGCAGGTGGACGCATCCGTGGTGCTCCACAACGCCTCCACCCGCCTCAACGACGGCGGCCAACTCGGCCTGGGCGCGGAAATAGGCATCAGCACCAGCAAGCTCCAGGCTTACGGCCCCATGGGCCTCCGCGAGCTGACCACCACCAAGTTCGTGGTCCTCGGCAACGGACAGTTGCGGAAGTAGCAGGGGATCATCCCTGCCCGCCGGAGGCATGTATGACAAAGGACACCAAACCGCTGCTCGGCATTTTCGGCGGCACGTTCAACCCGGTCCACCTGGGCCATATGCGGCTTGTGCTGGAAGTGATGGAATCCGTGCGCCCGGCCAGGCTGGATCTTTTGCCCAGCGCGCGGCCCCCGCACAAGGGCGGGCGGCGTCTGCTGCCCTTTGACCTCCGGGTGGAACTGCTCAACGCCGCGATCGCGGGGATGGACAACGTCTTCGTCAACACCCTGGAAAACGAGCGGGATACCCCCTCCTACACTGTGGATACCCTGCGCATCTACCGGGAGCGGGAACCGGACTCGCGCCTGTTCTTCATCCTGGGCGCGGAGGATTTTTCGCTCATCGCCACCTGGCAGCAGTGGGAGATGTTGCCCTATCTCGCGGACATCGTGGTGGTGCCGCGTTCCGGCGCGGCCGGGGAAGTATTTTCGGATACGATCCGCGACCTCTGGCCCAGGGCCGTGCGTACGGACGCGCCGTTCGGCGCGGCGGACACGGCCTATGCCATCCCGGGCGTCGCGGATGCCGGGCGGTTCATCCACCTGCCCCTGCCCCGGCTGGATATCCGGGCCGAGCTTGTCCGCGAGCGGCTGCTGGCGGGCCGGTCCGCTAAATTCCTGGTGCCGGACGCCGTACATGCGCTGCTCGGAGCGCATCCCGAAGCCTTGGCCGTCTGGCGATCTTAGACAGTACGCCACGAGCGCCTTTTTGCTCCCGGCTGCGTCAGATTTCACCTTTTATTCCGGTCGAGTACCATCAGAGTACACTCCCTCCATAAAAGGCTCATCTTCCTTGCCGGAGAGCAAAAAATCATCTCGTGGCGTACTGTCTGAATACTGTTGTTGTTATTCCACCCGCCGCAGCACAAAGGCGGGTTTGCCGCCTTCCAGACCCATCAGGCGGCCGTCCTCCAGAAAACGGAACTGCGCCTCCGCTTTTTGCCTGCGGTGCAGGGTGATGACGTCACCCCGCCGGGAAACCATGACCAACATGGATTTCTCCATTTCCTTTCCAGATTCCGTCACCCGGAACTCCTTGCGCATGCCGTCTATGGTGATCCGCGTACGGGCGAGCGTCTTCTCGATATCCGGCAGCGGCGCGGGCAGGCCGCCCTCTTCCCGCATCAGGGCGACGGTGGCCGTGACGTCAAAAACCCAGACCCCGTCCACATCTTTTCCGCCCGAGGCTTCCAGCGGATAAAAGACGACCAGAAGCCCCAAAACACAGAAGATCGCAATATACACCGTTCGCATATCGGCCTCCATGTAGCGGTTCGCGGACACTTTGCCAGTTGGCCATAGTATACCAGATATTCGCAATTTTTTACAAGAAATATACTTTCCGGCTCCGTATGGTCACACCATCACCATTCAAGGAGGATCATATGCAAAGCTGGAATTTCGGGCATTTCGGGAACGGGTTTCTGGCGGCCGGGCAGGAGCGGCGGGACGTGGCTTCCCTGCCGTGGACGGAGCACAAGGACTTCAAAGGGGTTTTTCTGAAAACCGTCGTCACGTCCGGCGATACGCGCAATGCGTTTACCTGCCATCTCGTGCGTATTGAGCCGGGCTGCGCCATAGGCCTGCATACGCACCCCGCCAGCCTGGAGCTGCACGAAGTGGTTACCGGGGAAGGGAGCTGCGTCACGCCGGAGGGCGAAATCCCATACACGCCGGGCGTCATGGCGATATTGCCGCAAAACGAGCCTCACGAAGTCAGGGCCGGTAAGGCGGGGCTCTGCCTGCTTGCCAAGTTCGTCACCGCCGGAGGGGGAAACTCCGCTGCATGAACTGCCTGGGCGTCAGGCCGTGGTGCAGGGCAAAGGCCTTGTGCATATGGCTCTGGTCCGCGAACCCGGCCAGGGCGGCTGCTTCGGCCGCCGCCCGGCCCTCCCTGAGAAGCCGCCGCGCAAGCCGCACCTTGCAGGCGAGTTGGAATGCGTGCGGCGTCAACCCGGTCGCCTTGCGGAACAGGCGGCAAAAATGCCACCGGCTGTAACCCGTGAACGCCGCCATATCGTCAAGGGAAAAGGGGTCGTCCGGCCGGTCCATGATCCTCGCCGCCACGGCCCGGACGCGGGGGTCGGCGGCAGGGGCGGGGTCCTCCTCAAGGAAGCATTCCGTCCTGAGATTGCCGCCCGGCAGTATCGTGAGCGCGTGGACCGTTCCGGCGGGAATGGTGAAGGACTCGCCTTCCCCCAGCGTCCGGATGCCGGTCCGGGTTTCCAGCCGCACGCAGCCGGAAAGAACGCGGCCGATAACACGGTGCTCCGCGTGCACGTGGGGCGGGTAGGCCCGTTCCGCGTCCCGCGCGAGCACGACCTCGACCCGGGATTCCTCATCATAGTAATACACAATGCCCTGCATGGGGTTACTGTACGCCCGCGGCCCTCTCGCGGCAAGTTTGATGCACTTTATTGTTGACCGCACGGGCAAGAAGTCGCACATTAAGACACGTTTGTTCGATCCCTGTGTATCCCAGCCATCTTTTACCGGTGTATATCCCATGAGCACTATCCGTTCCCACACTCCTGTGTTGCTTATCGGCGCGGGCCTTGCCGGATGCACGGCCGCCCTTTGTCTTGCCCGGCGCGGCGTCCCCGTGACCATGCTCACCGCGGAAACCTCCGAGGAAAGCGCCAACTCCTGGCTGGCCCAGGGCGGCATCATCTACAAGGCCGACAATGAAGACGCGCCGTCCCTGGAAAACGACATCCTTGAGGCTGGCTGGCACCACAACAACCCGGACGCGGCGCGCCATCTTGCCGTGGAAGGGCCGAAAGCCGTTGACGCCATCCTGCGCGACCTGGTCCACGTCCCCTTTGACCGCAGCGCTGAACCCGGCAAAGAGAACGAGTTGGACCTCACCCGCGAGGGCGGCCACGCAAAGGCCAGGATCATCCACGCGGCGGACCACACCGGCCGCACCATCATGGAACATATGTACGCGGCGGTTCTCAAGGAACCGAACATCACGGTGCTGCAAGGGCACACGGCCATCGACCTTTTGACCTCGCACCACCATACCCGGAGCATGACCTACCGCTACCAGCTTGAGAACACCTGCTGCGGGGCCTTTGTGTTCAACGAGAACACGGGCAATGTGGAAACCATCCTGGCCGACGTCACGGTGCTCGCCACCGGCGGGGTGAGCCGCGTGTTCCTGCACGGCACCAACGCCAGCGGCGCGGTGGGGGCCGGGGTGGCCATGGCCAGCCGGGCTTTCGTGCGCCTTGAAGGCGTGGAATTCGTGCAGTTTCACCCCACCACCTTCTTCCACGTGGAACCGCGCCGGTTTTTGATAACAGAAGCCCTGCGCGGCGAAGGAGCCCGCATCATCAACGACAAGGGCGAGCGGTTCCTGTTCAAGTACGACGAGCGCGGCGAGCTTGCCCCGCGCGACATCGTATCCCAGGCCATCATGGACGAGCTTTTGAAAAGCGGCGAGCTCTGTGTGTTTCTGGACGCGACCCAGGTCGAGCACGACCTGGAAACCCGCTTCCCCACGGTGCTGGAAAACTGCCTGATTCGCGGGGTGGATATCCGCAAGGAACCGATCCCCGTGGTGCCCGCCGCCCACTATTTCTGCGGCGGCATCCTGACGGACCTTGCCGGGCGCACCACCTTGGACCGGCTCTACGCCATCGGCGAATGCGCCTGCACCGGGCTGCACGGGGCCAACCGCCTGGCCAGCACCTCGCTGCTGGAAGCCCTGGTCTGGGGGCGGGACGCGGCCGCATCCATCGCCGCGCGGTTCGACAAGGACGGGGGCCTGCCCTCCCGCCTGCTCGACTCCATTGTGGACTGGGAAAGCTCCGGCTCCGAGCACAACGACGACCCGGCGCTCATCGCCCAGGACTGGGCCTCCATCAAGACCACCATGTGGAACTACGTCGGCATCTCACGGACCGAAGCCCGGCTTAACCGCGCTTTTGAAGAACTGCGCGACCTCTCCCGCCACATTTACGATTTCTACCACAACACCCCGATGTCCAAACCCCTGGTGGACCTTTTCCACGGCTGCCAGACCGCCTATTCCATCACCCAGGCGGCCCTGCGCAACAAGCACAAAATAGGCTGTCACAACCTCATGCCCTCCTCGGGGGTGCCCAGGACCAAACGGTAACACCAGGGCGGCGGCCCCTTTCGCCCCTGTCACGGAGAGAAAGGAACCGCCGCGCCCACACCGCCGCGAAGATGCATATGGCGGGTTGCACGACAAGGCGGCTTCATGAACAGCATTTTCGTCAACTACCACGATTTCACCTCCCCCAGCGGGATGCATATCTTCCATCTCGCCAACGCCCTGGCAAAGCTCGGCGTGCGCTGCGCGACCTACAACGGGGGCAAGGCGGAAACGGTCGCCCGTTACGGAAAGCCCCTGTTCCGCGCCTTTGACAAACGCATGTCCCCGCGCCGTTTCCTGGCGGAGATCAATTTCGATCCCAAGGACACGGTCATCCACTGCTGGACGCCCCGCGAGGTCTCCCGCCTGCTGACGGCGGACCTGAAAGCCGTCTTTGACGCGCCCGTGGTCGTGCATATGGAGGACAACGAGGAAGCCATCACGGCGGCGAACCTTTCCGCCGTGCCGGATGAAAAGCGCGGTACGGAGGAAATCTGGCAAAGCGGCGGCCCGCTGTTCGGCTCGTCCCACCCGGTGCGGTCCAGGGAATTCATGGAGAGCGCCGCCGGGTACACCTGCATCATCGAGCCGCTTCTCGATTTCAAACCGGTGAACGTGCCGGGCCATGTGTTCTGGCCCTCCTGCGAGCCGGAGGTTTTCGCTATCCCCGCCGCGTCCTCGGCGGAGGAAAAACGGCGCTGGGGCATTGCGCCCGGCGACAAGGTGCTGTTCTATCCCGGCAACGTCCACCCGAACAATTTCCAGGAGGTGGTGCAACTCTATCTTGCGGCGGCGCAGCTGCGCGCCGGGGGCGTGCCGTTGCGCCTTCTCAAGTTCGGAGTATATCCCAGGCGGGTGATTGAGCTTTTGGAAACCATCCCGCATATTCACGAAACCGTCGTCGACATCACCGACGAGATCACGCCGGCAGGCATCCCCGAGGTCATGCGGGCGGTTGATTACCTCGTCCAGCCGGGAGCGGACAACGCCTTCAACCGCTACCGCTTCCCCTGCAAGCTTCCCCTGTTCATGGCCAGCGGCAGGCCCGTCATTTTGCCCAAAACCAACCTGGGCAACCTCCTTGAGGACGGCGTCAACTGCCTGCTGCTGCAAGGGGAAGGAACTGCCGACGAAATTGCGGCGCGGCTGCGGGAGCTCTATGAAAACCCCGGCAAGGCGGAAGCCATCGGAAATGCCGGACGGGCGTTCGCGAACGAGCATTTCAGTTGGGCGAATTCGGCCAGGGGACTGAAGGAATTTTACGGAAAGATCCTGAGAAAACCAAACGGACCCGATGTTCCATACCAGACAGGAGAAACCCATGCCCCAATCGCATAGCCGGGACACGAAAACCACACCGCCTAAAGTGCTGTTTTTCTCTTCTTCTGATTCAGGCGGCGCGGGAATTGGCGCCCGGCGGCTTCACCTGTCTCTGCGGGACCATGGCCTGGGCAACCTGATGTATGTCGGCAAAAAGCAATCCGACGCGCAAGGCGTGTATATTCCTCCGGTTCCGGGGCAAAAGATTGTCGAACTGCCGGGAGGAGGGATGGCGCTTGAAAACTACCTCCTCCTCGAACGGAGCTGGCTCGGAACGGTGCACAGGCAATACCCGAACCACAGCAAAAATTTGGAATATTTCACAATCCCCGGACAAAGCGTGCAACTGGACGCCGTCCCTCTTTTTGCCGACGCGGACGTCATCAGCATGCATTGGATATCGGGATTTCTGGATCCGGTCTTGTCGGCGGCTCAGCTGGCGGGCAAAAAGCTTACCTGGACCGTGCGCGATCAGAACCCGTTTACCGGCGGCTGCCATTATACCGGCGACTCATTGCTGTCCGGCTAAGCACCCAATTCTAATAGGCTGAGATGTTGAAGATTATCTTTTCTTCGCCGTCGTGGATTCAGGAGTTCTTCCAGAGACGCCGAACCGAGCAGGTTGAGCTGGATGAGTTGGAAAAGTTGCTGCACGGACATCCCGATGCGGCTGAGGAATTTTTGGTACGCCAGCAGCAGGTACACCGTCAGGGCCGTGTAGACTTGAATCAGTACCGCGTTTTCCGAGTTGCCGACAAAGGTCTTTATGCGCAGATTTTGTTTGATTTCCTTGAAGAAAAGCTCGATTTGCCAGCGGTCTTTATAGATGTCGGCAATGGTTTTTGGCGAGAGCCGGAAGTTATTGGTTAAAAACTCGTAATGTTTTCCGGTTTTCTGGTCGCGGTAGCCAATACGCCGCAGCCGCAGGCCTTTTCCCCGACTGACGACCTCAATGATGTGATCGGAAGTGACACCGGTCCCCCGGCGCACCGGGCGGCGCTCCAAAAGCTTATAAACGGCGTTGCGTTTGAGGCGGGTCACGAAAAAGATGGCTTTTTCCTCAAGGGCTCGAAACCAGGGGTAGCTGATGTACGCCTTGTCAAAAACCACTATGGAGGCTTTGGGCAGTTCCAGGGATTGAGCCATACGACTTTCATGTGTTTTGGCGTCGGTGACGGTTACGAAAGCCGGGATATGCCCGTCATGGTCCAGCAGGGTGTGCATTTTGACGCCGCCTTTGGCTTGGCGGAACGAAGCCCATGGGAAGAGCGAAAGGCAAAGCTTGATGGTGGTAGCGTCCAAGCTGAACAGCTTGGATTTGAAGCGAAATTTGTGCTTCGGAGTTTTTGTCGCGCACAAGCCGTACATTTCGGCGAACAGGTCATGAAAAAAGCCCACGGGCCGGGAGTTGTTCGCATCAGCGAACGTTGAGCGGGCCACGTTTTTCAGGCCCCAGTGGTACAAGCGGTTCCCGGCTGCGGCCAGGCAACGCAACCCATCGCGCATGGAGCGCCTTGCGGCAAGCTGTATGAAGGCCATGGCGGTGAACTGCTCCTTGAAGCCGAATTTGCGTGAGGCCCGCCCTACTTTGTGCCGGTGTTCGAGCTTTTGAAAAACATGTCTGGGAATCAGAGATAGCATCTGGGAGAAAAGTGTATTATGGTGACTCATGTCCAAAATCTCCTTGTGTGGCAAAGTTTTTCGCAAACTCTTTATACCACATCGCATTGAGATTTTGGACTTTTTTCTTAACCCTTAGCCGGACAGCAATGCCGGCGACTGTAAACGATACATGGACCAATGCGGATCCTGCCCGCTGCTCGGCTCCACGGACCCGCGCGACCTTTCCAACACAATCTGGCGCAACCGGATGGGCGCGTTCCGGAAACTGGACATCCACGTGGTATGCACCACCCACTGGATGGCCGAAAAAGTCCGCGCCAGCAGCCTGCTGGGGAAAAAACCCGTTTCGGTCATCCCCAACACCGTCCCTCTGGACATCTTCTATCCCATGCGGCGGGAAGCTCTCCGCAAGGATCTTTCGTTTGCCGAGAATGATTTTGTCATGATGTTCTCATCCCAGTCGTTGACGAACTACCGCAAAGGCGGGCAATTCATTCTTGAAGCCTTGCACAGGATCGCGGACGGGCCGGACGGAAAACGGACCAAGGTTCTGCTGCTGGGGCAACACCCGGACGAAGCCTTTTTCAAAACGGGAATTGACGTTATTTACTGTGGGTACCTTACCGATATGCAGCAGCTTGCCGTCTACTACAATGCCGCCGATGTCTTCCTTTTTCCCTCGCTGGAAGAAGCCTTCGGACAGGTAACGGCGGAAGCCGCCGCCTGCGGCACGCCCACTGTCGCCTTTGCCGCCGGGGGAATTCCGGAGACCATAGAGCATGGGGTTACCGGCTGGCTGGCCCCCACGGGCAGCCTTGAGGGATTACTGGAAGGGATCCGCTGGGCAAAGGATGCGGCGGGCGACCCAAAGATGCGGAAGCGGTGCCGGATTCTCGCCATGGAGCGGTGGAGCCCGGAAAAAACGACCCATCTTTACGCCGGGCTGTTCCGGGAATTGGCCGAAAAAGATTGACCGCTTTGATCTGGCCCCAGCAGTCAGACACCGCAAAAAACCTATGGGCTTCCCGGTGTAATCAGAGCGGAAAAGCGCGGTAACGCAACTGTCGTTTAGAGCAACTATAAATATCACGTTACAATTATCCACTCGCGCAAATTTATCCAATGTTTCCTTTTAGAACTATTGGGACAAAAGAACGAGGCTGCCATGCTATCATTTTCTTCCGACATGCTACACGAACTAAATATTACTGCATTACGCATCAATAGTCTTTCAAAACTATATGGACAGGCATCTATGTATTTGGAAATAGGTGTCCAAAAAGGCAGTACATTCTTTAATGTTGATATGGAAAATAAATTTGCGGTTGATCCTAATTTTTTATTTGAAGCCTTGCCGTGCTCAATCAGGTCGAAATAGGTGAGGCCGGCAATTTCTTCCAGGGAATGGAAAAGAGGCTGCCGGCCGCTTGGCTTTTGTAGTTTCCACAGTATGGTTTGTGACTTCCACAGCAATGTGCAATACCCAAAATTTGGGAACCTATCATGAATGGCAAAGACGGTTTTAAAAACGTCGCCATGCCACGGGCGAGGCTTAAAGCCTGTTCGCGCGAGCATTCTATTCGTTTTATCGCGATCCGCGAACCATGAGTATGGGCTTGTCGGCACGGTGTCAT
Source organism: uncultured delta proteobacterium (assembly GCA_900079685.1). NCBI lineage: Bacteria > Deltaproteobacteria > uncultured delta proteobacterium. The sequence continues at coordinate 1,517,191 of LT599018.1, forward strand.
CAAGAATCCAGATCGTATTTTCATGAGAAAAAGCAAGGCTTCTTTTAAAATCCGCAAACGACTGCTCAAATGTGTGTAGTCCATCTATAAATATTATATCAAATTTTATATGCTTTGATTTAGACAACGTGTCAAAAAATGTATCGGATGTCATGGAAAAGAAGTGCATATTCTTTTCATTTTTATAAATATCATGATCAATACGCCTATCCGATTTCTGAAAAGTTTTATGGCAATCCCGCAAACAGTAAATTTGTATCACAAATACTCAATCCGCGCATTGCTGGAACATTTTATCCTTCCACCATGGTCAGACAACTTATGCATTCAAGGTTGATGATGCCATATGCTCCGGAAGATTGGGGCATCATCTGCACTACCGACATCAACATTAAAAATTCCCTTGTTATTGTGCATAAGTCGATCTTCAATTCCCCAAACATCATGCAGGCATTGAAGGCGCAGGGAAATACGATTGTCGCGGACGTCATTGATGGAGTAATAACGGACGTGACGGATATTGACGCCATCCTTTGCTGTTCACACAAAGCTGTTGCCTTTTATACCGCGGCCCAAAATAAGTGCCCTGTCTTTTTTGTGGAGCATTGTTGTGATATTCGCGTGCTTGAGCAGGAGGAAACGCCATCGACGTTCTCGCCTTTCTATTTTGGAGCCTCAGAAAACTTGTTGGTCTATAACTCCATATTTGAATTCATCCGGCCATGCTTTACAAACTATTATGATCAACAAATGAACTGGGTAGACTATTTAAAACTGGCCAATTTTCACTATGCTTTGCGTTGCAAAATAGATCCAAGATCTTTTAAACCATTTATGAAAGGAATTATTGCGTCATTTTGCAATTCCAATATTCTTGTTCATGCAAGCGATGGCGATGCCGCGCGCTATCTCGGCCAGGACTATCCTTATTTGATCAAAGAACCGTTAACGGAGCAAGTTGTGCTCCATTATCTTGCCAAGGCTAAAGACGACTTTGGCGGAAAAACATGGAACAGCGGTCTTGCCGTCATGCGCGACATGAAAGAGTTATTTCGTCCGGCGACCATCGCCGCCCAGTTCTGGACCATGGTGCGAAGACTGGGGGATTAGATTAAGGACGGGTTGAATTCCAACCTTCACGCTGTCTGCAATAGCAAAGCAAACTAATTCTTCTTTTGCTGTACCCTGGGCAAATGAGCGACGACAAGGGAGCAGCGTTGTTGTTGAGTGTTTTGCCCAAAGCCAAAAAGCTGCCGCTGACCGAGGGCATGATGCCGACTGGTTCCGTACAGCTTCACTTGCAAAAGGAGTCTCCCATGCACGCCACCAAACGCATCGGCCTTGTGGCCCACGACGCCCGCAAGCAGGAAATGCTCATCTGGGTAAAAAACAACGCCGAAACCCTCTGCAGGCATAACCTTGTCTGCACCGGCACCACGGGCGGGCTCATCCGCGACATGCTGGCACGCGATTTCCCCGGCCTGTCCCCTTCCATCACGCGGCTCAAGTCCGGCCCTCTGGGCGGGGACCAGCAAATGGGCGCGCTCATCGCCGAAGGCGCCATCGATATCCTGGTGTTTCTCACCGACCCCATGACCACCCAGCCGCACGACGTGGACGTGAAGGCCCTGGTCCGGCTCTGTACCGTCTACAACACCGTGCTCGCCTGCACCCTGGCCACCGCCGACTTCGTGATATCCTCCCCGCTCTTTGCCGCGCCGTACGAGGCCAAGCACCACGACTACGCCGCCTATCTTGAACGCCAGCCGCTATAACAAAAGCTTCCCGGAACCGTGTGTTTTCCGCAACGCGACTGTGACAAAAAAAACACACTCCGTAGAAAAAGCCACACACCATGAAAACAGCGATCGCCCAAAAGTCTAGATAAATAACGATCTCCCACTACCTGCCATACTGGCATGTTTATTGCTATAGAGCCGTCGGAGGGCAGCATGACCCAAACGACGATCAGCCAATCCATAGAATGCACCGGCATCGGCCTGCACAGCGGCAAAACGGTCCGCCTCGGCCTCCGGCCCGCCGCTGAAAATACAGGTATTGTTTTTCATGTAAAAACGCCGCACGGCATCCGGGACATATCGCCCCGCCCCGACATCGTCACCGATACGGGCCTTGCCACCACGCTGGGCACCGGGGACGCGCGCGTTGCCACCGTGGAGCATCTGCTCGCCACCATCCGTGGCCTGGGCATTGACAACATCCATGTGGATGCCGAAGGCGGCGAAATTCCCATCATGGACGGGAGCGCCGCGCCCTTCGTGATGCTTCTGGGCAAGGCGGGCATCGTCCGCCAGAGCGCTCCGCGTAAAGTTCTGCGCATCAAGAAGCCCGTGGCCTTCTCCCGGGACGGCAAGTCCATCGAGGCCTTCCCGCATGACGGGTTCGCGGTGGAATATACCATCAATTTCCCGCACCAGCTCATCGGCGTCCAGAAAATGCGGCTCGAACTGACCCCGCGCACCTTTTCCCAGATTTCCCGCGCCAGAACCTTCGGCTTCCTGCGCGAAGTGGAATACCTGCATTCCAAAGGCTTGGCGCTGGGCGGCTCCCTGGACAACGCCATCGTGCTCGACGACTGTTCCATCCTTAATAAGGAAGGGCTGCGCTTCGAGGATGAATTCGTGCGCCACAAAGTGCTCGACTTCATCGGCGACATGGCCATGCTGGACCGCCCGCTGCAGGGCCGCTTTGTGGTTTCCTGCTCGGGCCACGCGCTGAACAACGAGTTTTTGCGGACCATCACAGCCAACGCCCAGACCTATCTGGAAGCCGTAACCCTGTCCGACCCCGTGCGCGGCAGGGAAACGCGCGCGGCGCATCCCATCCCCGCCGTGGGCGGCGGAGCCCCCGTTCGCCAGCCCGTTCCGAGCGTGGCGTAACGCTCATCCAGGTATATGAAAAACGAAAAGCGAGCCTCCCGCGGGCTCGCTTTTTTTTGCGTAAAAAGGTTGTAAAAACATTCTGTTACAATGCCATACTTGACCTTTTCCCGGCCTCGCGATAGTGGTTCATACACACGAGACCGGCGCTTGTTTGCCGGGCTCACAAGGAGGTTCACAATGCGGATCGGAGTTGCAATAGTTTCGGCCCTGTGCGCGTTTTCCATCGCTTTCGGCGGTATGGGGGCAACCGCCCTGGCCGCTTCGGCCGACCGCCCGGATCAGGGCGCGCAGTTTGAGCGGGATCGCAAAAGAGATGACAGAAGCCCCGGCAGAGACGACCGCAGGCCGGATACCAGGCGCGGCGACAGAGACAGAATGTCCGACGACAAAAAAGGGGGCAACCAGGGCAAAGCTCCCAAGCCCCAGGGCCGGCACGACAACCGGGACATGAAGAACGACAAGGATAACGGCAAAAAAACCAAGAACAACGACAGGCGTGATTACAGGGGCGACAAGCGCGACGGCGACCGCAGGCACGATGGCGACCGCAGGCACGACGGCGACCGCAAGGGAGACCGCGATCACAAGCGTGACGGCGATCGCAAACGCGACGGCGACCGCAAGGACGGTAAAAACGGCAAACGCCGCTAACACGAAGAACACGCCGGGCCTTGCGTGACGCGACAGCACACGGAAAGCGCAGCGGACACATTCAGAAGCCCCTGCCGGATACTAACCCCGCAGGGGCTTCTCCCGTATCCGGCGCGCCGCGCGCCGGATAAAAAATCAACGCCAAAGGCTTTCTCCCCTTGCCAAGTGCATCCGATCAGGGTATACCCGCCGCGTTGACTCAAGGAAGCTGACTTCCTGCGCGCTTTTTTTCGGCAAGGACCTTTTTTTTTCTTGCCTTTTTACCCGGGCGCAGGTAAAGAAGCTCTCTTGTCGCCGGCGTAGCTCAACTGGCAGAGCAGCTGATTTGTAATCAGCAGGTTGCGGGTTCGAGTCCCATCGCCGGCTCCATTGGAGTGGTGGGGTTCCCGAGTGGCCAAAGGGAACAGACTGTAAATCTGTCGTCATACGACTTCGGTGGTTCAAATCCACCCCCCACCACCACTAATTTTGCACGTCAGGCTGTAGGAGACGGTATCGTCACGGGACTACGGCGAGTGCGCGGGAATAGCTCAATGGCTAGAGCATCAGCCTTCCAAGCTGAGGGTTGCGAGTTCGAGTCTCGTTTCCCGCTCCACCCAAGCCCTCCCCCCATCCGCAGCCTGAAGGCGCACGGTTGATGCGCCGCATACAGAGGCCCACGTAGCTCAGTCGGTAGAGCGCGTCCTTGGTAAGGACGAGGTCAGCAGTTCAATCCTGCTCGTGGGCTCCATTTGAGATGAAAACAGCAACTTGGGGCGGCGGGCCCTTGCCCACGCTCATAGTAGTGGCCTTTATACGAAAATGGCGCTATAAGCGCCCATAACGGATAAAAAACCACGGAAGAATAAACCGCCAGGGAGATTTACCATGGGTAAGGAAAAATTTACGCGTACAAAACCGCACGTCAACATCGGCACCATCGGCCACATCGACCACGGTAAGACCACCTTGACGGCGGCCATTACCAAAGTCGCTTCGTTGAAGGGCGGCGGCAAGTTCATTGACTACTCCTCGATCGACAAAGCCCCGGAAGAAAAAGAACGCGGCATCACCATCGCGACCTCGCACGTCGAATACGAAACCGCGAAGCGCCACTATGCGCACGTTGACTGCCCCGGCCACGCCGACTACATCAAGAACATGATTACCGGCGCGGCCCAGATGGACGGCGCCATCATCGTGGTTGCCGCCACCGACGGCCCCATGCCCCAGACCCGTGAGCACATCCTGCTCGCCCGTCAGGTCGGCGTGCCCTACCTCGTCGTGTTCCTGAACAAGTGCGACATGGTGGACGACGAAGAACTGCTCGAACTCGTTGAGCTCGAAGTTCGCGAACTCCTGTCCTCCTACGGCTTCCCCGGCGACGACGTGCCCGTGATCCGCGGCTCCGCCCTGAAAGGCCTGGAATGCACCTCCGCCGACGACGCGGACGCCCAGCCCATTCTCGCTCTCCTCGACGCGTGCGACAGCTACATCCCCGAACCGCAGCGCGACATCGACAAGCCCTTCCTGATGCCGATCGAAGACGTGTTCTCCATCTCCGGCCGCGGCACCGTGGTTACCGGCCGTGTGGAACGCGGCGTCGTCAAAGTGGGCGAAGAAGTGGAAATCGTGGGCATCAAAGACACCGTGAAGACCACCTGCACGGGCGTTGAAATGTTCCGTAAACTGCTCGACCAGGGCCAGGCCGGCGACAACATCGGCGCCCTGCTCCGCGGCGTGAAGCGTGACGAAGTGGAACGCGGCCAGGTTCTGGCGGCTCCCAAGTCCATCACCCCGCACAAGAAGTTCAAGTCCGAAGTGTACGTCCTCTCCAAAGAAGAAGGCGGCCGCCACACCCCGTTCTTCACAGGGTACCGCCCGCAGTTCTACTTCCGCACCACGGACGTCACCGGCATCATCGGCCTGGCTGAAGGCGTTGAAATGGTTATGCCCGGCGATAACGCCCAATTCACTGTGGAACTGATCGCCCCCATCGCCATGGAACCCGGCCTGCGCTTCGCTATCCGCGAAGGTGGCCGCACCGTCGGCGCGGGCGTTGTTTCCGAAATTCTGGAGTAAGCAAATGAGGGTCAACCTTTTGCTTGCATGCACCGAGTGCAAGCGTCGCAACTACGCGACGAACAAGAATAAGAAGAATACTACCGGCCGTCTTGAGTTGAAGAAGTATTGCCCTTGGGATAAAAAGGTCACGCTTCATCGCGAAACCAAGTAGGTGTGTTTTCACGCCTTGTCCTCCGCGAAGAGCGGAGGACAAGGCAGGTTACAAAACGGTAGTCTTCCTGATGCAGGGCAGTAGCTCTAATTGGTAGAGCGGCGGTCTCCAAAACCGCATGTTGGGGGTTCGAGTCCCTCCTGCCCTGCCACTTTTTGATGCCGCTTCGACGAACCGCGAAACCTCGCGGTTCTGTCATCCGGACGGCGTTTACCCCGGTTTTTCCGAGGTGTGAGGCAAAAATGGCCGCTAAACAAAGCAATGATGCACCTTCCGCCAGCAGCGGCAACGTCTTTACGACGTTTCGCGACTACCTTACGGAGTCCAGGGCGGAAATAAAGAAAGTCACCTGGCCCACCAAAAAGGAAGCCAGGGTGACCAGTATTGCCGTTCTGATCCTGGTGGCCGTTATGTCCGTATTTCTCGGGCTTGTGGACCTCGGCTGGACGAAGATCGTCGAACTTATTCTTTCGTAGGGCGTATCGTCATGATGGAACAGGAAAACACGCCCAAAGCACGGTGGTACATCGTCCATACCTATTCCGGTTTCGAGAACAGGGTGGATCTGACCATCAAGGAAATGATGCGTACCGGGCAGGACCACGGCCTCATCGAGGACGTGATCGTCCCCACCGAGCGCGTCATTGAACTTGTCAAAGGCGAAAAACGGACATCCACCCGTAAGTTTTACCCTGGGTATATCATGATCCGCATGGTCATGACCGACCATTCGTGGCATCTCATCCAGTCCATACCCAAGGTCACGGGATTTGTCGGCGGCAAGAACCGCCCGACCCCCATGCGTGACTCCGAGGCGACCCGGATCCTTGAAATGATGGAAGCCCGCCAGGAACAGCCGCGGCCCAAGTTCAGCTTTGAACGCGGGGACGATGTGCGCGTTATCGACGGCCCTTTCAGTGGTTTCAACGGCACGGTGGAAGACGTAAACTACGACAAAGGGAAACTTCGGGTTTCCGTTTCCATTTTCGGACGGCAAACCCCTGTGGAGCTTGATTTTGTTCAGGTTTCCAAAGAATAATCGCAGCATTCCGGTGCCGTCCATCGGATAAGGAAAAGTATCATGGCCAAGAAAGAAGTAGCGAAAATTAAACTGCAGATTCCCGGCGGAGCGGCCAACCCCTCTCCCCCGGTCGGTCCGGCTCTCGGACAGCACGGGCTGAACATCATGGAGTTCTGCAAGACCTTCAACGCCAGAACCGCCGAAAGCAAGGGCACGATCATCCCCGTGGTCATCACGGTGTACCATGACCGTACCTTCACGTTCATCACCAAGACGCCTCCCGCGTCCGTGCTGCTCGCCAAGGCCGCCAAGATTGAAAAAGGCTCGGGCGAACCCAACCGGAACAAGGTTGCATCCATCAGCATGGCCCAGGTTGAGGAAATCGCCAAGCTGAAGCTCCCGGACCTGACCGCCAAGGATCTTGACGCGGCCAAGAAGTCCATCATGGGCACCGCGCGCAGCATGGGCATCGACGTAAAGTAACGTGTAATCATTTGCACTGCCGCTCCCCGCATGTGGGACCCACGGCAGGAGATAAGGAAAGGTGGGTACAATGCCCAATCACGGAAAAAACTACCGCAAAGCCATGGACGGCCTTGACCGTCAGGCCAAGTACTCCGTGGAAGATGCCGTGGCAAAAGCCCTTGGCGCATCCTTCGCGAAATTTGACGAGACCGTCGACGTCGCCCTGAACCTCGGCGTTGACCCCAAATACTCCGACCAGATGGTGCGCGGCGCAATCGCCCTGCCCCACGGCCTCGGCAAGACCGTTCGCGTGGCGGTTTTCTGCAAGGGCGACAAGGAAGCCGAAGCCAAAGCGGCGGGCGCCGACTTTGTGGGCGCGGAAGAGCTGGTCGCCAAGGTCAAGGAAGGCTTCCTCGACTTTGACACCGCCATCGCCACCCCGGACGTCATGGCCCTCGTCGGCCAAATCGGCCGCGTGCTCGGCCCCCGCGGCCTCATGCCCAACGCCAAGACCGGCACCGTCACTTTTGACGTCGCCGCCGCCGTGCAGGAAGTGAAAGCCGGCCGCGTGGAATTCAAGGTCGACAAGGCCGGGGTTTTGCACGCGCCGCTCGGCAAGGTTTCCTTCGGTCCCGAAAAGATCATGGACAACCTGAAGGCCGTGCTCGGTGAAGTCAACCGCCTGAAGCCCTCCGCCGCCAAAGGCTCCTACATGAAGAACATGGCGGTTTCCACGACCATGGGACCGGGCTTCAAGGTTGAACCGACCCTGATCCGTAAATTCATCGAAGGCTAAAAAACAGTCAGCAAATCGTCTTTTTGCCCTCTGCCTTCGTCAGGCTCGCCCCGTGCGAAGGTCGAATATGTTTGAATATACTCCCTCCGCCCGGAACTCGCCTTCCTCGGCAGAGAACAAAAATCCTGATTTGCAGACTGTTTTTACAAACCTTTTTTGAATATATAGCCGGGTAACCGGCATGGCTAGAGGACTGAAAAGTATAGTCGAAGACAGCAGGTGCTTATAGCGTAATTCCTGCCGAGACACTTCTTTGGCTCAACTTTTCACCAGGCAATCAAACCCAGGAGAAGCGCGTGAATAGAACGCAGAAAGCGGCCATTATCGAAGAGATCAAGGCGAAAGTCGGAGCCTCTTCCATCATGGTGGTCAGCGACTTCAAGGGCATGCCGGTGGAAGAGATGACCAGGCTGCGGGTGAAAATCCGCGAGAACGGGGGCGAACTCGTTGTCGTGAAGAACACCCTGGCCCGGATCGCTTTGACCGACAGCGTACATGACGCTATCAAAAATAGCTTCAAGGAAAACTGCGCTGTTGCATTCGGCATGCAAGACCCCGTGGCCCTGGCAAAGGCTGTTTCGACCTTTGCCAAGACTTCCAAGAAAATGGAAGTCAAACACGGGAGCCTTGACGGTAAACCGTTGACCGCCGACCAGGTGGAAGCGCTGGCAAAACTGCCCAGCAGGCCCGAACTGCTCGCAAGAGCTCTCGGTACCATGAATGCCGTGCCCACGAACTTTGTTTCGTTGCTGGCCAACACGATCCGGCCCCTCCTCTATGTGCTTAAAGCGCTGGAAGAGAAAAAAGCCGCCTAACCATCCGACCAAAGACTTTTTAAGGAGAAACTCCCATGTCCGTTACCAAAGAACAAGTTGTTGATTTCATCGCCAACATGACCGTCCTGGAACTGTCCGAATTCATCAAAGAACTGGAAGAAAAGTTCGGCGTATCCGCCGCCGCCCCCATGGGCGCCATGATGGCCATGCCCGCCGCCGCTGAAGCCGCTCCCGCCGAAGAAGAAAAGACCGAATTCGACGTTATCCTGAAAGCCGCCGGCGCCAACAAAATCGGCGTCATCAAGGTCGTTCGCGCCCTCACCGGCCTCGGCCTCAAGGAAGCCAAGGACAAAGTCGACGGCGCTCCCTCCACCCTGCTTGAAGCCATTGCCAAAGACAAGGCCGAAGACGCCAAGAAGCAGCTGGTGGAAGCCGGCGCCGAAGCCGAAATCAAGTAACTTCGGTTTTCATAGACCTGAAAGGGCAGCCGCAACGGCTGCCCTTTTTTTTGTACCGCGCCGCGCCGCTCATGGGGTACCGCTCCTCCCGGAACGCGCGCTATTTTTTTCAGCCGTCTGGGTCATTGCGCTTACGCCCTTCAAAATGTATTGTTCTATGCTTGTGACGCGTAACGCCATATCCCTCTTACGATACTGCCGAGGTACACCATGCAGACCCTGTTTTCTCCCATCACCATGAACGGGCTTACCCTGCCCAACCGCATCATAATTCCGCCCATGGACCAGTATTCCGCCGTGGACGGCCACCCGGCCGAATGGCACTTCGTGCACTACGGGCACCTCTCCCTTTCCGGGGCGGGCCTTCTCATCGTCGAGGCGACCGCGGTTGCGGATATCGGCCGCATCTCGCCCGCCGACCTCGGCCTCTGGAACGAGGCGCAGGAGGAATCCCACCGGAAGATGCTGCAATTCATCCGTAAATTTTCATGCATGCCCATCGCGGTCCAGCTCGGGCATGCGGGCCGCAAAGCCTCCACCGGCAAACCCTGGGAAGGAAAGGGAGCCCTTTCCCCCGAGGAAGGCGGCTGGGAAGTCTGCGCCCCTTCGGCTGTGAAGTACGACCCGGTATCCCCGGAACCCATCGCCTTGACCAACGGCGACATCGCACCTCTTGTGGCCGCCTTTGCCGAAGCCGCGGCGCGCGCCGACAAGGCGGGTTACGACGCCATTGAACTGCACGGGGCCCACGGGTACCTCATCCACCAGTTCCTGTCGCCCCTGGCGAACTTCCGCACGGACGAATACGGCGGCAGCCTTGAAGGCAGGATCCGCTTCCCCCTGGAAGTGTTCAAAGCCGTCCGCGCGGTCGTGCCGCAGGAAAAACCCGTAGGCATACGCGTTTCCGGCACGGACTATGCCGAGGGGGGCTGGGACGTCGAGGAATGCGCCATTTTCGCCAAAGAACTGGAAAAGCTCGGCTGCGCCTATATCCACGTTTCCGGCGGCGGCCTCTCCCCGATCCAGAAAATCAACCTGGCGCCGGGGTACCAGGTTTCCCTGGCAACCCGCATCAAGGCGGCCACGGCCATGCCCGTGATCGCCGTGGGGCTGATAACGGAACCGGAACTGGCCGCCAGCATAGTGGTGAACGGCCAGGCGGACATGGTCGCCATCGGCCGGGCCATGCTCTACGACCCGCGCTGGCCCTGGCACGCCGCCGCCAAACTCGGGATAACCATCAGTGAGTCGCCCCGCCAGTATTTGCGGTGCGAACCCCGCGCCGCCAAAGGGTTGTTCGTGTAATCTTTCTCTTCCGCCGTTTCCGCCGCCGCAAGGAGCCGTCCTTGCGGCGGTTTTTTATGCCGCCGCCAGCCTGCCCGGGTATTTACCTCGCGAGCCAAGCCATATATCATGCCGGATATCATTCCGTGCGTATCAGCCGTCCTTTTCCCGCGACCCAAGGAGCCCGCCATGGCCGACAAAAACGACTATCCCGATACCGAACAGACATACACCACCATGCGCCCGCCGCTTCTGGCCAAACGCCATATGGCCGTTTCCGGCCACAACCTGGCCACCCACGCCGCCATGCGCATCCTGGACCGCGGTGGCAATGCCGTGGACGCCGGGCTTGCCGGGATGCTCTGCCTTGCCGTGGTCCAGCCGGACATGGTCAGTTTTGCGGGCGTGGCCCCCATGCTTATCCATGCCGCGAAGACCGGCGAAAACAAGACCGTTTCCGGGCTCGGCGTCTGGCCCAAAGCCGCTACCACGGAATTTTTCATCACCAATCACGGCGGCAAGCTCCCGGAAGGCATTTTGCGCTCCGTGACGCCCGGAGCCCCCGATGCCTGTTTCCAGGCGCTCGCGCGGTACGGCACCATGCGCTATGCCGATATCGCCGCCGATGCGCTGGAACTGGCCCGCGACGGCTTTCCCGTGCACAAATTTCTGGAAAACGGCATCAGGGATGCGGAAAAACACTACCGGCAATGGCCGGAAAACAGTGCCATCTTCCTTCCGGGCGATCGCGTCCCCCTGGCCGGGGAAATCTTTGTCCAAAAGGACCTGGCCTCCACCATCCAGGCCATGATCGACGCCGAGGCCGCCGCCCTGGCAACGGGCGCCACCCGCGAGCAGGCCTTGCGCGCCGCGCGGGACACCGTGTACACCGGGCCCGTGGGCCGGGCCGTTACAGATTTTCACGCGGCCAACGGCGGCCTCTTGACCCAGGAGGACATGGCGGCCTTTTCCTGCGACGTGGAAGATCCGCTCAGCTTCCAGTACGGCGAATACACCATCCTGACCCACGGCGCGTGGTGCCAGGGTCCGGTTCTGCCCATGGTCCTGAACATTCTTCGGGAGACGGACCTCGCCGCCATGGGGCACAACTCGGCCGAGTACATCCATACCCTTGCCGAGGCCTTCAAACTCGCCTTTGCCGACCGCGAACGGCTGTTCGGCGACCCCAAATTCGTGGACGTACCGCTCAAAGGGCTGCTCTCGCCGGAATACGGCGCGCGGCAACGCGCGAAGATCAAAAGCCACCTGGCCTGGGAATCCATGCCGCCGTCCGGCGATCCCTTTGCCGCCGAAGGCCGCGCCGCGCCCGCGGGCTTTGACCCGAGTTCCGATCCGGCCAGCCCTCCCCATACTACGCATGCGCTGGACACCAGCTATGTCTGCGTCGTGGACCGCTGGGGGAACGTCTTCTCCGCCACGCCGAGCGACATGACCTTTGACACCCAAATCATTCCCGGCACCGGCCTGGCCGTATCCTCGCGCGGTTCGCAGTCCCGGATCATCCCCGGCCATCCGAGCCGCATCGAGCCCGGCAAACGGCCCCGCCTCACCCCCACGGGCTGCCTGATCCTGCGCCGCGGCAAGCCCTGGCTGATACTCGGCACCCCCGGGGGCGACGTGCAGTGCCAGACCAACCTGCAGGTGCTCCTCAATGTCATCCTGTTCAGCATGAACACCCAGGAGGCCGTGGAAGCCCCGCGTTTCGCCGTGTTCAACTACCCTAATTCCTTCTATCCCCACACCTACGCCAAGGGCGTGCTGCGGCTGGAATCGCGCATCAGCGACTTGGCGGCAAGCGTGCTCGCCGCCAAGGGCCATACCGTCAAAGCGTGGCCGGACTTTTCCTGGAACGCGGGCGGCGCCTGTATGATTATGCATTGCGGCGGGTACCTCGCGGGGGGTTCGGATCCCCGCCGGGAGTGCCTGGGAATGGGTTGGTAAAGGACCGCCTTACAGGGACCGGATAACGAGGCACAGGCCCGCCACCATGCACCCGACGCTCACGCAGCGTTTCAGCTGCCGTTGCGGCACCCGCCGCGCGAGCAGCGCGCCCGCGCAGGTGCCCAGGGCGCCCACGCCCGCCGTAATGCCTGCAAGCGGCAAGTCCACGGCCTGGTTGGCGTAATTGCCCAGAGACCCCAGGATGGACACGGGCACGCTGTAGGTGAAGCCCGTGGCGATGCTGGTCAGCGGGGCATACCCCATCAGCATCATGGACGGCACGCAGAGCGCGGAGCCGCCCATGCCCGTCAGCCCGGCCAGGACCCCGATAACCGATCCAAGCGCGAACAGAACGCTTTTTTTGCGCATCAGCGCTGACGGGCCTTCCTCCAGGGCTTTTCCGGAAAAAAAGGCCGGTACGCCCGAAATGAAGATGAAACAGCCCAGGATCAGCGTCAGAACCCTTCCCGGCAGGATGGCCTTGAGCATGATGCCCGGGCCGACCAGAAGAACGCCCCCGAGGATAACCGGTAAAGCGGTCCGCCATTCCTTGCGGGCCACGGACCGGTACATGTAAGCCCCGGCAAGAATGGACGGAATGAGGGCGCACATGGCCGTGCCTATGGCCGTATGCGGATCCAGCCCCGCGACGATCTCGAATACCGGCGCCTGCAGCATGCCCCCGACGCCGACGGCCCCGCCCATGATCCCTATGAGCAGCGTGAGAATCAATAAAAGAATCATGTGCCCCGCTTTAGTTACAAATCTACGATAGCGTTCAGGGAGTCCATGTCAATATGGGTTTCGAGCATGTCCGCCAAACGGTCATACTGGGCCAGGCGATACTCTTTGTAGGTGGCGAACCCGTCCGGGGCCTCGGCCACGGGGGGGAGGTTCCTGTGTTCGCGTAAGGCGTTGACCAGCCCGCGCGCCAGGGGGAAGGAATCGAAAATCCCGTGCAGGTAGGTGCCGAAGACCCGCCCGTCTTCCGAAACGGCCCCCTCGCTCTCCCCGTCCGGCAAACGCAGGAGCGGGAGGGAACCCGTTCCGCGCGTCGTGCGGCCCATATGGATTTCATACCCTTCCGCACAAATGCCCGTTGCGTTGCCGAGCGGGCCCGGCACGGGCAGCAGCGTTCCGGTGGCCTGCACCGTCCGTTTGTCCGGGGCGAACACCGTCGCAAGATCCAGCAAGCCGAGGCCGTGGATATGGGGCAAATCGCTTTCCACGCCATGGGGGTCGGCTATGTCCCGGCCCAGCATCTGGTAGCCGCCGCAAATACCCGCCACAACGCCGCCGGAAGCATGGTATTGCCGGATGGCGTCCGCCGTGCCGGTCTCGTTCAAAACGCGCATGTCCGCAATGGTGTTTTTGGAGCCGGGAAGGATGCACATATCCGGATTGCCCAGGCTCTCGCCGGGCACCACATAGCGCAAGGCCACACCGGGCAAAAGATCGAAAATACCGAAATCCGTAAAATTGGCGATGCGCGGCAGCCTGACGACCGCGATATCCACTTCGCCCGGCCCGGCCAGGCGAGGCGCGCCCAACCGCTCGGCAAGGCTGTCCTCCTCCTCCACCCGGATATCCCAGTAGGGCAATACCCCGAGAACCGGAATGCGGAGCAGGGCTTCCAGCTGCCGGAGGCCGGGCTCGAGAATGGAAACGTCCCCCCGGAACCGGTTGATGACCATGCCCTTGATCCGGGCCCGCTCGTCCGGCTCCAGCAACTTCACCGTGCCGTACAGGGAGGCGAACACCCCGCCCCGGTCGATATCCCCCACCAGGAGAACCGGCGCGTCGGCCATGGCCGCCATGCCCATGTTGACGAGGTCGTTCTCGCGCAGGTTGATTTCCGCCGGGCTGCCCGCGCCCTCGATAATGACCAGATCGTTTTCCGCCGCCAGCGCGGCAAAGGCCTCAAGAACGCGCGGTTTGAGGGTGTGCCGCCAGCTGTAATAGTCTTTGGCGTTCATGGTCGCGACCGCTTTGCCGTGCACGATCACCTGGCTGGTGCGGTCCGAATTCGGCTTGAGCAGCACGGGGTTCATGAGGACGGACGGCCTGATGCCGCACGCCTCGGCCTGCACGGCCTGCGACCGCCCTATTTCGCCGCCGTCCGGCGTGACGAAGGAATTGAGCGCCATGTTCTGGGCCTTGAACGGGGCCACCCGCAACCCGCGCCGGGCGTACAGGCGGCATAGCCCCGCCGCCAGCACGCTCTTCCCGGCGGAAGACGCGGTTCCCTGCACCATCAGAACGGCGGCGCTCACGGCCTGCCCGCCTTGAACGCGCCGCAGCGGGCCAGAAAATTCCGGGGGAGCGACGGATTACTGTAAAAATGGATATGCGGATAGGCGGCCAAAACATTGCCGGAGGCCAACCCGCCGCGCCACGGCGTTACGCCGTCCTTCCGCATGCGATAGCACCCTTCGGTCCCGTCTTCCGGCTCGATGCGCGAGTAATGGAACTCGTGCGTCCTGACCCGCGTCCCCGCCGGGCCGAGAACGGTCTCGCGGCAGAATTCCGCTTCCGCGTAGCCGAAGCGTTGCAGCTTGCCGGTCATGACGGCCCGGTGCGGGAAAACTCCGGCCATGGGGAAAACCGTGCCGGCCGCATCCGCCAGGGATACGCACAGATACGCCATCCCGCCGCATTCGGCATACACGGGAAGGCCGCCGCTTACGGCCTCGCGAATCGCGGAACGCATCGGCCCGTTTGCGGCAAGCGCTTGCGCGAACACCTCGGGAAAGCCGCCGCCCAGGTACAGGCCGTGGAGAGCGTCCGGCAGGGAGCGGTCGCGCATGGGGCTGAAAAAAACCAGCTCCGCGCCCAGTGTTTGCAGAAGATCGAAGTTGTCCTGATAATAAAAGCTGAACGCACTGTCCCGCGCGACGCCGATCCGTACGGGAAAGGATCCTTCCACGCGGGGGAGTTCCCCGGCCGGCAGCGGCGGCGCGCCGTCCGCCAGGGCCATGAGCCCGTCCAGGTCGATGGTTTCCCCGGCGGCCAGAGCCAGATGGGCGACAACGGCATCCAGCTCCGCCACCTCCTGGCTGGGCACAAGCCCGAGATGCCTGCTTTGCAAGGCAAAATCCGGATTCTCCGGGAGATAGCCCAGGCACGGCACCGCGCAGGCCTTTTCCACGCTGTCCCGGATGAGCCCGTATTGCCGCGCGCTTTTGACCCTGTTGACGATGACGCCGCCGACCCGCACGCGGGGATGGAACGAGGCGTACCCCGCGACCATGGCCGCGGCGCTGCGGGAAAGGCCCTGCGCGCTGATGACCAGAACCACCGGCGCGTCCAGGATCTCCGCCACGTGCGCGGTGCTGCCTTCATGGCCGCTCCCCTTGCCGTCAAACAGCCCCATGACGCCTTCGATGAGGCTGAGCCCGCCGTTCGCGGCGCGGGCGAAAAGACCGCGCAGAACCGGCGCGTCCAGGAGCCAGGAATCAAGGTTGCGGGAAGGGGTTCCTGTCACATGGGCATGGAAGGCCGGATCAATATAGTCCGGCCCGACCTTGAAGGGACGCAGCGGTACGCCCCGGGCGCGAAGCGCGGCCAGGGCAGCCGTCACAACGGAGGTTTTTCCCGCGCCGCTGTGCGTTCCGGCAATGACAAGACGGGGGTGGGTGTTTGGCATACGGAAAGTACTGTAGAGGCGGGCGGGCCGAAGGGCAACAAAAAAGCCCCGGCTCGCCGGGGCTTTTTTGTTATGGGTTTACACTAATACCGCGGCTGACGCGGCGCGCGGGGCTGCGCTTCATTGATGCGCAGGGAGCGGCCGCCAAGGCTGGCGCCTTCAAGCGCCTGAATCGCGGCAGCGGCGTCTTCGGCGGGCATTTCAACAAAGCCGAAGCCGCGCGCGCGGCCAGTTTCACGATCGGTCACCAAGTTTACGGATGTCACGGAACCGTAAGGGGAAAACAGGGAACGGATTTCATCTTCAGTCGCGGACCAGGGCAGGTTACCCACATAAATAGACTTCGTCACAGAAAAAAACCTCACGAGAAAAGTTGCGTGCGCTTACTGCTACACCCATATGAAACAGTAATTTGCACAATACTGTATGTCTTATACTCTTTGTTCTTTAAGTACGCAACAGGAAAATTAAAAAGCGTAAAAAACGGCTGTATTCCTGGCTTTCCCATGAGGGAAGCCCCTGCGGATACCCCTAAAATAAGATAGAACCCAATGGATATCTTCTGTATTATAACGTTGTGCCGTTGCAGGTCCATGCACCGCCGTGTGTAACTGAATGTAGCATCACGCGCGACCCGCTCGATTTTCTTTCGTATGGACGCAAACCCCTTCCACTTTAGAGGAGGTGCATAAAATCTTCCACCGGAGAGCGTCCGCCCGCTTCCGGCAGAGAGCGTTCCCTTCCGCGGGTATCCCCGGTCCGCCCGGCGCTTGCGTTCACCCCTTGCGCGGCGGCTTTCCCGCCACAAACACGGACGGCCGGGACGCGCGAGGCGCCCCGGCCGCTGTTCCGCCGGAAAACGGCTATTTCTTTCCGTGCATGGCTATCCAGTTGGTGAACTTGCCCAGGAACAAACTGAGGAAAGTGCGGTTCTTCTCATCCACGACGCGGTTTTCCGCGTCGAAATAGTCCCGGTTCCACACGATGTACACTTCCGGCTGGCCCATGACCACCATGCCGAGCATGGATAACACGCTCCGCAGGTGGGATTGCACGGCGGCGGTTCCCACCATGCCCGGACTCGTTCCGGCGATGGCCACGGGTTTCCCCCCCAGTACGCTCGTGCCCGGCGGGCGGGTGCACCAGTCCAACGCGTTTTTCAGAACCGGCGGGATGCTGCGGTTATATTCCGGGGTAACCAGGAGCATGCCGTCGGCGTCCTTCACGGCCTGTTTCATCCGCGCGACGGGTTCGGGAAGATTGCCTTCCAGGTCCTGGTTGAACATGGGCACATCGTCAAGCGGGATAATAGTAAAACGGAGCGTCTCCTTGCCCAGTTCGGCCAGGGCCAGGGCCAGCTTCTTGTTAAAGGATTCCTTGCGCAAACTTCCGACCAAGACAGCTATCGTATGCATGGGGCCTCCTCAATCGTTACTTACTGAGACACGGTTTTCCAATAGCACAAAATCACCTCCGGGTCACGGGCGGGAGGTGAAAAAATAAAAAACAAATAGGCCGTGCCTGTCACATGACAGGCACGGCCGCGAGCACCGGAACGAGAGAGGCGTTCGTTTCGGCGCACCGTCGCGGACGGCAGACCCGCGACGGTCTGGCCGGTTTCCCGGCCGTATTTGTTCCTTCGCCT
The DNA here is from genome assembly GCA_900079685.1 of uncultured delta proteobacterium. Lineage (NCBI taxonomy): Bacteria > Deltaproteobacteria > uncultured delta proteobacterium. The sequence continues at coordinate 1,535,013 of LT599018.1, forward strand.
AATTGGCCTGGCGGCGAACAAAGGAAGGAATTTCGAACTCTTCTTCGTCAAAGGTGAAATCATCCTCGCCCGGGAGGTGGGGCGCCTGGCCGAGATGGCGCGAAGGCGCGGCATACCCCTGGGCGCCCGCTCCGGATTTAAGTTTGTCGAGGTACGGGGGAACCCGGCGTTCCGGTTCGCCGGTCATGCCGGGGCCCGCGTTGCCCGCGGGCTTGGTGAAAACGCCGCCCTGGGATTTGGACGCCCCCTGGCGGAACGGCAACGTCGTCGCGGCGCCCTTGGGCAGGGACGCGCGGCTGTTGGCGACGTCGATGCCCGTGGCGATGACCGTGATGCGGATTTCGTCGCCCACGGATTCATCAAACACGGTGCCGAAGAAGATGCGGGCGTCTTCGTGCGCTTCTTCCTGGATAATCCCGGCAGCTTCGCCCACTTCCTCGATGGTGAGGTCCGGGCCGCTGGTGATGTTGATGAGCACCCCGCGCGCGCCGCCGATGGAAACGTCTTCCAGGAGCGGGCTCGTGATGGCGCGCATGGCCGCATCGCGGGCGCGGGATTCGCCGGTGGCGCGGCCTTCGCCCATCATGGCGAAGCCCGGCTCGCTCATGACGGTCTGCACGTCGGCAAAGTCGAGGTTAATCAGGCCGTGGACCGTGATGAGGTCGGAAATGCCCTTGACCGCGGAATACAGCACTTCGTCGGCCTTTTTCAGCATATCCACGAAGGTGGCTTTTTTCGGCGCGAGCTGGATCAACCGGTCGTTGGGGATGATGATAAGGCTGTCCACGTGCTCGCGGAATTCCGCGATACCGGCTTCCGCCGCTTCAAGGCGTTTTTTGCCTTCAAAATAAAAGGGTTTGGTCACAACGCCGACCGTCAACGCGCCCACTTCCTTGGCCGCCTGGGCGATGACCGGCGCCGCGCCCGTGCCCGTGCCGCCGCCCATGCCGGCGGTGACGAACACCATGTCGCAGTCCGCTATGGCGTGTTTGATCTGCTCGATGTTCTCAACCGCCGCCTGGTAGCCCACCTGGGGGTTGGCCCCGGCGCCGAGACCGCGCGTAAGCTTGTCCCCGAGCTGGATTTTGTGATCCGCAAGCGAGTTGGTAAGCGCCTGAATGTCTGTGTTGGCCGCGATAAAGCTGACCCCGTTCAGTTCGCCGCTAATCATGTTGTTGATGGCGTTGCCGCCGCCACCACCAACACCGATAACTTTTATTTTGGCGCCTGAAGGTTCGGTGATCTCAGTGTATTCCATTTGCCTCTCCTTGACCTGTCCGGAAACCCGGAGTGATTTACGGGATCTTCCCGATGTAGCCGTTTAAAAATAGTAACGGTCTGTTATGAAATATCCGCGAACCATTTTTTCATGCGTGTGTACACGCGGTTGAACAAGTTTGTATCCCGGATGCGGAAGGTATCGGGCGCGCCCTCCTTTTCCGCTCCGTAGCACAGCAGCCCGACGGCCGTTGCGTATTTGGGGCTGTTGACCACGTCCCTGAGCCCGCCGACGCTGCGCGGGTAGCCGACGCGCGTAGGCAGATTGAATATTTCCTCGCCGAGCTCCTGACAGCCTTCCATCAGCGCCGTGCCGCCGGTCAGCACAACCCCGGCCGCGGCCAGGTTTTTGTATCCGGAGCGGGTCAACTCCAGATCCACCAGGGACAGGATCTCAACCATGCGCGGCTGGCATATTTCCGCCAGGATCTGGCGGGACAGGGGCCGGGCCTCGCGCCCGCCCACGCTGGGCACTTCGATCACCTGATCCGGCCGCACCATATCCACCAGCGCGCAGCCGTGTTTGATCTTGATTTCCTCGGCGCTGAGCATCGGGGTACGCAGCCCGTAAGCGATGTCGTTGGTCAGGTTCTGGCCGCCAAGAGGCAGCGCACCCGTGTAGCGGATGGCGTCGTTATGCAAAATGGCGATATCCGTGGTGCCGCCGCCGACATCCACTAGCGCCACGCCCAGCTCGCGCTCTTCCTGCGTCAACACGGCTTTGGCCGACGCGAGCGATTCCAGAACGATGTCCGAAACGTCGAGCCCGGCCCGCTGGCACGAGCGCACCAGGTTCTGGGCGCTGGTCACCGCGCCGGTCACGATGTGCACGTGCACTTCCAGCCGCACCCCGGACATGCCGAGCGGGTCCACGATGCCGTGCTGCTCGTCCACGATGTATTCCTGGGGCAAGGTGTGCAGCACCTCGCGGTCCAGCGGGATGGCGATGGCCCTGGCCGCATCCATGGCGCGTTCAACATCCTTGGGCGTAACTTCGCCGTCCTTGATGGCGATAACGCCGTGGCTGTTGAATCCCTTGACATGGCTGCCCGCGATGCCCGCGTATACCGAGCGGATCTCACACCCGGCCATGAGTTCGGCTTCTTCCAGGGCTTTCTGGATGGACTGCACGGTCTGCTCGATTTTGACCACAACGCCCTTGCGCAAACCCGTTGACGGGCTGGTGCCGATGCCGACGATGTCAACGCCGCCTTCGGGCGTGACCTCGCCGACCACCACGCAGATTTTGGTTGTGCCGATATCGAGTCCGACAACAATTTCCGATTTAGCCATTTCGCGCGTCTCCTCCCACTCACGGCGCCTGCCGCGCGGGACCGGCGGCGACTCCTCGCCGGCGGGTTCCTCGTGCACTGCCCGGCCGTCCATCATGCGTGGAGTGGCCGGTCATGCCGTCAACTCCGGCAATTCGCCGGAGCATCGTACCTAAACAACGGGTCCTTTCTTTATCACCCACACCCTGGCGCCGTGGACGCGCACTTCACGCACGTCCTTCAATTCGCCGCGCCGGGTCACATCCGCCAGCGTCGCGGCAAGCCGCACCAGGTTATCCGTCCATTCCTCCTGCCCTATGGACAGAATCAGACGGTCATTATCCACAAAAACTTCCACCCCGCGCCCCGGCGACAGGCGGATGAGCGACAGGTTCGCCACGTCCACGGCCACGCGGGAGGAGGCAAGGCTCGCGAGCAGTTCCGGCAGCCGCGTTGTCAAATCCTCCGCGCCGGGCTCCACCTCCAGGGTGGGGAAGGATGCGAACCTGCCGGCGGAGACCGGCACGATCAACCTGCCCCGCGCGTCGGCGTAAAACAGCGTTCCGCCGTGGCGCATCCAGAACCGCGGCTCTTTTTCCCGCAGCCTGATCGAAAAACCGTCCGGCAGAGACCGCCTGACGGACACCGTCGCAATCCAGGGGTTTGCCGCGAGGCGCCGCTCAACATCGTCTATGGAGACGAGGAGCGAATTCATGCCTGTGGCCAGTCCGGCGGTGTCTAGAACTTCTCTAGAAGTTAACCTCAAATTGCCCGCAATTTCAAGGTTTTTCACGGCAAAATAAGGCGAAATTGTCAAATATCTATATCCGTATAACAGGCCTATCGTGAGAAAGCCCACCACCGCCAGGCATAACCCCACCGTGCCCATCCATGAAAAAAACCTTCCAACACCTTTGAATGATACGTTAAAATGTATTTTTGCCCGTGGATTTCTGGGCGTATTCTTCCGGTTGCGGTTGGCCGTCGCGCTGTTTTTGCGCGTTTCCTGGACCCGGGAAGAATTTCTCACCGCGCCGCGTGCTGATCGGGATATCAGACCCATATTCTGACTTCCGGTTCCAGGATGATGCCGGATGCGGCAAACACGGCCTGTTTCGCCATATCCATCAACTCGAGCGCTTCCGTGCTCGTGCCCCTGCCCTCGTTCACCAAAAAATTCGCGTGCAGCGGGGAGAAAATCATGCCGCCCAGCCGCTTTCCCTTAAACCCCGCCGCGTCCAAAAGCTTCCCGGCGGGCTGCTCCGGCGAAGGGTTCTTGAACACGCACCCGGCGCTGGCCGCCGTCACGGGCTGGGTGGCCCGTTTTTTGTCCAGCAGTTCCCGGCTTTTCTCCCGCACGGCCCCGGCTTCCTCGCGGGTCAGCCGAAATTCCGCCGCCGTGACCATCCACCAACCTTTCACTTCGGGCAGGTCCATCGCGCGGTAGCCGAAGGCGACTGCCTCGCGGCCGAACCGCCTGACCTCGCCCTCCCCGGTCACGATTTCGAGCGCGGTCAAAGAATCCGCAATACACTGCCCGTATGACCCCGCGTTCATGGCAACCGCCCCGCCGACGGAGCCGGGTATGCCGGAGAGTCCTTCCAGCCCGCCGAGGTCCAGCGCCGCCGCCCGGCCGAGCAGCACCGGAAGCCGGGCCGAGCCGCTCGCGCGCAACGTCGCGGTTTTCCCGTCATCCCCGAGCACCGAGATATCCGGCGCCATGCCGTTTTTCACGAGCACCAGGTCCAGGGGGCCTTCCCCGGCCAGGATATTGCTGCCCGCGCCAAGGCAGGCAAGCCTGCCGCCCAGGCGTTTCGCGATACCGGGAAGCAATGCGGCGGCGGCCGGTTCGGTAAGGACCGCTTCGCCCATGACCGGACCGCCCAGGCGGAGCGTCGTGCGTTCCGCCATGGCCGGGGCGCGTTCGCCCTCAAGTATGGTCAGGCCCTGTGCCGCCATGCGTTCCCTGCCTATCCCCGCGCGTCCAGCCAGTTTTGGCCGACGGTCCAGATATTGCCGGCCCCGAGCGTGATAAAAACGTCGCCCGGCTGCAGAATATCCGGCAGCGCGGCGTCTATTCCCGCGAAATCCGGGAAGTATTCCACATCTGTTTTGGAAACCTGGCGGATGCCCTGGGCCAGGCTCTGCCCGCTGACGCCGGGAATCGGGGCTTCCGAGGCGGCGTAAATTTCCGTCAGCAATAATTTATCCACGCTTTCAAACGCTTTGCAGAAGTTGCCGAACAGGGCCTTGGTCCGGGTAAACCGGTGCGGCTGAAAAGCGACCACAAGACGGCGGCCGGGGTAGACCTGCCGCGCGGTCGCCAGCGTTGCCGCGATTTCCGCCGGGTGGTGGCCGTAATCGTCCACCACGACGACACCGTTCCGCTCGCCCTTGCGCTCGAACCGCCGCCCCACGCCCCGGAACTTGGAAAGGCCCGCGATGCAGGTTTCCACCGGAATTTCGGCCTGCATGCCGATGCCGATGGCGGCCAGCGCGTTCAGCACGTTATGGCGTCCGGGCTGGGAAAGGCTGACCTCCCCGAGTTTACAGCCCTTCAACCGCACGGTGAACCGGCTCGTTTCCCCGCTCTCCGTGATTTCGGCGGTCAGGTCGTTGCTCGGCGCGAAGCCGTAGGTAATCACGGGCCGGTTTACGCGGGGGAGCAGCCGCCGGATGCCGGGGTCATCCCCGCAAACGACGTTGCAGCCGTAAAACGGCACCTTGTTCATAAAGCTCAGGAAGGACTGGTCGATAGCCTCCATGTCCGCGTAAAAATCCATGTGGTCCATGTCCACGTTGGTCACCACGTTCATGATGGGGAAGAGGCAGAGGAACGATCCGTCGGATTCGTCCGCCTCGGCCAGGAGGTACTGGCCTTCCCCAAGGCGCGCGTTGGCTCCGTAAGCGTTGAGTTTGCCGCCGATGATGACCGTGGGGTCCAGTCCCGCCTCGTCAAAGATGGCCGCCGTGAAGGAGGTGGTTGTGGTTTTGCCGTGCGTTCCGGCAATGGCGATGCCCGTCCGCAGCCGCATGAGCTCGGCCAGCATCTCCGCGCGCGGGATGACCGGTATGCCCTGCTCGCGCGCGGCCATCACTTCCGGGTTGTCCTCGCTGACCGCCGTGGATTTGACCAGCACGTGGGCGTTGACCACGTTCTCGGCCGCGTGGCCGATGCCGATGGTGGCGCCGAGCTCGCGCAGCCGTTTGACCGCCGCGCCGTCCGCCACGTCCGACCCGAAAACCTCGTAGCCCAGGTTCAACAACACTTCGGCAATGCCGCTCATGCCCGAGCCGCCGATGCCGACCATATGGATTCTGCGAATTCTGCTATGCATTCTTTTACCGTTTTTCGCCTCCGGCGGGCAGGGGATGATCCCCTGCACCCCAACAGGGACGCCTGTATGTTGCGGGAACGTGGACGCGCTACTCACGCGCGTTGCTCCCGGTAGTATTCCTTACCGTGAGACCCGTTTTTCTTACCCTTCCGGGATGGCCGTGTTCGTGCCGCCGCTCCCGGCGACCAGTTCCTCCAGCGCGTTGACCAGCGCTCCGGCGGCTTCCGGCCGCGCGAGGGAGCGCGCTTCCGCGCCCATGGCGCGCAGCTTTTCCGGGTCCGCGAGCAGCGCTTCAAGCCGCTCCACCAGGAGCGCCGGGTTGCCCCGGCCCGGTTCGATCTTGCTCTGCGGGAGCAGTTCCGCCGCGCCGACGGCCGCGAGATACCGGGCGTTGTGCGTCTGGTGGTCGTGCGCCGCCGCCGGGAACGGGATGAAGATGGCGGGCAGCCCCGCGCAGGTCAGTTCCGCGATGGTCGTGGCCCCGGCCCGGCAGACCACGACATCGGCCCAGCTGTAGGCGGCGGCCATGTCTCGGATAAAGCCGTCCACCCGCATTTTCTCGCCCCCGTTTTTGCGGTAGGCGTCGCGCACGCGCTCGAAATCCGTCGCGCCTGTCTGGTGCCAAAGGCTTATGCCCGCGTCGATCAGGGCCGTCATATTCGTGATGATGCAGTCGTTGATGGCTTTCGCGCCCTGGCTGCCGCCGAGAATAAGCACCCGTTTGCCGCATTCCTTGGGCGCCCGGTCCGGATCCTCCCGCAGTAAATCAGCGATTGATGCGCGCACCGGGTTGCCGGTGAAAAGGGTCTTTTCCTCGGGGAAGGTCGCGCGCACGTCCGGCAGGGACACGAAAACACGGTCCACCCGCCGGGCCAGAATCTTGTTGGCGACGCCGGGGATGGAGTTCTGCTCGTGAACGGCCGTGGGCACCCCGGCGTAGCGCGCGCCCATGACCCCCGCGAACGCGGCGTACCCGCCGAACCCGACGACCACGTCCGGCTTGAAGCGGCGGACCACGATAACGGCCTTGGTCAAGCCGCGCAGCATGCCGAAACCCGCGCCCAGCATGCCGAACCCGCGCCCGATGAACCCGCGCACGGGCAAACCCACGAACTCAAGCCCGGCCTGCGCGGCCAGGTCGCCCTCGGGGCCGTATTTGCCGCCCATGAACAAAACCGTGGCGTCGCGATGGCGCGCCTTTATTTCCTCGGCAACGGCGATGGCCGGGAAAATATGGCCCCCGGTGCCGCCCGTGGTTACGATGACCCGTTTCATGTATCGCTCCTCGCGGTACGCGAAAGATTCAACAACAGCCCCACGCAGATGAACGTCGCCAGCAGGCTGCTGCCGCCGTAGCTGAAAAACGGCATGGGCAGGCCTTTCGGCGGGGCAACCCCCAGGACAACGGCCATGTTCAGAATCATGGAGAGGCCGAGAATCAACGTCAAACCAAACGCCGTGAGGCGGTCGCGCAGGTCTTCCTGCAGGAAGGCAACCCGCATGGACCGCCAGAAAAACAGGCCGAGCAGCAGGAACACCAGGGTCAGGCCGATGAAGCCCAATTCCTCGCCCGCGATGGCCATGATAAAGTCCGTGTGCGCGTCCGGCAGGAAAAAGAGCTTCTGCTTGCTGTCGCCAAGCCCCGCGCCCCACAGCCCGCCGGACCCGAGCGCGTAGAGCGATTGCACCAACTGGTACCCCTCGTTCTGCGCCACCGCGAAGGGGTCGAGGAAGGCCAGGATGCGCCGGAACCGGTACGCCTCGTGCAGCACGAGCAGATACGCGCCGCCGCAGGCGAGCGCCGCGGAAATGATGAGGTAGATGAGGCGCGTCCCGCCCGCGAGGCACATGAAGAACAGCAGCATCAAAAGCACGGCGGCCCCGCCAAAATCCGGCTGCGCCAGCAGTATCGCGCAGAACATCCCGGTCACGGCGAACGGCGGGATAACCCCCCGGCTGAACGTTTTGACGATGGCCTGCTTGGTGCTCATGAAATAGGCCAGATACAGCACCAGGGCGATCTTGGCGAATTCCATGGGCTGGATGTTCACCGGCCCCAGCGAGAGCCAGCGGTGCGCGCCCTTGACCTTGGCCGCGAGCGGCGTGAGCGTCAGGACGAGCAACAGGAGCGCCGCGAGCAAAACCGGGTACTGGAGCTTGTACACAAGGCCGCGCGGCACGGACATGATGCCGAGCATGACGATGATGCCCACAGCCGCGAACGAGAGCTGACGTTTGAAAAAATACAGCGGGTCCGCATAGATGCGCTCGGCCACGATGCCGCTGGCGGAGAGCAGCGTCATCAGCCCGAGGGAGAGCAGAATGAACGCAAGCCCCAACAGCCAGAAATCCGGCTTCGCGCGCTGTATTTTTCCCATGGCCGCCTGCGTCATCATTGCACCTGCTTCGCGATGCGCCTGAAATCCGCGCCGCGTTCCCCGTAGTTGGCGTAAAGGTCAAAACTGGCCGTGGCCGGAGCGAGAAGAATGACGTCGCCGTCACTCGCCTGCGCGCGCAGGCCGCGCACGGCTTCTTCCATGGTCGGCGACCAGGTGATCGGCACGCTGCCTTCCCAGGCCGCGGTGAAGACCTCGCGGTTGGCGCCGAACAGCCCCACGGCTTTTACCTTTTCCCGCAAAAGATCCTTGAGCCCGGCGAGGTCCCCGCCCTTGAACACGCCGCCGGCCAGCAGCAGGACCGGGCGGGTCATGCTCTGGAGCGCCATTTTGAGCGCGCTGACCGTGGTGCCTTTGGAGTCGTTGATATAGGCCACGCCGTTCCACTCGCCCACCAGCTCCAGCCGGTTGGGCAGGGGATCAAAGGCCGCCACGGCGCGGCGCGCGTCTTCCTCGGTCACGCCGAACTCCCGGGCCGCGAGATATGCCGCTTCAAGGTTGGCCCGGTTGTGCGCGCCGAGCAGGCGGGTTTCCGGGAACCGGTCCGTCGCGGTGAAGTAAACAGTCCGGGCTTTAATCGCATGCAGCGGGACCTCGTCTTCCAGGTCCGTGCCGAAAATGGCGACGTCGTCTTCCGTCTGGCGGGCGAACATGGAAAATTTCGCGTCCACGTATTCGCGCATGCTCTCGTGCTGGTCCAGATGGTTGGGGCTGATGTTGAGCAGCATGCCCACGCGCGGCCGGAAGGTGTCGCAGCCCATGAGCTGGAAGCTGCTGACTTCCAGCACCAGGACGTCCGCTTTTTTGCCGGACACCACGTACTCCGAAAGCGGCGTGCCGATATTGCCGCCGAGAAACACGGTTTTCCCGGCTTCGCGCAGCATGGCGGCGGCGATGCTGACCGTGGTGGTCTTGCCGCTGGTGCCTGTCACCGCCAGAACGGGTTCGTCCACGAACCGCCAGGCCAGCTCCAGTTCCGCCATGACCGGCGGGCTGCCCGCCGCTTCCAGCATCATGACGAGCCGGGAATACGGCACGCCGGGGCTGGGCACGACCAGGGAAACATCCTGAAAATGCAGCGAGTCGTGCGGCCCGGTGACGATCTCAATGCCGATCTGTTCGGCGAGAGCCAAAAGCCCCTGGCTTACTTTGGCCGGATCGCGCTCCAAAAGGCGCACCCGCGCCCCCTTTGCCCGCAAAAGCCGGGCGGCCGCTTCGCCGGAGGCGCCCGCGCCGATGACGGCCACGACCGATCCAGGAACGACGGGGTTGTGTTTCAACGCGCTACGCATGGTTTTACCGCAACTTCAGCACTGACAGGGCCGCGAGGCCGAGCAGGATGGATGTTATCCAGAACCGGATGATGATTTTGGATTCCGGTATGCCTTTCAGTTCAAAATGGTGATGCAACGGCGCCATGCGGAAAATGCGCTTGCCGCCGCTGAGTTTGAAGTAGCCCACCTGGAGGATGACCGAGAGGCTTTCCACCACGAAAAGGCCGCCCACCACCAGAAGGAGAAGCTCCTGCTTGCAGAGCACCGCGAGAAACCCCAGGGAACCGCCGAGGGACAAGGAGCCCACGTCACCCATGAAAATCTGCGCCGGGTAGGCGTTGTACCAGAGGAACCCGAGCCCCGCCCCGATCAGCGCGCCGCAGAATACCGTCACCTCCCCGATGCCCGGCACGTGGGGGATCTGGAGATACTTGGCGATCTGCACGTTGCCCGCCACGTAAATAAACACCGCGAAGCAGATGCTTGCCACCACCATCGGCCCGATGGCGAGGCCGTCCAGCCCGTCCGTGAGGTTCACGCCGTTGGAGGCGCCCACCAGCACCAGGACCGCGAAGGGCAGATAAAACCAGCCAAGGTCCGGCACGATCCGTTTGAAGAAGGGAACCGCCAGCTGGGTGAACTTCACCAGATCCTCGCCCTCCGTCAGCACGCGGCTCGCCTCGATGTCGCGGCGAATATAGTACAGCAGCGAGAGCGCGATAACGGCCACAACGAGCTGCCCCAAAAACTTGGCCCGCGCCGAAAGGCCCTTGTTGTTGCGGCGCAGAATCTTCAGGTAATCGTCCAGAAAGCCCACGAACCCGAACCCGAGAAACACGAAGAGGATCAGCCAGACGTGGGGGTTGGTGAGGTCCGCCCAGAATAATACGCTGACCACCAGGGAAAACGCTATGAGAATGCCGCCCATGGTGGGCGTGCCGCTTTTTTGCAGATGCGCCTTGACGTCCTCGTGCACGTACTGGCCGAATTTGATGCGCTGCAACAGCCGGATGAACCAGGGGCCCACCACGATGGTGATGATGAGCGCGGTCAGGAGCGCCCAGACCGAGCGGAAGGTTATGTACCGGAAAACGTTGAAAACAGCGATTTCCGAACTTAACGGATACAGAAGGTTATACAGCATCGGGCCTCCCCTTTTCCTCCTCGCCCGCACCGGCCATGGCGGTGAACGCCGTCACCAGCTCCTCGAGCCTGTTGCTGCGCGAACCCTTGAACAACACGACGCCGGAATGCGTATCCGCCGAGAGAAAGGCCGCCGTGAAGGAGGCGGCATCCGCCACGTGCGTGTAGGAACCCGCGTACCCGTCGTCGACGAGGCCCCGCCGGACGGATTCGCCCTGCCCGCCTTTCCAGATGATGGCCTTGGGCGCGAGCGCCGCGACCTGCTGGCCCAAAAGATAGTGGTAGTGCGGGCTTTCCGGACCCAGTTCGCCCATTTCCCCGAGCACCAGAACGAGGTCGCCGCCCCGGTCCTTTGCCATGTCGGACGCGGCTTCAAGCATGCGGCTCATGGACAGGGGGTTGGCGTTGTAACTGTCGTCAATCAGCAAAAATCCGTCCAGTTCCCGCAGGGCGAACCGCTGGGCCGGAAGCGAGGCGGCGGCGAACCCTTCGGCTATTTCCGACGCGGTCAGGCCCAGGGAATGGGCCACCGCGCCGATGGCGGCCACGTTTTCCGCGCCGTACGCGCCGCAAAAGGGCGCATTCACGGTCACGGCCTCGCCGTCGAGCGCCAGATGGAAGGTGCCCCGGTCAAGCCCTTCCGGGCCGAGGTAGGAGGCAAAATATTTTTCTTCGGAATCCGTTGCGGAGAAATACGTGACGTCCGCATCGTAGCCCCTGGCTTCCCGCTCCAGGTCCGGATAGTCGGCGCTCACGACGCCGAGCCCGTTGCTCGCGAGGTAGGCGAGGAGCCGCGCCTTGTAGTGCGCCACGCCCCTGTCGCCCAGTTCCTGCACGTGCCCCGCGCCCGCGTTGAGGATGAGCGCGAGGTCCGGCCGGAGCATGGCCCCGAGTTCGTCCATGTCGTGCGGGCGGCTGATGCCCGCTTCCATCACCCAGTAGGCCGCGTCTTCCGGGGCGTTCAGCATGCTGAGCGGCAGGCCGATCTGGTTGTTCAAATTCACCGGGTTTTTGGCGGTCCTGCCCGCGATGCCGAGTACCGAGGCCAGTGTTTCCTTGACCGAGGTTTTGCCGGAGGTTCCGGTGACGCCCACTACCACGCCCGCGGCCGTGCGGCGGTGCGCGGCGGCGACGGTCGCCAGCGCGGCGGGAACGTTATGCACGACCAATACCGGCGGCCTGTTCTTTTTGCTTCGTTTGGTGAAAGGGTTGCGCGTGCCGATAACGGCCAGCGCGCCGTTTTCAATCGCGGCGGCGGCGTAATCGTGCCCGTCCACATGCTCGCCGGGCAGGCAGAAAAAGAGGTTCCCCTTCCTGACCTTGCGGCTGTCGATGGCGGCCCCGGTCGGGCGGGTCAGCGCTTCTTCCGCGCTCATACCCACGCACACGACGCCGAGCAGGCGGCTTATATCCAGTAAGTTCATGCGCATCCGAGATGCTCCCTTACCACCTGCTGGTCGCTGAAGGGATATTTCGTGTCCCCGATGAGCTGGTAGGGCTCATGGCCCTTGCCCGCGATGAGCAGGGCGTCGCCGGGCTTCAGAATATCCAGGGCCATGCCGATGGCCTTTTTGCGGTCCGCTTCCTCAATGATCTCATGCGCCGTTGCAAGGCCGGGCCGCACGTCCGCCATGATTTCCAGCGGGTCCTCGCGGCGCGGGTTGTCCGAGGTCAAGACCACGACGTCCGAAAAAAGGGAGGCGGCCTCGCCCATCTTGGGACGTTTGGTCCGGTCGCGGTTGCCGCCGCAGCCGAAGACCGTGACGATGCGCTTGAACTGCGCCCCGCGCAGGGCCTGCAGGGCTTTTTGCAGCGCGTCCGGGGTGTGGGCGTAATCCACGAAAACAGCGAGGTCCTGCGGATTTATGATGCGCTCCAGCCTGCCCGGCACCCCGCCGAAAGTGGCCAGCGCCCGCAAGGGTTCCCGGCCGAGGCCGCAGGCGAGCGCCAGGGCTTGCGCGCCCATGAGGTTGGCGGCATTGAATTCCCCGACGAGCGGGCTGGAAAGTTCCCAAGTGTCGCCGTCAAAGGCCATGCGCAGGTGCAGCCCGTCGCGGCCCTGCTCCAGGATCGCGCCCCGGAGAATCCTGTCCCCGCCGCGGCGGAGCGAAAAGCCGACAGTCGCGCGGTTGGCGGCAAACAGCCGCTCGCCGTAGGGGTCGTCGATATTGACGGCCAGCGCTGCGCCGGGAACGGCCAGCCCGCCGTTTTCCGGTGTGGCGAACAGTTTGGCCTTGACCGCGAAGTACTCTTCCATGTCGCGGTGGTAGTCGAGATGGTCTTGCGTCAAATTGGTGAACAGCGCCCCGGCAAAGGAAAGCCCGGCCACCCGCTGCTGGTCGATGGCGTGGGAGGAAACCTCCATCAGGGCCGTGTCCGCGCCGGCCGCGCCCATGGCGGCCACCATGGAGTGCAGGGTCAGGCAGTCCGGCGTGGTCAGGGGAGAGGCTTCCTGATATCCGGGCCAGCGGTACTCCACCGTGCCGAGAACGCCGGGCGTTCTCCCCGCCGCGCGGAATATCGCTTCCATCAGGTAGGTGGTGGTGGTTTTCCCGTTGGTGCCGGTGATGCCGAGGATGGAAACCCCGGAACGGTCCGTCTTGTAATAGGCCTTGGCAAGCTCGCCCAGTGCGGCGCGCGTGTCCGGGACAAGCGCGACGGCAACGGGCCCCCGGGCGGTCTCTTCCACCCGCGCGGCCTCGAACACGGCGCGCGTGCAGACCACGGACGATACGCCCGCGCGCAGCGCGTCTGCGAGGTAGGTTTCCGCGCCGGTATAATCCGGCCCGTCCGGCCCCACGGGCGCGGCCTTCGGCAGGGAGACGAAAATATCGCCTGTCCCCGCCTTGCCCGAATGGGCCGAGACGCGGGCGGCGCGTTCCCCGGCAAGGGATACCAGGCGCTCAAGGCCGGTCATGGTGATGCTCATGAGTTGTCCCCCAGCCAGATGGTGAATTTGCCGCCCGCGCCCGGCAGCGGGTGTCCGGCTTCCGGGGTCTGGCGGATGACCACGGCGCCCTCGCCCTTGATTTCCGGCACGATGCCCTTGCGCGCGAAATTTTCAACGGCCTTGCGCACGCTCAGCCCCACGACCGCCGGGACGATGTTGTCCTGGCCGTCAGCCTGGACCGCGTTAACGAGTTCCGGCTTGGCCGGTTCCGCTTTTGCCGGTTCCGCTTTTGCCGGGCCCGGTTTGGCCTGGCCCGGTTTGGCCTGGCCCGGCTTGGCCGCTCCCGGTTTCGTCTGGTCCGGTTTCGTCTGGCCCGGCTTGGTCTTATCCGTATGAGACCGGGCCGCTTCCGGGACCACGGCCGCGAGAGCCGGCGTGTTTTCGGCAGCGGCGGCTTCCGCCGCCAGGGCTTTCTTTTCCCGCTCAAACTCGATCAGGGCCTGGGCGGGCGTGCTCTCCGGCAAAAGGCCGTGGTAGGCCATGGTGTGCAGGGCCACGTTCTTGAAAATGGGCGCGGCCACGAACCCGCCGTACTGGTTCTTTTCCGGCTCGTCGAGCAGGACGATGACGAGGTAGCGCGGCTCTTCCACGGGCACCATGCCCACGAAGGAGGCCACCCGGCCCGCTCCGTAGGCGTCGCCGCTGGCTTTCTGGGCCGTGCCGGTTTTGCCGCCGACGACAAGCCCGTCGATATGCGCCCTGCGGCCCGTGCCGCCGGTATCTTCCACCGCCGAGCGCAGCATCTCCCGCACCTGGCGCATGACCTCCACCGAAAAAATCCGTTCCGGCTCGGCCGTCTGCCCGGCCTTGCCGTCGTTGCCGGACCCGTTGGCCGCCGCGTTGTTCGGCCCGGTATTAGACCCATTATTGGGAATGACAAGCCGCAGATTCTTCTTCACCCCGTCATTGGCGAGGCAGAGATACGCCTGGGCCATCTGCACGATGGTCGCGGAAAAACTCTGGCCGAACGAGGCCGTTGCAAGGTCAATGTCGACCCACTGCTTGGCCGGGCGCACGATGCCCTTGTTCTCCCCGGCAAGCGGCAGCCCGGTCCTGACCCCGAAGCCGAGCCGCTGCAAATACCCGTAGTACTTGGCGGCGCCCAGCGCCATCCCGATCTTGGCCGAGCCGATGTTGCTGGAAACTTTCAGGATGTCCCTGGCCGTCAGGGTGCCGTGCGGGCTGGTGTCGCGGATGACCACGTTGCGGAGTTTCCACTTTCCCTTTTCGCAATCGTATTGCGAATCCGGCGTGATGACCTTCTCCTGCAACGCCGCCGCCATGAGGAACGGTTTGATCGTGGAGCCCTGCTCCAGGGCGTCCATGGCCGTTTTGTTGCGCCGGGTGAAGAGGTTGGCCTCAGCCGGGCGGTTGGGGTTGAAGAAGGGGTATTCGGCCCAGGCCAGAATATCCCCGCTCGGCACATCCACCACCATGCAGGCGGCCCAGCGCGCGCCGAAAGCGCCTATCCCGCTGCTTAAAGCGGATTCCGCAAAAAACTGCACCTGGGTATCGATGGTCAGGGTCAGGTTTTCGCCGGTCAAATCTTCCATCTCGCCGGTGGCGGCGGAGTGGAGGCGACGGCCGGCCGCGTCGCGCTGCACCACCCGGCTTTTCTGCTGGCCGGAAAGGTGGTCGTTAAAAGCCAGTTCAAGCCCTTCAATACCCTTCTCGTCCACGTTCACGAAGCCGAGAAGCTGCCCGGCGAGATGCTTGAACGGGTAGGCCCGCTCATATTCGCGCACGAGGGACACGCCCGGAACGTCCGCCTTGCGGATGACCTCGGCTACGCGCGGGTTCACCTTGCGTTCCACCCACACGAAGCCGCGTTTCTGGTCCGTGACGATTTTTCTGGCCTTGGGGGCCGGGATGCCGAGCGCCGAGGAAAGGAGTTTTGTCGCGCCGTCCGGGTCCGTGACGTTGCCGGGCCTGACGGCCACGGAGCTGACGTCCACGCTTTTCGCCAGAACGTTGCCGTTGCGGTCCACGATGCTCCCTCGCCTGCCGGTCGCCACTTCCGTGGCGACGTGCGCGCGCCGCGCTTCCTCGGCGTAGCGCGGCCCCCGGATTATCTGCACCTGGTAGGCCCTGCCCCACAGCAGGATCCACAGCCCGGCGAACACAAGGCCCACGCCCCACAGCCGCACCTTGCCCCAGTTCACGCTGGGGAACAGGGGCTTTTTAGCGCGCGGCGCGGGCGCGGCCGGGCGCTTGCGCTTATTGCGCCCCGCCCGCTCGTTCCGCAACGCGACTGTGGGTTTGATCCGTGCCATACAATTCCGTGATGCGATATCTGTTATTGCCGCAATACGCGGCGGTTACGCCCGTTCAGGGCAGCGTCTTATCCATATTGGGGCCCATGGCGGGACCGCTGTCCGGGCCGATGGCCGGGGGCGTCAGGGTTTGCAGCGTCGCGCCGTCCATGCGCCGTATCTGGCCGGGCCGGGCCGCGCGCATGCCGAATTCCGCCGCCTTCCGCTCAAGGGCGTAGGGGGAAAGCAGCCGTCCCCGCTCCACTTCCAGTTCGTTGGCGTGGTCGGCCCGCACCTTGACCATGCCCTCGAGTTTCCGCATGGAATAGCCCAGCTCCGTCCGCTCGATGCTGACCAGCACCAGCCCCAGTCCCAGGGCCACGTTCACGGCGCAGGAGAGAACCAGGGCGGGTATCAACCTGCCCGAACCGTTCTCTTCTTTTAGCGCTCTTGCGTCCGCCATGCCAGAAATCCCCCGTTCCCGAACCCTCGCCGCCTGCCGGACGGCGCGGGACGATCAAATCTTTTCAGCCGCCCGCAACTTGGCGCTGGAAGCGCGGACGTTGGCCCGCAACTCTTCTTCGGTGGCGGTCACGGGCTTGCGCGTCAGTATGGTGAGCGTTGCCTCGTGGTTGCAGACGCAGACCGGTATGTGCCTCGGGCAGCGGCACCCCTGCGCCTCGTCCCGGAAAAAATGCTTCACGATCCGGTCTTCGAGGGAGTGAAAGCTGATGACCACCAGCCTGCCCCCGGGCGCGAGGTACGGCACGATGCTTTCCAGGAAGTGCCGCAACTCGTCGAACTCGTAATTCACGGCAATGCGCAGCGCCTGGAAGGTGCGCGTGGCCGGATGGTTCCTGGCCGTCGCCCGCCACTTTGCCGGGTAGGCCGCTTCCACGATGGCGGCCAGCTCCCCCGTGGTTGCAATCGGCTTTTTGCTCCGCGCGTCGATGATGGCCCGCGCGATGCGCCCGGCCTGCGGCTCTTCCCCGAACGTGCCGATTATTTCCTTCAACACCTCGTGCGGGGCCGTGTTCACCAGTTTGGAGGCCGGGGCGACAACGTGCCCGGTATCCCCGCCCGTCACATCCATGCGCATGTCCAGCGGCCCGTCGTGCAGAAAGCTGAAACCCCGCTCGGGCGTATCCAGTTGCAGGGACGAAACGCCGATATCCACAAGGGCGCCGTCAATGGTTTCCCAGCCGTGCGCGTCAAGCATGGCGGCGGCGTTGCTGAACAAGGCATGGCGCAACGCGACCCTGTCCCCGAACGGTTTAAGCCGTTCCGCCGCCAGGATAAGAGCGCTCTCGTCGCGGTCCAGCCCGAGGACGGCGCAGCCGGGGGCCGCTTCCAGGATACGGGAGGTATGCCCGCCGAGCCCGACCGTGCCGTCCAGATACCGTCCGCCGTTTTGAGGCGCGAGGTACCGCAGCACTTCTTCCGGCAATACCGGCACGTGGGGAAAATCGGCTTGCGCCATACTGTTACCTGGCCTGGAAATCAGAACACAAAATCAATGCCGCTGTCGGTCATGGCCTGGGTCACGTCGTCAAAGCTCTGGGCGAGAGCCGGCGCGAGGCGCTCGGCGCTCCAGAGTTCGAAGTGCGCGCCCTGGCCGACCAGCACGGCTTCCCTGTCTATCCCGGAATACTGCATAAGCTCGCGGGAGAGGCGTATCCTGCCCTGACCATCGGCAGCCATGACTTCGGCCCCGCCGAGCACGAGGCGGCGGAAGTCGCGCACGGCCCTTGCGGGGTTTTTGATGCGGTTGATCTTGTCTTCGAATTCCTGCCAGTCGGGCCAGGGAAATCCGTAAACGCAGCCGTCGAGGGTGGTCAGCACAAGCTGCCCGCCCTCGGACCGCGAAATCAGGATATCCCTGAATTCGGGAGGAAGCATGAGACGGCCCTTCGTATCGAGGGACCGGATGGATCTGCCGCGAAAATACATGGTTGATTGCCTCTCAAACCACTTTTTACCACTTTTTACCACTTTTCCCCCAAAAACAGCCTCTTGTCAACCCCCTGAAAACTTTTCACCGGCTTGTCGCGCGGTTTTGCGCCATGCCTCCCCCGGCGTTCTCCGGGTTGTGATAAATAAAAGCCAGATCGCCACGGAAATGCTACACTCCGGATACTTCACAAGCGTGGAAAACTGCGTATAGTGCGCCCAACGAAAAAATATAAAACACGCGGAAGAAAAGGGCGGCAATGGATGCCGCCGAACGCTCTTCGCTTTTCCCAGAGGTGTACCCATGCGAGCACGTACAAAAATTATCGCCACCATCGGCCCAGCATCCGACTCCCCGGAAACCATCGCCAAACTGGTGGAAGCCGGAGCCCGCATCTTCCGGCTCAACTTCTCCCACGGCAACGCGGACTCGTTCAAAACCATCGTCAAAACCATCCGCGACCTGGAAGAGAAGAGCAACTTCGCCATCTCCATCATGCAGGATCTCGCCGGTCCCAAGATCCGCCTCGGGAATATCGAGGAAGGCTCCATTACCTTCGCAAAGGGCGATACGGCCTATCTCGGCCCCAAGGCGCCGAAAAACGCCGATATGCCCCACCTGCCCTTCGACCATCCGGCGATTTTGAAAACCATCACGGAAGGCGACCGCATGGTGCTTGCCGACGGTTCGCTCCAGTTCACCGTGGTCGAGAAAAAGGACGACTCGCTTTTTGTGCTGAAAGCGGGCAACTCCGGCATCGTCACTTCCCGCAAGGGGCTGGCCTTGCCGGACAAAACCGTGCCCGTGCCCGCCCTGACGGACAAGGACAAAAAGGACCTGCGCGACGGGCTGCGCCTCGGCGTGGACGCCGTTGCCCTCTCCTTCGTGCAGACGGCCCGCGATATCCTGGACGCAAAGGCCATCATCCATGCCGAGGGCCGCGACGTGCCGGTCGTTGCGAAGCTTGAGCGCCAGAACGCCGTGCAAAACCTTGAGGACATCCTGGCCGCAGCCGACGTCATTATGGTGGCGCGGGGCGACCTTGGGGTGGAGTGCCCGCTCCAGCTGCTCCCCGGCCTGCAGAAAAAAATCATCCGGGCCTGCAACAAGGCCAAAAAACCCGTGATCGTGGCGACGCAGATGCTGCTCTCCATGGTCAACAACCCCATGCCCACCCGCGCGGAAACCACGGACGTGGCCAACGCGGTGCTGGACGGCGCGGACTGCGTCATGCTGTCCGAGGAGACGGCCATGGGCAATTATCCCGTGGAAGCCGTGGCCTTTATGGGAGAAATAGCGGCCCAGGCCGAAGCGCTGCCCAACGGCACGGGCATCCGCAAGGAAGAGTTCGCCTCCGGCGAAGGCGCGACCAGCTTCCTCACCTACGCGGCCTGCCGCCTGGCCGAGGAAATCGACGCCGACGCCCTGGTGGCGTACAGCGTTTCCGGCACGTCCGCGCGGACCCTTGCCTCCAGACGGCCGCGCCGCCCCGTGTATTCCCTCTCCCCATACTCCGCCACGCTCCACACCCTCAACTTCACCTGGGGCATCATTCCGGTGGGCATCGAGTCCGACAGCGGCGGCCATTTGGAATCCGTCGAGCAGTTCGTGGAAACAAGCCCGTTGTTCGCGCCCGGCGCAACGCTTATCCTGACGGCCGGGCAGGCCCGCTCCGGCGTGACCGAAAACCAGACCGCCGTGCTCGGCGCCAACGTCATAAAAGTCTTTACGAAATAAGATCTCTGATCACACAAAACAGGGCGCGACCGCGCCCTGTTTTGTTTGTATTACCGCATGCCCGCGCAATACCGGCGCACGGCCGCGGCCCAGTTTGGCGTTGCATTGGTTTAATAAAAACAGTACACAACGGAGATGCAACCAGCTGTCCCTGAAAACATTTCTGAAGAATACTATCAGATAAGCGAAGCGATTCTTTCCAGTTTCCCGAAATATCGCCCGCCGCTCGACCTCTTCCGTCTCAAGGAAGACATCGCGCAACTCCAGCTGTTCATCAAGAAAGATACCCGCATCACCAACGAGCAGATCGAAGAAATATTCGCCCTGTGCAAAGAGGAAAACCTTTTTGTCTCGCGCGCGGATTTTCCCGTCTATTCCAAACACATCGTCAAACAGCTCGATCTGGTGCTCGTGGACAAGAACCTCAAGGAAGGGGAAGTCGCGGACATCACCCTGGACGCCCTCGGCCAGCGGCTGACGGATTTTTACGACCAGCCCGTGAAGCCCGTCTTCGACAACCTTTATGAAGCCGTGCAGGTGGTCACCGAATATATATGGCAGGACAAGCACCGGCTGCGCCTCTACCTGCGGCGCCTGTACACCGGGGAGCACTCCTTCATCCACCAGTCGCTGAATTCTTTTTCCGTCGGGTTGTGGCTTTTGTGCAAAACCCAGGGCGAGGAACTGCGCCGCAAGGAGTTTGACAAGGTCGCCATGGGTCTCGTCATCCACGACGTGGGGATGAGCAAGGTGCCGTCCTTCATCCTTTCCAAAACAGGCCCGCTCAAACCCGAAGAAAAAGAAAAAATCCCGCCCCACCCCATCATCGGCATGAAAATAGCCCAAAAGCTGGAAATCGTGACCGAGGAAATCAGGGGAATCGTGCTGGAACACCAGGAACGCATGGACGGCAGCGGCTACCCGCAGCGCATAAAAGGGAACGACATCAGCCGGCTCGGCCGGCTGGCTGCCGTTGCGGACTCCTTCGCGGCCATGATCCAAAAGCGGCCCTACGCCGAGGCCATGCCCCCGGTGGATGCGGCAAAGGCGCTCGCCAACGATAAAGCCCGGTACGACGCCCACTTTACAATACCGCTCATGACGGCCTATGTTGTGAACGATTTTTCCTGTTAGCACGCCACCAAGGGCGTAAAAAGAGACCTGTCATGCCCGGAAAAACGCTGTTGCAGACCGCGCGAACGCGGCACGTATTGTTTTGCCTTCTTTGCCTCGCCTTCCTTGCCGCAAGCGGATGCAAACCCGCCCGGACGGGCGATGCCGACAACGTCCCCCAAGGCCCGGCGGACCAGGCGACCGTCGTTTCCACGGGCGCGCGCCGCGCGGACCCGGGCTATATCCAATACCTCGAGCGCCTCTCCATGGCCGGCAGCCAGGTGGAACTCGCCCGCGTGGTCTCCGGCAGTCAGCTCAGCTGGCTCCGCCCGGCGTCGGCCCCCCTCCCGGACCCGCTGCTGGTCCTCGCGGATACCTGGCTTTCCGTCAATCCGCTCGTCACGCTGCCGGAAACGAAACGGAGCGTCTTTTCCTCCCTGGCCTCCCCCCGGTACTGGCAAATTTTCGGCAGGAGCAGGCTGAACGGGCTGTACATCGCCCCGGCCAACGGTTCCGGCGCGCTCTGGGCCTATAACCGCAAAGCTTCGGCCAAGGGCGACGACGTCATCCAATATACCTTTTCCGAAGCCGCGGGAACGGAAGACGATTATTTCAGGCTGCTCCAGGCCGCCAACTCCAACCGGAAGCTCCTCGGGCTGGAACTGACCCCGGCGGCCACCGGCCTCGGCCCGGACTTTTTCCTGGCGGCCCGGTTCCACCGGCAGTTCTCCGGCGTGTACTGCATGGTCGAACTGCCCAAACAGCTCTGGTCCGCCCTGCCCGGGGTTCCCGATCAGTGGCGCGGCGCGCCGCTGGATGAAGGACAGGTCGCCGCCCTCGCCGCGCAAAAGCTTCTGCCCCCGGCCATGGCCCAGGATTTCCTGCCCACCGGGAAAGAAGGCGGCTGGGCCGTCACCGGCGAAATTTACGGCGTGGACGGCCTTATGCGCCGCTGGGCGTACCGGTACTACGGGTCCCCAGACCGGCCCGTCCTCAACTGGGAAGACCCCTCCACCGGGGCGCGGCGCATCCTCTCCGGCAGCGCCATCCGCGACGTGGGCATCCTCGGCTCCGCCCTTATCGGCATGCGGCTTGACGGCCTGTACGGCCTGGATGCGGCCGCGCCCGGCTCCCCCGTGCAATTCACGCCGACCCCCGCGGACGAAGCGGCCGTCGCCATCAGCCGGGAGGTGCGCCGGTACGGCGGCTGGGCCTGGCTGAAGGACGACATTCCCCTCTCCCTCGTACGCGACCTGATGGCCGAAGGCCCGGACTTTTTCCAGGACCATATCTTTTCCCCCGGCATAGAGCACGCCATGCTGACCGGGTCCACCGCGCTCTTGGAGACCATGGTGGACGAGGCCCTGGTCCTCGGCCTGGACATGCGCCGGTTCGTGCACGCCACCGCAGGGGAACAGGGGATCAACTACAACCTGCCGCACCTGGCCCAGGTCGCTTCCGGCCACACGGAAGCGAGCCTGCTCCGCCCGGCCCAGGCCGACGAACTGCGGCAGAACACCTTGAAAGAAGCGATGAACGTCGTCTACGCCGCGAACGTCTCCTCCCCGCGCGGCGACGACAAGGCCCCCCTGCGGGGCAAGGATCTGTACACCACCCCCGCCGGGATCGCCGCCCTGGCCCTTGGCGCGGGCAACGCCCATTCCGTGACCGAATCCATGGAACCCCTCGTCCGCGAGGGACATTTCCTGCAAGTGTTCGTCCGGGCCATGCTGCCGGGGCTGTTCATGCTCTCCGGCCAGGACATGACCGGCGCCCTGCCCCTGAGCTGGCACGCCATGACCGATACCGCGGAAGGCTGGGACGTGGCCCTGACCTCGCGCGGCGCCCACGCCTATACCCAGTCCGTGCCGGATGCCGCGGTCACGGCGCTCGGCGTGCCCAAGGCCAGGACCATCTACTCCACGCCCGACGTCCAGATTCTTGAGGAAACCTCCTTCGCGGCCCGGCTCGCCGAGGCGCTCGCCATCCGCACCTCCTACGCCATGGCCAACGGCACCTTCTACGGCCGGTTTGAAACCACCGCGCCCGGCTGCTTCGCCTTCGCGGTCGTTTTGCCGGCGGCCGGCCACGCGCAGCCCGCCGCCGCCTCTCCGGACGGGGGGGCCGGGCCGGACGGGCCTGCCGCCCGGCCGGCCGCCACCGCCACCCCCGCCAGGGAAGAGGCCGTTATCAGCAACTCCGCGACGGGCCGCAAGGGCACGGCCGCCGAACGCTTGAAGCAGCGGCACGAGGAAACCAAGCGGCTGCGCGGCGAACTAGAGTCCCGGATCGTCACCGTGCCCGCCGTGCCCGGCAAAAACCAGAGCGGCGACGCCGCCATGATCGTTGTGGCCAACTTCTCGCGTGAGACGGTCCGCCAGGTGCTGAACCTCCACCACGACCCGGTGTTGCAGCGCATCCGCCAGAAGGGCGAGCCGAAGCTCCTCACCAAGGGGAAATCGGGCAACGAGATCCAGATGACCCACGGCGAGCAGACCGCGACCGTGACCCTCGGTCCCTGGCAGTGCGCCGCCGTGCTTGTCGGCAAGCCCTGATCCCGGCGTGACCGGAGACGCCATGAAGTACAGCATTGTCATCGCCGTGATGAACGGGGCCGAAACGCTCAGAAAAACCTTGGGGTCCGTCTTCACGCAAACGTATCCCGGGTGGGAGATCGTCGTGCAGGACGGCGGCTCCACGGACGGCACCCTCGCCATTCTGAAGGACTGCGGCAAGGATGTCGACTGGCGGAGCGAGCCGGATACCGGCATCTACGACGCCTGGAACAAGGCCCTTGACCGGGTTACCGGCGACTGGGTGCTGTTCCTGGGCGCGGACGATTGTCTGCTGCACAGGCATGTGCTGGCCCAATGCGGCCCCTATCTGGCCGCGCTGCCCGACGATATCCTGTTCGCCTACGGGACGCTGCTGATGAGCAACGGCCCGGACGACAAGACGGCCCTTCGTATCTCCCGCTCGCTGCATGCCGTTTACCACCAGATCCTGCAGGATATGCCCATGCCCTTTCCGGCGACGTTCATCCGCTCGTCCGCGTTTCGCGGGCAGCGTTTCGATACGCGCTACGCCATCGCGGGGGATTACGAATTCGCGGCCAGGCTGGCGACCCGCTCCAACATCGCCCGGCTGCCCGTCTGGGTTGCGTACATGCTCCGGGGAGGAATAAGCGACAACCCCGCGACCGCCCAAAAACTTTTCCGGGAACGCGACCGTATCCTGCGGACCGTGGTGGCCTCCCGCGCCGGGGAGTTCGTGCAGGGCCTCGCGGACCATTTTCTCGACTACGACATCTCCATGGACCCCATCCCCGAACAGTAGCCGGCGTATCCGGAAACGCGGCGGCGGCCCGGTTTTCCGGCCTTGACCCAATCTCCCCCTGATTGTAGAAGGTCGTGTCCGTTTTGGGACAACTCTATCCCCAATGAGGATTTCATGAGCAACGACGCTGAAAAAGTCATTTATTCCATGTACAAAGTCACCAAGCGCCACGGCCAGCGCGAGGTGCTCAAAGACATAACGCTCGGGTATTTCTACGGCGCCAAGATCGGCGTCCTGGGTCTCAACGGGTCGGGCAAGAGCTCGCTCCTCAAGATCCTGGCCGGGGTGGATACCGCCTTTGACGGCGAAACCTCCATTTCTCCCGGCTATACCATCGGCTACCTGGAGCAGGAACCGCTGGTGGACGAAACCCGCACCGTGCGCGAGGTGGTGGAGGAAGGCCTGGGCGAACTCGTTGCCATCCGGGACGAGTACGAAGCCATCAACGCCAAGTTCGCCGAGCCCATGGACCCCGAGGAAATGGACAAGCTCATCGAGCGCCAGGGCGAAGTGCAGGAGCTGATGGACAACAAGGGCATCTGGGACCTGGACGCCAAGATCGAAATGGCCATGGACGCCCTGCGCTGCCCCAGCGGCGACACGCCTGTCTCCGTCATCTCCGGCGGCGAAAGACGCCGCGTGGCGCTTTGCCGCCTGCTGCTCCAGAACCCGGACATCCTGCTGCTCGACGAACCCACCAACCACCTGGACGCCGAGTCCGTGGCCTGGCTGGAGCGGTTCCTCCAGAGCTTCCCCGGCACCGTTATCGCGGTCACCCACGACCGCTACTTCCTGGACAACGTGGCCGGCTGGATTCTGGAACTGGACCGTGGCCGGGGCATTCCCTGGAAGGGCAACTACTCCTCCTGGCTGGAACAGAAGCAAAAACGCCTTGCCACCGAGGAAAAATCCGAAGCCGAACGCCAGAAAACATTGCAGCGCGAGCTTGAATGGATCCGTATGGCGCCCAAGGGCCGCCACGCCAAGAGCAAGGCCCGCATCAACGCGTATGAGTCCATGCTCTCCTTCGAGGCCGAGCGCCGCGCGCCGGACCTGGAAATTTACATCCCGCCCGGACCGCGTCTGGGCAAGGTGGTCGTCGAGGCGGACAACGTATCCAAAGCCCTTGGCGACAAGCTGCTGATGGAAGGGCTGAACTGCCTGGTTCCGCCGGGCGCCATCGTGGGCATCATCGGCCCCAACGGCGCGGGCAAGTCCACCTTTTTCAAGATGATCGCGGGGCTTGAGAAGCCGGATTCCGGCACCCTCAAAGTCGGCGAAACCGTGAAACTGGCCTACGTGGACCAGAACCGCGAATCCCTCACCCCCGGCAAGACCGTGTACGAGATCATCAGCGGCGGGTACGACATGGTCAAGCTGGGCAACCGGGAAATCAACGCCCGGGCCTATTGCTCGCGGTTCAACTTCATGGGCGCGGACCAGCAGAAAAAAGTGGACGTGCTCTCCGGCGGGGAGCGCAACCGGCTGCACCTTGCGGTCATGCTCCAGTCCGGGGCCAACGTGCTGCTGCTCGACGAACCCACCAACGATCTGGATGTCAACACCATGCGCGCCCTGGAAGACGGCCTGGAAAACTTCGCGGGCACCGTTTTGGTCATCAGCCACGACCGCTGGTTCCTGGACAGGATCGCCACCCACATCCTGGCCTTTGAGGGCGACTCCAAAGTCGACTTCTTCGACGGCAACTACACCGAATACGAAGAAGATCGCAAAAAACGCCTCGGCAAGGAAGCGGACCAGCCCCACCGCGTAAAATTCCGCAAACTGACGAGAGATTAAGACGAATCGGGGGAGGGAACCAACAGGGCTTGAAGCCCTGATGGTTCCCTCCCCCGTACCCCCTCCCTCCTTTACCCGCGATTTTGGTATGTTACGGAAAATACCATGCAGACCGTCGCCGACCGCATCATTGCCTTCAACACATCCCTGGAATTCACCGCACCCCTGCCGCCGGGAGATACGGCGCAACACAGGCTGTTCTTTCAAAAAAATAATACGTTCATGTACAACGCAAGTATGCTATAGACAGTACTCCATCGTTCTCAAAACAAGGAGCTGACCATGGCAGACCTCGTCATCATTTCCCATTCCGGCTACGGCCACACCCAAAAACAGGCTGACGCCGTTCTTGAGGGCGTGAAAAGCGTGCCCGGCGTCACCGTAAAAGCCATCGCCATCGATAAGGACGGCAAAGTCCCGGAAACCGCCTGGGACGATCTGGCGGCAGCCGACGGGATCATCTTCGGCGCGCCCACGTATATGGGCGGCCCGAGCTGGCAGTTCAAGAAGTTCGCGGACGCGTCCTCCAAAGTCTGGACGCCCGCGACCTGGCAGGACAAAATCGCCGCCGGGTTCACCAATTCCGCGTCCATCAACGGCGACAAGCACTCCACCATCGCCTACCTGATAACCCTGGCCATGCAGCACGGCATGCTCTGGGTGGGTACCGGCATGAAGCCCTCCAACACGCTCGCCGCCCAGCGCAACGACGTCAACTGGCTGGGCGCGTATGCCGGGCTGATGGCCCAGTCCCCGTCGGACAGCAGCCCGGCCCAGGGCCCCCTGCCCGGCGACCTGGAAACCGCCCGGCTTTTCGGCAAGCGCGTGGCCGAACTGGTCAGCCGCCTGAGCGCGAAGTAACACCGCAAACCCCGTGGGATAGCGTCGGCTATGCGCCACAGTAAAAACGCGTAACGGCGGGCAAAGCCCGACAAAGCCCGCCGTTACGCGTTTTGTGAGAAGGGTTACATCCTAGCGCAACGCGTCTTCCACCGCCGCAAGCGCCTTTTGCATCAGGATGGGATCGGCCTGCGTGCCCATGTGGCCCAGGCGGAAGACCTTGCCCGCCATGGGGCCGAAGCTGCCGGAAACGATCAGGCCGCGCTCTCGCAGCGCCTGCCGCCACGCGGGCCAGGTGTACTTTTCCGGCACCATGGCGGCCGTGACCGTGGGCGCGCTGACCGCGTCCGGGCGCGGGAAGACCGGCACGCCGATGCGCGCCAGCCCCTCGCGGCACTGTTTCGCCACGATCGCGTGCCGGGCGAAGGCCGCTTCCAGCCCTTCCCGCAACAGCGCGTCCGCCGCCGCGTGCAATGCGGCCACGCCGTGCCAGCTCGGGGTGTAGGGGCAGCGCCCGTCCTTGTAAATGGTTTTGAACGGCAGAATGGCGTCGTAGCCCTGGTAGTTGACGTTCGCCATGATGTCCCAGGCCGTGGGGCTCACGGATACGATGCTCATGGTGGGCGGCGCGGACAGGCATTTTTGCGAGCCCGCCATGACCAGATCGATGTTCCAGGCTTTGGCGTCGATAGAGGCCCCGCCCAGGCTCGCCACGGCGTCCACGCACAAAAGCGGCACGCCGAGGCGCTGTTTCATCGCCCCGAGTTCCGCCAGCGGGTTCAGGGTGCCGGAAGGCGTTTCGCAGTGCACGGCGGTTATCATGACCGGACGGCATCGTTTGATGGCGGCCTCGATCTGCGCCAGGCTGTCGCCGTTGCCGATGGTGGAATCGTACGGCAGGGAAACCTTGGTCACCTTGCAGCCCATGGATTCGGCCATGTCCGCCATGCCGTCGCCAAAGACCCCGGTACCCACGGTCAGGACGGCATCGCCCCGTTTGAGGCAGCTTTTCAACGCGCCCCAGAGCGCGAGCATGCCTTCCCCGGTCATGAGCACCACGTCGTCGTCCGTGCCCATGAGCCCGGCGAGCTTGCCGGCGGTCTCCTTGTACAGGGGCAGAAAATCCGGCTCGATCTGGCCGGAGCCGTAATCCCGCGCGATGGCTTCGATAACGTCCGGGTGCAGGGTCACGGGGCCTGCGACCATGGGAATGGGCGCATACATGGAAACGGGCTTGCTCATGGGGTATTTTCCTTTCTTATAACAACGTATAGGTGCTGGCGGTCATGGGCGCGTTCAGCGAGCGCAGGACGCGCTCCAGCAGAATGCCGTTGCGGGTGGGCAGATCGTGGCCGAAGGTGGCCTTGATGCCGAGCGTCACGAACTGCGCGGCCCGGTCGATGGCCACGGGGAGCGAATCGCCCTGCAACAGGCTGCCGGTGACCACGCTGGCGAAGGTGTCGCCCGTGCCGGGGTAAAAGGCCGGGATATAGTCGCAGGCCACCTGCCAGTACATGTCGCGGGGCCTGTCGTAGGCCGCGACGGCCGTCTTGTGGCCGTTCTTGCTCGAGGACGCGCTGGTGATGATGACCTTCTCCGGCCCCATGTCGCCGAGCCGCGCCAGCCATTCCCGCAATGTGCCGACGGAAAGTTCCTTATCCGGGAATTTCTCGCCCAGCAAAAACGCGGCTTCCGTCAAGTTGGGCGTGATGCAGTGGGCGCGGGTGACGAGCCAGCGCATGCGTTCCACCATGTCGTCGGTCATGGTGGCGTCCAGTGCGCCGTTGTCGCCGAGGACCGGGTCCACCACGGCGAACCCGCCGGGCAGGAGGTTGTTCTCGATGCACCGCGCGACCAGGTCCACCTGGGCCGGGGAGCCGAGAAACCCGCTGTACACGGCGTCGAACTTCGCGCCGAGCCTGTCCCAGTGGTCGAGAAAACCGGCCATGGCGTGCGTTAAGTCCACAAAGACGAAATCGTCAAAAGCCCCGGTTTCCGAGGACAACACGGCGGTGGGCAGGGAGTAGACCTGGGCGCCCATGGTCGAAAGAATGGGGATGGCGACGGCAAGGGACGTTCTGCCGAACCCGGAAAGGTCATGAATGGCCGCTACGCTCGTAAGGGGGGACCGCATCGCAACTCCAGTGGAAAGGTATGGCGAAATGCCCGGCATGCCGCCGGAACACCCGCAGAATACGCGAATCGCATATCACGGGCAAGGTTCGCCCGTGATTTTCCACCGCGAAGATTGCGTATTGTCGCTCCCGCCCCAACGTGATATCTGCCTTGATCGAGGTATCCATGAAATTCATCTTTTCACAGATGGCCTTTTTCCTGGCCGAGCAGAGCAACCAGCGCAACCTGAAAGTCATGATGCGCTTCATCGCCATGGTGCTGTTGCTGATCATCCTCTACAGCGTCATCTTCCATATGATCATGGCCATGGAGGGGCGCGGCGACGATTACTCCCCCCTCACGGGCCTCTACTGGACGCTTACCGTCATGTCCACCCTGGGGTTCGGGGACATAACCTTCCATTCCGACCTCGGCCGCATGTTCAGCGTTGTTGTCCTGATGTCGGGCATCGTGCTGTTCATGCTGGTCATGCCCTTCACCTTCATCCGGTTCGTGTACGCGCCTTGGCTTGACGCCCAAAGACAGGCCATGGTGCCCGTGAAAATGCCGGAGACCTTGCGCGGCCACGTCATCGTGACCGGCTCGGACAGCGTCGCGCTCAGCGTTGTGGACCGGCTCCGCCAATACGCCATCCCCTACGTCCATATCATTCAGGATTACACCCTGGCGCTGGCGCGGTACGACAAAAGCTACTCCGTCATGTTCGGCGAGCTTGACACGCCCCAGACATACAGGGCCGCGCAGGTCGAGCACGCGGCCCTTGTCGCGGCGCTCAACGACGACCTCAAAAACACCAACATCGCGTCCACGGTGCGGGAAATCTCCCCCACCGTGCGCATCGCGGCCAGCGTGGACCACGTGGATTCCCTGGATATTCTCCAGCTCGCCGGGTGCAACTACACCTATCTCTTCGCCCAGATGCTCGGCGAGGCCATGGCGCGGCGGGTGCTCCAGCCGGGCATGCGTACCAACACCATCGCGGTGCTCGGCGACCTTTCCATTGTGGAAGTCCCGGCCCAATACACGCCCTATGTGGGCAAGGCCCTTAAAACCACGGATCTGCGCAACCGCTTCAACCTGACGGCCGTGGGCATCTGGCACGGCAAAAAATACGTTCCGGCCATGCCGGATACGGTCATCGAGGAAGGCGCGTCCCTCCTGCTCGCGGGAACGGCCGACCAGATCCGCCAGTTTGACGGGCATCTCGCCAAAAGCGCCGAGGACGGCAACCAGCCGGTCCTCATTCTCGGGGGCGGCCGTGTGGGCATGGCGGCAGCCCGCGGCCTGGAAAGGCGCGGCATGGCCTTCCGGCTCGTGGAAAAAAGCCCGGAGCTTATCCCGGCAAACGACGAACGGTTTGTCCTGGGGAGCGCGGCGGATATAGACACCCTGCGCCGCGCCGACATCGACACCACCAACGCGGCCATTGTCACTACGCACAACGACGACCTGAACATCTACCTGACGATCTACTGCCGCAAACTCAGGCCGGACATCCAGATCATCAGCCGGGCCACCCTGGACCGCAACGTGGAATCTCTCTACAGCGCCGGGGCCAACCTGGTTATGTCCCACGCGACCATGGCGGCCAACACCATCACCACCCTGCTGAGGCCCGGCCGGGTGGTCATGCTGACCGAAGGGCTGAATATTTTCCGGGTGGCCATGCCCGCGCCCCTGGTCGGCCTTCCCCTGAAAGACAGCAACATCCGGCAGGACACCCAGTGCAACGTCGTGGCGCTCTCCGGCGCGGACGGCATGCGCGTTTCCCTCGATCCCACGGTGCCGCTGAACAAGGATGACGAGATCATCCTCATCGGCACCGCCGACGCGGAACGCGCCTTCATGGAAAAATACCCGCCCGCGTAGGGGTTATTCCGGTCCGTCCAGCGGCGTGATATCCACCACCCAGCCGTCGCCCTTGTGGCGGCGCGCGCCTTTCCCCTCGCGCAGGGCCTCGCCCACGCGTTCAAGCACGCGCTCGAGGCCGCTGTCGGGAAAATCCGGGGTAACGGCGACGCCGCCCGCACCTATCGCAATACTGCCGAAACGGACCAGCGGGATCTCCGCAAAAACCGCGCAGTCCAACCCCTTGCCGTCCGCGCTCCAAATTTGCGCCAACAGGGGGAGCCTCCGCGTCCGTTCGGTATACAGCGCGGAAAACAGCGTCCCTCCAATCGCTTCGCGCGTCACGGTCGCGGCGCCGCCGAAATGAAACACGGCGTCACCGTTCCGGGCGCCGGTTATCCGGAGAGACAGGAGCTGTTTGCCGTCATCGGAGAACGCCAGTTCCACCGCCTCGATATGCGCGCGCGCAACGTCCTTCAAGGGCACAAGGCGAATGACGGGCGGAGCCGCGCCCGCGACCTCCAGACCCCAATACCGCCGCAACGCCGCGTCATCGAAAAACAGGCAGGCGAGAATGCTCCGCGAGAGATCCCGGCCCCACGACTGCCCGTCAAAAGATCGTTCCGCCGCCGCGCCGCCAGGGCCGCCCGCGCCGGTCCAGGATGCATACCCTGTCTCCGTCAGGGAAAAACCCGCGACTACGGGCGCAACGCTCTCCAGGCGCAGCGTACCGGGGAGCCGCGCAAAAAGGTTCCCCCGGACGGCAATGGCCGCGCCCGTCCCGGCGACGGTCTTTTCCAGGGTAAACGGCGTTTCCAACGCCGTCAGGCTGCCCGCGCCGTTACGCAGCATGGCGAGCACGCCGGTAGCCCGCTCCGGGGAGACAGGCGGTTCAGCCGCCGGGCAATGCGCGGGCGAAAAAAAAGCGCTGAGGCACAAAACGGCCAAAAGCAGCGCCACAATGCGCCGGGCGTGGGAAAAAGGACAAGGGAGCATGGTTGGACGGTACAATGTTGCAACAGCTTCCGCAAGCGGCGCCGGGTAGCGGATTGTATGTTTGGGCCGGGCACGCTATAAAGGCCGGATGACATTTCCTCAAATAGACCCCGTGCTTGTGTCCATAGGCCCCTTTGCCGTCCGCTGGTACGGCCTGATGTACCTTTTCGGCTTTGCTTCCGCCTGGCTGCTGGGGCGGTACCGCGCCAAACGGACGGGCGAATTCACGGTCCGCGAATTTGACGACATCCTGACCTGGGGCTGCTTCGGCGTGCTTGTGGGCGCGCGGCTCGGGTACGTGCTGTTCTACGATTTCGCCTATTACCTGCAACACCCGCTGGAAGTTTTCTACGTGCAGCGCGGCGGCATGTCCTTCCACGGCGGCATGCTCGGCGTGATTTTTTTCATGTGGTTCGCGGCGCACCGCCGGGGGAAAACCCTGTTCCAGACCATGGACTTCGTCGCGCCCCTGGTGCCGCCGGGCCTCTTTTTCGGGCGGCTCGGCAACTTCATCAACGGGGAACTCTGGGGCCGCGTCACCGACGCGCCCGTCGGCATGATCTTTCCGGACGGCGGCAACCTGCCCCGCCACCCGTCCCAGCTGTATGAAGCCGGGCTGGAAGGGATCGTCTTTTTCTGCCTGCTCTGGGCCTATTCCGCAAAACCCAGGCCGCGCACGGCGGTCAGCGGGTTTTTCCTGCTGGGGTACGGGACCTTCCGCTTCATCGTGGAATTTTTCCGCGAGCCGGACGCCCACCTCGGCTTTGTGGCCTTCAACGTCCTGTCCATGGGCCAGCTGCTCTGCGTCCCCATGATTATGGGCGGCGCGCTGCTCATGCTGTACGCGTACAGGAAGAACCGGCCCGCCTGATCCGGAACCGGATTGGCCGTGAACGGAACAACAGCCCGGCTTTTCCGGGATAATTGAGGAATTGATGCGTATCGCTTTTTTCGGGGATATCGTGGGCCGGCCCGGCAGGGCCGCTGTAAAAGCCCGGTTGCCGCTCCTGCGGGAGAAACTGCGCCTGGACGGCATCATCGCCAACGCGGAAAACGCGGCGGGCGGCATCGGCACAACGCGCGAAACGCTGCGGGAGGTATTCAGCGCGGGCGTGGACGTGGCCACGGGCGGCAACCACACCTGGCGCAACCAGGAATTCTATCCCGCGCTCGATGAGGACAAGCGGGCCGTCCGGCCCGCCAACGCGCATCCGGACGTTCCGGGCCGGGGCTGTATCGTGCACGAGTTGCCGAACGGGACCCGCATCGCGGTCATCAACCTGCTCGGCAGGGCTTTCATGGACCCCTGCGACTGCCCGTTCCGCGCCGTGGACGGTGTCCTTGCCTCCCTCCCTTCCGATGTGACGCTGCGGTTCGTGGATTTCCACGCCGAGGCCACCAGTGAAAAGCGGGCCATGGCGCACCATCTGGACGGCAGGGTCAGCGCGCTCGTGGGCACCCATACGCACGTGCAGACCGCCGACGCGACAATTTTCCCGAAAGGCATGGCCTATATCACGGATCTGGGCATGTGCGGGGCGGAGAAGGAATCCGTGCTCGGCATGGAACCCGCCGGCATCATCAAGCGGTTCGTCACGGGCCTGCCCGTGCGGTTCAAACCCATGGCCGGCGAGGGCATGCTCAACGGCCTTGTGGCGGATTTCGATCCCGCGACGGGCAGGGCCGTGAAGGTAGCCCTCCTGCGCGAGCGCGCGCCGCTCGTGTATGACCCGGCAGCCAAGGACCCGGGCACGCTGTTCTGATTTTCGCCAGAGCCTGTTCTACAGTAGAATGACCGTCTTTCCGCCCGTTTGCGGAGCGCCTTGACACGCCCTGCGTTTGACTGCATGAACTGTGGACGGGCAGCGCCGCCACGCGCTCTGGCCGGATTGTAGTGGACAACTACCCTGATATAGAGTGAATTCTTAAGGAATACCCCAAGGACGGAACGATGACGGAAACCAAACCCGCAACCCCGGAAACGCCCCGCCTCACGGCGGCCGAAGTTGACCGCCAGATGGCGCAAATCAAGCGCGGCGCGGCGGAACTGATAAACGAAGAAGAACTGCGCAAAAAAATCGCCAGAGGCAAGCCGCTTATCTGCAAAGCCGGGTTTGACCCCACCGCCCCGGACCTGCACCTGGGCCACACGGTGCTCATCCACAAGCTCCGCCATTTCCAGGAACTGGGCCACACCGTCGTGTTCCTGATCGGCGATTTTACCGGCATGATCGGCGACCCCTCCGGCCGTTCGGAAACCCGCCCGCCCCTCACGCGCGAGCAGGTTCTCGCCAACGCGGAAACGTACAAGAAGCAGGTCTTCAAAATCCTGGACGCGGAAAAGACCATCGTGGATTTCAACTCCAACTGGCTCGGCAAGATGGATTTTGCCGACGTCATCCGCCTGGCCTCCAAATACACCGTGGCCCGCATGCTCGAGCGGGACGATTTTGAAAAACGGTACAAGGGCAACGTGCCCATTTCCGTCCATGAATTTCTCTATCCCCTGATGCAGGGGTATGATTCCGTGCAGCTGAAAGCGGATATCGAGCTCGGCGGCACGGACCAGAAGTTCAACCTCCTTGTGGGCCGCCATCTGCAGGGCCAGTTCGGCCAGGAGCCGCAGTGCGTTCTGACCGTGCCGCTCCTCGAGGGCCTCGACGGCGTGCGCAAGATGTCAAAGTCTTACGGCAACTATATCGGCATTGACGAATCCGCCCAGGAAATTTTCGGCAAGGTCATGTCCGCCTCCGACGACCTCATGTGGCGCTTCTACGAACTTCTCTCCAGCAAAAGCCTGGACGAGATCGCGGCCATGAAAAAGGACGTGGCGGAAAACCGCGCGCATCCCAAGGCGGTCAAGGAAGCCTTTGCCATGGAAATGGTCACCCGCTACCACGGAGCGGACGCCGCCGAACAGGCCCGCCAGGGCTTTAACGCCGTGTTCGCCGACGGCGGCATACCCGATGACGCCGCATCCTTCACCTGCCGGTCCGGCGAAGCGTCCGCGCCCACGGTCTTCCTGACGGACGCCGGGCTGACCGCCTCGCGCGGGGAAGCGCGCCGCCTTATCGGCCAGAACGCCATGAGCGTTGACGGCGCGGTCGTGACCGACGCCGCGACGCCCTTCGCACCCGGCGAATACATCATAAAACTCGGGAAAAAGCGCTTCCTGCGCCTGACGGTGCAATAACCATGAGCGCCGCCCCGCACTCCTCCGAAGCCGCCGCCCGCGTCTGCATCATTGACGACGAGGAAGGGATCCGCTTTTCCCTGCGCGGCATCCTGGAGGACGAGGGGTACCAGGTGCTCGAGGCCGGAAGCGCGGAAGAGGGGCTCGCCCTGATCGCCGGGGAGGCCGTGGACCTCGTCTTTCTCGATATCTGGCTGCCGGGAATGGACGGGCTCGCCGCGCTGGACAAGATCCAGCAGACCAACCCGTCTTTGCCCGTGCTCATGATATCCGGGCACGGCACCATTGAAACCGCCGTCACCGCCATTAAAAAAGGGGCCTACGACTATATCGAAAAACCCCTGTCCCTGGAAAAGGTCGTGCTCGCGGCCCAGCGGGCGTTGGAGTTCCAGGCGCTCAAACGCGAAAACCAGGCGTTGCGGACCCGCTCGCCGCTGCGCACGGAGTTTTCCGGCAATTCGCCGGAGGCCGTGGCCTTACGCGAACAGATCGCCAAGGTCGCGCCGCTCGATACCTGGGTGCTCATCACCGGGGAAAACGGCACGGGCAAGGAAATAACCGCCCGCTCCCTGCACGCCAAAAGCCGCCGCAGCGACAAGCCCCTGGTTGCCGTCAACTGCGCGGCCATCCCCGAGGAGCTTATCGAAAGCGAACTGTTCGGGCACGAGAAAGGCGCGTTCACCGGGGCGGATTCCGCCAAGACCGGCAAGTTCGAGCTGGCCCACGAAGGCACGCTGTTTCTGGACGAAATCGGCGACATGAGCCTGAAAACCCAGGCGAAAATATTGCGGATACTCCAGGAGCAGCGGTTCGAGCGCGTGGGCGGCAACCGGACCATCCATGTGGACGTCCGCGTCATCGCGGCCACCAACAAAAACCTGGAAAACGCCATCGCCGGGGGCACGTTCCGCGAAGACCTGTATTACCGGCTGCGGGTGTTCCCGCTCGTGGTGCCGCCGCTGCGCGAGCGCGGCGACGATGTGATCCCGCTCCTGCACGAGTTTGTCGGCGAGCTGTGCCGGGAGCACGGGCTGGCCCCGTTCACCCCGACGGAAGAGGCCCTTGCGGCCATCCGCGCCTATTCCTGGCCCGGCAACGTGCGGGAATTGCGCAATTTCGTGGAACGCAGCCTGATCCTGTACGGCGGGCAAACCATGACGACCGGCATGCTGCCCCCGGAATTCCGGAACCGCGGCGTCCAGGAGGCCAGACCGGCCGGGGGCGGGCAGGGGAAGGCCTGCCCGGAGGGGTTCCTCTCCATGGAGGAATTCAGCGGGGCGGATTTCAAAAGCGCCCGCGCGATCTTTGAAAACCGCTTCCTGGCGGTCAAACTCCAGGAATACGGCGGCAATATCACCCGCCTGGCCGAGGGAATCGGCCTTGAGCGGAGTTATCTGCACCGCAAGCTTAAATCCCTGGGCATCAATACGCCGCACGAATAAGCGCGCGGCGCTTGTTCCGTTTACGAAAACCTCCCGTCGCCGGACGGGAGGTTTTCGTTTATCCACGCCCGCTGCATAACCGGCGGCCGCGACAGGCCCCAGAGCGCGGCCGCCGGTTGCGGGAAACTACTTTTGCAGCATGTCCACGACCTGGGCCACGTCCTTGTCGCCCCGGCCGGAGAGGTTCACCAGAAGGATGGCTTCCGGCGGCAGCTTCGGGGCCATCTTGATGGCCTGGGCCAAGGCGTGGGCCGACTCCAGCGCCGGAATGATGCCTTCCGTCTTGCTTAACGCCAGGAAAGCGTCCACGGCCTCGGCGTCGGATATAGCCACGTATTCCGCCCGGCCCTCGTCTTTCAGCAGGCTGTGTTCCGGCCCGACGCCGGGGTAATCCAGCCCGGCGGAAATGGAATGCACGGGCGCAATGTCTTCCCCGTCGCGCAGGACGTAGGAATAGGACCCGTGCAGCACGCCGGGCTCGCCGTAGCTTAAGGTCGCGGCATGCTCGCCCATCTTCGTACCTCTGCCGCCGGGTTCGACGCCGATGAGGCGAACGTCCTTGTCCCCGATGAAGGGATGGAACAGGCCGATGGCGTTGGAACCGCCACCCACGCAGGCGAGGCAATAGTCCGGGAGCCGCCCTTCCGCTTCCAGCATTTGCCTGCGGGCCTCGTTTCCGATGACGGACTGAAAGTCGCGGACCATGGCCGGGTACGGGTGCGGGCCGACGGCCGAGCCGATCAGGTAGAAGATGTCCGGGTCCGCGATCCAGGCTTCCAGGGCGGCGTCCACGGCCTCCTTCAGCCCGGCCCCGCCGGTGGTGACGGAGACCACTTCCGCGCCGAGCATGCGCATGCGTTCCACGTTCAGGTGCTGGCGCTCAACGTCTATAGCGCCCATGTACACCGTGCAGCGCATGCCCATGAGCGCCGCCGTGGCGGCGGTTGCCACGCCGTGCTGGCCCGCGCCGGTTTCCGCGATGATTTTGGTTTTGCCCATGCGCCGCGCCAGCAGGATCTGGCCCAGGGTGTTGTTGACCTTGTGCGCGCCGAGATGGTTCAGGTCTTCGCGCTTGAGGTATATTTTCGCGCCGCCCAGCTTTTCCGTAAGGTTTTTGGCGAAGAAGAGCGGCGTTTCCCGGCCGGAATAATTTTTGAGGTAGTACGCCAGTTCCGCCTGAAAGGCCGGGTCGGCTTTGGCCGCGGCGTAGGCGTCCGCGATGGCGTTGATGGTCGGCGCAAGCGCCGGCGGGATGTGCTGGCCGCCGTAGGGGCCGAAGAACCCGGCGGCGCCGGAGAATTTTTCACAAAAGGACGAAGAGGGGGAGGATAGAGCTTGAGCCATTGTTGTTCACCACCTTGGCCTGGGGGCCTGTTTATCACGGCAGTGAACCTAAACGAAAAAACCGCTAGCAGTTTCACTGCCGCGGTTCTGTTGCTTGCATTGTCTTAAAAAATCAATGCGCGTGTCACCATACCACGGCTCTGGTTACCAGAGCCGCCACCATGAAAAGGTCGTAACGGAGGTGTCGCGCATGTTCATGGGGCTGATATATGCCTGATGCGTCCGCACGTCAAGCCCCTTGGTAGCGGCTCAGAGCCGTTCTCCCGAAAATGTTGCCTTTTCGGTTCATTTTTGCCACACTCCCCCGGAACGCACCATTCCGAAGGAAAAAACCGTATGGCCGATCTCCCGAAAATTGACGTCCTCATCAACGTTTTCGGCAAGCCCTACCAGACCATGCTGGCCCTGCTCTCGCTTTTGCGCCATTCCGGGCAGCACATCGGCACGGTCTATTTCCAGGAAGAGCCGTGCACCGCCGAATTCGAACGGCGGGACCACTCGCAGATTCTGCGGCTTCTGGGCGACAGGGCGGTCCAGTATCAGGCGAAACACTGGTGCGGCATAAGCACCACGGACGTCTCCCGCCTCACCGAGGAGGATTACCGGTTGTCCATGCGGTACCAGTACGGGTGGGAGAACGCCAAACAGCCGTATGTTCTGCTGATCCACAACGATATCGAGGTCACCGGGGATATTGCCGGCGCGCTCCTTGGCGCCATCGGCGAGGCCACGGGCGCGGGGCAGATCGGCCAGTGCTGGTGGTGCCCGGCGTTCGAGGCCGGGGCCTGCTCGCCGGAGCGGTACACGGCATTCAAGCCCAAGTACCACCAACTCATGTACATGTATAACACGGGCATGGATTACACCAAGCGGCGCGCCTACAACCTGGGCCTGAACCAGTCGTTCTGGGACAACCCCTGGCCCCTGCCCGAATGCCGCCTGAACGAGTGGTGCGCGCTGATCGACCTGAAAAAGGCCCGGCCCGCCACCATGCCCTACGGCAACGCCGCGCCCATAGGGGCCAAGTACCCTTCCGGCTCCAAAATCGGGGAAAACTGGGACCGGGACGTGAACCTGGATACGGCCGTGCAGTGGTTCCGGGACATGAGCCTTGCCGGGCACACCTTTACGCACTACCCCATCGAGCAATACGTTATCCACGACCGTCTGGGTTGCACCAAGCTCGACAGCGCGGAAAAATACGTCCAGGCGGAAATGGCGGCCAAACTGCGGCTGGCGGAAGACTACCCCGACGCGTTGCGCGCCTGACTCCCGCCGCCCTGAAACCACCGGAGAAAAACCATGCGCCTTGTCGTGCTGGCCGACAACAATACCCTTATCGACAACTACTACATGGGAGAACCCGCCGTCTGCTATTACATCGAGGACGGGGACGCGAAAATCCTGCTGGACGCCGGGTATTCGGACCTGTTCATCAAAAACGCCCACCTGCTGGGGGTGGATTTGCACCAGGTCACGCATGTGGCGCTCTCCCACGGACACAACGACCATTCGCGCGGGCTGGCCTTTTTGCACGAGCACGTCCTGCCGCGCAAAATCGCCGTGGTCGCCCACCCGGACGCGCTGGCGGAGCGGCACGACAACGGCACGCCCATCGGCTGCCCGCTGGGCAGGGCCTTTCTGGAAGCGCAATACGCGCTGACCCTGACCCGCGAGCCGTTCGCCTTTGGCGAAAACCTGGTTTTCCTGGGCGAGATCCCCTCGTACAACGATTTCGAGAGGACGAAACCCATGGGCGTGATGCGCGATAAAAACGGCGAGCGGGACGACTTTGTGCTGGACGATTCAGCCATGGCCTGCACCTGCGGGGACGGGCTGTTCATTATCACCGGCTGCTCGCACAGCGGGATCTGCAACATCATCGAGCACGCCAAACGCGTTTGCGGCAAGGAAAAGATACTCGGGGTCATCGGCGGGTTTCATCTCTTCGAGGTGTCCGAGCAGCTCACGCGGACGATCCGGTACTTCCGGGACAACGGGATCGACACCCTCTACCCCTGCCATTGCGTCTCGTTCGCGGCAAAGGCGGAAATCCACAAACACATCCCGGTCCGCGACGTGGGCGTGGGGCTGGAGATCACCGCGTAGACGCCAAGGGTGCGCCCCGAAAACAACGTAGCGATATCAAGGAAGCCACGGCAATTGCCGTGGCTTCCTGAACGCTACTCACCTTCTTTTTTGAGCGCTTCTTGTTTCAATGAAAAGTTCTGCGTAAACCGTTGCGCACCGTTGGCAACAGGCTGTATGAACCTCGCCACGTATGGGGCTGCCGCTTGAGCGCCCCGCACATACCACGGATTCAACCCCGCCGGGTCCACCAAACTCACCGGGTCGTCCACGCAATAATCGTACACGTCATGATCCCCGCCGGTGTCGCCCAGCGGGTCCGGGCTAGTAAAACGGCCTACAACCGGATCATAATCCCGGAGCCCGAAGCGGACAAGGCCCGTGTCCCTATCCACCAGGGCAATCGCATGAATATTCCATTGTGCCACAATACGTTGCAAGAGACTGGATCCCCGCCTGCGCGGGGATGACGTGGACAGTAGATGCAACGCCCGGGAGGGGCAAACGTCATTCCCGCGCAGGCGGGAATCCAGTGCCTTTTTGCCTTTCATCGTATGGTATTATTGCGCCAAAAGGTAATATTCATGCGATCGCCCTGCCCCAAGGGCGGAGCGGCGCAGCGCCGCCCCGCCGGTTTGACCCGCGCTCGCGGGCGCGGTATCAGACGGCCTGTAGTTCTTCCAGGGTTGTCGCGGCTTCCGCCGCCGCTTTCCTTTGCCCGCCTGTCTCCATCCGCGCGGCCTTGTGGGCCAGCGCCCCGCCCGTGTAGAGCGCGAGGAAGGTATCCGGCGTCAGGACAAGGCGGACCAGGGAGCGGGAAACGACGGCCCCGGCTTCGTCCTTTGCCTCCTCCCAGCCGTTCCAGGTCACGGATTCCGGAACATTCGGCACGCCCATCTTGGAAAGGAGCGACGCGTTGGCCGAATCCGCAAAGTTCTGCTGGTCGTTGGCGTCGTAAGAGAAGTGCAGGGTTCGGCCGTCCACCGTGTATTCAAACCCGGCCAGGATGGCGGCGGATGTTTCCGCGTCGATGGCGGCCAGCTTGGCCGCGCGGGCTTCTTCCAGGGCGGGCGGGGCTGGGGTTGCGCTCCAGCCGTCTGGCGGCGGGCCGAAGTCCGTGATGGTATACGGCTCGCCGTTCAGCCACCCAGCCTCCCCCTTGTGGCTCTGAAAATAGACGACCGCGCCGTTTTGCATTCCGGGCCACCGGCCTTCGGGACCGGTGTCAAGGGGGGCGTCGCCGCGCAGCGTATGGGGCGGCGGGCTGGTATCCGGATTCGCGGGCACGGAGAACAAATAGGGGTACACCGGAGCGTCTTCCGTTGCCGGAAAAACGGCGGCCGGCAAGGACCCGTTCATATCGAAGTAATGATTGTACGTTGCCATTGCATTCTCCTTATCTGACTCTAATCAGCGGCGTGTAGATGATGAGCGGGCCGTGGGATATGTCGCCGGAATAACGGGGGCCAAGACGGGCGGAATTGAGCGTTTTGAGCGTGGACTCCAGCACGTGTGTTGATGCGCCCGTGCTTCCCCCTTCATATATTGCTCCCGAACTGCT
Organism: uncultured delta proteobacterium; assembly: GCA_900079685.1. NCBI lineage: Bacteria > Deltaproteobacteria > uncultured delta proteobacterium. Next base: position 1,576,300 of record LT599018.1, read on the forward strand.
CCCGTAAACATACCCGATCTGGCCCGTAATCGGCCTAATTTGATCCGGTAAAAAGTCCCCGTGCTTTGCCTTTGCCGCCGTATCGGGAAACCCCAAACTTGAGGTAGGTCGTCAAATTCGAACGCCATGTTAAGCGGCAATCGGCAGCTTTGGTTTCATCATCCCGCTTCTGACAAACGCCGCCGGTGAGAGATAGCCAAGTGCTGCCTGGCGTCTTTGTCGATTATAAAAAACCTCAATATACTCTGTCACATCTGTAATTGCTTCTGCCTGTGATCTGTAGCTTTTGCGATGGACCAACTCATTCTTCAATAAGCCCCAGAAGCTCTCCATGGGGGCGTTGTCGTAACAATCCCCTTTTTTGCTCATGGAACAGATCAGACCATATGCGTGGAGCTTTTTCTGATAAGCTGCGCTGCAATACTGGCTGCCGCGATCCGAATGCAGAATCAGTCCCACAGGTGGGCGGTGGAAACGCACCGCCTTCATCAATGCAGCCAAGACAAGCCCGGTATCCATACGCTCAGCCAGGCTGAAGCCGACAATTTCCCGGCTGTGTAAATCTTTGATTCCGGCAAGATATACCCAGCCCTGCCGTGTGGGGATATAGGTTATGTCACTCACCCACACGCGGTTGTGTTCGCCCGGCGTGAAGTCACGGTTCAGAAGATTGGAAGCGACCGGCAACGCGTGATTTGACTCCGTGGTGCGGATAACCCGTCGTTTGCGCTTACAGACGAGGCCCAGTTCACGGCGGAGCTGCTTGACCTTCCAGAGGCTGACGGCACAACCGCTTGCCACGAGTTCCCGGTGCAACCGCTCCGCGCCGTATGTGCCGCGTGTTCTCTGGTGGGCAGCCAGAACCTCGGCCTCCAGACGAGTTGTCTTGTTTGATGGGGCAGCGTCGCGTTTGAGCCAGGCGTAGTATCCACTGACAGATGCGTGCAAAACCAGGCAAATAAAACGGACAGGATATCGGTGTCGCAAAGCACTGACTGCGGCGTACCTCACAGCGACTCTTTGGCAAAGTACGCCGCCGCTTTTTTTAGAATGTCGCGCTCCATACGCAGCAGGGCGTTTTCTTTCTTCAACCGCGCCAACTCCGCATCCTGCTCACTCACGCCCGGCTTCAAGGCGAACTCGTGCTTGTCCAGTCGGTACTGCGTAACCCAATTCGCTAAAGTTTTCATAGGAACAGACAACCTTCGCGCTGTTTCCGTTACGCCGAAGCCATCCTCAACCGCCATGGTGACGGCTTGCTGCCTCAATTCCTGTGAATAACGTCCTCGTGGTGTTTTCGTCATAGAACCTCCTCATATGGATATGAACTATGGCGTCCGTTTTTTCCAGCCTACCTCAACTTGCCCTTTTGCCCAAGAGCGGCATCCTGAACGTGGTGGCCCCGTCCCCAAGAGAATATTTGCCGCAAACACCGTTATTGGCGGCCAGTTCCGCAAGCCATGCGGCGTCCTCAACCACGGCGCCCGTGCCCGCGTCATGCGCGGCCTGGATATCCGCAAAGGCTTCCCCGTATTCGGAACGGAGTAGAAGGCCGTTGTCCCGGGAGGCGACGAGATAGTTGTCCTTCGCCAACCCCGTTGTGGACCAGATGACGGACAGAAGCGGAACGCCGACGCTCTTTTTGGCTTCCGCCGTGACTTCCTCGCGGATATCCTCGCGGATTTCCTCTCTGAGCGCGTCCCGCAAGGCCTTTACATGCGCGGGCGTGGCCGCGAGGCCGGATGCGCCGCTCTCGTGCTCCGCCGCCGTGGCAAGACGGACGATGCCCTTGGTGGATTCCGTGGCATCCGCCATGCCCTGGGCCACGGTGTTCGCCGCGTCCAGAGCGCTCTGCGCGGCGGATTCCGCCATGAGCGCCGCACTCCTGGCCTGGGAGGCGGCGTCCCGCGCCATGTCCCGGGCGTCCCGCGCGGCCCCGCCGCTTATCGATGCCGAGGAACCGGCCTCGTCCGCCGCGAGCCTTGCGTCATCCGCCGCCAGGAAAAGGGCCTCCGTGTATTCCACGGGCGTCATGTCCGCGCCGCGCGGGATTTTCAGCGTCCACGCGAACTGGTCGTCGATTTCCTGGGCGATCGCCACCAGGCGGTCGAAATCCGTTTCCACCACTTTGGCCGGGAACCGCCCGCCTTCGGGGTAGTCGCTCTCCTGCACCCGTTTGGTCCAGCGGTACAACACCAGCTTCGGCCCGAAGGACGGCGGCGTGAAAAACCGCACGTGCGCGCCCTCCTCGGTGCCGAGGCCTTCCACCGTAAAATTGGCAAGTTCCGTCTGTGTCATGTCCTCCACCGCGACCGCGTACACGTCGTCCGCGTCAAACACGGGAAACGGCACGGGGAACCGCGTCTGCAATCCATCCGGTTCGTACACCACGCTCGTGGTGGCGCTTCCGGTCATCGTCATAAGCATTCTCCCATCCGGCTGTATCCGGCGGAACCATCTGTCCCGCCCGTATTGTTACGCATTCCCTCTTCCCCCATCGCCGCCAGAATTTCCCCGACGGCGCGGTCCGCATGGCGGCCCAGCCGTTCGCGGAACTCCGCGTAGGCGGCGGTGCGGGCCGCTGCATCCGCCGCCGCCAGCCGGCCCGCCAGTGAGACGAGAGAACGCCGCTCCGCGTTGGTCAGCACCCGGCGGTCCTCCTCGGGCACGCCGTTCCGCGCCTGGGCCGCCAGGCGGCAGGAGGCGGTCTGCTCCTCGGTTTCCCCCCTGGCTTCATCCGCCACGGCTTCCGCCGGGTCGCGGAGGAGAACCGTTTCCCGGTGCCGGTACACGGCCGCGCGCAAGCCGAGTTCCGTTTCCAGCACGCCGCGCAGGGACGCACTCGCAACGGCGCGCAGGGTCTTTTCCAATTTATGGATAACGGACGAGAGCGCGGGCAGGTCCATGGCCGCGCTCTCCTTAATCACCACCGCGTGGGACTCGTACAGATCCGCATGGCGCAGCAGCTCTTCCGCCGCCTTTTGCTCCCCGGCATCCAGGAACTGCACGGCCAGGAGGCGCAAGCCGTTGCCGTCCCCGGTCAGGGCCGCGGCGGTTTCCGCGTCTTCCACGTCCCCGGCCAGAACGGCCGCGCGGTCGCGCCGCGCGGCGTCCTCCATCAGTTCCCCGGCTCGCGCATCCCCGTCAAAGCGGCAGCGCTCGCGTTTTTGGCGCGCGGCGTCAAACCCCAGCGCGCTCATGGCCGCCATGGCCTTGCCCGGATCCGCCGCGTACAGGCTGCCGAAGACGATATCCTTGAGGGCGAGCGTATCGAGCCCCAGCCGCTTGTGCGCTTCCCCCGGCGTAAAAAGCCCCTGACCCACCGCGAGCACATGGACTTCCTCCATCTGCGCCGCATGGTCCGCGTATTGTTCCGGCTCCATGGAGGCCGCGCGTAAAATGCCGCCCCGCCGTGCGTCGTGCTGTTCAAGGGCGTGCTCGCGCCGTTGCGTGTCCTCAAACGCGGCCATGCGCAGGCAAACCGCCCTGCCCCTGCCTTTGGCCCAGACGCGGAAGGCCTCCCCGGCTTCCGCATCCATCGCGCTCTCCGCCATGGCCTCGTCCACGGCCCGCGTGTGGTGCGCGACGCAGTCTTTCGCCACATTCGCCGCGCGCGCCCCCCTCCGTTCGGCTTGCGCGGTTTCCGTCCATTGATCCATCAACAGTGTGTAGGTGTTTTGCGCTTCCACCAGCGCCGTGTGCGCCATCTGGCGCCGTTTTTGGCGTAGCCAGACGCCAAGAGCGTCGTCATTTCGCAAGACGCCAAGAGCGTCGTCATTTCGCCAGACGCCAAGAGCGTCGTTATTCCGCAAGGCGCCGAGGGCGGAATCGTCCCTCCCCCTTTCTTCCGTATCCGGCATGAGTGCTTCGCCCGGTATGCGCATCACCGCTGCCCCATGAAGGTTCCGCCGCCGGAATTGAGATAATTGCCCCAGAGCGCGTCGCGGCCTCCGAAGGTGTTCATGGGATCCAGCAAATTGGCGGTCACGCCGCTCATTGCCGTGCGCGCCCGCTGTTTGGCCGCCTTTTTCTGCACGTTCCAGTCAAGCGCGTTCATATCCCCGGTATACAGCGCCTGCAGGGCGGAAACCTCGCCGTCCGCCTCGATGGAGGCCAGAACGTTGACCGGCGTTCCCTCGTTGACGTCCACACCCCGCCCGCCATAGGCCGCCATTGTGGACGACGCCTTGCGCGCCGCTTGCAGCCGCTCCAGGTAGGCGTTGTTCCGCCCTTCCTGGAGCGCGTTTTTACGCCTGGCGTCCGCGAACTTGGCGCTTTTGTTCGCTTCCGCGTAGGCGCTGAGGCCGCCCAGGATATTCCCGGTGGTCCCCATGCCCTCTCTGTACGATTCCGCGATGGGCTTGAACGGCCCCGCGTGCGCCGTGCCGCCTGATCCTGCCATAGTCATTCCTCCCCGGCCCGCGTTCCGCCCGCCCGGAAGGCTTGCGGGCCTGTTTGCGTGTGTTCCGGGCACATCCGCGTGTTCCCCCTACGCCACTATGGACAATAGAAACCTGTCCTGCGCGTTGGGCCCGCTTTTGCGGGCCACCCCTTCCACGGAAAACCCCAGCGAGCGCGTGAGCCAGGCCAGGGATTTCGCGTTATGGGTGTGGCAATAGGCCTCCACCCGGTGGCAGCCCGCCCGCAGCAGCCGCCCGATCATCTCCCGGCCCAGCTTGACCGTGAGCACCGGCAACTTGTCCGTAAGGGGCGAACTGACGGCCCATAACAGCCCGCAGCCCTGCTCCATCCAGCCGCCGTAGAAGAAGGCCGGTTCGCCGTTGTAGAGGAGCGTGTGGCCGCCCTCCCAGCCCTGGAGCAGAAACGCCCTGTCGATGCCCGCGAGGTCCATTGCGTCTTCCGCCCGCAAGGGCATGGCGTCGTAATGCTCCGGTTTGAAGTCCACCACTGTGATATCCATGAATCCCCCTGCTGCCGACCCGACGGCGCGCGACAAGAGTGCCATCCGTAACGGCTTCTGCGACGCGTCTCTTTTTTGTATTGTTTTCCCTACTCGTTCATTGCGGCGGATACGGTGACCATGATGACGGTGGCCGGGAACGGCCCCTTGCCCATGAAGATAACGCGCGCGTCCGTGTCCCAGCCGCCGGGCATGGGCAGGGTCACGTCGCCGGTGAAGGGCGCGGGCGCGTCTCCCATGGGCATGTCCACCTCGCGCATGGGCAGGATGTAGGCATCCTCCCGCTGCCCGGCCCAGGCGTATCGCAGCCCCATGGTTTTGTAGACCCGCGCCATGACCTCCACGATCCTGGCCTTTTTGCCCTGGGCCGTGCCGCGCTGGGAAAGCCCTTCCAGCCGCATGGGCGCGAGCGTCCAGGAATACGGGAGCCCCGCCAGTACCCGGCTTGCGGGCACGGCCAGGGTGATCTTGCCCTCCCGAACCACGCGCGCCGGGTGGCCCGCGCCGTCCGCCAGGATATCCACGGTCTGGCCTTCAAGATGCTCCAGCCCGGCAATGACCGTGGCTTCGTCCCCCTCGTACAGCAGGGCGGAGTCCAGAAACCAGCACCCGGCCTCGTTGGTGGTTTGCCCGTCCCAGGGCGCGGCCATGCGCTCGATAAACACGCCGTTTTTGCGCTTCACGGCCAGCCAGGTTTCCGTGTGGCCGTCCCCCGGAATGCAGGCCACGGACAACACCTCCCCGTCCGTCTCGTGGCGGTGCCAGGCGATGACCTCCTGGGCGCGCAGGTAGGTGCAGCCGACCAGGGAGCCGTCATCCATGGCGCACCAGACGATGCCGTCCGGGTTCTGGCAATCCGCGATTGCCTTTATGCCGGGCCGCACCAGGTGCTCGGACATGAGCGAGATGTCCTGGGACAGGTAACTGTCGTCCACCACGGAAAAGGCCAGGTCGCGGAGCCGCCGGGAATCCGCCGAGACGTGGACGCCCGAGGCCCCGACCAGGAGCGGCCGCACCATGGCCGAGCCGTAGTTGCTGTTCCGTTTGGCCTGGATGTTCTTGCTGGTCACGGCGGCATCGCCGTCGCCGTAGATGACCCACTCCCCGCCCGAGGTGCCGCCGAGCAGGACCTTTTGCGAGAGCAGCCAGCGGATGGCGTTGACCCGCTCGGACACCAGCGAGAGGCTCATGGCGTCCGCGTCGTCGCTGCCGGTGGTGAAGTTTTCGAAATTGCCGGTCTTGCTGGCCCAGAGCTTTTGCGGGTTCTTGGGCGCGCCGCCGAACCACAGCCGCTGCTGGTGGAAGGTGACGGCGGCGGGCCAGTTGTTTTCGCCCCAGTCCGCGGGCTGGGCGGTAAAGGCGACGTCCGCAAGCGCGAAGGTATCCGCGCCGGGCCGCGTGAGTTTGCGCGGCCTGACGCGCGGGCAGACGAGGTACATGACGTCCGCCGCCTGGCAGAAGTTGAGTTGTTTGACGTCGTCCCAGGTGTAGGCCGTGGTGACAGTGGCATTGGCCAGCAGGCCGCCGTCGCGGAAGAAGCGGATTTTGCCCGGCGACAGTTCCAGAACATAGGCTTGCTCCGTGTTGTAGATGAATTCCACGAGCCGGATTTCCTCACCCGCCGCATCGGCCACGTAGGCCGTGCCCATGCGCTTGGTGGCCGCGCCGTGCGGGATGAGGGTCATGTTGACCATATCGGTGCAGGCCTGGCCGTACTTGCCGATATCCACCCGGCCATAGAGTTTGGGCGACCATTCCCCGGCCGTGAAGTTGGTGATTGCGACTGTTCCTTGCATGTTCCTCCTCTGATTGGAGTCTTGTGTGCCTGTTGCTTTTAGTTGATGTTCCCGCCGCCTGGGGACGTTTCGTCCCTACTGCTAAAACGCTTGCATCCTTTTAAAAGTACGGTAACTATAGGCTATGGAGCGCCTGTCAGAAATACTCTTCACCTTGTCCAAAGCCGTTGGGTCCCCATATGCCCTAATCTTCTGGGTCATCCTCCTGGCTGTTTTTATGCAATGCGTGGGACCGAAAACCGCTCCGGCTGACCCGAGTCAACGTACGCCGACAGCGACAATTGTTTTTACTACCATATCTTTCTTTTTCCCATTTAGCTTTATTAACGATGCCTTTTTTAAAGCATGGTACGTGACACAACTTTCTATAAATTTGTTATATGCAGCAATATTCCTCTTTTTACTTTTAATAACATACTGCACTATACATATAACATCCATGTTTAAACTTTATTCATCGCCAGACAATAGAGTAAAATTTACAAAAATAACGTTATTAATACTACCTATAGTTGCATATTTATTTGAATCATTTTATTCAATATGCCAATATATTTCAAACATTGAAATTAATGTCCCCCGAAAACACTCCGCAATTGGAATTTTTCTCAGTGTATCTATTTTATGGTCTATACCTTGGCTTATCTACTTTACCTTTGTGAAACATCCCCCTTATAAAAGATGACAGTACAACAGCCTAAAGGTATCTGCAGTTCATTTTTTCTTTTCTTTTTCCTCCAGTCGCTTCCTTTCTACCCCTTTCAACGTTCCACCTATTTGTGAAGCAGTATTCAGCCGCGACAAAGCAGTTGTGCCTATCGTTCCATATTTTTTTGCAACGCCTATCTTGTCAGTGATATTAAAGCCAGCCCCTTCAAGAATTTTGCCAGCGAGTTGCACTGGCGCGGCAATAGGATCAATTTTACTCCCGGCGGAAACAGCTTTTTGGCCGATTGTTTCCATGGCTTTTCCAGCTGTCTGCACGCCCTTCCCCAACTCAGCAAGTTTGCCGGCATTAACCGCCTTTCCAGCCACTCCGGCCATCTTGCCGCCAAGACGCAGAGTGCCGCCCCCAATACCCAAAGCCGCACTGGCGTCCGCCAAAACGCCCACCGGGTCCTGCGCTATGCTCCGCTTCAAATTGTCCATGGATCCATAGCGGTCTTTAAAATAACTGTTAATGCTGTCAGCATATTGTGTGTATTCATTCTCCTTGCCTATAATTTTATTCCCGTACCCCAGCGCTGCTTTCCCCAAATTCTCGGCTGTTCCTGGCAAATCTTTGACGGCATCCAACAAATCCGAACCAAACTGTTTCGCCGACGGCTCCAAATTCTCCCCGATCCCATGCAATATCATTTTGGCGCTATAGTCGCGCTCCGATTCCGGGAGAGCCTGGAGACGTTCCCACTCCTCACTAAGATGTTTGTTTTTCTCCTTGCCGATATCTTCCAATTCCTTCATCCACGTTTCCATTGAATACGCCGGAGCTTGGTTGACGGATGCATCCGGCTCGTCACGGATAAAATCTATCGCAACCTCGGTCCCTTCCGGATACCCGTATCGCCTCCCGTCACGCCGGGGATCGCTTTCAGGCCACCCGAGTCCGCCGGGCAACTGGTACCCATACTGTTCCCCACCGTTCCCCCCGGACGGATCGCGCAGAAATCCGCCGCCCTGAGATGGGGCAGTACCGGACTCCATATCCGGAATGCCCTGTATGCCGCCGGAAGACGCGCCTTCCATGCCGCCGGTCCAGCGCGGGACGCTCATGCCGCCCTCCCCGCCGCCGAGCATGCTGCTCATGATGTTCTGCACCATGGACATGACGAACCCGCCCGCCATGCCGCCGGACATGCCTCCTCCCTGGCCCATCCCCCCGGCCCCATCCGCCATGCCGGGCATGCCGGACGCACCCTCGGCCAAACCCATGGCGTTCCCGGCCATCCCGCCGTTGCCCGCCATGCCGCCCATGCCGGTCGCCTGATCCTGCCGTAAAAGTTTAAGCCCCTCCGGATCTTCCGGTTTCGATGCATCCTTACTCGGTATTTTTACCATTTCTCCCCGGGGCGTTTTCTCCGGCAGTTGCGATTCATCGGGCTTTTCAACCCCGCCGCCGCCCTCATTCAGCTGGCGCGGGGCCTGGCCCACCGAAAGGTTGCCGCCTTGCGGCCCTTTGGAATTGTATGTCGGCAACTGCCAGGCGTCCCCGCCGTACCCCACGGCGGAGCCGTCGCCCAGGATGCCGATGCCCCGGCCAAGGGCCTCTTCCGCCCGCATCCGTTTTTCAAATTCCTCGTCCGATAACGGCATGGGCCGAGGACGGTATCGCTCTGCCATGTACTCCCCTGTATTGCCGGGCGGGGGCCTTCCCCCGCCCGGTTGTGCGCTGTTCCGTATTATCCGTTGCCCGTTTCCCGATTCCCGTTCCGCCGCGCAGAAGGACCTTCTCCCGCGCATCCACCGGCTCCGGCCCGGCGGCAGCGGAACGCGTCCTTACCCCAGACGGGCGGCCGCCCAGCGGCCCGGCCCCTTGTGGATCTGGGCTTCCCCTTCTCGCGCGTCCGCGCTCCTGGCCTCTTTCAGCCGGTCCCTGTACTGGGCGTCCAGCGATTGCGCGAGCGCCGTGGACGCCGTCGCGCCAAAGGCCATCATGGCGGCCAGTTTCAAGGCCAGGCAGTCGCGCAAGGACGCGTCAAAGAGGTTGGCGTCCTCAACGCGCGCCACGTAGGCGATCAAGAGCTCCGGCGCATCGGCCATGAGGCGGTCGCCCTCCACGGAAAACCGGGCCTCACCGGGTTCCGTACCCGCCAGCCGGAGGAAATCCGGCGGCAGCTGGTACTGGAACGCGAACCCGAAAACGGGCCGCGCGGCCAGCTTCGCCAGGCGGACGCGTTTCTGGGCGCATTTCCAGATATGGGAGCGGAGCACCCCGTCGCGCGCGCCGGGCCACATGCGCCTGGCCCGCGCGGCGTTGGGGCTGCGTTCCTCCATATTGATTATGGGCGCCTGGCCCAGGTAATCCAGGGCCGTGTTGACGATATCCACGACGGACGCGTTCATGGCTCACACTCCCACGAGAAAGACGGCGCTTTTTCCCGCCCCGCTTTTCCCCATGTTGACGATCACGACGTCGCCGGGCCGCATGCCGTAGCGCTCGCAGGCGGCGTCAAAAAAGCCGTTCTCCCTCACGGCGGTTTCGTCCGTTCCACGGGCGTCGTATTTCCAGATGCCGCAGCCGGTGCCGGTGAGGCGTTTGGCCTCGAAGCTTTTCCCCATACGGTTCTCCGCCATGCGCGCCTACTTGTTTTTGACGTGGAGGCAGACGATGCCGTCCTGGTCGATGGCAACGGCCCCGGCGGCGATCATGTTGTTGCACAGGTACGCGGCCTTCTCCGGCACGTAGTTGATTTCCGATTTCACGCCGTTGCCGTTTTCCGCAAGGCCCACGGCGCTTCGGTGGTACATGAGGCATTTGGTGGCGGCCGTCGCGCCGGTACCGGTCTTTTCCAGGCCGGTGTGCATCATCCACACGGTATTGAGCCAGCGTTTGGATTCCGTGCCCTTGAGCCAGGCGAAGTCGCCGTCGCCTACGTAATCCGCGTTGGCGAACTGCTCGATCTTGAGCAGCGCGTTCCACTGCTGCGGGCCGACGATGGCGAAGCGGTTGCCGTCATCCGGCACGGTGGCCTCGTTCAGCTGCGCGAAGGCTTCCAGGCAGTTGTCGAGGGTCAGCACCGCCGCGCCCGTGCCGAGAATCTGGCTCGCGGGCAGAGCTTTGAGGGCCGCCGCGATGATGATCTCGTCAATCTTGCGGCCCACGGCGTACCCGCCCGCCTGGGCCAGGGCCCGGCGCTCGTCGTGCTGGATTTTGAACTCGTCCAGCTTGTCCACGTAGTCCGGGGCGTACCAGTCCTGCAAAATCGCCTCGACCTGGGAGTGGTCCACGTTCATGGGCGTGACCATGCCGCCCCGCGTCTTCTGCGTGGCGACGCCCTTGCCGATCTTCATGAACTTGGTGGTGGACCCGACGACGCCGGACTTCACGCGGACCGTGTTGCGCAGGCGGCTGCCGCCTTCCTGGTACTGGACATGAACCTCGCCCTCGTACTGTGTGATAAACGTAGTGGAAACATCAGCCATTTTTTTCTCCTCGTTAAATGGTTGCTCGCCGGGGCCGGAGCCGGCGCGCGGGACGGGGACCGTCCAGTCTCAATGAGGATTTTCGTTCTCTGGCAAGGAAGGCGAGTTCCGGGCGGAGCGCGGTGTATATGGACATACACAAGCTTCGCACGGGACGAGCCTGACGCGGCCAGAGGGCGAAAAGACCATTGAGCCCCCCGCCCCTCGCGACGGTTCCCGCCTTACCGCTTCACCCGCGCGGCGAGCGCCTCGACCTTGCGTACGGCCGTGGGGTCGTTCCGGCGGTAAGCCTCGGACTGGATGACCCGGATCATCTCGGCCCTGGCGGCTTCTCCCACGGGCAACGCGCCTTTGGCCGCGCCCGTGAGGCGCATGGCGTCTTCCCCGACCATGCGGCCCACGGCATGGGCCATGCGGAGCACCAGGGGATGCGCGGAAAGCCCTTCGGCATCCAGCTCGTTCCCGATTTTCAGGAACCGCGCCCCGCGCCGGGCGATATCCACGTTCCGGGCCGTCTCGGCGGGCCAGAGACGGTTCACTGTTTCCGTAAGGCTGTGGTTATACGCCGCGTTGTCTTCCGCGATGCCGTCCGCGAGCACCTTGCCCACGGTGTCGAAGAGCGCCACGGCCTGGGTGTCCGTCAGTTTGCAGGCGTGGCAGACGTCCATGAACGCTTCCCGGTCCCCGTCCAGAATGCCGGAAACCCGGGCGGCGATATCCTCGTGAACGCCCTCCCCGGCCCAGGTTTGGGGCAGGACGTACCCGTCCCGCGTTTCCGGCGTCGCGCCAGTAGTACCAGGCGTGCCGGAGCCAGGGCTATCCCCGGCCCCCTGTCCGTAATCGGGCGCGGAACCGTCTCCGGTTGCGCTCCCGTTCGTATTGCCGCCATATGCCGCGTCATCCGGGCCGGTTCCGGCATCCGTTGACGTCATTCCCTCGAACTCATCCATGGTCTTCCTCCGTGGTTGTCAGTGTGCGCACGATGCGCAGGGCCAGCGCCCGCTCCCCGTCGTGAAAGGCGCGCTCTTCCGCGCTCTGGCCGGGCAAGGGCGCCCGCTTGAGACTGGTTGTTATGTCCGCGAGGACCAGGCGTCCGGCCGGGCTTGCGAAAACGCCCCTGTAGGCGGCCCTGAGGTCGGCTTTGTCCACGGCTGCGCGGGATGTGAAAAGAATTCCCTCGATCATGCGCCCCCCTGTTCCCGCGCGACCGGTTGCATGGCCTCGGCGGCCTCTTTGCGCTCCTTGGCGACCACGGCCGCGTCGCGCAGGTATTTCTGGGGGTAGCCGAACATGTCCTGGGTATCGCGGACGATCGCGTCGCCGTCGAAGTTCGCCAGAACGTCCGGGTTGGCCTGGACCACGGGCATGATGAAGGACATGGCCGCCGCGAAGCTTTCCGCCTCCCCCTGCTTCTGCGCCCGCGCGATGGGCGAGACGTACTTGGCCTGGGTCTCCCGGCCGCGTATGGACTCCGGCGCGGCCGGCAGCCTGCCCGCGCGGTACAGCAGGGCGAAGGTTCTGGCGACCAGCGGGCCGAGGAACTCCGATTGCAGCCGCCCCAGAACCGGGCCGAGAACGAGCATCTGCTTGCGTTCGCGGGCCGCGACCTCCGTGGCCGTCATCTGCGGCCCCCCGGCCATCTGGATGCGGTCGTTCAGAAAGGCCCGGCGCACGGCCTCCTGGCGTTTGGTGATGATGGCTTCCATCACTTCCAGGTTCACGGCCACCGGCAGCGTGGCGATGCGGTCGCCGTGGCCCGGCGTGTAATAGGTGATGCCCCCGGAATGGGTGTTGATCTTGCCGAGCACGCCGTCGTCCGGCACCAGCAGGGGCGGGTCGGCCTGTTTTTCCGCCGCCGTGAGCTGGGCCGCCGCCACCGCGTTCAAGACCCGGATGTCCGGCAGGGCGGCATGGCCCGGCCCCCTGCCGTAGACCTCTCCGCTGCGTTTGGCCCAGCGCGGCGCCTGGAAAGGCGGCTCGAAGTACCCGCCCGCGTGCAGCAGGCGTTTGTCCGCCGTCTCGTAATACACGGAGATGAAGGGATGCCGGTCCGGGAGGACCGGTTCGAACGCTTCGCCGCCCGCTTCCAGGTCCAGGCCGAGCCCGGCCGCGAGGCCTTCCTCCCGTGGCCCGGCGGGCGCGTCATCCAGTATGTTTTCCGGCAATGTATTTTCCGGCGGGGCGTTTTCCGAAGCGCCCTCCCCGGCCTTGTCTTCCTCGTCCCACAGACGCAGGTTTTCCGGCAGTTTTTCGCGGGGCATGACCAGATGCGTGACGCCGAAATGCTTCTGCGGATCTTTTTCCGCCGCCCGTTTGACCGCGTCGGAAACCCGGTCGCCGAACTCCTCGATCATCTGCGAAGCGGTCAGGGTGTAGCGCCGCACGATGGTATCCACCTGGCCCGCGGCGTTTTCCGCTATGGCGCACTGGGCCGGGGAGAGAGCGCGAAAACGCAGTCCTTCGCCCACGCGGCTTTCGCTCCAGAACACCCCCCAGCCGAAGACCGGCAGGTCCATGTAAAACGCGTTGACCTCGTTCTGGAATCCGGTGGCCGGGTCCGCGAAGGCCTGCAGCATGAGCCGGGTTGCTTCGGTCAGCCATTCCCCGGCTTCCCCGCCGACGGTGCCGTCGCCGTCCGCGAGCTCGAGGCGGAACCAGCTCGCGGCCGGGTTTGTCAAAAGGCTTCCCAGGGCCGCGCTGAGCATCTGCGCGGCTTCTTCCGGGGTACCGTCCCATATTTCCCGGCGGCCTTCCTCGTCCGGCCCGAGGCCGTAATGCGGGCTGCCGTCATCCGGATGCGCGAAGGACTGCCGGTCCGGGTAGATATACCGCGCCAGTTCTTCCATGCGGGAATCGATGGTTTCGCGCCCTTTCCACACGGCTTCCGCGATGGCAGCGAGCCCGTCCATGCCGCACGCCCGGTGTTTCACGGGCGGGATGTATGCTTCACTCACTCATTCCCCCAGCAGTTTTTTCCGCGTAACGCCCGCCTCATCCCCGTAGGAGCCGCCGAGCACCGTGCCGCTCATGCCCTTGTCCGCGAGCGCCGCCCGCTTGCGGACGGCTTCGTCTTCAGCTTTTTTCCGTTCCGCCTCCAGGTCGGGCGTTTCCGGCACCTTGGCGCTCGGCGTGGAGCCGAACACCTTGCCCGAAATTTTGGATAACCCCTTGGCCACTCCACCCATGTCATTGCCTCCTGTTAATCGTCTTTTCCTGCCGCGGCCCGGCCCGTTCCGGCATCAGGCCCACGGCCAGATACCGGAACGCGTCCGCCGCGTGGCTCGTCCAGTTGTGCAGGGGCTTGCCGAAAACCCCCATGATCTCGTTCCAGACCTTCTGATACTGCCGCAGGGCTTGCAGCCCCACGGCGCAGCGGGCGGCGTCAAACCAACAGAAAGGCAGAAGCCGCCGCACCGCATTGATGCCGTCCGCCACCGGCAGGTTCCGGCAGGGCGTGAAGGAAAGCCCGAGGGACCGGGCCGTTTCCAACCGGCTTTTGCCGGTGCCGAGCTCCCGCACCATGATATCGTGCGGCGCGATGTGCCTGGCGTAGCGCCAGCCCTTGCCCAGCACGAACCCGGTATAATGCTCCAGCCCCTCCCCGCTGTTTTCGTAGTATTCAAGGATGCGGATACCGCCCGACGGTTCCTGTTGGAAAAACCAGATGGCTGTCGCGTCGTCCATGCCCAGGTCCCAGGCCGTGGACACGGCGAGTTCCGGCGCATACGGCGCGATGCCGATGCGCCCGGCCTCGTCCGCCGCGTCGAGTTCCTTGGCGTAAAAAGCGCCGCGCACCGCCGCCGCGAAGGAACATTCGAACTCCTGCGCGTATTCCTCCCCGGTCATGTCCGCGCGGGCTCTGGCGAGTTCTTCCGCGTCCACGTACCCTGTTTCCGAGGCTTTGAAGATGAAGGCGGCCCAGGCGGCCGGGGCCTTGCCCGCCGCGTCCCGCATATCCGCCAGCAGATTGTTTTCGCCTTTCGGCGTTCCCATGAAGAGCGCCCAGCCCTGCCTGTCCGCCAGCGCGGGCCGCAGGACCAGGGACCAGACGGAACGCGGCACGTCCGCCGCCTCGTCAATGACCAGGTCGTCGAAGTACAGGCCGCGCAGGGCATCCGGGTTGTCCGCCCCGTACAGGCGGATGCGCGCGGCGTTGGGCAGGTCCAGCCTGAGTTCCGTTTCGGAAAACCGCGCGCCCGGAACGGCCCCGGCAAAGTGTTTCAGGTAATCCCAGGCAATGCCCTTGGCCTGTTTCAGATAGGGCGCGACGTACCCGGCCCGCCATGCGCCCCGGTTTTCCCCGTGCAGCAGGGCGCGCCGCAGCAGCTCGCACACCGCAAACACGGTTTTGCCGAACCGCCGGTGCGTTATCAGGAGCGTATTGCGCCGCCGCCCTTGATGGACCGCCGATTGCAGCGGCCGTGGTTTGTACGGAATCCGTATGTGCATACTCCCCCGTTACTCCAAAAAGCTGATACTCATACTCGCATCCCCGGTTTTGGCGGCGCCGCCGGCCTTGATGGCCCTAATCATGTCCATGGCCGCCTTGATATCCCGGATACGCGCGGCCAGGTCCGTCACCTCGTTTTGCAGGACGTAGTCGAGCTGTCTGTTCACGGCTTCCTCCAGCCGCGCGACGCGATCTTCGTCCGACAGGGCTTCCCCAACTGCCGGGAGCGGCGCGTCTTCCTTTGCCGCCGTCTTACGTCTGGCCATTGGCCCACCCCTTGCCCGCGCTGTTCCGGCCTTCGAGCATGACAATGAGCCGTTCCAGGGCGCGGGTGTTGCCCACCACCACGTCCTGCAATCCTTCCGCGAGACGCTTATAGTTTTTGGCAAGCTCCACGTTGTCTTTGTAATATTGGTCCGTGGCCCGCTGGTTGGCGCCGAGATCACGCACCAGCTGCTGGGTGTCCGCGCGGTAGGCTTCCAGTTGCGCGGCTGCGTTGTCGCGCGAGCGGGCGTTTTCCTCCCGCATGGCCGCGAGCATTGCCGCGTTCTCCGCCCGTTGCTTCACGCTGCGGTGGTACTCGATGACAAGGACCGCCAGCACGACCAGGGCCGGGCCGGACAGGACCAAAAGGACCAGCCCGCCGATGCCCAGCTTGTCCAGAACCTGGACGATGCCGGTCAGGATCTCCAGCGCCTGTGTGATTTCAATGCCGTTCATTGTGATTCCCCCTCAAGATGTGTATGCGCGCGCCAGGCCGGGTTTCCCGATCCCCGCACCGCCTGCCGCGCCCGCCCTCACGGCCCCGCGCAGCCGGGATGGTGCGCAGGGCCGCTTTGGGGCGGTTTTCTCAAACAGGTTAAGGTTGTTGGTTTTCCCCGCCTCATGACGCCGGTTTGCCGAGATACACGCACGGGAGTACCCCAAAAGCACGGGGCTTGTTGGCGTTGCCCACCGGAACCACGCGAGACAGGTCCATTTTTGCGTAAACGTAAAAATCTGTCCGCGCCATACCCACTCCGGCCGCATAATTAACGGGAAAGTCTTCATTGGTGAGCGTAAAGGCCCCCAGAGGCATGGATAACGTGCCCACGTGTTGAGGTCCGCCACTCGTGAAACCGCCCGTAACGTTTCGCACCGTGTCCCCATGCACCCCTCCCACATCAAGGCCGTCAAATCCTGCGGCCTCGGCGTACATACCGCGCAGATCCGGCAGACGCAGCGCGCCGGTTTCCAAATTCAGCGCATAGAAGGGCACACCGCTCCGTTGATCATTTCCTGAATTTCCTCACGGGGCAGAGACTGCCCGCCGAGAACTTTCACCGCACCGGCAAGTTGCGTAAGGTCGGTCACGTCGGGCGTAAGGCCCGCTTCTTTGATGCAATTGACGATTTCCACGCTCGCGACATACCCCGTGCTCCGAATATCCATGCTGAAACTCCTTGATAATACGTTGGTACTGAAAAAAGATTGCCGTTGCCGCCATCGCGCCGTATCCGGACGGTTCCCGCCCGGCAATGCGCCCCACTCCTCAAAACCAATGTTATTCTGTACCGTTCACCACCTTTCCCTCCACAAGGTGTATGAGCGCGCCGAGCTGGGCTTCGATATCCCGGCACCGCCTGCCGTAGTAAGCGATGTAGGCGAGCACGTCCCGCTCGGTAACGCTCGCGGTTGCGGTTACAGCGGGACCGGTGGCGGATGCATCCGGTTCATCCCCGTGGCCGGAGCCCGCCCCGGTCCCGCCCGCCGCGCCCTTCCTCACGGCCCCGCGCGCTCCCGGCGCGCGGGGCCGCTCCGGGGCGGCTTCCCCAAACACATTCAGATTGTTGGTTCCCCCGCTGCCGTCTCCCCGCCGAACCCCGGAACCAGCGGCAATGCCGGGTCCGGACGCCGCAGCAGTTCCGGCGGCAGGAGGCGGTTTTCCGGCGGCAGGAGCGTCGGCTCCCACTGCCTCGTTGAACAGCCGCACAAACTCAGGGCTGAAACGATGCACGCTGCCGCGAGTAGCCGCCGTAATGCGTGCCTGCAAAGAACGCTGTATGGCCGCATGGTCCTCCTTTGCCCGCGCCAGGGCCGCCCCGGCATCCAGGGCCTTTTCCGCTTCGCGCCGGAGCCTGGCCGCGTATTCCGCCATGGCCGCCGCGTATTGCCTGGCATGATCCCGCTCAAGCGCCGCGTACGCGGCATCCCCCAAGGCCTTTGCCGCCGTGTGCCCGGCGTCGAACCCCTTTTTGACGCCCGCGCCGTATGCGCCGCCGACAACCAGCACCGCCGCCGCCCCCAGCGCGATTCGCCAGGCCCACGGCAATTGCCCAAGCAACGCCGTCACTGCCATTGCCCCGTCTCCATCTGCCGGATGAGCCGCCGCGCGCGCTCCTTGACCTGGAAGGCCCATTTGCTGGCCCGCATGCGGCGGGCCGCGCCCGCGTAATCGCCCCGTTTCACGTCCGCAAGCGTGCCCGTGAACGAGCACAGCCCCGCGATGCCCATGTTGAAGGCCATGTTCACCAACACGGCGAACCGGGGAAAATCCAGGGTGATGCTCCAGGGCAACGCGCGGAGAACCTGCCCTGTAACCAGTTCCGCGTCGCGCTCCAGGAGCTTGGCCGCCTCATGCTCCACCATGGTGGCCCCTTCCCCCATTCCCGGAAGAGGGTTCGCCTCCAGGTTGTGCCCGTAACCGATGGTCAACTTTCCCGCCGGGCATCTGTATGCCGCGTGCCGCCCGTCCCGGTCGCGGACAGCGCCTTCGTCGCGCCGCAACTGTTCAAGGAGGCGCTCTGCATTCGTGCTCCCGCTCTCCGCCATATACATCACCTCTTTGTTGTTGTTATAATATAACAAATTATACTTGTTACAATGCGGACAAAAACAGGAGCGCCTTCCCGCCACAGGACGGGACCGCGCCGGCAGCGTGCCGCCGGGCATTGCCGCGCTCGCGCACGTCCCTAAAGCGGGAGGGTGCTAACCCGGCGTTTGAAGAACGCCGTTTTATGGATGTGGAAATTCCCCTGTGTAATCGATCTACACAAATTTACCTTGTATGTATAGACCCGAACTGTTCACACCATCCGTGGAGGGCGCCCCGCGTCACGTGTGCAGCGGGGGCGGCCCTCCACGGAGGTTTCTTCACAGCGGCGGCGTGCCCCTGCCGAAAATGAGCGAAACCAAAAGCAGCACCACGGCCGCCACCAGAACGAGCTTGGCCGCCCACGCCGCTGTTCCCGCGACGCCGCTAAAACCGAAAAACGCCGCGACAATGGCTATCACTAAAAAGATAATGGCCCATCTGAACATATGCCTCCTCCTTGCTATCCGGGGCGCCCCCTTTGGTAATGGAGAAGAGGGCCGCCCCGCGAACGGTTTGCATCCGAACCTCGCAAGAGAGGAATTACTCTGCAATGATAGTAAAACGCATCCGGATCAGGTGCTTCACAACCCGCGCGGCGCGGCCCCCGCCGCGGAGTCCGGCCCATACTCGGGCCCATACTCGGGCCCATACTCGGGACGGACGGCCAGCCCCGCTTCCCGCCGCACGCGCTGCACGTACCGGTCGGTGACGCCCAGTTCCAGAGCGATATCCCGGCAGGCGACGCCCCGGTCGAGCCGCGTGAGAATATCATGCTTGCATGACGTCCGGCGGTGGAGTTTCGGGATCGTCACCATGCCCGGCGCGAAAAGCCCGCACAGAGCCCGGAGGGCCTCCATGCCCGCAATGGCGGCCATGGGATGCGATGCTTCGGGATTTACCGGCAAATACCAGGACAACCCGCCAAGATCACGGCACAGAACACGGGCAGCCGGTTCTCCCACAACGGATTCCAATACCGCAAACGACAGCCACTTTCTGCTCATGCCCCCTCCCTGTCATCCATGCGCCCCATACGGCGCGAATCCGGCCGCTCACCAGAGCCGCCCCCCCATGCCGTTCATAAGCGCGTCCCAGCCGATCACGGGCGGGTGCTCCAACGCGTCGTCCCAGAACGGTTCTTCCCGCGCGAGGGCGTCAAAAACCGCTTCGTCGCGCTCATAATGCTCCAGACAGGCGGGCGCGCAGCCGTTGACCAGCACGTACTCCGGCGTTTTACTCGCCGCATACTCCCGCAACGGCGGCACCAGCTCCCGGCAGATGTACAAATCCGCGTCGCGAGTGAGATGTCCCGCATCCTCGGCGTGGAGGCAGGTTCTGCAAATGGACAAGCCCGGCGCTTCCGCCTGCGTGCTCCTGGTCATTGCACCACCTCCCCCAACGCCAGACGCACGCCCTCAATCTTTCCGCTCAGCATACCCCTCCCCGCAGCCCTGTTTTTCGCGCGCGCTTCCCGCGCTGTGGACTACCTGCTTTCTTGTATCTAACCCCATTGACCAACAACGTTTGACGCGGTAAGTTGCGAAAAGAACAGACAGCAACTACCGTCGAAATCACTATCTACAATTTTTAAGTGTATGTCAACCGAAAAAAATAGTTGAATCTTTATAGTAATAGTTTTATCTAGATTGTGCAGCAACCGATTTCGGTTGATAAAAAATACAGGTGAACATAGTTATGAAAGAATCCACCAGCCCCGACATGGTTTTGAACCGGTTGCGCGAAGGCATGGCCGCCAAAAGCGACAGCGAACTCGCGCGGAAACTGGGCATTTCCCAGCAATCCATATCCAGCGCGCGGACCAAAGACAGGGTCCCCGATTCATGGGTCCGGGCCGCGGCCGAGCGTTTCCACCTCTCCGCGGACTGGCTGCTGTTCGGCATCGGCACCATGTTCCTCGGCGGCGAAGGGCCGCGCGAACCCCGCCCCGCCTACCACGCGCGGGCATGGCACGGCCAGGGAACGCCGGACGCGGAACCCGAGCGTTTCCTGGCGACGGACGGGGAAATTATCATGATCCCCATGGTTGAAGCGCGCCTCTCCGCCGGGGGCGGGAGCTTTGAGACCAGCGGCAGCGTTGAGCGCCATTACGCCTTCCGCATGGATTTTCTGCGGCGCAAGGGCCAGCCCGCCCAGATGGCGCTGATGCGCGTGGACGGCGACAGCATGGCGCCGGAGATCCAGAACGGGGACGCCGTGCTCATCGACCAGAGCCAGAGCGCCCCCCGCCCCGGCGGCACCTACGCCGTCAGCGTGGAGGACATGATCTACCTGAAAGTGGTCAACGCGGAGCCCGGCAAGCTTGTCCTGACGAGCCACAACCCGGCTTACGCGCCCATTGCCGTGGACACGCGCGGCCAGCTCGAGAACACCGTCAGGATCATCGGCAGGGTTGTCTGGCTGGGGCGGGAATTCTTCTGATGGGGGACGTCTGATGTCCCCCAATCCCGCCCACCCCTCAATACGCATTTCTTTATAAAAAAATGCTGTTAAAGAGCATGATTCCGGCTGTATATTACAGTTATACCATTACTTGCCCTTACAGAAAACGATTTTATGCAGGAATTGATCCGGACAGGGGTTGCCTCCGGCGCTCCCGGCAGGGATGTCTGATGTCTTGAATCACAACTATTCCTTCTCTCCCTTTGCATTTATCAAGCACACCCATGAAAAACAGGCCTCCCCCGTTGACCATTTCCGCCGAGAGGGATATGAGGGGACGATCTTTATACCGCGCCGGGGATGCGGTCGAACGGCGGGCCGTTTTGCGAAGGCCTGCGTCCCGATAAAACGTTGCCCATGCGGGCGTTTTCAGGGTGCATTACCGGTCTTTCGCGGCATTCGCTTTCAAACCTTTAATCAGGGAGTTTCATACTATGGAAACGCCGAACATTATCCAAATGTCCGCAAGCGTCCCTCTTAAAAAGTATCCCAAGGACAAGCTTGATTTTTTTTACACGACCATGCTCAAGATCAGAAACTTCGAGCTGACCGTTGAAGAAAAGTTCAAGGCGGGCGAAATCCCCGGGTTCGTGCATCTGTACATAGGGGAAGAAGCCATCGCCACGGGCGTTATGGCCAACATGACCCACAAGGACTATATTGAAAGCACCCACCGGGGCCACGGTCACACCCTTGCCAAGGGCGCGGATGTAAAACGCATGATGGCGGAAATATTCGGCAAAAAAACCGGTTGCTGCAAAGGCAAGGGCGGTTCCATGCACATCGCGGACTTTTCCGTGGGCATGCTGGGCGCCAACGGCATCGTGGGCGGCGGCTACACGCTCGCGACGGGCGCGGCCCTTGCCATTAAAATGACGGGCCGCACGGATGTTTCCGCCGTGTTTTTCGGAGACGGCGCATCCAACCGCGGCACCTTCCATGAAGCCGCCAACATGGCCGCCGCCTGGAAACTGCCCGTCCTCTTCGTCTGCGAAATGAACGAGTGGGCCTCCACCACCCCGTACCGCACCACCACCTCCGTCAAGGACATCGCCCAGCGCGCCTACGGCTACGACATGCCCGGCATCATCGTGGACGGCAACGACGTGTTCGCCGTGTACGAAGCCGCGCAAAAACTCATCGAAGGCATCCGCAAGGGCAACGGCCCGGCTTTCCTCGAATGCAAAACCTACCGCGTGCGCGGCCACTTCGTCGGTGACCCCGAGCACTACAGAACGCGTGAAGAGGTCCAGAAAAACGTTGATGAGCGCGACCCCATAGCCGCCTTCGAGAAAAAGGTCCTGAAGGAAAAAATCTACACCAAGGACCAACTCACGAAGATACAGGACACGGTGAAAAAAGAGATCGCGGACGCACTGAAGTTCGCTGTGGAATCTCCCGAGCCGGCGCCTTCCGAACTGTTTGACGATCTTTACGTGTAATTTAGAGGGGACATACAATGAAAAACATTACTTTTTCTCAAGCCACGCTCGAAGCCATGGACGAGGAGATGTCCCGCGATTCTTCCGTGTTCGTCATGGGTGAAGACATTGCCCGGCAGGGCGGCATTTTCGGCCAGTTCAAAGGGTTGCCGCAGAAATTCGGTTTCGACCGGGTGAAGGACACCCCTATTTCCGAAACCGCCATCATGGGCGCGGCCGTGGGCGCGGCGCTCGCGGGCATGCGCCCCGTGGCGGATATGCACTTCGCGGACTTTGTCGGCGTGTGCATGGACGAAATATTCAACCAGATGGCCAAGGTCCACTACATGTTCGGCGGCCAGAAGACCGTGCCCATGGTGCTCCGCGCCCCGGACGGCCTTATCAACTGCGCCGCCGCCCAGCACTCCCAGTCCGTGGAAGCCTGGTTCGGCCACATCCCGGGCGTCAAGGTGGTCATCCCTTCCAACCCGGCGGACGCCAAGGGCCTGCTGAAAGCCGCCATCCGCGACGAGAACCCGGTCATCTATTTTGAACATAAAGCCCTCTTCGCCCAGAAAGGCGACGTGCCCGAAGGCGAACACCTGGTGGAAATCGGCAAGGCCCGCATCGAACGCGAAGGAAGCGACCTCACCATCGTCTCCTGGTCCGCCATGATGGGCAACGCGATCAAGGCGGCGGACAAGCTGGCTTCCGACGGCATCAAGGCCGAGGTCATCGATCTGCGCACCATTTCCCCGTACGACAAGGACGCCATCCTGAAATCCGTCGCCAAGACCGGGCGGCTGTGCATCGCGCACGAAGCGGTCAAGCAGGGCGGGTTCGGCGCGGAGCTCGCGGCCATGGTGGCCGAGGAAGGGCTGGATTACCTGGACGCGCCCATCGTGCGCGTCGGCGCGCCCTTCACCCCGGTGCCCTTCGCCCGCCCGCTGGAAGCCGCGTACAGACCCACGGCCGACAAGATTTACGACGCCGTTAAAAAGATTCTCTAAGGACTACATTCAAATGAGGATTTTTGTCCTCTGCAGCGCTGCTCTCTGTATCCGTAAGGCTTCGCCTAACGGCTAAAGGCAGGAAGGAACGTTTCGGACGGAGCGAAGTGTATATAGCCATACATGAGCTTCGTACGAAACGGGCCTTACCCGAAAAAGGGCGAAGGCAGAGGATAAAAAGACCATTTGCCCGGGAGGCAATATGGCTTTTACGATTACCATGCCGAAGCTGGGATTGACCATGAACAGCGGTTCGGTGGCTGAATGGAAAAAACAGATAGGCGACCCCGTCAAAAAAGGCGAAATTCTCTACGTCGTCGCCACGGACAAACTGACCGTGGATGTGGAAAGCCCCGCTGACGGCGTACTGCTCGCCATTACGATCAAGGACGGCCAGGAAGTGCCCGTGGGCGACCCCATTGGCGCCATCGGCGAACCCGGCGAAAAGGTCGAGGGCGCGTCCGCTCCGGCTCCGGCCGCTGCCGCCGCTCCGGCTGCCGCGCCCACGGCAACGGCGGCTCCCGCGGCCCAGGCTCCCGCGGCCAGGACAGGGCATATCCCCTCTTCGCCCAAGGCCAAGAAAATCGCCCGCGAAAAGGGCATTGACCTCGCCACCGTCGCGCCCACCGGCCCCAACGGCTGGATCGTGGCGAAAGACGTGCTGGGAGCGCCTTCTTTCGCCGCGCCCAAGGCGTCCCCCGTGGCTGCGAAAATGGCCGCCGAGGCGGGTATCGCTCTCGCGTCCGTGGACGCTTCCGGCTCCCGCATCATGAAGGCGGACGTCGCGGCGGCCACGGCTCCGGCTGCCGCCGCCCCGGCGGGCGGCACGCGGCGCGTGCCCATGACCCAGATGCGCCGCGTCATCGGCGACCGCATGCTGGCCAGCACCAACTCCATCCCGTCGGTACACTATTTCGTGGACGTGGACATGACGGCGCTGAACGCCATGCGGGGAAACTGCAACGCGCGGCTCGGCAAAAAGGAAGGCGCGGTCAAGGTTTCGGTCAACGACATCCTGATGAAGTTCTGCGCCAAGCTTTTGCTTGACTGCCCGCTGCTCAACGGCTCGGTTGAGGCGGACGCCTTCATCATGCACGATTACGTCAACGTCGGGTTCGCCGTGGCGCTGCCCGGCGGGCTGATGGTGCCCAACATCAAGAACGTGCAGAACAAGGGGCTGGAAGCCATCGCCCGCGAACGCGCGGACCTGGTTGCCAAAACGCGCGGCGGCGGCCTGTCTCCGGACAGCATGACCGGCGGCACCTTCACCATCTCCAATATCGGCATGATGGGCGTGGACAAATTCACCCCCATCATCAACCCGCCGGAAGTGGCCATCCTCGGGGTGGGCATGACCAGGGAAGTGCCGGTCGTGAAAAACGGCGAGATCGTCATCCGCCCGGTGGCGACGCTGTGCCTCGCGGCGGACCACCGCCTGGTGGACGGCGCGGACGCGGCGGAATTCATCGCCAAACTGCGGGACCTCATTGAAGATCCCGATCTCTTCCTGCTGTAATTCCGAAAGAGAGGGACCGTGAAATGAGCAAACGAGTCATCGTCATCGGCGCGGGTCCGGGCGGGTATGTGGCGGCCATCAGGGCCGCCCAGTTCGGCGCGACCGTTACGATTATTGAAAAGGGCAACGTCGGCGGCACCTGCCTGAACGTGGGCTGCATTCCCACCAAGGTGCTCCTGCATTCCGCCGAACTCTTCACCGCCATAACGCACGAGGGGCCGTCCATCGGCATCCTGGCGGACAATGTGCGCTTCGACTGGTCCGCCATCATGAAGCGCAAAGCCTCGGTGGTAAAACGCCTGGTGACGGGCGTCGCGGGGCTCTTGCGCTCCAACGCCATAACCCAGGTGCCCGGGGAAGCCAAAATAGTGGCCCCGAACGCCGTGGAAGTCGGCGGCCAGCGGCTGGAAGCGGACGCCATCATCATCGCGGCCGGTTCCGTTCCGGCGGTACCGCCCATTCCGGGACTGGACCTGCCGGGCGTCATCACCTCCGACGGCGCCCTTGCCCTTGAGTCGCTGCCCCAAAGCATCGCCATCGCGGGCGGCGGCGTCATCGGGGTGGAATTCGCCTCGGTGTTCGCGTCCTTCGGGGTCAAGGTCACGGTGGTTGAAATGCTGCCCCGCATCCTGCCCAACATCGATGCGGAAGCGGCGGAAATCCTGAAAAAAGCCCTGGTCAAAAAGGGCGTGGCCTTCCATACCGCCTCCAAGCTTCAGTCCGTTGCCCAAAACGGCGCCGGGCTCCGGCTGCAGGTGGAAACGCCCGCCGGGCCGCTCACGCTCGACGTGGACAAGCTCCTGGTCGCTACCGGCCGCCGCCCCAACACGGGGAACCTCGGCCTGGAAGCGCTCGGCGTGACCATGGACAGGGCGCGCATCGTAACCGACGAACGCATGCAAACGAACATTCCGGGCGTCTACGCCATCGGCGACTGCACCAGCAAAATCATGCTGGCGCACGTGGCCGAGCACGAAGGCCAGATCGCGGCCGAGAACATCATGGGGCATGACGCGGTCATGGATTACAAGGCCGTGCCCTCCGCCATCTACACCACCCCCGCCGTTGCGTCCGTGGGCATGAGCGAGGAAGACGCGGTCAAGGCCGGGTACTCCGTCAAGGTCGGCCGGTTCCCGCTTGTGGCGAACGGCAAAAGTCTCATTGCCGGGGACACGGAAGGCATGATAAAAATTATCGCAGACTCTCACCACGACGAGATCCTCGGCATGCACATTGTCGGCGGCCCGGCCACCGACATGATAGCCGAGGGAGGACTTGCGTTGCGGTTGGAGGCCACGCTGGACGAGATCATCACGACCATCCACGCGCACCCGACGGTTTCCGAAGCCGTCGCGGAAGCGGCGATGGACGCGATGGGCCGGGTCATCCACATGCCCCGGTCCGCCCGGTAAAACCTATTGGCCAGGCTTGCACCAGTGCCCCGTATGTTACGGGGCCGCACTCTCAAAGGAGGCATCATCGTGAAAAAGGTATTGACCGCTCTCGCAACCGTTCTTGTCATCGGCGCTCTTGTAGCCCCGGCTTCCGCCGCCTACAAAGACGAATACAAACTGGACATCGTGCCGAGCATCGTTTCGGCCTGGGGCCAGGGCGCCCAGTATTTCGCCGACCTCGTCAAGGAACGCAGCGGCGGCAAAATCAACATCAAAGTGTACCCCAACTCCCAGCTGACCACCGGCAAGCAGACCAACGCCTTCATGCTGCTGCGCAACGGCACCATCGACTTCGCCAACCAGTCCACCATCAACTATTCCCCGCAAATTCCCGAACTGAACCTGTTCGCCCTGCCCTTCTTCTTCGCCAGCCAGCCCGACCGCTACAAAGCGCTTGACGCGGTTACCACCGGCAAGGCCGGCAAACTGGTTGCCGAAGCCATTGAAAAGAAAGGCGGCAAGTTCATCGCCTTCGGCGAAAACGGCTTCCGCGAACTGACCAACAGCAAGCGGGAAATCCGCAAGCCCGCCGACATCCAGGGCCTGAAAATGCGCGTGGTGGGCAGCCCGCTCTTCATCGACATCTTCAAAGCTCTCGGCGCCAACCCCCAGACCATGGCCTGGTCCGATACCATGTCCGCCATCCAGCAGGGCGTTATCGACGGTCAGGAAAACCCGACCGCCCTCTTCTACCCCCTCAAGGTGACCGACTACCACAAGTTCGTGACCAACTGGCACTATGTGGCCGACCCGACCCTGTTCGTCGCCAACCCCGGCGTGTGGAAGTCCTTCAGCCCCGCCGACCAGGAACTTATCACCAAGGCCGCTGTTGACGCCGGCAAGTTCCAGTCCGCCCTCGGCCGCGCCGGCCTCGACGAAAACGACGGCGGCAAGAACGCCGCGTACCTCGCGACCCTCGGCAAAAAGGCCGACTCCGACAACTGGGACGAAACCCTTAAAAAGGCCGGGGCCACGGTGACCAACCTCACCCCCGAAGAAATGAAGGCCTTTGTTGACGTCACCAAGCCCGTGGTTGACGCGTGGCGCGAAAAGGTCGGCGCCGACCTGATTAAGGCCGCCGAAGCCGACATGGCTTCCGTCCGCAAGTAAGACCAATTCCAGCCTGTCCGGGAGGGGGATTTTCCCCCTCCCGGGTGTTTTAGAGCATTTTACCATTGAAATTGCTCTATTCAGATAAAATGCTCTGGCCTTGCGAAACAGAGTGCAGCAAGGCCCGCGAGATTTTCGTAGGCGGGCTTTGCCCGCCGTAAAGCGGAAATCTCAAGCGTAATATGTTGCATTGAGGAGTAACAGTCGTGCTCAAAAAATTGTTCAACCATTTCGAAGAAGCGCTGGGAGCGGTGGTCATGGGCGTGATGGTGACATTGACGTTCGTCAACGTCGTCACCCGCTATGTTATCGTGTACCCCTTGGCGTTCACCGAGGAAATTACCATCAGCATGTTCGTGTGGGTCACGCTGCTCGGGGTTTCCATCGCGTTTCGCAGCAACGCCCACCTGGCGGTGACCTTCTTTTATGACCTTGGTTCCCTCCGCCTGCGGAAAATTTTCTACTTTGTCTCCACCGCCATGAGCATCATCTTTTTCGCGCTGCTCACCTGGCTGGGCACCACCCAGGTGCTGGACGAAATGGCGCTCGGCGTGACGACGGACTCTCTCGCCATTCCCGCGTGGATTTATTCCGCCGGGATACCCGTGTTCTCCATCCTGGTCATCATCCGCATAATCCAGGCCACGGCAGCCACTGTCCGTGAAGGCAATTACTAAGGAGAGGCGCAGTGATATTTAAAGATCCCGTATTCTGGACACTGGCCCTCTTCCTCGTTCCCCTGGTCGTTCGCGTTCCGATCGCCGTGGCCCTCGGAACCGCCACCATCGCGGTGGTCTGGTTCTGGGACATGGGCTACCAGATGCTGTCCTACAGCTTTTACGCCGGCATCTCCAAAACGCCGCTCCTGGCCATCCCCTTCTTTATCCTCGCGGGGATCATCATGGAGAAGGTGGGCATAGCGGAACGCATCATCGCCCTTATCAAGCAGATCGTGGGCGACATAACCGGCGGCCTCGCCATCGCAACGGTCGTCGTGGCGGCCTTCTGGGGCGCGGTCAGCGGTTCCGGTCCCGCAACCGTTGCGGCGCTGGGGCTCATCCTTATCCCCAGCATGGCGAAAGCCGGGTACGACAAACCCTTCGCCGCGGCGACGGTTTCCGTTTCCTCGGGCCTTGCCATCATCATCCCGCCCAGCATCGCGTTCATCGTGTACGCGGACATCATGCAGGAATCCGTGGGCGCCATGTTCGCGGCCGGCATCCTGCCGGGCATTCTGATCGCCTCGTGCCTCGCCATCGCGGTGTACATCGTGTCGCGCATCAAAGGCTACCGGGGTGAAAAACGCGGCACCCCGGCCCAAATTTGGGCCGCCTTCTACGACGCCCTCTGGGGCCTCGCCACCCCGGGCATCATTCTGGGCGGCATTTACGGAGGGATTTTCACGCCGACCGAAGCCGCTGCCGTGGCCACGTTCTACGGGCTTTTCGTGGGCATTCTCGTCTACCGGACCCTGACCTTTAAAGTCCTGTACGAAATTCTGGTGGAAGCCACGATTTCAACGGCGGTCGTCATGTTCGTGGTGGCCTGCGCCGGCCTTTATTCCTGGCTGGGCGCAACCGTCGGCCTGATCGACAAAATCGCCACCGTACTGCTTGCCGTGTCCCAGAACCCCGCGATCATCATGCTGATGATAAACGTCATTCTGCTCGTCGCGGGCATGCTGCTGGACGCCAACTCCATCATGTACATCTTCCTGCCCATCCTGATGCCCATCATCAAGCACCTGGGCTGGGACCCGATCTGGTTCGGCATCGTCATGACGGTCAACCTCGCCATCGGCCAGGTTACGCCGCCGGTCGCCGTCAACCTGTTCGTGGGCGCGCGTATATCCGGGCTGACCATGGAAGCCATCGCCAAACCGGCCATCCCGCTGATCGTGGCGGCGGCCATAGGGCTGGCGATCCTGTGCGTGTTCGAGGATATCGCGCTTGTCATCCCGCGCGCGCTGGGCATGATGTAGCGGCTTTTCCGCCAACCGACTCCAAACCCCGGCAAAGCCGGGGTTTTTTTATGGCGCACGCCGCAAAAAAGCCCCCGGCAGGGGGCTTGCGCGCGCAATTTCCGGAGCGGCTATTGCCGGGGAATATAGACTTTTCCTTGATCCAGAACGAGAGCGGCCCCCTCCATGCCCCGGACCTTCCCCACCACAACGCCCTGGCCGCCGTCTTTTAACAGCGCGTAAGACGGGTCGCCGCCGCCGACAAGGCACACCACTTTTCCGCTGCCCGCCTCCGTGCCGGGCATTTCCACGAAGCGCCGCCCCTTGTCGTCCTGGCGCAGCGCAATGCTCTGCCCCAGCACGGTGACCTCTTTTCCCCGGAAGGCGGCGTCCGTGCCCTCCGCGTCGTCCCGGTACAGGACCAGCAATTTTTCGGCGGCAAAGGCCGGCGCGTGAAAGCGCCATAAGTCGCCGGCCCACTCGTTCCTGGCTTCCGCCAGCGCGGTTTCATAAGCCTTTTTGTCGTTCGGGCTCTGGTTGCGCTCCTTCATGATTTCCCGGGCCGAGAAATCCATGGAGGACACGAGGGAATTTATGGGGTTGTCGCGTTCCTCGAAATAAATCGCCACCAATTCCTCGCTGACCGGCCTGCTGCCTGAAAAAAAGACCACTTTCCCGGCCGGGACGTCCGTGGCGCCGAAAATACGCTCCACCACCGCATACCCGTCGCCCTCCGAAAGTATTTCCGGCGCATGGAAGACCCGCGCGGCAGCGTAATACCCCGGAATGACCTGTACCATTTCCACCGTCATCGCCGCGACGACGGCCGGATCCGGCTCCGGGACGGGCCGGTCAGCCTCCCACACCGCGGCGGGGGCAGTGCCCGGAAAAAATATGAGTGCCAGGACAAGAAGGCAGGCGGATACGGTTTTCACGCAAGAATTCCTTTGGCGGTTGTTTGTGGCTGAGCGTGAGAATATTCGGCATTGGGAACTATTGCAAGCGGGTGGTGGCATCGTTTCAGGGCGGCGCGCACCTTGAGTTTGACGGCAAAAAAACATACTGTCCGGGAATGTTCGGACCAACCTTTCTCTACCCAAGGAAAATTCATGGACCGCATCGAACAGAAAATACTCCAGATTATTGACCGGAACGCCCCCGCGCTCATCGCGGAGGGACGGGCCCTGTTTTGTGCCGCCGAGCGCGGGTTCGCCGAATATGAAACCGCGAAAATGACCGCCGGAAAACTCCGCGCCATGGGGCTGGACGCCCGCGAAGGCCTGGCCGTGACCGGGGTCAAGGCCGTGCTCGGCAAAGCCGGCGGCCCCACGGTGGCCGTCATCGGCGAGCTTGACGGCATCATGTGCGCGGAGCACCCCAATGCCGTGCCGGGAACGGGCATGTCCCACGCCTGCGGGCACAACGCCCAGATGATGGGCATGTTCGGCGCGGCCCTGGCGTTGAGCGACCCGGAAGTCGCTTCCTCCCTTGACGGGCGCGTCGCCATTTTCGCCGTGCCGTCGGAAGAGTATCTTTCGGCGGACATCCGCGAATCCCTGAAGGCGGAAGGTAAAATCCGGTACTACAGCGGCAAGAGCGAACTGATCCGCCTGGGAGAGTTCGACGATGTGGACATCTGCCTGACCACTCACGCCCACATGGTGGCGAACGCGGATTGCGACCTTTTGCTCGGCAACAACTCGGTCAGCGGGTTCATCGGCAAGACCGCCGTGTTCAAGGGCAAAGCCGCCCACGCGGCCGCCGCCCCCCACGAAGGGGTCAACGCCCTGAACGCCGCGGCGCTCGGCCTCGCGGCGCTGGGCATGGCGCGCGAAACCTTCCGGGAAAAGGACTACATCCGGGTGCACCCGGTCATGCGCTCCGGCGGCGGGGCCGTGAACGTGGTGCCGCAGGAGGCGGTCCTGGACATGATGGTGCGCGCCAAGACCATGGAAGGCATCGCGGAGGCCTCCGCCAAAACCGACCGGGCCTTTCGCGGCGCGGCGGCGGCCATCGGCGCGGAAGTGGCCATCAGGGAAGCGCAGGGCTATATGCCGGTCATCGAGCGGGAGGCCGACCCCGTGCTGTTTGCAGCGGCGGCGGCGCTGGGGGATGGTGTGAGCGTCAAGGGCATTACCCCCGGCATCCAGAACGCGGCCTCCACCGACGCCGGGGATTTAACCCACATCATGCCGGTGCTCAACTTCACCTTCGGCGGGTCCAGGGGCGCGCTGCACAGCCGCGACTTCACCGTGACGGACGAAGAGCTTTTTTACGTCACCCCGGCGAAACTCCTGGCACTTACCGCCTACCGCCTCCTGCGCGCTGGGGCCGGGGAGGCAAAAGCCGTCATGGAATCCTTCACGCCGGTATTCTCCCGCAAAGGCTACCTGGAGCATATCGAAACCCTGCACCGCTGAGGCGGTACTTCGGCATTTTCTCAAACTCCCGCAAGGTTCCGGACGCCCGGTCAAAAAGATTGACAGCGTCCGGGGCCTTGC
The DNA here is from genome assembly GCA_900079685.1 of uncultured delta proteobacterium. Lineage (NCBI taxonomy): Bacteria > Deltaproteobacteria > uncultured delta proteobacterium. The sequence continues at coordinate 1,607,896 of LT599018.1, forward strand.
CTATCGTTCCGTATTATATTTTTATCCGATGTGGCGCGGCGGAGCCGCTTTTTCTTACTCCTCAGCAATAAAGGAAAAACGCATGGCGCAAGTTAAAGAACAGTCTGGTTTGGAAGAACGGTCCGGTTTGTTCGAACGTCTGCTCGGCTGGATTGAACGCGTAGGCAACAAGCTCCCCGACCCCACGACCCTGTTTGTCATCCTGGCCTTCCTGGTCATCCTCATTTCCTGGATTTGCAGCATGGCGGGCGTTTCCGCCATACACCCCGGCACCGGCAAGGAGCTCACGGTCACCAACCTGCTCTCCAAGGAAGGGTTCCGGAGAATGTGGAGCATGGCCGTTCCCAACTTCGCGGGGTTCGCGCCGTTCGGCATGGTGCTGGTGGCCGTCATCGGGGCCGGGGCCGCTGAGAAAAGCGGCTTTCTCGCGGCCCTGATGCAGAAAATGCTGGCCAACGCCTCGCGCACCATGGTGACAGCCGTCATCATCTTCATCGGCATCAACGGCAACCTGGCCGGGGATGCCGCTTTCGTCATCATGCCCCCGCTGGCCGCCGTGACCTACCTCGGCATGGGCCGCCACCCCCTGTTCGGCATGTTCACGGCCTTTGCCGCCGTTGCCGCGGGCTTTTGCGCCAACGTCACGCTCGGCCTTTCCGACGCCCTGGCCTACGGGTTCACCGAACCGGCGGCCAGGATGATAGACCCCACGTACCATCAGTCTCCGGCCATCAACTACTACTTCCTGATCGTTTCCTGCATCGTGCTGACCGTGGTCGGCACCTTTGCGGCCGAAAAACTGGTCGCTCCCCGCTTTGAAGGGCAGGATCTTTCCAAATACGGCAAGGCCACCGTGGAAGCCCTCACTCCGGAACAGCACCGCGGCATCAAGATGGCCGGCTTCGCGTTCCTGATCGCCTGCCTGGTTCTCATCGCCATGTGCCTCGGCGACGACCCCCTGATGGGCGACCCGGCGGCGGGCGGCTCCATCATGTCGTCCAAGTCCCCGTTCATGAGCGGGATCATCGTGACGGTTTCCGTGCTGCTGTTCATCCCCGGCGTCACCTACGGGTTCGTCTCCGGCAAGTACAGGAACGACAAGGACATGTTCCGCGACGTGGTGGCCGCGTTCCGGGACATGGCGCCCTATATCCTGCTCTGCTTCTTCTGCGCGCAGTTCACCAACTATTTCGGCTGGTCGAACCTCGGGGTCATCATCGCGGTCAAGGGCGCAGCCGCGCTGAAAGCGTTGAACTTCACGGGCATTCCCCTGCTGGTCGGCGTCATCTTCGTCTCCTGCATCGTCAACATCTTCATCGGCTCGGCCTCGGCCAAGTGGGCCATCCTGGCCCCGGTCTTCGTGCCCATGATGATGCTCATGCATTTCGACCCGGCCGTCACCCAGGTGGCGTACCGCATCGGCGACTCCATCACCAACCCGCTCTCCCCGCTGTTCTACTACTTCCCGCTGATCCTCGGCTTCGCGCACCGCTACGAGCCGGATACCGGCATGGGCACGGTCATCGCCAACATGTTCCCGTTCTCGCTGTGCTTCTCCATCACCTGGATCATCCAGCTCGTCATCTGGTGCCTGCTGGACGTTCCGCTGGGACCCGGCGGCGGGATCTACCTGCAATAACAAGACAACGCGGCCCGTTTCACGGCGAAACGGGCCGCTATCGTACGTGACGGGAGCGGCTCAACGTAGCTTCGGACAAGCACCTTGAGCCGCTACCGCAAAAGGACAATAATGACATACCTTTCACGAGCCATGGAGCTTGACGGCGCGGTCACCGCCCACCGCCGGTGGCTGCACACGCATGCCGAGCTGCCCTTTGAGGAAAAGGAAACCACCGCCTACATCATCAAGGCGCTGGAAGGGATGGGGATCGAGGTCATCTCCTTTCCGGATTATTACGGCGCCATCGGCGTCATACACGGGAACAAGCCGGGCAAGACCCTCATGCTGCGCGCGGACATTGACGCCCTGCCCATGGAAGAGCACAGCGGGGAGAGCTTTGCCGCCACCAACGGGTGCATGCACGCCTGCGGGCATGACGCGCACACCGCCATGCTCCTGGGCGCGGCCCAGATGCTGGCCGAGCGGAAAGACGAGCTCGCCGGCACCGTCAAGCTGCTCTTCCAGTCGGCGGAAGAAGGGTTTACCGGCGCGCGGTATTACGCGGACAAGGGATACCTCGACGGCGTTGCCGCCATTTTCGGCATGCACGTCTGGGGCACGCTAGAGGCCCCGCTGCTCAATATCCAGGACGGGCCGCGCATGGCCTCCTGCGACAATTTCACTATCACCATACGCGGGCACGGGGCGCACGGCTCCACCCCGCATCTGGCCAAAGACCCCATTGTGGCGGCCAGTTCGATCATCATGAATCTGCAGACCTTCGCCAGCCGGAACTACGACCCGCTCTACCCCCTGGTCGTCACGGTGGGCACCGTCAAAAGCGGCTCGCAGTTCAACATCATCCCGGAAATCGCCGTCATGGAAGGCACGATCCGCACCCTGTCGCGCGAGCTTAAGCCCACCATCGTGCCCGGCATACGCCGGATTATCGAAAACACGGCCCAGGCTCTGGGCTGCACGGCGGAAATGACCGTTGAGGAGATCGACACGCCCATCGTCAACGCGGATATCCACATGAACGACATCGCCCGCGAGGCGGCCGTCAAACTGTTCGGCAAGGACGTCCTCGTGCCCATGGCCGAGAGCATGGGCGCGGACGATTTCTCCTACCTCCAGGAACGGGTGCCGGGCCTCTACGTTTTTCTCGGCTGCCTGAACGAGAGCAAGGGGATCGTCCACCCCAACCATTCGGACAAGTTCCGGATCGATGAGGATATCCTCCACCGGGGCGCGGCGCTGTACGCCCAGTTCGCCCACGATTTCCTGGCGGACGGCGCGTCAAACGGGGGGAAGGCATGATGGACATCAAAACCCTGGCCAAAGAGCAGGAAGCCTACATCATCGGGCAGCGGCGCCATTTCCACATGTATCCCGAACTGAGCAAGCAGGAAGTGCAAACCACGAAACATATCGTGGCCGAGCTGCAAAAAATGGGGATCGAGGTGCAGACCTTCGACAACTGCCTGGGCTGCGTCGGCGTCATTCGCGGCAGCCGCCCCGGCAAAACCGTGATGCTGCGCGCGGACATCGACGCCCTGCCCATCAGCGAGCCGCAGAACAAACCCTACGCCTCGAAAAATCCCGGCGTCATGCACGCCTGCGGCCACGACTGCCACATGGCCATGCTCCTGGGCGCGGCGAAAATCCTTTCCGCCCACAGGGACGAACTTAACGGCACCGTCAAGCTGCTGTTCCAGTGGGCCGAGGAAACGGGCGACAACGCCGTCATCTACGTGGAAAACGGCGCGCTCGACGACGTGGACGCGGTGTTCGGCATGCACGTCTGGCTGGCCATGGATGCGGGCTTCGCCAACTTCCAGGACGGCGAGCGCATGGCCTCCAGCGACCGCTTTTCCATCACCGTCAAGGGCCGCTCCGCGCACGCGGCCGCCCCGCATGACGGCAAAGACGCCATCGTGGCGGCCTCCGCCGTGGTCATGGCCCTGCAATCCCTCGTCACCCGCATGAACGACCCGCTCAACTCCCTGGTCCTGTCCATGGGCGCGATGAACGGCGGGCAGAAGCTCAACATCATCGCGGACACCGTGGAACTGGTCGGCACCGTGCGGACCTTCAACCGCGCGTTCCGCGCGGCCATGCCCGCCAAGGTCGAACAGATGGCCAGGGACGTGGCCGCCGGGTACGGCTGCACCGTGGAGTGCACGTACGAGTTCTACCCCGCGCCGGTCATCAACGAGCACCCGGAGCTGACCCGCCTTGCCCAAGGCGCGGCCGTTGCCATGCTGGGGGAAAAATCCCTGGTGCCGCTCCAAAAAATGATGGGAGCCGATGATTTCTCCGGGCTCATGCGCAAGGCTCCCGGCGTGTACGGCTACATCGGGGCGCGCAACGCAGCCAAAGGGCTGACCGCCACACACCACAACCCGGCCTTCGACATCGACGAGGATATCCTGCATTCCGGCGCGGGCATTTACGCCCGGTTCGCCGTGGATTTTCTGAAAGGGTGAGCTGCCGGTTTGCAAAAAATGATTGCCAGGCCCCGCCAGCAGTGGCGGGGCCTCTGCCTTTATGATCCCGCAGGGCCGCTCTCCCCGAGCAGTTTCCGCCGTACCGTTTCAAAGTCGCCGGTGGGTGCGTCGCACCGGCGGTTTTGGCAAAGGTAGTAGACCGCGCCGCGCCGGGGAACAGGGTAAGCGGCCGCAAAAGGAGCGATGCGCCCGATGCCTTCCTCATCCTGGGCCGCCTTGACCAGCACCGCCGTCTGCGGATGGGCGAAGCCGCCAAGCGCGAGCGCCAGGGGGGCTTTTTCCTTTTCATCCGCCAGAACGCAGACCAGCTCCTGCGCGGGGTAAACCACTTGCAGCAGCGCGGTCAGGGCAAAGGTGACGGCCGAGGGCCGGTCCTCAAACCATTCGCCGAAACCGGCCAGCTGCCGTTCGGCGGCCGTCCGCCAGGATTCTTCCCCCGTCAAGGCGGCCAGGCGGGCCAGGCACCAGGCGGCCACGGAATTGCCGGAGGGCATGGCGCCGTCGTAATATTCTTTCGGGGAAAAGAGCAGCCGCTCCCCGTCCCTGGGCGAGAGGTACAGCCCGCCGGAAGGGCTGGAAAAGGCCTCAAGCGCCCTGCTCATGAGGTCGCGGGCCCGCTCCAGGCAGTCCAGCCGGAAGGTGCTCTCGTACAATTCCAGGCAGGCCCAGGCCAGGAAGGCGTAATCGTCCAGCAGGCCGTCTCCTTTTGCCCGGCCGTTCCGGAAACTGACGCGCAGACGCCCGCCCTCCCCGGTCAGATGCCGGGCGATAAAGGAAAGCGCGTTTTCAGCCGCGTGCAGGTATGTTTCCTTGCCAAAGACCCGGTAGGCTTTGGCGTATGCGGCCGCCATCAGGGCGGTCCAGGCGGTCAGGGTTTTGTCGTCCTTGTGCAGGGGATACCGCGCCAGCCTGTAGGCGTACAGTTTTTCAAGCATCACTTCCGTAGCATCGTCCGGCAGAGCGGCTGCCCGCCCGATAAGATTCGGGATGCTTTTTCCTTCAAAGTTGCCCGGCCCGGTGACGTCATACCCTTCGCAAAAGGCGCGCCCGTCCTTTTCTCCCAAAACCCGCCGGATCTCGTCCGGCGTGACGGTGTAATATTTCCCCTCCTCTCCTTCGCTGTCGGCGTCTTGGGCGGAATAAAACCCTCCTTCCGGGGACGTCATTTCGCGGCGGGCATACGCGAAAATTTTTTCCGCAATCCCCCGGTACAGCGGATTGGCGGTGATTTGGAAAGCCTCGGTGTATGCCATGGCCAGCAGGGCGTTATCGTAAAGCATTTTCTCAAAATGGGGGGCAAGCCACTTTTCGTCGGTGGAGTAGCGGGAAAACCCGCCGCCGATATGGTCGAAAATGCCCCCCTGGTACATGGCCCGCAGGGCGTGTTCCGCCATGGCCAGCGGCTTGCGGCCTATGCCCAGCAGGTGGCAGCGCAGTAAAAACAAAATGTTGTGGGCAGCGGGAAATTTGGGCGCGCTGTCGAATCCCCCCCAGCGGGCGTCGTACCGCCGTTCAAGCTGATTTTCCGCTTCTTCGGCCGCGGCCCGGCTCAACGCGTGGGGGCCTGCCGCTTTTTCGTCCGAAAAGAGGGCCGCTATCTGCTTTCCGGCGGCCAGCAGGCCGTTTTTGTCCTCTTTCCAGGCTCGGGAAATCATGCCCAGCAGTTCCAGCAGCCCGCGCTGGCCGTATCGCGGCTCTTTGGGAAAATAGGTGCCCGCGAAGAACGCCGTTTTCCCGGGCGTCAGAAAAACGGTCAGCGGCCAGCCCCCGCTGCCGTTCAGCGCATGGCACACCGCCATGTACACCGCGTCGATATCCGGCCGCTCTTCCCGGTCCACCTTGATGCAGACGAAACCCGCATTCAGCGCGGCGGCAACCTCGGGGTCCTCAAAGGATTCCTTTTCCATCACATGGCACCAGTGGCAGGTGCTGTAGCCGATGGAGAGGAAAACGGGCTTGTCCTCGGATCGGGCTTTCGTAAACGCCTCTTCTCCCCACGGGAACCAATCGACGGGATTGTGGGCGTGTTGCAGCAGGTAGGGGGATATTTCATTGATCAGAAGGTTGGGCTTATCCATGGCGATGCGTTCTCCTTCCCCATTACAGGGCTATGGCACTCGCCTTGAGGCTAAACCATTTTTCACGTTTGTACAAAAATATCCGCGATTCGGATTATAATTTCACCGTGATTCCCGCGAAGTTGATCGTGACGAAAAAGGCAAAAGCGCGCCTCTTTGGTTTCATCAAAGAGACGCGCTTTATGGCGCCGCGACACCAGTATGTGAGCTTCGGAGAAGCGAACAGAACGGGAAACGCGCGCGTTTCCCCCACACTCCCCGAATGCAGGTGCAGGCCTTTAGCCGTAGGCGAGTCTTCGAGCCGTACGGATAAAGAGAGCATAGCGGCGCGCCCCTGCCTGGGGTGGATTCTTAAGGAGGGGCGAGCAGCCCCTCCTTAAGCCGCCGGAGGCACTCTTTCTTACTCTTTGGCGCCGGCGACGATTTTTGCCCGGCGGGACGCCCTGTCTTTGGCGGCCCAGAAAATATTTTCCACGTTTTCGAGATGCGCGCGCATGGCGTTTTCCGCCGCATCCGGATCCTGGGCGGCAATGGCATCATATAAGGCCATATGGCAATTGAGAGCGAGATCCGTCTGGCCCGGCAGGGAGAGGACGACGGTCCGCTGCTCGATGAGCCACTGGTTCATGGCCTCGAACACGACGTCAAACACCCGGCTTTTGGCCATCTGCACCACGGCGAAATGAAAATCGACGTCCAGGGCTTCAAAGGCTTCCGCGTTATCGAGGCATTCCCTGCTCTGTTCCAAAAGATCGCGCAACCGGGAAAGAGCCGCTTCGTCGCGGGTTTTGGCCGCTTCCCTGGCGAGGTTGCACTCCAGCATCCTGCGGGCGAACTGCAACTCCCGGACGCCTTGCGGATCAGCCATGAAATGGGCGACCGCCACATCCATCTCGCGGATGATGGCGCTCGGGTCCGCGCTGACGACGGTCGCGGGACTGCCGCTGCGCAGCGCGATAAGCCCCGAGCGCTCCAGAAGAAGCAACGCCTCGCGCACGGCAGGCCGCCCGATGCCGAAGGTAGCCTGGAGCTCGCGCTCGGAAGGCAGTTTGTCTCCCGGCAGGAACTGGCGCTCCAGGATCATGGCCTGCAACCGCTCGGCAACCTGCTCGTGAAGTTTTCTGGGACGGATCGGTTCTTCGCTCAACGTCGTCATGGCTACCTCGGACTATCTACCCAAAAGGGCGTCTGCGGCGCAGTATCGCAGGTTTCCGCCCGGTCAGGCAAGGGACAAAATACGGATGGGCCAAGCTGGCCCCCATCAGCAGCAACCTATCATACCACTAAAAAATCATATAGAACTTTTTGTTTTTAGAAAAATAATATAAATTATTAATAGTTATATGTTATAAAATCAGATTGACAGCATGATTGTTCCAGTATACACAATCAAAAAGCTAGCATACTGTCATACCACAATGCTTTTTCTCATTACCGTAGCCGCGGGAAACCGCGCCCGTAAGGATGGGTGTATGGAAACTATCGGGTTTATCGGTCTCGGCATCATGGGCAGGCCCATGGCCGCCAACCTTGTCAAAGGCGGTTTCACGGTCATCGGGTTCGACGTTATGCCGCAGAACTGCAAGGACGCGGCGGAACGCGGCGTTCAGATCGCCGCGAGCGCGGCCGAGCTGGCTGCCGCATGCTCCATCATCATCCAGATGCTGCCCACCCCCGCCATTTGTGTGGAAAGCGCCGTCGAGGTAAGCAAACACGCCAAGCCCGGAACCCTGGTTCTGGACATGAGCTCCCTCTCGCCCATGACCGCGCAGCAGATTCACGCCATTCTCGCCGAAAAGGGCATCCATATGATGGATGCGCCCGTTTCCGGCGGCGAGCCCAAGGCCATCGACGCCACCCTCGCCATCATGGCGGGCGGTGCCAAGGAAGATTACGACCGGGCGCTTCCGGTCTTCAAACCCATGTCCGCCTCCACCATCCTGGTCGGCAAGGTGGGCGCGGGCTGCATCGCCAAGCTCGCCAACCAGATCATGGTCGGCGTGAACATTGCCGCCATGGGCGAGGCCTTTACCCTGGCCGCAAAGGCGGGAGTCGACCCGGGCCTGGTATTCGAGGCGGTCAAGAACGGCCTTGCCGGGTCCACGGTGCTGAACCAGAAAGGCCCCATGATCCTTGAGCGCAACTATACTCCCGGCGCGCGGATGGAAATCCACATCAAGGATTTCGTGAACGTGCTGGATACGGCCCATTCCATGAGTTCCCCGGTTCCCCTGACGGCCAGCGTCATGGAAATGATGCAGTCTCTCAAGGCCAACGGCATGGGGCAGATCGACCACGGCGGCGTTGTCCGCTTCTATGAAATGATCGCCGGGGTGGAAGTGAAGAAAGGCGCGTAACGCGCATCTTGCCGGGCAGGCCCGCAAAGCGGCCCGCCCGGTCCATACATTGTGCCGCGCCGTACGCCGAAACATCGCGGCCATAATCAAGGAGCAGTCACATGCGTAGCGATATCGTGAAAAAAGGTCCCACCCGCGCGGGCCACAGAGCGTTGTTCCACGCCATGGGGTACAGCCTCGAGGATCTGGAAAAACCTCTTATCGGCGTCGTCAACTCGTTCAACGAGATCGTGCCGGGCCACTTCAACCTGGACGACATAGCGGAAGCCGCCAAGCTGGGCGTTGCCGCCGCCGGGGGCACACCCATCGAATTTCCCGCCATCGGCATTTGCGACGGCATCGCCATGGGCCACCAGGGCATGAAATACCCCCTGCCCAGCCGGGAACTCATCGCGGATTCCATCGAAGCCATGGCTATCGGCCACGGCCTGGACGGCCTGGTGCTCATCCCCAACTGCGATAAAATCGTGCCCGCCATGCTCATGGCGGCCGCGCGGATCAACATTCCCGCCGTGGTGGTCAGCGGCGGCCCCATGCTGGCCGGGCGGTTTCAGGGCAAGAGCGTGGATTTGACGAACATCTTCGAAGCGCCGGGCCTGCACGCCGCCGGAAAACTCAGCGACAAGGACCTGGCGGGCATGGAACAATCCGTCTGCCCCGGCTGCGGGTCCTGCGCGGGCCTGTTCACGGCCAACAGCATGAACTGTCTTACCGAGGCTCTGGGCATGGGCCTGCCGGGCAACGGCACCGTGCCTGCCGCCTACACCGGCGCGCGCCGCATGCTGGCCAAACGCGCGGGCGCGGCGGTCCTGGATCTGGTCAAGAAGAACATCAAACCCCGCGACATCATGACAAAGGCCGCCTTTACCAACGCCATCGCCGTGGACATGGCCATCGGCGGCTCCTCCAACACGGTGCTGCACCTGCCGGCCATCGCGCAGGAAGCGGGCATAGACCTGCCCCTCGAACTCTTTGAGGCCATCAGCAAAAAGGCCCCCTACATCACCAAAATGAGCCCGGCGGGCCAGCACCATCTGCAGGATCTGGGCGAAGCCGGGGGCATTTCCGCCGTCATGAAGGAACTGACCAAAAAGAACCTCATTGACGAGACCGCCATGACCGTCACCGGCCCCCTGGGGGATCGCCTGAAAGAGGCCGCCATCACCCGGCCCGACGTCATCCGGAACGTTGACGACCCCTACCGCAAGACCGGCGGCATTGCCATCCTCTACGGCAACCTCGCGCCGGAATGCGCGGTGGCCAAGGAAAGCGCCGTGTCTGAAGACATGCTGACCTTCAAAGGCCCGGCCAGGGTTTTCGATTCCGAGGAGGAAGCCACCGAAGCCCTGCTGGCCCACAAGGTCAAGGACGGGGACGTGGTGGTCATCCGCTACGAAGGCCCGCAGGGCGGCCCCGGCATGCGCGAGATGCTCAGCCCCACCGCCATCATCGCGGGCATGGGCCTGAAGGTGGCGCTGCTTACGGACGGGCGCTTCTCCGGCGTCACGCGCGGGGCCTGCATCGGGCATATCTGCCCGGAAGCGGCGAAAGGCGGCCCCATCGCGCTCCTGCGCGACGGGGATATCGTGGATATCGATATCCCCGGCCGAACCCTGAAAGCCCTGGTATCCGATGCGGAAATGGCCGAACGGCAAACGAACTGGAAGCAGCCCGCGCCCAAGGTCACCTCCGGCTATCTGGCCCGCTACGCCCGCATGGTGCAGTCCGCCAAATACGGCGCCATCGTCCGCTGACCGCCGCCGTGCAGGCGGCTGGCACGAAAACAGCGCAAAACGGCCGGGAGGAACTCCCGGCCGTTTTGCGTCACGCGGCGGCAACAGCGGTCACAGGCCCTTTGCGCCCGCATCTCCCGCCCAGCGGGGGGCAAGGTCATTCGCGACCCCCAGGCAATCGAGCAGCCGCCCCACATACGCGGCTACCAGCGCGTCAATGCTCGCGGGGTGGTGGTAAAACGCGGGGCAAGCCGGGGCGATGCCGACGCCGATGCGCGAGAGCTTCAGCATGTTTTCCAGATGGATGGGGCTGAGCGGCGTTTCCCGCACGGCGAGCACCAGGTTGGCGCGCTCTTTCAGCACGACGTCCGCCGCGCGGCAGAGGAGGTTGTCCGCGAAGCCGTTCGCGATGGCGGCGAGCGTCTTCATGCTGCACGGGGCGATGGCCATGCCGTCCGCCCGGAACGATCCGCTGGCGATGGGCGCGGTGATGTCTTCCGCCGGATACAGCGCCGCCACCAGGGGACGGATGTCCTTTTCCGCCAGGGAGCACTCGTGGCGCAGCACCTTCCAGCCATAGGCGCTGACCGTGCAGTGGACCTCGTGGCCGAGGGACGCGAGGGCGCGCAGGAGCTCCACCCCGTATACCGCGCCGCTCGCGCCCGTTATGCCGACAATGATGCGCATGGCCTTCCTCCTGAACGCGCCGGAAGCGGCGCCTACTCCCCTTTCGGGAATCCGGGCTCGGGTTCTTCCGGGAACATGGGGTTGTGCATCCAGGCGTAATAGGAATCGTACATATACAACGCGGCCAGGGGATTGTGCCCCATGAGCCTGTCCTTGACCGCCAGGATGGTGGACGGGGCCTTGAGATGCGCCAGCACCAGGGAATCGTGCCCCACGCACAGGCCGAGCAGGATATTCAGCTGCGTCCCGGCCCGGTTGGCGATTTCCGCCTGCATGGCCGGGTTGCACATGCTCTCGTGCCCTTTGGGCCGCAGCTGCTCTGCAACCGTCAGCCCCAGTTCGGACTTGGGCAGGCAGCCGACCTTGCACACGCAGGAGGTGACCTCGAACCCGTTGGTCGCGAGAATTTTTTCCGTGATGGCGGCTTCTTTGCGCAACCCGATACAGAAAATGAGGCCGAGTTTTTTGTAGCCCATGCGTTTGGCGAAATCCACCAGCTCCACGATCCGGGGACGGACGGCATGCAGCCCGTTCGCTTCCCGCGCATAGCCCGCGCGCTCGACCTGGCTGGCGATTGTGGCCATTTTCGCGAATTCGGCGGATTTATAGACCGCGAGGCTCTCGTCCGCCACGTCCGGCATGTTCACGGTGGGGCAGTCCGGCGGATTTTTCCCCTCCGGCCGCACACAGCGCCGGTCCGTGGGTTTGGTAAAGGGGCAGGCCGCGCAATTGGCTTCCGGGGTCTTTGATGCTGTGCTCATGGGCGATCCTTTCTCTGGAGGATGGATAGTATAAAAAACCGCAGGCTCGATACGGTGTATCAGGCCCGCGGATGGATTGTCCACCTTCCGGCAGCGGCTCATTGTGGCGAACCGCTGCCGGAGGCGAGATAAGGGTTTACTCTTCCGGAGCCCAGCCGTAGAGGTCGATGCAGTCCTGACGGAGCTGGTCGCGGAATTCCGGGGCCGAGATCTTAATCAGGGCGGCGGCGCGCTGGCGCATGGTCATGCCGCGAAGCAAAGCCACGCCGTATTCCGTGACAACGTACTGCACGTCGTTACGCGTGGTGGTGACCGCCTGGCCGCGCTCAAGGGACGCGGAAATGCGGGAAACCTTGCCCTTGGCCGCCGTGGCGGGCAGGGCGATGATGCTGCGGCCGTTCTTGGACATCATGGCGCCGAGAACGAAGTCGTTCTGGCCGCCGACGGCGCTGAACTGCTTGGGGCCCATCATGTCGGCCGCCACCTGGCCCAGAAGGTCCACGGTGATGGCGGAGTTGACGGAAACCACGTTGTCGTTCTGCTTGATGACCAGCGGGTCGTTCACAAAGGTGATGGGGTGGAATTCCGTGGCCGGGTTATCGTCGAGCCACTGGTAGAATTCATTGGTGCCCATGGCGAACCCGATGACGCACTTGCCGGGCAGGAGCTGCTTGCGGCTGTTGTTGATGTTGCCCGCTTTCATCAGGCCCATCACGCCGTCGGAAATCATTTCCGAGTGGATGCCCATGTCGTTCTTTTCGGTCAGGAAGCGGAGCACCGCGTCCGGAATGGCGCCGATGCCGAGCTGCAGGCAGTCGCCGTCCTGGATGAGGGAGGCCACGTTTTTGCCGATGCCCATTTCCACGTCGGTCAGGGCCGGCGGGGGAAGTTCCACCAGCGGGGCGTTGCTTTCCACGAAGTAGTCCACTTCGGAGACGTGCACGAAGGAATCGCCGAGCGTGCGGGGCACGTGGCGGGAAATTTCCGCCACAACGAACTTGGCGCGTTTGACCGCTTCCTTCGAATAGTCGACGGAAATGCCCAGGCTCATGTAGCCGTGTTTATCCGGGGGAGAAACTTTGATGAACGCCGCGTCGAGCGGGAAGGTTTCCGTGAAGAGCGAAGGAATTCTGCGGAACAGGCGGGGAATGAAATCCGCGCGGCCTTCGTTGATGGCGCCGCGGGTGCTGCCGCCGGAGAAAACGGAAACGTGGCGGAAGGACCGGCAATACGGCTCTTCACAATAGGGGGCCGGGGTCAGGGGAACCATGTGCGTGATCTGCACTTCGCTCAGTTCGTCTTTCCTTTCCATCAGCGCGTCGATCAGAACCGTGGGGGACGCGCAGGCGTGGCCGAAGGACATCTTCCAGCCGGATTTGACATGGCGCACGGCTTCCGCCGCGCTGACCAGCCGGGATTTGTAGTGCTCTTGCCAGCTCATGTGTTTTCTCCTCAAGGGTATTCGGGGCGCCATGCGCCGTTATGTTTACTTTCGGGATTCCGGCACCGGCCTGGAAGGCCGTGGACGCGAAACCGCCGCAAAATCACACTCGTTCAAAACAAGCGCCGTGAACCGGGGACGGATGTTCCCGGTTCACGGCAGGTATCACGGTCTGCTGCCGGGGCAGGCTCTAGTACAGAGACTCATAAATGGCTTTTACCGCGGCGGCGTCCAGGGGCACGTAGTTGTTGGCGGTCAGGCGGCCCTGTTTGGTCATCACGTTGTCGGTAAAGGCGTCGAGGTCGGCCTTGGTCACGCCGTATTCACGCAGGGGCTTGCGCTGCAGAATCTTGTTGAGCAGCTTTTCAAGCTCTTCGTAAACCACGTCTTCCTTGCAGCCCAGGATATCGCAGATGATCTTGTTGACTTCCTTGATCTTCCCGTTGGGGTTGCCCTTCTGGTAGGCTTTGCACACGCCCACGAACAGGGCGTAGTTGGCTTCGCCGTGGGGCACGTGGTAGGTGCCGCCGAGCGGGTAGCTCATGGCGTGGACCGCGCCCACACCGGCGTTGCCGAACGCGATGCCCGCGTAGTTGGACGCGATGAGGAAGCTTTTCAGCAGGGGCTTTCTGGCGTCTTCGCCTTCGGCGGCGATTTTCTTGTAGCCTCTGATGATGAGGTCAATGGCTTCGCGGGCGAAGAGCTCCGTGTAGGGGGAAGACTTCGGGGAAAGGTAGGATTCGTACGCGTGGATCAGGGCGTCCACGGAGGAGGTGGCGAAGAACTTGAACGGCAGGCCGTTCAGGAGTTCCGGGATCATCACGGCGGAGTCGGCATAGAGTTCGTCCGTGGCGAGGCCCATCTTGGTGTGGCGGCTCTTCAGCTCCAGAATGGAGATGTTGGTCACTTCCGAACCGGTGCCGCAGGTGGTGGGCACGAGGATGAGTTGCTTGTCCTTCACGATTTCCAGCTTGCGGTCGAAGAGGTCCAGGATGGGGGACACGTTCTTGAGCGCGTACAGCTTGGAAATATCAATGATGGTGCCGCCGCCGATGGCGATGATACGCTTGAAGCCGCCGTCTTTCATGTCGGCGTAAATTTTTTCAGCCATTTCGTCGGACGGTTCGCCCATGCCGTACTTTTCCTGGTACAGCACGGTGGCCTTCAGGTTCATGCTGCCGAAAAAGGGCTGATAGATGTATTCGTTGGTGATAATCAGGTCTTTTTCGTTGATCTGCAACGCTTCCGCGAATTCCTTGCAGCTGGCGTAGTAGTCAAGGACCGGTTTTATGGAGAGCATTTTCATATCGGTTCTTCCTCATTAAATGTTACCCGCTCACCGCGGGGAGTAGCCGCAATAATTCGGCTTCCCGGGATTACCCGGGAAGCCGAATACTATGTTGCGCGGGCTATGCCCAGATTTCCGCTTCGGTCGGGACTTTGTTGTCCTTCATGAAGTAGGCGATCCGGGAAATGTTGATCAGGTGGTAGTAGGTCAGGTTTTCGGAGATGGAGTTGTTGCCCCAGGAACCGCAGCCAAGGGTGTTGGTCGGGTTCAGGCCGTTGAAGAAGCTGCCGCCGGCCGTGGAGGCGCAGGACTGGTTGATAACCACGCGGGACACTTCAATGTGCGTACCGGCGTATTCGATGTTCGCGTCGTTGGTGGAATGCACGGAAACGCTGTGGCCCAGGCCGATCTTGTGCAGGTTGTCGCGGGCGATTTCCACCGCTTCTTCCCACTTGTCGTAACGGTAGGCGGTCAGCACCGGGAACATCTTTTCCCAGCCCAGCACGTCTTTCACGTTTTCCGCTTCCACGATCAGGATCTTGGTGCCGGCCGGGACTTTAAGACCGGCGGCCGCGGCCACTTCCTCGGCGTTTTTGCCGACGAGGTCACGGCTCATGTGCCCGCCGGGGAAGATGACGTCGCGCAGTTTGGCGCGATCGGCGTTGGCGACGATGTAGGAGCCGTTGGCTTCAAAAGCCTTCATGGCCTTGTCGAAATCTTCGCGCGGCAGAATGACGGACTGTTCGGCGGCGCAGATGATGCCGTTGTCGAAGGAGCGGCCCGCGATGACTTTGGGAGCCACGTCGTTGTAGTCCATGCCCCGGTCCACGATGGTCTGCACGTTGCCCGCGCCGACGCCCAGAGCGGGCTTGCCGGAGGAGTAAACGGAACGGACCATGTCCATGCCGCCGGTGGCGATGATGACGTCAACGGCTTTGGTCAGCATCTGGGTGAGTTCCAGGGCCGCGATGTCGAGGATCTGGATGACGTTGTCCGGCGCGCCGAGCTTTTTCAGTTCCGCGTTCATGTAGTTCACGGTCTTTTTGCAGCATTCCATGGCTTTGGGGTGCACCGCGAAGATGATGGGGTTGCGGCCCTTGATGGCGAACATGGCGTTGGACATGCAGGTCACGATGGGGTTGGTCATCGGGGTGATGGCGCCCACAACGCCCACGGGGCTGCCGACCTTGATGATGCCGGTGCCTTTCTCGCGTTCGATGATGCCCACGGACTTTTTGTCGCGCAGGGACCACCAGATGATTTTGGCTTTGTTCTTGTTTTTCGCGATCTTGTCGGGCACGTTGCCGAGCTTGGTTTCCGCAACCGCGTCTTTGGCGAGTTCTTCGCCGTTATCAAACACCGCTTTGGCGCACGCTTTGACGAGTTTGTCGACCTGCTCCTGGGTGTAGGGGTTCAGCGCCGCAAGGGCTTTACGCGCCTTGGCTACTTTATCGTCAAGGTGGGCCTGGTATTCAGCAATTTTCGCCGCTTTTTCTTCCGGAGTAAGCTCCCGCTTCTGACTCATAAATCCCTCCCTGTCTGCGAACAGGTCGTCTTTAAGGTTAAAAAAGCTCCACAGATTGGGCAGTCCTGCCCGCAAGTGGCGCCATCGTAGCCAACTCGTGAAAAAAAGTACACCTCAAAAATAAAAAGAAAGTTCCTTCCTGCACATTATCCCGTTCGATCATGAACGAATTCAGCTTTTTCCGTTACCGGTTTTTTTTATTTTCCCATTCCGGAAAATTTATTTTAGAAAAAAAACGAGATAAACCTGTAGGATACGTAACGACCAAGAACCGTCTTTTGCCGCGTATTTCCCGGTAGCCCAAGAACTTTACCCTATCTGAGGGCGGGCGTCAAAAAACTTCCCCGGCCCGAAAGGGCGGCGTTGAAAATTTGCCGCGCCTGATGTACGCCCACGAAGAGCGCCATTGCCCGAGCCTTTTACGCCGGAGGGTCACCATGAAATTAATGCACGCCAAACTGCCCGCGTTCATCGCCAAAATGCGCCTCGCGGACACCTTCGTGCGCACCGCGCACCTGGACGTCTGATCCCTCCGGCAGCACAATGGCCGATACCACCGAAAACGCCCCCTTGCGCGGCTTTCTCTGCCAGGGCCGGACTCAGGAAGGGCATCCGCTGGCCATGGGGGGCCTGTACACGGGCACGGACGACCCTTCCCCCCTGTTCGCGGCAAGCATCGCCGCGTTTTCCCCGCGCAATTCGCGCGACCCGTTTTTTGTGGATTACCTTTTGGCGGAACATATCCGCCGCATCGCGCCAGCCTCGGTCGCGGCGGCGGGCGCGTCCCTGGCGGTCCCCGGCCTCGAGGGCGGCGGCGGGGTCATCGGCAGCCCGTCCCTTCCCTCAGCCTCAGCCACAGGAGCCATGGAACAAATCGGCCCTGATCTTTACTGCCTCTCCCTGCCCGGCCGGTTCGGCCTTGCCGCTGCCGCGCGGGAGGAACACGCTCCTGCCCTCGAAACGCTCCTCACCGGGGAATCTCCCATCGTAACGGGAGAGCAAGCGGAAAAACTCTGCCGGGAAATCGCCCGTCACGCATCCGCCTTCGTCTTCGCGGCGGACGGCTGCGTTCCCGGCCAGACCGGCTGCGTGGCCGTCTGGTGCGGCGGGGAGCTGCGGTTAGTAATGGTGGGGTGAGGGGGTAGGAAAAATTACGCGCCCTTCTCTTTGCGCAACGCCAGCCCCAGCTTCCTGGCTTTCCGGACCACGCTGGACTGGTCTATGCCCAGCACCTCGGCCGCGCGCCGGGTGGTTTTGTGGCGGGCGAGCGCGTCGCGCAAGACCGTGGCTTCCACTTCGTCCAGGATATCCTTAAGGGTCTTGCCGGTCAGGGCCAGGGGCGCGGCGCCGGAACTTTCCACGTTCCGCAGGAAGGGTGGGAGATCCTCCACGCCGATGACGCTGCCGGGGGAGGTGACCACCAGCCGCTCCATGATGTTTTCCAGTTCCCGCACGTTGCCGGGCCAGGAGTAGTCTATCAGACGGGGCATAAGGGCCGGGTCCAGCTCCTTGGAGCGATGGTGGCGTTCGCAAAATTTTTTCAGGAAGGCCTGGACCATGAACAGGATGTCTTCCTTGCGCTCCCGAAGGGGCGGCACCTGGATGGGCACGACGTTGAGACGGTAGTACAGATCTTCGCGGAACTGCTTTTTGCGCACCATTTCCACCAGGTTGTGGTTGGTGGCGGCGATCAGGCGCACGTCGATGTACCGGGGAATATTGTCGCCGATGCGCCGGGTCTGCCGGTCCTGGATCACGCGGAGGAGCTTGACCTGCAAGGTGGCGGGCAAATCGCCGATTTCGTCGAGCAGCAAGGTGCCGCCGTCCGCGGCTTCAAACAGGCCGATCTTGCCTTCCTTGTTGGCCCCGGTGAATGCGCCGCGCACGTAGCCGAAGAGTTCGGATTCCAAAAGCTGCTCCGGGATGGCCGCGCAGTTGATGCGCACGAAGGCCTTGTCCTTGCGGGGGGAATTGCTGTGGATGAACTCCGCCACCACCTCTTTGCCCACCCCGGATTCCCCCTGGATGAGCACGGTGGAATCCACGGAACTGAGCCGCGAGGACAGGTCGAACACCGCCTCCATGGCCGCGGAGTGCACGATGATGTCGTCCCCGCGCAGGGTCTTGCGCTTGAGCTGGCGCAACTCGTCCTCATAGCGGGTCTTCAGGTTGCCCACGGCGTTCAGCTCGTCCCGCAGCCGGTTGAGCTCCGTAAGATCGCGCACGGTTGTCACCACGCGCACAATGTTGCCGTTCGCGTCCCGCAGGGGGTTGCCGCTGACCATGACCGTGGCGCCGTTGCGGATTTTCTGGATAAGAGTGGCGGGCTCGCCGGTTTCCAGCACGCGGACGCTGGTGGACTGGTCGAATACCTTATTTTTGACCAGCTCGTACATGCTGTGGCCCACGACCTCTTCCCGCTTGAGACCGGTAATGCGCTCGTAGCTCTTGTTGATCCGCAGCGTCACGCCCTTGCTGTCCGTGACGTAGATGCCGTCAAAGGCGGAATCGATGATGCCTTCGAGCTCTTCGGTGAGCAACCGCACGGACATGAGCTCGCTGGAAATCTGTTCCAGCTCGGAAATTTCATGCAGACTGGCGAGCGCCCCCACCACCTCGCCCCGGACCAGCAAGGGCGACCGGTTGACCAGGAACGAGCGGCCGCGGTAGGAAAATTTCTGCCACTTCTCGCCGTGGCCGGTTTCCACCACTTGCATAAGCTGCGTGCCTTCGATAACTTCCGCGAGCGGCTTGCCGATCACCGCGTTTTTCGGCGACCGCAGAAGTTCGGCCATGGCTTCGTTGCACAGCCGGACGGCCCCCAGCCGGTCAACCCCGAGGATGGGGCTGGAAATGGCCGCGAGGATGGACTCGATAATGGGCGACGCCATCAGCAGCGGATCAGTTGCAGCAGTCATGCGCTCTCCATATGATGCAAAAAAGCATCAAAAACCGGCCCGGGCACGCTGGCGCGCGCATCGAAAAACCGGCGGCAACCACAGCTGCCAGCATCACTTTGCGCCCTTTCGGACAAGCGATGCATCGCAGCATCTTTTATAAAAGCAGAAAACATACTGGTATCACTTTATTTTCTGTATAACAGCGATGCGTATATACATCATTGAACCGGAAAAGTACACCCGTTTCAGCCCTTCCAAGCCCTCCCCCAAAAAAATATTTGCGCTGCAACCTGTGCGGTTCCCGGCTCTTATCTGTTTTGTGCATCTCGCTTACCGGAAACCGGACAGTTCTGGCACGGCGATTGCTATTTCCTTCACAAGCGGTACAGCCGACCAGCGGACATCGAACGGGAGCTTTCTGTGAACTGGCGCGAGCACGTAAAGAACAACACGGTCACAGCCGCCGAGGCGGCCGCTCTTGTTGCTTCCGGCAACAGGGTTGCCGTGGGGCATGCCGCCGGCGCGCCGGATATCCTCACCCGCGCCATGGTGGCCCGCGCCGATGCGCTCCGCGACGTCGAGATCACCCACATGGTCGCGCTGGACGAATGTCTATACTGCCGCCCGGAATACGAAAAGAGCTTCCGCTTCAACAGCACCTTCATGAGCCGCCCCACGGTGGACGCTCTGGCCGAAGGCCGGGCCGATTACACGCCCATTTTCTTTTCGCAGATCCCCATCCTGATGCGGGACCCGTCCTTCCCCATCGACGTGGCCATGATTATGGTCACCCCGCCCGACGACCAGGGCCGGGTAAGCCTCGGCGTCTCCGTGGACTACACGCTGCAAATCGCCCTTTCCGCAAAAATCACCATCGCCCAGGTCAACAGGCACATGCCCTACATCGTGGGCGGCGCGCTGATCGACGTTTCGGAAATAGACCGCTTCGTGTTCCACGATTCTCCTTTGCCCGAGTCGCCCCCGGCGGCTTTCGGCGATACGGAGCGGGCCATCGGCGAACAGATCGCGAACCTTATCCCGGACGGGGCCTGCTTGCAGCTCGGCATCGGCTCCATTCCGGACGCCGTGCTGGCCGCGCTGGACGGCAAACGCGACCTTGGCGTGCACTCGGAAATGATCTCCGACGGCGCCATGCGCCTGGTGGAAAAGGGCGTCATCAACTGCTCGCGCAAGACCATCCACCAGGGGAAAATCGTCATCTCCTTCGCCATGGGAACATCTTCCTTCTATGCTTGGCTCGACCGCAATCCCATGATAGAAAGCTATCCTGTCGACTACGTGGACGACGCGCGCGTCATCGGCCGGCACGACAATCTGGTCGCCATCAACTCCGCCATGTCCGTGGATCTCCTCGGGCAGGTGGCCGCCGAGTCCATAGGCACCAGGCAGTTTTCCGCCGTGGGCGGCCAGGTGGATTTCGTGCGCGGCGCGCGCTTCTCCCAGGGCGGGTTCAGCATCATCGCCATGCCGGCCACCGCCGCCGGCGGCGCGGTTTCCCGCATCTGCGGCACATTCCCGCAAGGACAAGCCATTACCACAACCCGGAACGACGTGGACTATATCGTGACCGAATACGGAACCGCCTATCTTTGGGGAAAAACGACCAACCAACGGGCGGCGGCGCTCATCGCCATCGCGGCCCCGGAATTTCGTGAGGAACTCGCCCGTGAAGCCCGCGACGTCTACGGCTTCAAGGTGAATATTTAATACACGGTAACAAAAGTTGCCAAACCTTAACGTTTTGGAGAAACTCCCATGAGCATGTTGACCGAAGATCAAGAACTCATCCAGGGCATGGTACGTGAATTCGCGGTCGACGAAGTGGCCCCCATCGCCGCCGAAATCGACAAAACCCACGAATTTCCCACGGCCACCGTGGCCCGCATGGCGGAACTCGGCCTCCTCGGCCTGACCGTGCCGGAAGAGTACGAAGGGTCCGAAGGCGACTACATCAGCTACTCCGTGGCGGTGGAAGAAATGTCCCGGGTGTGCGCCTCCCACGGCGTTATCCTGTCCGCCCACGTTTCTTTGTGCGTGGCCCCGATCAAGTACTTCGGGACCGAGGAACAGAAGAAAAAATACCTGCCGGATCTGGCCTCCGGCCGCAAGCTCGGCGCCTTCGGCCTGACGGAAGCCGGCGCGGGCACCGACGCCTCCGCCCAGAAAACCACCGCCGTCCTGCAGGGCGACAAGTACATCCTGAACGGCGCCAAGGTGTTCATCACCAACGGCGGCTATGCGGAAACCTTCGTGGTGTTCGCCATGACCGACAAGGAAAAGGGCAACAAGGGCATTTCCGCCTTTATCGTGGAAAAGAGCTTCCCCGGCTTCTCCATCGGCCAGACCGAGGACAAGATGGGCATCTGCGCTTCTTCCACCACCGAAATCATCATGAAGAACTGCGAAGTGCCGAAGGAAAACCTGCTGGGCAAGGAAGGCGAAGGCTTCAAAATCGCCATGCACACCCTTGACGGCGGCCGCATCGGCATCGCCTCCCAGGCGCTGGGCATCGCCCAGGGCGCGCTTGACGCCGCCGTCGCGTACGCGAAGGAACGCGTGCAGTTCGGCAAGCCCATCGCCGCCAACCAGGGCATCCAGTGGATGCTGGCCGACATGGCGACCCGCACGGAAGTGGCGCGCAACATGATCCGCCACACCTGCGCCCTGCGTGACGCCCACCAGAAGCACTCCATGGAATCCGCCATGTCCAAGGTGTTCGCGGCGGAAACGGCCATGTGGGTCACCACGAAAGCCGTGCAGATCCACGGCGGGCTCGGCTACACCAAGTCCTACCCGGTGGAACGCTACATGCGCGACGCCAAGATCACGGAAATCTACGAAGGCACCAGCGAAGTGCAGCGCATCGTCATCTCCGCCGGGCTTTTGAAATAGTTGTGATTGCCGCCGCCGCCCGAGAGCCGGGCTGCGGCCCGTTCAACCCTAGCGCCGCGCATACCGCGCGGCTGTAACGAGGAATCCATGAAAAAGATTGCCGTTTGTTACAAGTGGGTTCTTTCCGATGCGGATATCCGCGTCAACGACAAGACTCACCAACTGGATATGGAAAAATGCAAGCCGCAGATCAGCGAATACGACCGTAACGGGATCGAGTGCGGCGTGCAGATAAAGGCCGCCAGCGGCGCCGAATTCGTCGGCGTATCCTGCGGCTCTGCCTGCGCCGCCTCCTCGAAGGACGCCCTCTCCCGCGGGCCGGACGCCGTCTACACCCTTGACGACGCCGTCATGGCGGAAGCGGACAGCACCACTACCTCCAAGGTGCTGGCCGGCATGATTAAAGCCATCGGCGACGTGGACGTGGTCATCTGCGCCGAAGGCTCCAGCGACGAATACGCCCGCCAGACCGGCCCCCGCCTTGCGGCGCTGCTCGGCTGGCCCTCCGTCTCCTACGTTTCCAAAGTCACCGTGAACGGCGACTCCTTTGACCTTGAGCGCAAAATGGAAGAAGGCACCGAAATGGTGACCGTTCCCGCTCCCGTGGTTCTCTCCGTCCTGCCGGACGTCGGCGAAGCCCCGATCCCCAGCGTGAAGCAGATCCTGGGCGCCAAGAAAAAGCCCGCCAATGAAATGAACCTCGCGGGCATCGGCCTTTCCGCCGACGCGGTGAAGCCCTTCATGAAAGTTGAAAGCGTGCTGGCCCCGGTTACCGAACGCAAGAAAATCCACCTCAACGCCGATGGCAAAACCATTGACGCGGCCGCGGCCGAGCTCGTGAAAGAGCTTTCCGCCGCCGGTATTCTGTAAGGAAGGAGAAAGCCATGCGTGATATCTGGATAGTTGCTGAAAACCCCGCCTGGGCCGCCGTTCTTTTCGCCGGCGCCAAAGCGATCAGCTCCGACGCGAAAATCGTTGCTTTTGTGAACGGCGATGAAGCCGCCGCCAAAGCCGCCGGTTCCTACGGCGCTGCCGCCGCGTTCGCCATGCCCCAGCCCGCCGACGGCCTGTGGGAAGGTTACGCGAAACCGCTCGCCGAAAAGGCCAAAGCGGAAACGCCCGCCCTCATCCTGGTGAGCGCTTCCAAGCGCGGCCGCGACCTGGCCGCCCAGGTTGCCGCCATCCTTGACGCGCCGCTCTTCACCGACGGCAAGAACGTCACGGTCAACGGCGACGCCGTGACCGCCCAGACCATGATCTACGGCGGCACCGGCATCAAAACCGCCACCGCTACCGCCACCACGGCCCTCGTCACCGTGGGCGCGAAGGATTACGACCCGGCCCCCGCCGGTTCCGCTCCCGGCTCCGTGGCGACGCTTCCCTATGCCGCCACCGCCGCCAAGGTCACCGGCCACCAGGCCCGCCCGGCCGCGTCCGTGAACCTGCCGGAAGCCGCCAAAGTGGTTTCCGTGGGCCGCGGCTTCGCGGAAGAGGCGGAACTCGCCTTCGCGCGGGATCTCGCCGCCGCCATCGGCGCGGAAGTGGGCTGCTCGCGCCCCATCGCGGAATTCTTCAAGTGGATGCCCGAAGAATGCTACGTGGGCATTTCCGGCCAGGTGCTGAAACCCGACCTGTATCTCGCGGTCGGCATTTCCGGCCAGGCCCAGCACCTGTTCGGCTGCCGCGACGCGAAATGCATCGTGAGCATCAACAAGGATGCCGAATGCCTCATGAACCAGAACGCCGACTACTATATCGTGGGCGATCTGAAAGAAGTCGTCCCGGCCATCATCAAGGCGGCGAAGGGCTGATAACCGGGGGGAGGCGGGGGGACGCCGTCCCCTCGCGCTCCCCTGCCGGGGGATGCCCCCCGGACCCCACAATGGGGATAGTCTCTTAATGTGAGCAATGTTGGTAGCGGCTCAGCTTGGCGTCAGACGAGGAAGGCGCGTTTTTTGCGGAGGGAATGGACTCTTCTGTCCATGACCGGAGCAAAAAACGATGCCTGACGAAGTATCACGCCAAGCTGGGACGCTACTCAAAAGGAGAGAAAACCATGGCTGATTACGACGCCATAGTCGTGGGCGCGGGCCTTTCCGGCAGCACCGCGGCCTACCTGATGGCCAAAGCCGGCCTCTCCGTCCTCGTTGTGGAGCGCGGCGATACCGCCGGGTCCAAAAACGTCACGGGCGGACGCCTCTACGGCCACAGTCTGGAAAAAATCATCCCCGGCTTCGCGGATGAAGCCCCGGTGGAACGCAAGGTCATGCGCGAGCGCATCACCATGATGACCCCGGAATCCGCCTTCACGGTGGACTTCGCGGCGGACAAGTTCGCGGATCCCGCTTCCGCCTCCTACACCGTGCTCCGCGCCGAGTTCGACGCCTGGCTCGCGGGCAAGGCCGAGGAAGCGGGCTGCGACGTGGTCTGCCCCGCGGTGGTGGACGACCTGCTGCGCGATGAAAACGGCAAGATCGTCGGCGTCATCGCCGGTGAGGACGAACTGACCGCCGAGGTCGTGCTGCTGGCCGAAGGGGTCAACGGCATGCTGGCCCAGAAGGCCGGTCTCAAGAAAGAATTGAGCCCCCACCATGTGGCCGTGGGCGTCAAGGAAATCGTGGAACTCGGGGAAGGGCTCGTCAACGACCGCTTCAACCTGGCTTCCGGCCAGGGCCTCTGCCACATGTTCGCGGGTTCGCTCTCCAACAACCTGGTGGGCGGCGGCTTCATGTACACCAACAAGGACAGCGTGTCCGTGGGCATGGTCATGACCGTCGCGGGCATGTGCAAGTCCGACAAGCGCCTTCCCGACATGATGGAAGAGTTCCGCAACTCCAGCCCGGTGCGCCCGTTCCTGGAAGGCGGCAAACTCATCGAGTACTCCGCCCACCTCGTGCCCGAAGGCGGCATCAACATGACGCCCACCCTCTACGCGGACAACGTCCTCGTGCTGGGCGACACGGCCGGGTTCTGCCTGAACATGGGCTACACCGTGCGCGGCATGGACTACGCCATCGGCTCCGCCGAATGCGCGGCCCAGACCGTGATCGAAGCCAAGGAACGCGGCGACTTCTCCGCCGCCGCCCTTTCCGGCTACAAGACCCGCCTGGAAAACAGCTTCGTGATGCAGGACATGGTCACGCACAAACACGCGCCGGACTTTGTCGAGCACACCCCGAACCTGTTCAACAGATACCCGGAACTCGTCCAGAACATCTTCCTGGAAATGTTCACGGTTAACGGACCCTCCAAGCTCATGGCGAAAAAGGCCCTGCCGCACGTTCTCAAGGCGGGCCTGTTCAGTCTGGCGAAAGACGGTCTCAGAGGAGCGAGGGCAATCTAATGAACGTTGAACAAAAACTTTCCATCGACAAGTTCAATGTGGATGAAGGCCATCCGCATATCGTCATGAACCCGGAAAACATGGACCCGGAAATCGAGCGCATCCTGACGGTGGTCTGCCCCGCGGGCCTCTACACCCTGGACGACAAGGGCCGCATGGCCTTTGAATTCGCGGGCTGCCTGGAATGCGGCACCTGTCGCGTGGCCGTGGCCCATAAAAAGGGCGCGCTGGACTGGGCGCATCCGCGTCCGTCCTTCGGCGTGCAGTACCGCTGCGGCTGAAAAGCGCCGCATGACAACCGACAAAACTCTCCGGCCCGACGGGCCGGAGAGTTTTGTCGTATCAGCCGGGTGTTTTCACCCTTTCTTTTTCGCAAGGCGCGCTCCCGCGAGACGTTGTGCACCCCCCCCCCCGGCTACGGCGTTGCAGGCTTTGTCATACCGAAAAGGCCGGGAGATTTCTCTCCCGGCCCTTGGCTTTCTTATTCCAGGCGTGGTCATTTGGGAATGGAGCGGAGTATTTCCTCGAGACGCAGACACTCTTCTTCCGACGAGGTCACCGTCTTGCCGTGTTTCCCCTGCAAATCCTCATGTGAGGCGCAGGCGGCGGAACACCCGCACAGCACGATAACGTGGTCAAAGGGCCCGTCGTCGTCGCCCGTTTCCACAAACTCGGTATCCGGGAAGGCGGTTTGCAACCGTTCGACGACCGCCTTCCGGTCATAGCGGGGGTTGCAGCCCCCGCAATACTTCACCCGGACTTTCATTGAGCGGAATTATTCCTGGATCTTGGCGATGGCCTTGGCCAGTTTCTTCTTCTGCTCGATGTTGCCCTGACGCGCGATCATGATGCGCTGAGCCTGCGGGGAACCGGCGCCGTGCATGGATTCCGTGCGGTAGCCGACAGCGGCGGTGCCGAGGCAGAGGTTTTCGATGAGGCGCAGGATCTTCAGGCGGTTTTCCGTGGAAACGGAAGCCACGCCCTTGAGGTACTTGTCAATGTAGGGTCCCAGCTTCGGATGGCGGAAGTCCTTTTCGGACGGCGCGGTCACCATGAGGCCGCCGGCGATGTCTTCGGCGAGGCGGGTGATTTCGTACGGGAAGCGGGTGACGTTCTGCTTGCACACGTTGGCCAGCAGGAGGTCGATGATGTAGTTGCCGGATTCGGTCTTTTTGCCTTCGGCCGAGCAGGCGATACCGCTGGAGTACAGGGTTTCGTTCAGGTGGGTCATCTCAATGAGCTTGTCCTTGAGGTGGCTGGCCTTGTGCGCGCCGTTGTAGTCGGCGGCAACGGCGGCGGCGCCGATCAGCACGTCGCCCACGCCCACTTTGCAGCCGCCGTAGCTCTGGCGGTGGTAGCCGGCGAAGCGTTCAACCATCATGCCGGCGAAGTCGGTTTCGCCGTTCAGGAAGATGCGGTCGTTGGGCACGAACACGTTGTCGAAAATGGTCAGCGCTTCAACGCCGCCGAATTCGCAGTTGCCCACGTCCATCTTGGAGCCTTCGAGCTTGCGGGTGTCGCAGGACTGGCGGCCGATAATCATGAACAGGCCTTCGGAATCCATGGGCACGGCAAAGGCGATGGCGTAGTCTTTGTCTTCCGGGCGCATGGCGATGGTGGGCATCACGATGACTTCGTGGGAGTTGCAGATACCGGTCTGGTGCACTTTGGCGCCGCGAACGACCACGCCGTCGGGGCGGCGTTCAACAACGCGGAGGTACAGATCCGGGTCGGCCTGCTGCGAGGGGGAAAGGCCGCGGTCGCCTTTGGGGTCGGTCATGGCGCCGTCGGTGACCAGGTCCTGTTCCTGCGCCATGGCGAGGTACTTCAGGAAGTTCTGATGATATTTGGTGCCGTGGGCTTTGTCGATTTCAAAGGTGGTGCTGAAGATCGCGTTGAACGCGTCCATGCCCACACAGCGCTGGAAGCAGGCCGCGGTCTTCTGGCCGAGCAGGCGCTGCATTTTGACCTTCTTGACCAGGTCTTCGGTGCTCTGGTGGATGTGGGTGAAACGGTTGATTTTCTTCCCGGTAAGGTGCGATTTAGCCGTCATCAGATCTTCATATTCGGGATTCTGGGCCAGGTCGTAGGTGGCCTTCACCGAGTTCAGCGACGGGCGCAGAATCGGGTTGGTCACGGCGCTTTCGACCTGCTCGCCGAACATGAAAATCTTCATGTTAATTTTTTTGATACTTTCGACATACTGGTCACCGGTCATCATGGCGGGTACCCCTTGGTTAATGAGTGTTTATAAAACGTGCCTGCTCGCAGGCAGTACTACCTTCATTCCGGGAACGGCGCCGCCCCGGCGGGATTGGGGAAATTCCGTGAACGTTCCCGCTGCCGGGATCCGCGTAACGCACGCGGCGGCAACGGGAGCGGTGTCATATCGCAAGGCTAGTTCCAAAAAGCACCAAATAAAAAGGCTTGTCCTGCAATATTTTTCACTTGTTGCTGCGGATTGGGGCCACCAACCGGGCACAACGGGTATTTCCTCTCACCATGCCAAGGATAATCATTTGAAATAACTTGGCAACGTCTTTTTTTGAGAGATGTACTTTTGCATCACACTTGCCCTGGACGGACTTTCTAACACGTCATCGGTAAATCTGCTGAATTAACCCGGCATTTCCGATACGATTTTGTTCTATCTTGCACAAGCCTGATGCAAAAAAACATCAAAAAAAATTATTGCCCGGCGCAAATTCTGTTTTTTCCGGCTTTTTCCGCGGCGTGAAGCGGTATACCCGTACCAGAAAAAAAGCTCTGTGGCGAGCGTTCTTATCCTGGCGGCGGCTTTCTTGTAACCAGTTGTGTTATAACATATTTAAGATATTCAGGCTGCTTTGCCTTGGGCCGGAACGGATTTTCCGTCCATCGCGGAGCCGCCGGCGGGCACGGAAGAGGACGGAGATACGCAAGGAGGGGCTATACACCCCTCCTTGCGCTGCTGGAAAACCATGCTCAGGCGTAGGTTCTGCTGACCATGCGCTTCGCCTGGGCCACTATTTGGGAGGCCTGGGGCAGGAAGGCGTCTTCCAGGGTGCCGCTGAAAGGCACCGGGCAATCCGGCGCGGCCACCCGTTCGATGGGCGCATCCAGGCAGTCTATGATGTTTTCCGCCACCACGGCCGCGATTTCCCCGGCTATGCCCCCGGTTTTGCAGGCTTCGTGGGCGATGAGGAGCCGCGTGGTTTTTGCGACGGACGTCAAAATGGCGTCGTGATCGAGCGGCAGAATGGAGCGCAGGTCGATGACCTCGGCCTCGATGCCCTCTTTGGCAAGATCCGTGGCGGCCTGCATGGCTTTTGGCACCATGGCCCCGCAGGAGACGATGGTCAGATCGCGGCCCTCGCGGCGGATGGCCGCCTTGCCGATGGGGGTGACGTACTCGCCTTCGGGCACGTCGCCGCGCACGCCGTAGAGCATCTTGTGTTCAAGGTAGATGACCGGGTTGGGGTCGCGGATGGCGGCCAGCAGCAGCCCTTTGGCGTCCTCGGGTGTGGTGGGCATGACCACCTTGATGCCCGGAATGTGGGCGAACATGGCTTCCAGGTTCTGGCAGTGGTGCATGCCGGACCGCATGCCCCCGCCGAAGGGCGCGCGCAGCACCATGGGCACGCACATTTCCCCGTCGTAGGAGTAGCACATCTTGGCCGCGTTGTTTAAAATCTGGTCAAGGGCCAGGGGGATGAAGTCCGCGAACATAATTTCCAGCACGGGCCGCATGCCCATCATGGCGGAGCCGATGGCCGCGCCGGTGATGGCCACTTCGGAAATGGGCGTGTCGATCACGCGCTCCGGGCCGAATTCCTCAAACAGGCCGAGCGTCACCTGCAAGGTGCCGCCATAGGCTCCGACGTCCTCGCCAAGCACAAACACGCGGGAATCGCGGCGCATTTCCTCGGCCAGAGCCAGCCGGACGGCTTCACGTACGGTAATTTTCATTATTCGGTCCTCCCTTCGCAATAGACGTGCAGAGCGGCTTCCCCGGCAGGCGGCAACGCGCTGCTTTCCGCGAAGGCGATGGCGTCGTCGACTTCCGCGATAACGCCTTTTCTGATCTCGTCGAGCGCTTTTTTGTCGGCCGTCTTGGTTTCGAGCAGGTATTTCTCGAACCGCAGGACCGGGCATTTTTTCTTCCAGGCTTCCACTTCCTTGGGCGGGCGCAAGTCGCGCGGGTCGCGCTCGGAATGGTTTTTCCAGCGGTAGGTCTTGCATTCGATGAAGGTCGGGCCGTCGCCCTTGCGGGCGCGCTCATACGCGGCCTGGGCGGCCTCGTAAACGGCCAGCACGTCGTTGCCGTCCACCACCACGCCGGGCATGCCGTACCCCGCCGCGCGGGAAGCCAGGTCCTTGACCGCCGAATGGTAGGTGAAGGGGGTGGAAATGGCGTACCCGTTGTTTTCACAGATAAAGACAACGGGCAGCTTCATGGCGGCGGCCATGTTCATGCTTTCGTGCACGTCGCCCCGGTTGGCGCCGCCGTCGCCGAAGTACGGCACGGCCACGTAGCCCTTTTTCTGAAGCTTGGAAGCGAGCGCGATGCCCACGGCCACGGGCAGGTGGTTGGCCACGACCCCGGACCCGGCCACAACCCCGCAGGACGGGTCGCCCATGTGGTGCGAGGTGTTCTTGCCCCCGGCCGCGCCCGTCACCTTGGCAAAGGCCCCGGCCATCATGGTCCGGGACGGTATGCCCTTGAAGATGAAGGCGCCGCGCGTCCGCAGGGACGGCAGAATCTGGTCGTCTTTCCGGAGCCCGAACACGGTCCCGGCGGAAATGGCCTCCTGGCCGATGCCCGCGTGCGGCAGTTCCGGCAGGGGGGAATGCTTGTGGTATTCCGTCATGCGCTCTTCCGTCAGGCGGGAAAGCAGCATCCAGCGGTATAGTTTCAAGAGATCTTCTTTGTGCAACTTCGGCTTTGCCATGTGGCCCTCTCTTTCTGCGATTGCGGGAGTATTGCGAGCCGCTGTCAGGCGGGCTTCCTCAAGCCCAGCATTGCGGCGGGGTGTTCCAGGTAATGACGGATACGCTGCAGGAACGTCACGGCGGTTTCCCCGTCAATGGACCGGTGGTTGTAGCTCAGCGACATGTACATCATGAGCGCCGGGGCGATGGTGTCATCTTCCCGCACCACCGGCACCTTGGCGATGCGGCCCAAGCCCAGAATGGCGCTCTGCGGGTTGTTGACGATGGGCGTGAAGATGATGGACCCATACACCCCGGAATTGCTCACCGTGAAGGTGCCGCCCTCGAAATCGCGGGCCGTGAGCTTGCCCTCGCGCCCCCGCGCGGCAAGATCCGCCAGATCGTCCGCGATGGTCAGGAGGTTTTTGTTGCCCGCGTCGCGGATGACCGGCGTAAGCAGCCCCACGTTGGTCGCGACCGCCACGCTGATGTTGATCTGCTTTTTCATGATGATGCGGTCGTCTTCCACCAGGGCGTTGATGACCGGGAATTCCGCCAGCGCCCTGGCCGAGGCCAGAACGGCGAACGCGGTATAGGAAACGGGCAGGACCTTGCGGACATCCCTGACGGCACCCATGTCGGCGTCGGCCACGGTGGTGACGTCCGCCACCACCCGGCGGCTCTGCATGAGGTTGTCCGCGATGACTTTGCGGATGCCCTCAAACGGGACGACGGTGTCACCGGCATCCGGGGAAAGGGGCGGCGCCGTGACGGGAGCGGTTGCGGCAGCTGCTGGGCGCGCGGGGGACGCGGGCGCGGCCTTGAGGGCCTCTTCCACGTCCGCCCTGACGATCATGCCGCCGAGGCCTGTGCCGCGTACCGAGGAAAGATCGACGCCCGCTTTGGCGGCGATTTTTTTGGCCAGGGGCGTGGCGCGGCGGCTTCTTTTCCGTTCCGCGGCCGGAGAGGCGGCAGGCACGGCGGCTGCGGGAGCGGCGGCGGGGGCGGCAACGGCAGCGGCCGGCGCAACGGTTTGCTGGCCTTTCTCGCCCACGGAACACAACAGGCCGCCCACGGGAATGGTCTCGCCCTCCCCGGCAACTATCCGCAACACCGTCCCGGCGGCGGCGGAACCCAAGGTTTCCACAACCTTGTCGGTCTGGATTTCGACCAGATCCTCGCCTTCGGCCACGGTGTCGCCTTCCTTTTTCAGCCATTTGACGATAGTGCCGTCAATCATGGTCATGCTGATCTGGGGCATGCGGATTTCCGCGGCGGCGCCAGCGGCGGCGGGGGCGGGGGCGGCTTCGGGACGGGCGGGGGATGCTTCCTCCCCTTCCCCGGCCACCAGGCACAAGACGCCGCCCACGGGAACGGTTTCCCCTTCCTTGGCGACGAGTTGCCCAAGCACCCCGGATGCGGCGGACCCCAGCGTTTCCACAACCTTGTCGGTCTGGATTTCAACCAGGTCCTCGCCTTCCGAGACGGGCTCGCCCTCTTTTTTCAGCCATTTGACGATGGTGCCGTCGATCATGGTCATGCTGATCTGGGGCATACGTATTTCTACAGGCATGGCACACCTCTGTCAGAAAGGTTAAACGTAGCCCCGGTTAGGCAATAAGCATGCCAACAAAAAAATATTTTATTTCAGAATATTACAATTTCAATCACCTAAAATGCTCCTTCCGTGTGCGCAAAAATAGTGCACTGCTCCAAATTGCTGCACACGTGCGCCAATTCCGTGACGCGCGCGGCGGCTGCGCCGCAATGCTTTCCGTGAGGCGTTGTTTTGGTGGGGAATTTGCATGCGCTCAGAAAAAACGGGCTGTGGTCCCGGTCTAACCTTCGCGAGGAAACGAACCATGAAACAGAGAACTGCCGTTGTTACAGGCGCCGGGGACGGATTGGGAAAGGGCATTGCCGCCCTGCTGCTGCAAAACGGCTACCGGGTGGCGGGGTTTGACAACCGGCAGGAACCGCTGGACGCCTGCGCGGCGGAGTTCGGGACCGGCAGCTTTTTACCCTGCGTCGTCAACGTGCTGGATGAGGATTCCGTGAACGGGGCCGTTGCGCGCGTTGTGGCGCAATTCGGCGGCGTCGACGTGCTGGTCAACAACGTGGGCGGCTCCATGGGCATTGCCAAACCTGTGGAAGAGATCACCCTGGAAGAGTTCGAGAAGGTCCTGACCCTTAACCTGCGCAGCACGTTCCTCTGCTGCAAGGCGGTCATCCCGGTGATGAAAAAGAACGGGCACGGCCGCATCATCAACATGTCCTCCATGGCGGGCCGCAGCCGGAGCGTTTTCGGCGGCACGCCCTACGCGGCGGCCAAGGCGGCCATTATCGGCTTCACCCGCCAATCTTCCAAAGATCTGGGCAAACACGGCATCACCATCAATGCCGTGGCGCCGGGCACCATCGTGGCCAGCGAGCGCATCCGCAAATACTGGGAAGTCAACCGCACGGCGGAAGAGCGCAAAATGATCGTGGACATGGCCCCGGTGGGCCGCATGGGCGACGCGGAGGACGTGGCCCGCTGCGTGCTGTTCCTGGCGGACGAAGGGGCATCCTATATAACCGGCTCGGTGCTGGACGTGAACGGCGGCGCCTGGGTCGGATAAGGCCGGCGCTTCAGACAGCGCCCTTCATCCGCAAGTGGATGGTGTTCCGGCTGATGTTCATCAGCAGCGCGGCCTTTGATTTGTTGCCCTCGCACCGGTCAACCACGGCCTTTATCAGGGCGCATTCCATATTTTCCAGGGTATCCAGCCTAACGGTCAGCGTATCCTCGCCGCTGGCCGCCTGGGCCGGCATGCCGGGAGCCCCCGGCACGGCTTCCTCCCGGTCGCCGTCCCGGAATTCGTGGAAGAAGTGTTTGTCCAACCGGCTGACCCTGCCGCTCAGGATCATGTAGCGTTCCACAAAATTCTGCAGCTCGCGGATGTTCCCCGGCCAGCCGTACCCGGCCACCAGCCCGTGCATGGCCTGCGCGTGGCGGGCAAGCGCCTCCTTGTCCTGTTCCATCCTGGAGGCGAAAAGCCGCATGAGCAGCGGGATGTCTTCGCGCCGTTCCCGCAGGGGCGGCAGGAGAATGTTCAGCACGTTGATGCGGTAATACAGGTCGCTCCGGAAGGCCTGGGCCGCGATCTTCTCTTTCAGGTTCTCGTTGGTGGCCGCGATGATCCGCACGTCCACCGGGATCACGGCATCGCCGCCCA
This sequence comes from uncultured delta proteobacterium, assembly GCA_900079685.1. NCBI lineage: Bacteria > Deltaproteobacteria > uncultured delta proteobacterium. Next base: position 1,641,182 of record LT599018.1, read on the forward strand.
CATGCCGCACGGCCTTTTCCTGGATGACCCTGAGCAGCTTCGCCTGGAGCGGCGGGGAGAGCTGGTTGATCTCGTCAAGGAAAATCGTTCCCTGGTGGGCCTGCTCGAAAAGGCCCGTTTTGCCGCCTTTTCTGGCGCCGGTGAACGCGCCCTCGTCATACCCCATCAATTCACTTTCCAGCAGGGTTTCGGTCAGCGCCGCGCAGTTGATGGCCACGAACGGCCCCCGGCGGCGCGCGCTCGCATTATGGATGCTCTGGGCGAAGATTTCCTTGCCCGTGCCGGTTTCCCCCTCCAGCAGCACCGTCATGTCGCACTGGGTATAAATTTTGGCCCGCTCCACGATCTCCCGCATGAGGGCGCTTTCGGCCACGATATCGTCAAACGTGTGGGAGGCCACCCAGCCGCGCGTCTGCTGGGAGCGGTACTTACTTTCCATATCCTGGATCTTTGACGCCCGCTGCAATGTGCCCACGGACCCGATGACGCGCCCGCCTTCCATAATGGGCTGGCGGGTGGAAAAATACTTGCTTTTTTTATACGTGAAAATCATATCCGCCTGAGACGCGCCGGTTTTGTAGACGGCCTCCCAGCCGGGGTCCCCGAGAAGTTCCGCGACGTTCCGCCCCAGCACCTGATCGTGGGACATATGGAGCATTTCCAGAACCTTGCGGTTGCATGTTTCGATAACGCCCTGCGCGTCGGTTTCAAGAATCCCGTCCGGGATGACGTCGATGATGGCTTTAAGCCGTTCATACTCGCGCAGTTCCTTATCCATAAGGAAAAGAACCTCGCGCGTTTTTTCCAGCGCGTCCAGGAGCGCCTGTTCCCGGTACATCAGCTGCATGGCGTTGATGTTGAATTCACCGGCCATGGCCGCGGCGGTCGGGCCGCCGATGACCAGATCGTACCCGGCCTCGCTGATGCGCCGCATGATCTGCCGCATCCTGGCCCTGGAATCGTACATGTACAGGTCAACGGTGTTCTGGATGAAGTAATCCATCCGGTCGGCCTGGATCTTGTTTGTTTCGTGCAGGATGAGGGCTATCTTCCCGTTTTTCAAGGAGAGGTTGAGCTCCGCGTCCTTGATGGTTTCCAGAATGTCTATGTAGGTGGGATAGGCAATGACCAGCGGGACGGGAATCAACTGCCTGATCTCCGCCGCGATGCCCGGCGCGCCGATCACCGCCCTGACCTTCCGGAAATCCAGAGAGCTGATGACGCCTTGCACGTCGTCCACGCCGATATTCTGGAATATCTGAATGTTATCACTATCCAGAATATTGCGGTACGTGATGGTCCCGGACCAGATAATAGCGATATGATAGTCTTTTTGCTGCATGCGGCCCTCTGCGGCAGGATATTTTTTTGGGAAAAATATGAATGATTTTGGCCAATTCTACTCGCGCGGCAAGCGAAAGTAAAGATGATTGCAAAAAAACAGGACAACGCACTCTATATGCGCACATCAAGTGTGCAATATTTTTTTGCATTGTAAAAAAAGCCAGCGTTACCGTTATATTATAATTGGCACGTCATTTGCTCATCCACGGGAGCCGGAACCGGTTCCCCCGTTTTTGCATCCGGCACGCGCGCGGCCTTGCCGCACGGCGCGGCTACGGAGCGAAGGCCCCGCACCCGCCGGCAGCGGGCACAACCAGGAGATCGCATGAAAGCAGTCGTCAAGCAGGTCCCCGAGCATGGAGCGGTTCACGTCGTATCCGTGAGCCAGCCGTCGCCGCCCGCCGGGGACGAGGTTCTGGTCCGCATCCACAGCGCGGCCCTGTGCGGCAGCGATCTTCACGCGTTTGAATACATCCCTTCGTACCATTCGTTTCTCAAAATCCCGGTGGTTCTCGGGCATGAAGGCAGCGGCACGGTTGCCGCCGTCGGCCCGGAAGTGACGGCCTTCGCCCCGGGCGACCGGGTCATGAGCGAAGCGCACCTGTATTGCGGCACCTGCCCCATCTGCCGCCGGGGCAATACAACCCTGTGCGAAAACAAGCTCGTCCTCGGCATTACGACGGACGGGGTCATGCGCGAATACGCTCTGATCCGGGAAAAATATCTGCACGCCGTCCCGGACGGCCTCTCCTTCGCCGAAGCCGCGGCGGCCCAGGCCGTGTCCGTCAGCGTTCACGGCGTGCTCGGCCGGGTGACCATCAAACCCGGCGACGTGGCGCTGGTTTCCGGGCCCGGCATTATCGGCCTTGCCGCCGCCCAGCTTGCCCGGCAATGCGGCGCGGCGGTCACCATTACCGGCACCGATGCGGACGAAGCCATCCGCATGCCCGTTGCCAGGGCCATGGATTTTGACGCCGTCAACTGCGAGAGGGAAAACGTTATCGATTATTGCATGGCCCGCTATGGCCGCAAGGCCGATATCGTTCTGGAATGTTCCGGGTCGTCAAGCGCCCTCGTTTCGGCTGTCGATGCGGTCCGCCAGGGCGGGACCATCCTGCTGCTCGGCGTCCCGCAACGGGACGTCACCTTCCCCCTGGCGCGGATGATCCGGGCCGAGGTCAACCTGATCTCCTCCTACGGGTCTTCCTGGGAAGACTACGAAAAAACGCTCGCCCTGCTTGCAAACGGCTCTTTGAGCATTATGCCGCTGCTGGCGCCGTACCCCGTGAAGGACGCGGAAAAAGCCTTCCATGACGGCATTGAAAAAACCGTGGTCAAACCGGTTTTGCAGTTTGTTCCCGATGCCGGCTAGGCATCGGCCCCCTTATGTGAAACAGGCGGCGACCAGCCGCGACCCAAACGAGATGGCGCTGCCATCAGGAGGAACCGCATGAAATGTTTGAGCAAGAAACTGGTATCCCTGGCGATCGCGTGCGCTCTGGCCGTCTCCCTCGCAGGAGCCGCCCAGGCGGCCACCCGGACTGCCTTCGGCACCGGCAACAGCGGCGGGGTGTTCTACATCCTCGGCGCGGGCATGGCGGACTTGATCAACAAAAACTCCAAGGAACTGGAACTGACCGCGCAGAGCACCTCCGGCACCACGGAAAACTTGAACCTCGTGAACGCCAATGAAATCGGCTTCGGGTTCACCGTGTATGACACTGCCTATTTCGCCTATACCGGCGGGCGGGAATATGAAGGAAAGCGCAAGCTTGAAAACCTGCGCCTGGTCATGATGGGCCACGTCGGCCACCATCAGACCGTGGTGTTCGCCGATTCCCCTTACAAATCCATGGCGGATCTGAAAGGAGAAACCATCCCGACTTCTCCCGGCGTCGCGGCCTTTTTGCTGGACCAGGCATCCTGGAAGCCCTGGGGCATTGACGTCGTCAAGGGCAAATCCCCCATCCTGTCATACAGCGAACAGACAACGGCCATGAAAGACGGCACCATCAAGGTGGCCAACTACAACATGGCGTATCCCGCCAGCACCATCATGGACCTTGCGACCACCAAACCCATCCGCATCCTCTCCCAGACCGAGGAAACCATGGCCGCCATCCTGAAGGAGCACCCGTACTGGCTGCGCAGCGTTGTCCCGGCGAACACCTATTCCGGCCAGACCGAAGACGCCGTCAACATCGGGTTCCCCTACGCCATCGTGTGCAGCAAGGACATGCCCGACGCGGCCGTGCGTGACTTTTTGCGCGTCTGTTTTGCGAACGACCTCAGCGCCATCCATCCCGACGGCCGCTACTACAGCAAGGACAACAAGAACTACACGGCCAAGCCCCTCGTGCCGTACCATCCCGCGGCTGAAGCGTTCCTGAAGGAACAGGGACTGTTTTAGGATCATGCCATAAGGGCGCCGCAACGCGCCGATTGCCCGCCCGGCGGCCGTGCATACCGGCCGCCGGGACCACCGGGAGGAGAGTATAATGCAACCAAAAGATACCGCGCTGCAATGGACGGTCAAGGGCATCGCCATCATCTTTGCCTTGTTTTCCATAACCATCGCCCTTGTTCCCTATGACGCGCTTTCCGCAAGAAGCTCGCACCTCCTGTTTGCGCTGGTGCTCACCTTCCTCAGTGCGGGCATATTGAAAAACAAAAGCCGCAACCTCCTGGCGACGGTTTTCTATATAACCCTGGCCGTTCTCGCCGCCGCATGCTGCGCGTATATCATCATGAACGCGTACGACCTCCAGCAGGAGCGGCTGGGCGTGTACACCATGGAGGACCGCTACGCGGGCGGGATCTTGATCCTGCTGATTATCATCGCCACCTGGCGGACCTTCGGCCTGGTCATGACGCTCATCGTGTTCTCGTTCATGGCCTATCTTTTCTTCGGGCAGCATCTGCCCTCGGCCATCGGGCATCCGGGCATATCCCTTAACCGCATCATCGGCAACCTGGGCCTTTCCACGGAAGGGGTTTTCGGCTCCCCCATCGGGGCTTCCACCTCGGTCATCAGCGCCTTCATCATTTTTGCCGCCTTCCTTGAGGTTTCCGGCGCGGCCAACCTCTTCATGAGCCTGTCCATGGCCCTTTTCGGCCGGTTTTCCGGCGGCGCGGCCAAAGTCGCGGTTGTGGCCAGCTCCCTTTTCGGCGCCATCTCCGGTTCCGCCGCGGCCAACGTGGCGGGAACCGGCATGATAACCATCCCGCTCATGAAAAAATCCGGTTTCTCTCCCCGCATGGCGGGCGCGGTTGAAGCCACCGCCTCCAGCGGCGGGCAGATCATGCCCCCCATCATGGGCGCGGCCGCCTTCATCATGGCGGAAGTGTTGAGCGTGCCGTACACCACGGTCATGGTGGCGGCCATTGTTCCGGCCATCATTTACTACGTGGCCATTTTCTTCGGCGTGGATCTCTACAGCCGCAAACACGGCATCAAGGGCGTCGCCTACGAGGGCCCCGGCGGCCGGGAAATGCTCCTCAAGCAGGGGCACATGCTCCTGCCCCTCGTCATCCTGATTGTCCTGATCGCGGCGTTCAGCACCTCCCCCCAGTATGCGGCGCTCTGGGGCACCCTTTCCATCGTGGTGGTCTCCTGGGTCCGCAAGGAAACCCGCTTCGGCTTCAAAAAACTTATCGACAGTCTGTACCAGGGGGCCATGGGCGTGTTGTCCATCTCGGTCATTTGCGCCGCCTCCGGCCTCATTATCGGCATTTTCACGGTCACGGGCATCGGGCTGAAGCTGTCGAGCGCCATTATCAGCTTCGCGGGCGGCAGCCTTCTGGCGCTGCTGGTCCTGGCCATGATCGCCTCCCTCATTCTGGGCATGGGCGTGCCGACCGTCGCGGCCTACCTCATCCTGGCCATTCTGGTGGCTCCGGCCGTCACGGGCTTCGGCGTACTGCCCATCGCGGCGCACATGTTCGTGTTCTATTTCGGCATTATCTCGGCCATTACGCCGCCGGTAGCGCTTGCCGCCTACGTGGCCGCCGGAATAGCGGACGACAAGCCCATGCAGGTAGGGGTGGAAGCCTGCCTCCTGGCGCTGCCCGCCTTCCTGCTGCCGTATATTTTCGTCTACCACCCCGGCCTCCTGATGGTCGGCACCTGGACGGAAATAGTGCCCGTGGTCATCTCCAGCATCGTGGGTTCGTTCCTCTGCGCCGTGGCGGTGCAGGGCTATATGTTCACCCGCATCAGGCCCTGGGAACGGTTGCTGATCTTCGGCTGCTCCCTGTGCGCCCTGACCCCCGAACCCATTACGGACGTTATCGGCCTGGGCGGGGCGGGCGTCCTTCTTTTCATCTTCTACTCGCGGGCCAAGCGGGAAAAGGCGGCCATCGCCGACACAGCCGGAGCGGCGGCCTGACACACCCTTCCCCCGCCTGAAAACGAACAAACCCGGGTATTGGTATCCGGGTTTGTTCGTTTTCCCCGCCGAAGCTTGACCTGGTTCTTTTCTCGCAGTAAAGCGCAGGTGCGCCGCCCCACTGCGTGCGAAAAACGGAACATGCCATGACCAATTTTTTACGCGGCGCGAAGCTCGCCATACCCATCGTTCTCGGTTATCTCCCCGTAGGCTTCGCCTTCGGGGTTCTGGCCGTGCAGGCGGGCATGGCGCCCCTGATCGCGGCCCTTATGTCCCTCGTCGTGTACGCCGGGTCCAGCCAACTCATCGCGGCCGGGCTGTTCGGGGCCGGAATCGGCCCGGCGGGCATCATTCTGACGACCTTTATCGTCAATCTGCGCCACATGCTCATGTCCGCCGCCCTGACCCCGTTTTTGAAGCACTGGGGCAGGCCGCTCCAGGCCTGGTTCGCCTTTGAGTTGACGGACGAAAGTTTTGCCGCCAACCTGGGGCATTTTTACGCGTCCAAAACCGTGAATACCGGCGAGGCCCTCGGCCTCAACGCCTTCGCCCATGCCGGGTGGTTCGCGGGGAGCGTCGTGGGCGTATTGTTCGATTCCGCCATCGGCGACATCAAACCGCTGGGCCTGGATTTCGCCCTTCCGGCCATGTTCATCGCCCTGATCCTGCCGCACCTGGCCGTGCCGCGCCGCCTCCTGGCCGTTATTTCCGGCGCGTTTTTATCCCTGGCCTTCGCCCTGGCCGGGGCCGGGCAATGGAACGTGGTGCTCGCCACCCTCTGCGCCGCCACCCTCGCCGCGTTCATGCCCGCCCCCGGGCGCGGCGCCGCAAAGGAGGATTCGCCCCGTGCATAACCTCCTGCCCATGGACCAGCTCCTGCTCATCCTCGGCATGGCCGCGGTGACGTATCTCCCCCGCGTGCTGCCGCTCTGGCTGCTTTCCTCCAAAAGCCTGCACCCGGCCTTCATGCGCTGGCTGGAAATGGTGCCGCCGGCGGTGCTCGCAGCGCTCCTCGCGCCGGCGCTCTTCCTGCAAAAGGACGCCACCGGCGCGGAAAGCCTTTTTATCAGCCGGGACAACCTCTTTCTGCTCGCGGCCGTGCCCGCGTTTCTCGTGGCCTGGAAGACAAAGAGCTTTTTCGGCACCGTGGCCGCGGGCATGGCCGCGGTCGCGGCGTTGCGGTGGTTTATGTAGTGTGGGGAAATGATCCCGCCAGGTAAAGAGGCTCCCGCTTGCGCGGGAGCCTCTTTACCTGGCGGAAGAAGGATAGGCGCTATTTTTCAATCGTGTCGATGATCGCTTGAAACACCTGGTCGATATTGCGTTCCGAGGTATCAATAATCACCGCGTCATCAGCGGGCCGCAGGGGCGCGATAGGCCGGTTCCTGTCCTGCTCGTCGCGTTCCCTGATCTGCCGCGCGACCGTCGCAACGTCTTCGATGACGCCGTTCTCGGCCAGCTGCCCCACGCGGCGGCGCGCCCGGACCTCGGGCGACGCGTCCAGGAAAAACTTGTACGGCGCGCCGGGAAAAACGGCCGTGCCCATGTCCCGGCCCTCGGCCACCAGGGAATAGGCCTTGCCAAGCTCCTGCTGGGCCGTTTTCAGGTACGCGCGGACAGCGGGCAACACCGCGTAATCCGAAGCCAGCTTGCCCACGGCTTCGGTCCGGATCTCCTGCCCGGCCACCACGCCGTTGCAGGCAAGGGTGGTCGCCGCGCCGGACCCGGCCAGGGAGAAAACGAGCGCGCCGAGCTTCTTTGCAAGGGCCTCTTCCGGCAAGGCCACATTTTCCGGGCCGAGGGTTTTGGCGATGATGCGGAACATGGCCCCGGTATCGAGGTAGGCGATGCCGCAATGCTCGGCCACGCGCTTGGCGATGGTGGATTTGCCCACCCCCGCCGGGCCGTCCAGGGTTATGATGCGCCGCACCGGCTTACACCAGCAGGCCCGCCAGAGCCGTGATGAAGAGTTTGTTTTCCCCGGGGTTGCCCACGTTCACCCGCAGGTATTCCGGCAAATTATAGCTTTTCAGCGGGCGGATGATGACCCCGCGCGTGAGCAGCGCTTCGAACACGTTGCGCGCGCTGTAGCCCCGGTTGGGCGGCAGGCTGAACATAAGAAAGTTGGATTGGGAGGGATGCACGCGGCAGCCCAGTTTTTCCAGCTCGTTCCGCAGCCAGGCACGGCCTTCGCGCACGACTTTCAACACCTCGGCGCGGAAGGCGGTATCGTCAATGGCGGCGATGGCGGCTTCTTCCGCCAGGATGTTCACGGAAAACGGCATGCGCACGCGGCGCATGTACCCGGCGATCTCGGCGGGCAAAATGCCGTACCCGACCCGGATGCCCGCAAGCCCGAAGCTTTTGGAAAACGTGCGCACTATGGCTATGTTGGCCGGGCGGTTTTCCATGAACAGGATGGAGGTCGCGGGTTCGTCATCCACAAAATCCATGTAGGCTTCATCCACCACCAGCAGCGTGTAGGGGGGGAGCTTGGCGGCAAAATCCAGCACGGCCCGGCGCGGCGCGCAATAGCCGGAAGGGTTGTCCGGCGTGGTCAGAAAAACGATGGCCGTTTTTTCGTCAACGGCGGCCAAAAGGCCGTCGAAGTCGAAGGAAAAATCTTCCTTCAGGGGCACCTGCCGCAATTCCACGCCCGCCAGGCGCGTCTGCAGCGGATAGATGCTGAAGCAGGGCTCGCAGGTTACGATATTGTGTTTCCCCGGCACGGCCTTGATGCGGATAAGAAGGTCAATGGTCTCGTCCGAGCCGTTGCTGGGCACGATCTGCTCCACCGGGACCTTGTGGTGGCGGGCGATGGCCGCCGTCAGGCGCGGTTCCCCGGATTGCGGATACCGGAAGGCGAAGCCCGCCGCCTTCTGGATGGCCTTGACGGCCATGGGCGAGGCTCCCAGGGGGTTTTCGTTGCTGGCCAGTTTGACGACCTGGGGCAGACCGTACCGTTCCCGGATTTCATCAATGCTGAGGCCCGGAGAATAGGGAGTGAAGTCGTAAATCTCCGGCCGGACGTCGTTGGGGGAAAGCGTCATTGTGCATCCTTGGGCTTGGGCGTTCTCAAAAAAGAGGAAAAAGCGTCTTTTATCAGAGTATGAACAGTATCACGGTGTTGCGCGCGCGGGCGCATCCTGCCGGGCGGGCAAAAAAGACGCCGCAATAAGCGGTAGCTCTTGCGGCGTGTATCTGTCCGGGCGCTCATTGTCAAGCGCCTAAAAAGCGCGCTATCCCTTGGGGCGGATCGTCATAACCGGCATTGTGGCTGTTTTCACAACCTTTTCCGCCACGGAACCGAAGAGCATCCGGTCAATGCCCGTCCGGCCATGGGTGCCCATGATGATGATGTCCATGCCGTTGGTGTTGGCGTACCCGATAATTTCCTGGGCGGCGTACCCGCTGAGGATCTTGCCTTCCACCTTGATCGAGGGATCCTTGAAGCACTCGGCAATGAATTCGTCCATGGACTGCTCGGCGCCCGTGACGATTTCCCCCACGAAGTTTTCAATGGAACTCGGCGGCACGTGAAACCCCACGTACTGGCTCAGGGAGGGAGCCGTGTACAGGACGGTAATTTCCGCGTCAAACGCTTTGGCCATGGAAATGGCGTATTCAGCGACCATCTTGCTGTGTTCGGAAAGGTCCACTGCGCACAAAATCTTCTTGATATTATTCAGCATGGCGGCCTCCTTATGGCGAGAGATTCAAAACGGAGTGTATCCGCGCCAACCGTCTTTCCTGGAACGCTTCCGGAAAAGACGGCACAGTCCTTTACGCAAGGATACAGTACCCCTTTTTCAGATGCAGCACAAGCGGGTGGCGCAAAAAATGCCGGTCTCCCGTCTCCGTCAGGAAACACAGGCCCCATAACCATGCCAGGGGGCCGCGTGGATGCCTATTATTTTGGGCATGTCTTTCAAAAAGATATCATATTATTTTGCAACGTTAACGAGGATAGAAACCGACTGTTCCGCAAACCCGGCTGCCTTGCCGAGCCCCGGGGCGATAGGCAGATATTGCCGCCCGGAAAATATTATAGTTCAATAAATTCAATATAGTATAATTTTCTAGACTTTTTGGCAGGCTTATTGCTTCTGGTACAATCGAGTTGGAAATGGAGCGGTTTTTTCCGCTTCCATCCACGAAGGTCTTTGACCGGCATATACCCCTCGACAGGATGTCATGGGCGGTATATCAAAGACTTGGAAAGGAATGCGGATTTTTTCCCTTAACCCCTGGGGGGTGTTATGAAAATACTGAATGAACAACTCCAAGCCCTGCAACAGCAAACCGAGGCGAAATCCAAAACGCAACGGGCGGACGGCACGTTCGACGCCCTGTTGTCCGAGGAACTCGGTGTAACTGCTGCGACAGGCCAGACAGTTCCCGGCCAGCCGGTTTCCACGGCTGCCGCGCTGTTCGGCCTGAACGGGATAAGCCCCGTCGGCTCCGTTGCGGCATCGCAGGATGATGCCGATGCCGCCCTCGCGGCCGTAGCCCAGTCCATTGACGCCATGCTCAGCGGCCTTGACGAGTACGCTGAGACCCTGTCCTCCCCGCAAGGGGCAGACCTGCGCAAAGCCTACGGGATTTTGCAGGACATGGACAGCAACCTTGCCGCGCTGCGCGAACGTTCGCCGGACCTCGCCCAGCGCCACGGAGGCATGGCCGCCATGCTCGATGAGATAGCCGTCATCGCCAGAGCGGAAACCGTCAAGATGAACAGGGGCGACTACCTGTAACGCAGGACAGCCTGAACACGATGAATCCCGCCGCCGGGTGACCGGCGGCGGGATTCATGTTTGGCGGCATCCCGGCGAAATTCACAAAGGCACGGACTCTTGAGGCCGCGTTGCGCCGCCATCACACCTTTACGCCCCCTCCATCCAATTCCACCGGGCAGTTGCCGTCCGCGCAACGTTCCACGTCTTCCAGGACGAGTTTGGTGAGGCCGTCGGCGATTTCCGCCTCCTCAAAGGCGATGCCCGAGGCCCCGGCCTTGCGCAGGAGCGGTTCCTCCGCCAGGAACCGGGCCCGGACCAGGATCCGGACATCCGGGTTGCACGCTCGCGCCATGGCGGCGGCGGAGACGGTGGTGTCGCTGTCCGGCACGGTGATGACGCAGTAAGCCGCCCGTTCGATACCGGCGGCGTGCAGCACCTCGCGCTTGGCGGCGTCGCCGTAGATCACCCAGCGGTTCTTTTTGGCAAGGGCGTTAACCGTGTCCACGTTGGTGTCGATGACCACGGGGTCCAGCCCGTTTTCCCGCAAGGCTTTCGCGACCATGCGGCCCGTGGGGCCGTACCCCACCACGATGGCGAACTTCGCGCCGGAATCCGGCACCTCCCCGTTCGGCACGGCGGGCTTCATGGCCTTGTCGTTGGCGCGCCGGTTCATGACGGCCCACAGCTTCGGGCAGCGGCGCCGCACCCACTCTTCCATCCGGGGAACGGCGCGGAACAGGCCGGGGTTGAGGGATATGGAAACCAGGGCGCAGACCACGAGCACCGTGTAGACTTCCTGGGGGATGATCTTCAGATCAAAGGCGGCCGCCGCCAGGATGAAGGAAAATTCCCCCACCTGGGCCAGCCCCACGGCCACGGTGAAAGCCGTGCGCGCGGAATAGCCGAGGACGGTGATGATGAGGGCCGCTGTCAGCGGCTTCACCACAATGACGATGACCATGCAGGAGAACACGAGCAGCGGCTCGCGGATCAGAAACACGGGGTCGAACAGCATGCCCACGGAAAGAAAGAACAGCACGGCGAACGCGTCGCGCAGGGGCAGAATTTCCGCGCCCGCCGCGTGGCTGAGTTTGGTTTTGCCGATGACCATCCCGCCGAGAAACGCGCCGAGCGCCATGGAGGCCTGGAAAAACACCGCCGCGCCCATGGCCGTGGCAAAAGCCGCCACCAGAACGGTCAGAATGAACAGCTCCTGCGAGCGGGTGCGGGCGATGCGGGAGAGGAGCCAGGGCACCACGCGGCCCCCTACCACCAGCACCGCCACCCAGAGCGCGACCAGGCGGACAAGGGCCATGCCGAGCGCCCGGGCCATGTCCCAGGCCGTGACCGAGCCGGAAGCGCCGGGCGCCATGATGACGGCAAGGCTGGGCAGGAGCACGAGGGCGAGCACCGTCACGATATCTTCCACGACCAGCCAGCCGACGGCCACGTGGCCGTGGACGGTATCCACCACACCCGCGTCCGTCAGCACGCGCAGCAGCACCACGGTGCTTGCCACCGCGAGCCCCAGCCCCATGATGGCGCCCGCGCCGAGCGGCATGCCGAAAGCCGCCCCCACCAGGACGCCGAAGGCCGTGGCCGCGGTTATCTGGGCGACGGCCCCCGGCAGCGCCACCCCTTTGACCGCGAACAGGTCGTCCATGTTGAAATGCAGGCCCACGCCGAACATGAGCAGAATGACCCCGGCCTCGGCAAGCTGCCCGGCGAGTTCCGCATCCGCCACAAACCCCGGGGTATGCGGGCCGATAATAATACCCGCGACGAGGTAGCCCACAATGGGCGACAGTCTGCATTTATGGGCGATATACCCGAACGCGAGCGCCAGGGTGAACCCGGCGGCAAGTATTTCCAAAAGCGAGTAGTCGTGCATGGCAGCCTCGATTGCTTGGCGTCACAAGGAAAAGTTGCACGACCCTACACCGTTTTTCCGGCGGCATGCAATTATCTATCCTCAAGCAGCCAAACAAATCGGGGACGGCATGCGCACCGGAGTACCGCCGCCCTCTCCTGTCCCGGCACCATCAAAGGAACGCCCCCTGAACAAACAAAACCCCGGGGTCACCCGGGGTTTCGTCCTGTGGCCCGGAACAGTAAAACGGTCCCGGTGTTACACGTCAAGAGGCGTTATTTCAGGTCGTCAAGAACGGCCTTGTACTCGACCATCAGCTTGTCCACCAATTTGGCCGAAGCCGCGGGGTCGAGGTTCTCAAGCAGGAAGCCCATATCCGCCATTTTCTTGGCGAATTCAGGGTCGGCGTTGGTCTTGGCGCACGCGTCGTACAAAATATTAATGATTTCCTTGGGGGTGCCGGGGGGCACGGCCAGGCCGCGATAGGCGCCTTCCACCAGGTCATAGCCCAGCTCCTTGAAGGTCGGCACGTCCGGCAGCACCGGGAAGCGCTTTTCCGTGGCCACGGCCAGGGCGCGCAGGTCGTTTTTATACTGCATGGCCATGGTGGTGTAGGTCATCAGGCCCGTGACGTGGCCGCCCAGGAAAGCGGGCATGGCATCGCCCGTGCCGGTGAAGGGCACGTAGGAAATCTTGACGTCCGCCAGTTTGTTCAGCCGCACCACGCCGAGATGGTTGGCAGTGGAACTGCCGCTGCCGCCCAGGGTCAGGGCGCCGGGCTTGGCTTTGGCGGCATCGATGAAGTCCTTCAAAGTCTTGTAGGGGCTGTCTTTGGGCACGGCCAGAATGTTGGGCGTGTTCATGAAGATCATGACCGGTTCAATTTCTTTGGTCTGATAGCCGGAAGTTTTACGCTGCAAGGGCTGCAGGATGATGTGCGGCAGGTTGAAGCCCGCGGTGCTGTAGCCGTCGGGTTTGGAGCGGAGCAGGTCGTTCCAGCCCACGGAACCGCCGCCGCCGGTCTTGTAGCTGATAAGCACGGACTGCCCCAGCGCTTTCTCAAGCAAGGGCTGCTGGGCGCGGGCGAAAATGTCGGATTCTCCGCCCGGATTGAAGGGAATGAGATAGTTTATCGGTTTTTCAGGAAATTTTGCAGCAGTGGCCGTTCCAAAGGAAAAAAGACACAGTGACAGGGCGCAGAGGACGGTGATGACGCGTTTTACACTCACAGCTATCTCCTTGGTAAAATGTGCGGTTCGCGCAACGGCAGCCGTTTTTTATATAGCAAAATACATTGCGCACCGATATTCCATACCACCATATCCATGTGACCACAAGGCGGCCGTAACTAGCATTTTGAAAACGGTTTTCCTGTTTTCCTTGCTTGATTATACGGAATGTGGTAAGTGGTCCTACCACCTGTTTATTACCCTGAGCCGGCGGCACGGTATGCACCCTTTACAGCAGATCAAAAAAATCATCGTCCACGACGCCATCATCGAAAGCGTCATGGAATATATCAAGGCCAACAATCTGGCTCTGGGAGACCGTATTCCCTCCGAGCGGTTTCTGGCCGAAGCCCTCAAGGTCAGCCGCGGGTCCGTGCGCGAAGCCATGAAAGCCCTTGAATCTTCGGGCGTTCTCGAAATCAGGCACGGCGGCGGGGCGTACCTGCGTTCTCTTTCGTCCGCCGTCTATTACCAGTACACCAGCGACCACAGAGAAAACCTGGAACTGTTGCAAAACCTTATCCAGGCCCGTCAGGCTATTGAAGAATGGGCCATGGCGGAGGCTGCCCGCTTCATCACGCCCGCTCAAATCAAAGACCTGTACGCGCTGGAAAAAAAACAGACGAAAGCCGCGCAGCCCAACATGGACCTTGAAATCGCGGTCACCCGTCTGTTCGGCAACCCCGTGTTGCTGGAAATGCATGAAAAAATCGAGCAGCTCTGGAAGCAGAGCTATACGCGCCTGGGCATGGCGGCTTTTTCGCCCAGGGAGCGCCGCGAGCACCACCTGGCCATCATCAAAGGCCTGGAGAGCGGCGACGCCGCCGAGGCCCGCGCCGCCATCGGCCTGCACAACCGGTCCCTTGAAAAACATATTGCCGCGGCCATAGCCAAACTGGATGCGGTGAAGGAGTGAGCATGCACGCAGTGGAAAAAGTCCTGGCCTTTCACGCCGGGAAGGCGTCCGTCAGCACGGGGGAAATCGTCAACTGCGCCGTGGACGTCGCGGGGATCAACGATCTGTACCTGCAGACCGTCCGGTCCTTTTTCGAGGTCGGCGGCAAAAAGGTGGCCGTTCCGGAAAATGTGTTCATTTTCATGGACCATTACGCGCCCGCGTCCAGCATCATGCAGGCGGACAACCAGAAGCAGTTCCGGGAGTTCGCCCGCGAGCAGGGCATCGACGGGGTCATGGACATCGACCAGGGCGTCTGCCACCAGGTGGTCATTGACCATGGTCTTTCCCGGCCCGGCAAACTGGTGGTCATCACCGATTCGCACACCACCATACACGGCGCCCTGGGAGCCTTCGGCACCGGGGTGGGCGCGACGGACATGGCCACCATATTGCTGACGGGCAAGTTGTGGTTCCGCGTGCCGGAAGTTATCCGCATCAATCTTGAAGGAAAACTCCGCCCCGGCGTTTTCGCCAAGGACGTCATTTTGCACGTCATCGGCAAACTGAAGGCCGATTACGGCGTCTACCGGGCGGTGGAATTCACGGGGCCGGCCCTCGCCTCCATCCCCATGTCCGAACGGTTCACGCTCTGCAACATGACCACGGAAATGGGCGCTAAAACGGCCTGGATCCAGCCCGACGCCGTCACCTTTGATTTTTTGAAAGCCAAGGGCGTCAGCGAATACACGGTGTACGACACAGACAAGGGCTTCGCCTATTTCGCCGAGCACAACTTCGACCTTTCCGGCCTGGAACCGCAGCTTGCCGCCCCGCACAGCGTGGACAACGTGGGTTCCATCTCGCAGTTCGCCGGCAAGCCCGTGCAGCAGGCCTATCTCGGCACCTGTACCGGCGGGCGGCTGGAAGATTTGACCGTGGCCGCCAGGATACTGGCCGGCAAACACATTGCCAAAGACACCCGCTTCATCGTGGTGCCCGCTTCCAAAAAAGTGCTGCTGGACGCCATGAAAACGGGCGTCATGCAGACCCTGGTGGAAGCCGGGGCCACCTTTGTCACCCCCGGCTGCGCCGCCTGCCTCGGCGTGCATGAAGGCATGCTGGCCTCGGGTGAGACCTGCATTTCCGCTTCCAGCCGGAACTTCCCCGGACGCATGGGCAGCGGCAAGGCGGAAATCTTTCTGGGTTCTCCGGCGAGCGTTGCCGCCGCGGCCCTGACGGGCAAACTTACCGACCCAGCGCCGTATCTGGCATAGGAGAAATGCGATGAAAAAACAGTTACGCGGCAAAGCGTTCATTTTCGGCAAGAATATCGACACGGACCAGATTTATCCCGGCCGCTACCTTGACCTGACGGATGCGCCGGACGTTGCGAAACATGCCATGGAAGGCGCGTCCGACCCGAACTTCGCCAGGGATTTCACAGCCGGGGACATCCTTGTGGCGGGCACGAACTTCGGCTGCGGCTCTTCCCGCGAGCATGCGGTTATCACCCTGGTCGCCGCCGGGGTCTCGGCGGTGCTGGCCGAATCCTTTGCCCGCATCTTTTACCGCAACGGCATCAACCTGGGGCTGCCGCTGCTGGTCTGCCCCGGCATTGACGGCCGGGTGGCGCGCGGGGACGAACTCGAAATCGACCTGGACGCGTCCCTTGTGCGCAACAAGACCAAAAACGAGACCTATCCGCTGGAACCGGTTTCCGACTACGCCATGCACATTCTGGCCAGCGGCGGCATAAAGCCCCTGCTGCGAGCCGAATACGCCGGCAAGTGACGCCTTTTGCTTTAGAGCATTTTTACATTGAAATTACTCTTTCAGGTAAAATGCTCTGGCCTTGCAAAACGGAGTGCAGCAAGGCCCGCGAGATTTCCGTAGGCGGGCTTTGCCCGCCGTTAAGCGGAAATCTCAAGCGCAATATGCTGTGAGGTGCAATTTTTAGCCAAGGGGTATACAGATGGATGTTTTGTTATCAGCGGCAGGAGAAGTCTTAACGTTACAGAACATGCTGTTCATGTCCATCGCCATGGTTCTGGGCATGCTTGCCGGCGCGCTGCCGGGTTTTTCCGCCACCATGGCCGTCGCCCTGATGGTGCCCTTCACCTTCACCATGACGCCGGTCTCCGGCCTGGTGACCATCGGCGCTCTTTACTGCGCCAGCATTTTCGGCGGTTCCTTCTCGGCGATCCTCTTGAACACGCCGGGCACGCCGTCCTCCATCGGCACGACCTTCGACGGCTACCCCATGGCGCGGCAGGGACGCGGCCTGGAAGCCCTGTATACGGCCACCTTCGCCTCCTGCGTGGGCGGGATTCTCGGCACGATCATGCTGATAGCCTTTGCCCTGCCGCTGGCCAGGGTGGCCCTGCGCTTCGGGCCGCCGGAATTCTTCTGGGTCGCCATTTTCGGCCTGACCATCATTTCCAGCCTGTCGGAAGAATCGCTCCTCAAGGGCATTGCCGGGGGCTTCCTGGGTTTGATGATTAGCATGATCGGCATCGCGCCCGTGGGCGGTGATGTGCGCTTCGACCTGGGCATACCCGATTTCCAGGGGGGGGTGGAACTTATCTCCGTGTTGATCGGCTTCTTCTGCATTCCGGAAATCCTGCGGATGGCCTTTGCGCCGGATATGGATTACGAGGTGACGGTCGATAAAGCGGACCGCGCCACGGTCAAGGACAACCCGCTCAAAGCCGCCTGGCATAACGTTATGGCCGTCAAGCACTGGGGGAACGTCTTGCGTTCGTCCATCATCGGGGGCTTTGTCGGCATCCTGCCCGGCGCGGGCGGCAACATAGCCAACCTGGTGGCCTACAACGAAACTAAACGGGTGGCCAAGGACCCGGAAACCTTTGGCAAGGGCAACCCCCAGGGCGTGGTGGCAACCGAATCATCCAACAACGCCGTGGTCGAAGGAGCCATGGTGCCGTTGCTGGCGCTCGGCGTGCCCGGCTCCCCTCCGGCGGCCATCATTTACGGAGCGCTGCTGCTGCAAGGCCTGGCGCCGGGGCCGGAACTGTTCACCACCCGAGGCGACATCACCTACGCTTTCCTCTTTTCCTTCTTCGTCGCCAACGTCATGCTGGTCATTTTCGGCATTCCCGCGGCCAAATGGACTTACAAAACCGTGGTCAGCATTCCTACCAGAGTACTGGTGCCCACCATCCTGCTCCTGACCATCGTGGGTTCCTACGCCATCCGCAGCAACGAACTCGACGTTATTGTCATGGTCATCTGCGGCATTCTGGGCTATATTCTGCGCGAACTGGAGTTCAACGGCGCCCCCATCGTGCTGGGCCTGATTCTGGGGCCCATCGCCGAAAAAGGTTACGTACAGGGGCTTATTATGGGCAACGCCATATCCCCCGACATGCCCTGGCTGATCTTCTTCACCCGGAATTTGTGCCTCGTCCTGTTAGCCCTCTCGGTGCTTTCCGCCTGCTGGCCCCTGTTCCGCATGGTGCATGAAAAAAGAAAGGCCGCCAAGGCGGCGCAAGGAGGCGCGGCATGAGCACACCCACCCCTTCCCCCAAAAAACTGAACACGGACCTTTTCGGCGGCTTCATTCTGCTGGGCATGGCCGCATTCTTCCACTTCCAGATGGACCCGGATTTCTCGCCCCTGGCGGCCTATTTCCCCGAACACCTCATCATCGGCCTGGTTGTCCTGGGCGTGGCGCTGCTTATCAAAGCCTATGTGCGGCCCGTGTACATGGACAGCTTTGTCCACAAACTGAACGCCCCCGTTGTCTTCACCATCATTGTGGCGCTGGCCTGGGCGGTTCTGATGATATGGATAGGCTTCATCATTACCAGCCTGGCGGCGATTTTCCTGATTCTGTGGCGGCTTGAGCCCAAAGCCGGGCGCACGCCGAAACGCCTCGCGATGTTCGCGGCCATCGCCGCCATCGAAGTGGGCGTCATCCATGTCGTTTTCGTCATACTGCTGCAAGTAACCATGCCCGTCGGGCGCCTCTGGGGATAAAGGAGACCATTTATGACCTATGAACTCGCATACGGCAAAGGCAAACTGACCTTCACCCTGCCGGACGGAGTGAAACCCACAATCATCGTGCCCGGCGAAAAAACGGGCCTGGCCGACCCCCTGGCGGCCGCCTACGCCGCCGTGGCCAACCCCTCGGGCACAAAACCCCTGGTGGACATGCTGCGCGAGGCCAAGCCCAAGACCGTCGTGGTGGTGGTCAACGACATCACGCGGCCCACCCCGTATACGATCATGCTGCCGCCGTTGCTCAAAGCGTTCGCCGACGCCGGCATCGAAGACGGGCAGGTGACCTTTCTCGTGGCCACGGGCATTCACGACGTGCATACCGAGCAGGAAAACCGCGACATCTACGGTGACGACATCGTGGACCGGTTCCGCGTCATCAGCCACGACGCCTTTGCCAAGGATACCCACGTGTTCATGGGCAAATTCAAATCCGGCTACGATTTTTACGTCAACAAACTGGCCAAGGAAGCGGACTTCCTCATCACCCTCGGGGTGGTCATGCCGCACTATTTCGCGGGCTATTCCGGGGGCCGCAAGTCCATTCTGCCGGGCCTCGCGGGTAAAGACACCGTGGAAAAGAACCACGCCCGCATGGTGGAACTCATGGACAACCTGCCGCCCATCGACCAGAACCCGGTCAGCCTGGAAATGATCGAGGCCGCCCGCCAGGTGGGGGTCAAGTTCATCCTCAACGTGGTGGTCAACGACCGCCAGGAAGTGGTGAGCATCCACGCCGGAGACCTGGAAAAAGCCTGGCGGTCCGCGGTGGACGTCTCCTCCTCCATGTTCGAGGTTCCCTTCGACAAACAGGTGGACATCTGCGTGACCTGCGCTTCGGGCCACCCGCGCGACATCAACGCCTACCAGACGCAAAAGGCGCTGGACCACGCCGACCGCATCACCAAGAAGGGCGGCACCATCATCCTGGCCGCCCAGTGCCCCACCGGGTACGGCGAGCACGTGTTCGAGGAATGGATGAACCGGGACTGGGCGCCCGTGAAAATCATGGACGAGGTCAAAAAGAACTTCGTCATGGGCGGGCATAAAGCCTACGGATTCGCCAAGGTCGCCGCGGAAAAGGAATACTGGCTGATTTCCGACTTCTGCGAAAAGGATACCAAAGCCCTTTTCGCCCTGAAAGCGAAAACCTTGCAGGAAGCCGTGGACGCGGCCGCCAAAAAGCACGGGCCGAACGCGACCTGGGTGTATATGCCGGCGGGCAGCGTTTCGCTGCCGGTGCCGAGAAAATAGGAATCGGAAAAACTGTATGAAACGAAAGCCCCGGGATTTCCCGGGGCTTTCGTTTTGGCCGTCGCGTTTACAGCATTTCCAGGTGCATCTTCCGGGTCGGCGCGCGGAAAACCGCGTCAAACTCGGCCAGGTCCTGGGGCGTCAGAACGAGGTCGATTGCGGCCGCGTTTTCCCGCGCATGGGCCGGGTTTCCGGCCTTGGGGATGGCGATGACGGCGGGATTGCGCAAAACCCAGGCCAGCGCCGCCTGGGCCGGGGTGGCGTTATGCCGTTTGGCCACGGCAACGAGGGTCCTGTCGTTAAGGATACGGCTCTGCTCAATGGGCGAATAGGCCATGACCGGGATCGAATGCTCCTTGCACCAGGGCAGGAGATCGTACTCAACGCCCCGGCGCGAGAGGTTGTACAAAATCTGGTTGGTGGCGCAGGTATTGCCCTTGGGGATGGAGACGATTTCCTCCATCTCTGCCACGTCCATGTTGGAGACGCCCCAATGGCGGATTTTGCCCTCCCGTTGCAGCTCCAGCATGCTCGCGATGGTGTCCTCGAAGGGATAACTCCCCTGCCAGTGCAGCAGGTACAGGTCGATGACATCCGTGCGCAGCCGTTTGAGGCTCCGCTCGCACGCCTTTTTGGTGCCCTGGCGGGACGCGTTGGACGGCAGCACCTTGCTGACCAGAAACACCTGGTCCCGCCGCCCGGCAAGGGCCTCGCCCACAAGTTCCTCGGACCGGCCGGAACCGTACATCTCCGCCGTGTCGATAAGGGTCATGCCAAGGTCGATGCCCGTTTGCAGCGCGGTTATCTCACCCGCCCGCTTCGATGCGGATTCGCCCATATACCAGGTGCCTTGGCCCAGCGCGGGAACCTTTGTCCCGCCGGGAAGGGTGACGGTACGCATGAAAACCTCCTCATGATAAAAAAACGCGCCCGAAGGCGCGTGGGAAAACAAAATCGCAATTATGTGCTCGCCTGGGTATTCGCCGGGCTATCCGCCCGGTTACTCGTCGGGGTTCAATTCCGAGCGGAACTTGCGGGACAGGCGGAACACCACAACCTTGCGCGGCGGCAGGGTAATGCTCTCGTCCGTGTGCGGGTTGCGCCCGCGCCGCGCTTTTTTGCCGTACGCCTCAAATTTGCCGAACCCGCTGACAAGGAGCGCTTCGTCTTTTTTGATGGCGTCTTTCATGATACGAAGCAGCGTTTCCACGATCTTTTTGACTTCCCCGCGGTTACGGTCGGTTTTTTCATAAATGGCGTCGACGATTTCAGCTTTGGTCAGGGTTTTATCAGACATTCTCTCCTCCGTAGCGGGCAGCGTGATGGGATCACATATTTTAGGCCGACTATCGGCTGTTGCACTGTTTTGCGTAAACGTCAGAACGCCGCCCGGATGGCTTCCGCGACAGCCTGCAACGCCGCCGGGTCGGCGCTCGCCTTATGGGGCCAGTGCCGCAAGCCATCCCCCTCAAAACGCGGGATAATGTGCCAATGCGAGTGAAACACGATCTGGCCTGAAGCGGTAAAATTGTTCTGCAGGCAATTGAAGCCCTCCGCCTTAACCGTGGTCATGATGGCTCTGCCAATGCGCGACAAGGCGGGCACGATCTTTGCGCCGAGTTCGTCCGGCACGTCCAGGAGGGTCGCGTAATGCCCCTTGGGGATAACCAGCGTGTGCCCGGAAGAAACCGGATTGATATCAAGGAACGCCAGAATGTCGTTATCTTCGTAAATCCGCGTGCTGGGCAGTTCGCCCTTTACAATGCGGCAGAAAATACAGGAGTCGGATACAGGGTGCATAACCACGCGCTCCAATGCTCGTATATAAGCACACGCATACAATAGATAAAGTAAGCGCCTTTCTTTACACTTCGTAAAGCACAGTATAATAAACGATTCAATAGCGCAAGTAATTTTACGTATCTATAGGTTTTTGTAACACTTTTGACGAGCCACTATGGACTCCCTCATTTTCCCCGCTCCCGAAGCGGACCGGGCGGCCATCCGGGTGCAGCCGGTCTTTATTCCCTTCCAGGGCTGCCCGGCACGGTGCGTGTTCTGCGCCCAGACACTCCAGACGGGGGAAAAACCCCGCGCCGTCCGGGAGGTCCTCGCGGAGCTTGCCGCCGGGCTTGACCGCGCTTTGGCCGAAGGCCGCCCCGCCCGGGAACTGGCGTTTTACGGCGGCACCTTCACCGCGCTTCCGGAAGAGGATCAGTTTTCCTGTCTCGCGCTTGCCGCCGCGTACCGGAAAAAAGGCATGATAACCAAGGTCCGCGCCTCCACCAGGCCGGATTTTCTTGACCCGGCGCTTCTCGCTGCGTTGCGCGACGCGGGCCTGGACATGCTCGAACTGGGCGTGCAGAGTTTTTCCAGCGCGGCTCTTGCCGCCTCCAAACGCGGCTATGATGGAGAAACCGCCGCCATGGGCTGCGAAGCGGTCAGGCAAAGCGGGCTGCAACTGGGCATCCAGCTCATGCCCGGCATGCCCGGCATGCGGGAAACGGACTTCCGGAACGATCTTGCCCTGACCCTGCGGCAAAAACCCGCCGCCGTGCGCCTTTACCCCTGCCTTGTGCTCGCCGGGACGGATCTTGCCGCCCTGTTCGAACGCGGCGCGTTCGCGCCCTGGCCGCTCGAAGCCGTCATTCCGCTCCTGGCGGACGCGCAGCTGGCTTTCTGGCGGGCGGATATCCCGGTCATCCGCATCGGCCTCGCCGCCCAGGACGGGCTCGACGACGGCGGCATTCTCGCCGGTCCCGCCCATCCGGCGCTGGGGTCCGTGGTGCGATCCGCCGCTCTCTTCCGGTATATCGATGAAGAAACCGCCCGCCTGGGCCGCCCCTTGGCGGGTCTTGCCCTGCCCCGCCGGTTCCAGGGCGAATTCTGGGGACACAAGGGCGCGATGAAGGAACAGTACGCCGCGCTCGGCCTGACCGGTGCGAACGTGGTATGGCATGAGGTGGCGTATTTCGAGGCGCGCGCATAGCTACTCGAGGCTTTTCACCCACAGCCAGCCGTCGCCGGCAGCCTCCGGCTTTGCGGCCACAAGGGAACGGGACCGGGATGCGTCCGGCTCATGGCCTTTCATGAAGCGGCACTCGACGTAGCATTCATCAACCCCGCTGAAGGTCCTGGCCGCGCCCTCCCCCGAGACCTCGCAGGCGACGCGCACCACGGGCAGCGCGAGGCTGTCTTCCAGAAAGCGTCGGCTCTTCGCGTCAAAAATGGCCCGCAGCCGCGCGGCCCGCTCTTTTTTCACCCCGCTGTCCACCTGGTCCCGCCAGGCCGCCGCCGGGGTGCCCGGACGGCGCGAATACGGGAACACATGGGCGTAGCTGAAAGGAAGCGCGGCGCAAAAGGCTTCGGTCGTTGCCGCGTCCTCTTCCGTCTCGCCGGGAAACCCGGTCAGGATGTCCGCCCCAAGCCCGAAGCGCGGCAGTTTTTCCCCCAGGGCCGCGCAAAAGCCGTGCAGGATATCCGGGTCGTAATGGCCGCGCCCCATGCGGCGGAGCACGTTTTTGGCGCCGCTTTGCAACGACAGGTGCAGATGCGGCGCCACCAGAAGGCTGCGCCCCAGGACATCCAGAGCCTTTGGCCCAAGCTGGCCCGGTTCCAGGGAACTCAGCCGGATGCGCGCGCATCCCGCCCATTCCGGGGCGAGTTCCGCTTCCAGAAACGCGACGAGATCCCAGAAATCATGCTCATGCGCGAAGTCACGGCCATACTGGGCCAGGTTGATGCCGTTGAGCACCAGTTCACGGAACCCGGCCTTGAGCAGGCGCTTCGCTTCATCCAGGGTCGCTTCCGGCAGGCGGCTGCGCGATGTGCCGCGCGTCAGCGGCACGATGCAGTAGGTGCAGCGGTGCGAGCACCCGTCCTGAACCTTCACGATGGCGCGGGACCGGTCGTACTCCGTGATGGTGAACGGAGGGTACGGGGGCGTTTCGGTATCGCGTTGCGGCCCGCCGCCTTCGCTGCCTTGCACGCCACCGCTCGCGCCGCAAAATCCTTCACGCTCGCACGACGCGTCTTCCCCATAGCGCAGGAGCGTCATCTTGTTTTGCTGCGGCACCACCCGCGTCACACCGGGGAGTTTTTGGAATTCGCCGGGCATAACCTGGGCCGCGCACCCGGTGACGATGATCGCCGCGTCCGGGTTTTCCCGGTGGACCCGGCGCACGGCGGCCCTGCCGTCCGCCACGGCGCCGGCCGTGACCGCGCAGGTGCTGATGCAGACCGTGGCCGCGTCCTTCGCGCTTTCCGCCGCTATCAGACCGCGCGCGGCCCATGCCTCCCGCAACGCCTGGCTTTCATACTGGTTGACCTTGCACCCCAGGGTGACAAGGAAAAAGGTATCGTCGTTCACGTCTCTCACCACTGTACTCAGCGTCCGCCGCGTTCTCCCGGAAGCGGCTCGGGCAAAATCGCCAGCCCGCTTATCCGGTCAAGGATGCCCGCCGGGGACGAAATGCCCTCATGCTCCACGCCGGGCCTGAGGCTCGTCACCACGGCCTTGCCGATGACGGCGCGCCCTTCGCGCTTGTCCGCTCCCGAGCCGCTGTCGATGCGCAAACCCCAGACGTTGTGGAACATGACTGGCACGTCGCGCGTCTCCTTTTCCCCGGGTTTCGGGTACGCGCCGAGGTACAGCCCCACGTGCCCCGGCATGCTGACCAGGGAGAAGAACGGGGTACCCTCGCGCATAATCTTCTCTTCCTTCTGGTCCGGGGTCAGGCCCGCCACGTCGAGGCGCGTGCCCATCTGTCCCTGGGGCCGGGAGTTGCGCGGCAGCCAGACGCCGAACGGCGCGAACAGATCATGCATGGCGGCCGAGCAATCCCGCTGCCCGAAAAGCCCGCCCCAGCCGTAAGGCTGACCCATCATGGCGTTGCCCACCAGGGCCACGTTCAGCGGGGTCAGGTGCAGGGGCTTTTTCCGGGTACCATACATGGGCGCAAGGGCCGTGGCCATGATTGCCTTGCCGTCGGAGGCGCGGAGCGGCAAATTGACGTACACGTGGGGCGATTTCGGCACGCGCAAACTTCCCGCGTTCGCAAGCGGCAGTATGGTTCCGATATACCCCACGGCGGCCGGTTCGCTCCCGGTCACGGCGTCCGTTTTCTTATCCATGACGATCAGTTCGACGTTGTCCTGCACCAGCACGGCCATGGGCCGCGAGCGCCACGCGGTGATAAAGGCCTTGTCCACGGCCGCGAGGTTCGCCGCCCGGGTCCAGCCGGAAACGAGGCGGGTCTGCACGTAGGCCCAGACCCGGTCGCGGGAAACGTGGATCACGGCCACCGGCGTGCCCACCCAGAGCGCGGAGTTTTGCAGGTAGTCAAAGGGGAACCCTTCGCCGCCCTTGCCTGGGTCCAGGAAATACGGGGCGTCCGTAGGCATTCTGCGCAGCTGCGCCGTGCCCACGGTAATGGCGGGCCGGGCGGGGGTGCCGCCGTAGCTTTCCATAAAACAGTTGGACACCAGTTCCTGCCAGCGGTCCTTGCCCCACGGCCGCAAGTTCTCCGCAAACCCTTTGGCCGGGTCCACGTTCTTGACGGCCTCGAACACCTCGTCCTTGGGCAGGTGCGAAACCGTGCCGCCCCAGGCCGCGAAAAAGCTCTCGTCAAACCGGGTGTCTTCCCCGCCCTGCCGCTCGGGGTCCATCAGCGCGGTATCCTTGCCCGCGCGTTCGGCGTACACGGTCAGATCCTGGGGAAAGGTTCCCAGGTCCGCCGCGACAACCGCGTCTTCCAACCCGAACCGGGTGACGTCCACCCCCTTGGGGGCGCACGCGGCCAGGGAGACCAGTGCTGTAAGACAAATCAGAATGCGAAAAATGCGGTTCATACTTTTTCCATTTTGTAATTTACTAAAACCTCAGGCCCTGTTGGTTTTCCCTTCCCCCGGTCTACACTCCCGCCGCCAGACGGTGCGCGAGCCAGGTGTGGCGCTTGCGCATCTGGTTGTTGGCGACGGCTATATGCACGGCTTTGGCCGACCCGACAAGCACGACCAGGCGCTTGCCGCGCGTGACCCCGGTATAGAGGAGATTGCGCTGCAACATGACGTAATGCTGGGTCAGGATGGGCAGCACAACCGCCGGGTACTCCGACCCCTGCGACTTGTGCACGGAAATGGCATAGGCGGGCACCAGCTCGTCCAGGTCGTCCCAGGGGTAGATGACGTTGGTCTCGTCGAACCGGACCGTAATCTCGCGGTCCTCGGGATGCACGTGGATGATGCGCCCGATATCGCCGTTGAACACGTCCTTGTCGTAGTTGTTCCGGATCTGCATGACCTTGTCGCCGAGCCGGAACTGGCGGTCGCCCCGCTGCAGCTTGAGGGTCTGCGGGTTGAGCGCGTCCTGGAGCAGCGCATTCAGGTTGGCGGCCCCGCAGGATCCCTTGTGCATGGGAGAGAGCACCTGGACGTCGTCAAAGGCATTGAGATTGAACCGGCGCGGGATATGCTCCTTGACCAGATCCACCACCATGGCGGCGGCCTTTTCCGGGTCGTCCTGGCGGATGAAGTAAAAATCCCCGAGCCTGTCCGTGGGGTTGGCGAGGCTCGGCGCTTCCCCGTGGTTGATGCGGTGGGCGTTCAGGATGATCTCGCTCTCCGCGGCCTGGCGGAACACTTCCGTCAACTCCACCACCGGCACGGTGCCGGATGCGATGATGTCCCGCAGCACGTTCCCCGGCCCGACGGACGGCAGCTGGTTCACGTCGCCGACGAAAATGACCGTGGCGCCGAGCGGCACGGCCTTCAGCAAATGATACATGAGGAGCGTGTCCATCATGGAGGCTTCGTCGATCACGAGCAGCGTGCAGGCGAGCGGGTTGTCCTCGTTGCGGCAGAAGGAATCCTCGTGCGGGCTGTATTCCAGAAGGCGGTGAATGGTTTTGGCTTCCAGGGCGCTGGTCTCGGACAGCCGCTTGGCGGCCCTGCCCGTGGGCGCGGCCAGGAGGATGCGGGCCTTGACCTGGGAAAAAGCCTTGATGACCGCGTTGATGACCGTGGTCTTGCCCGTGCCCGGCCCGCCGGTGATGACCATGACCTTTTTGGCTATGGCGCTCCTGACGGCCTCCTCCTGCTCGGGAGCCAGTTCCGTTGGGCCGGTTCTGGCTTCCCGGAGAGAGGCCAGGGTCTTTTTCATGACCGCTTCCGGGTCGTCAAAGGTCGCGGCCTTGGGGGAACGGAGAATCCGCCGCAAATAATAGGCGATGCCCGCCTCGCAATGGTGGTACCGGCCGAGATACACGCCGATGTGGGTCAGCACCCGGTCGTCGTCCGGGTCGATATCGCCGGGAATCTGCCCCGGCTGCCCGCGCAACTCCTCCAGCACGATCCGCTCTTCGGCGGCCAGCGGCGTGAGCGCGCGTTCCGCCAGGGCGGGTTCCACGTTCAACAGGGCTGCCGTTTCCCGCAGGAGATCCTCTTTGGGATAATACACGTGACCGTCCTCGCTCAGACGGACCAGGGTATAGAGCAGCCCGGCCTCGGCCCTGAGTGCGGATTCCGGCTCGAACCCCAGCTTCATGGCAATGGTGTCGGCGGTCAGAAACCCGATGCCGTGGATGTCCATGGCGAGGCGGTACGGATTCTCCCGCACCACGTCCAAGGCCTCGGCCCCATAGTGTTTATAGATGCGCACGGCGTAGGCCGTGGAAACCCCGTGGGGCTGGAGGAACATGATAAGCTCGCGGATGCCCTGGTGTTCGGCCCAGGCCGCGCGCACGGCGTCCACGGTTTTCATGCCGATGCCGGAAACTTTCAGGAGCTGTTCCGGGTCTTCTTCCATGATGCGGAAGGTGTCCTCGCCGAACATGTCCACGATGCGCTTGGCCATGGCCTCGCGCACGCCCTTGATAAGGCCGGAGGCGAGATAATGGCGGATGCCCGCCTCGGTCGCCGGGAGCACGGTTTCGTACCGTTCCATCTGGAACTGCTCGCCGAACTTGGCGTGGCTGGTCCAGCGGCCGGAAACGTTCAGGGCGACGCCCGGCTGCGGCTCGTGCATGGCCCCGACCACGGTCACAAGGTCGGGTTTGCCTTTTACGTTCAGGCGCAGGACAGTGTACCCGTTGTCCGGGTTGTGGAAGACCACCCGCTCCAGCGTGCCGGAAAGCTCTTCCGGGGACTCGATCAGGGAGAGGGAGGTTTCTTTTTTGGAGCCGCGCCGCTGGGTCATAAATTCCTTAAGGAAGCGTTGATGAATGATCTTTCATCTGCATGAGCCGCAGGGCGAACATAGCCGCGCCGTAGCCGTTGTCGATATTGACCACCGCGATGCCCGGAGAACAGGACGAAAGCATGCCCGCCAGCGCCGCGAACCCGCCGAGCGCCACTCCGTAGCCGACGGAGGTGGGGACCGCCACAACGGGCTTGCCGGTAAGACCGGCCATAACGCTGGGGAGCGCGCCTTCCATGCCCGCCACCACGATAAGGGCCGAGGCTTTTTCGAACACGGGCAGCCAGGGGGTTACGCGGTGCAGGCCCGCCACGCCGATATCCGCGGCAAGCCCGGCGTTGATGCCGTGAAAAAGAAGCGTTGCCAGGGCTTCGAGAGCCACGGGCATGTCGGAGGTCCCGGCGGTCACGATCATGACGTCGCCCGCGTCCGGCCAGGGCGGCGTGTGCGGCAAGGGCTTGCCCCGGCTGAAGGTCGCGGCTTCCGGCCAGTACGTGCCGTCGGGAAAGGCCTTTTGCAGGGCCGCGCCCTGCTCCGGGGAAACGCGGCTCGCCAGCACGGGCTTGGCGCCGGTATCGCCGCTTAGGGCGGCAACCGCGGCAATGAGGCGCTCGGCGCTTTTGCCGCGCGCGAACACGGTTTCCGGCGCGCCGGTGCGTAAGTGCCGGTGCGTGTCCACGGTGACGCCGTCCAGCATCTGCCGGAACGGGGCGTATTTCAACTGCGCCGCCGCGTCTTCCGGGGACAGGCTCCCGGCGGCCACAAGGCTGAGGATGTCGGCAAGGGTATTGTGTTCTGGCATGGCAATAGGGGTAAAATGGTTACCGAGGCCTCTGGATTAGCACAGACAGCCAAGGCGGACAAGACGCCCGGTTCCGGAAATCCGGCACCGCGTTCCGCAGGGGGCGGCCTTCTTGTGGAACGTCTTTTGCAAATATCCAACGAGGCGTCGGTTTTCCGGCGCTCAAAACGCTTTCAGAGAGACGGAACGGCATGAAAACCTGCGGTTTTTTGCGCAACCAGATCAACTTTGAGCCCACGGGCATCCAGCCGTGCTGCGACGTGCGCGCGCTCGGCGTGCCCTCGTTCCCGTTCTCCGGCGGCCCGTTGCGGCTGGACGGCTATGTCGGCCACATCGCGGACGTTCTCACGCGGGTTCAAACCGGTTCGGACCATTGCGCCGGGTGCCCGGAACTGCGCGACGACGGCAAGCCGTTTGATCTTCCCACGGCGGAAACCTTCCGCATCGCGGCCGTTTCCGTCAACCATCACCGGTATTTCTGCAACTGCAAATGCTCCTATTGCGACCTGTGGGCGGCTTCCGGCAAAAAGCCGCCATACGCTATCCTGCCCGCGCTCGAAAGCCTGGCGGAACAGGGCGCGCTTTCCCCCCAATGCGTCATCAGCTGGGGCGGCGGCGAGCCGGGCCTTTTGCGGGAATTTCCGGCTGTCTGCCGCTGGGGCATGGAGAAAGGCATCGTCCAGTACGTGCACACCAACGCGCTTCTATGCTCCCCCGCGGTCACGGAACTGCTCGCCGCCGGGAAGGGCCTTGTCAATATCAGCCTTGATTCCGGCGACGCGGCGACCTACCGCAAGGTCAAGGGTGTGGACGGCTGGGACGCGGTCATGGCGTCGCTGCAAACGTATACGGCGGCCTGCCGCGCCCCGGAACAGATCGACCTGAAATACATCATCTTTGACGACACGAACGATATCGCGCAGGTGGAAAAATTCTTCCAGGTCTGCCTGCGGTTCGGCATCAGGAAAATTCAATATTCCCTGAATTTCAAGGAGATCAACCGCCGCGCCGTCAGCCCCAAAACCCTGATCGCCGCCGCGTTTTTCAAGGCCAGGGCAACGGAACTCGGCCTGGACGCCGAAAGTTTTTATATCGATCCGCCCATGGCCGCCCGCATCAAGGCGTATGAGGCGGAACTGTTCACCCGCGAAACGCGGTAACAAGGAAACGGGATGCACTATCTCGGCATATGCGCCATCATCAAGGATGAGGACCCGTTCCTCGACGAATGGATGGCCTACTATCTGCACCTCGGCGTAACGGCTTTTTATCTCTACGACAACGGCAGCAGAATCCCGCTCATGCATAGCCTGAAAAAATTCAGGCCGCTGCTCGGCGTGGAGAATCTGCGTATCCATGCCGCGCCCGGTGAAAAGGTGCAGATGGCCGCGTACGAGCATTGCGCGCAAACCTATGCGGCCGAATGCCGCTGGATCGCCTTTGTGGATATGGACGAATTCATCGTGCCGAAGCAGCACGACTCCATCCCTGCCATGCTGGAAAATTTCACGGCGCACGCCGGGCTGGCGCTGCACTGGCGCATGTTCGGCACGAACGGCCATGCTGTTCCGCCCGTCGGTTTGCAGATAGAAAACTACACCCGCGTGACCGGGCCGGACGACCCCTATAACCTGCACATCAAATCCATCGTCAAGCCGGGCACGGTCAAATTCTTTCCCAGTCCCCACGCCTGCGGCCTGAAAAACAAAAATGACGTCATCGTCACGGAGCGCGGAGAAAAGGTAACCTCCGGCCTGGTCAATTCTCCGTCATGGGAGGTCGGCCAGATCAACCACTATTATTACCGGTCCAAAAAAGACTATTACGCCAAGCTCCGCAAACCCAGGGCGGACAACAACGAACTGCGGTCCATACCCGGCGGCAAGGTGGCCGCGCCGCGCGGCGGGGAGGAAGACCTCTCGGCGCTGCGCTTCGCGGACGGGGTAAAGGCGATTCTCGCCCGGCTAGCATAACAGGAGGCGATATGCACTACCTCGGAATATGCGCCATCATCAAGGACGAGGACCTGTTCCTCGACGAATGGATCGCCTACTACATGCACCTCGGCGTTGACGCCTTTTACCTCTATGACAATGCAAGCCGGATACCCCTGCGCCAATCGCTGCGAAAATTCGGCGGGCTGCGGACGGCCGCCACGCTGGCCGTATACGACGCCCCCGGCAGGGCCATGCAGATGGTCACCTACAACCACTGCCTCAGGACCAATGCGGACCAGTGCCGCTGGATCGCGTTCATTGATGCTGACGAATTCATTGTTCCCAAAAACCACGAATCCCTGCCCCCCATGCTGGAGGAGTTCGAAGGACAGGCCGGGCTAGCCCTCAACTGGAAGGCCTTTGGCTCAAACGGGCACAAGCTCCGCCCCGCCGGGCTGCAGATCGAGAATTACACCAGGGCGCTGCATGACGCGCACAGTCTGCACACCCACGTGAAAAGCATCGTGGACCCGCGCCGCGCGCATGTGTTCTTCAACCCCCACATGTGCGTGCTGCGGGGCGACGGCGATCATATTGTCAGGGAAGACCATACCCCGATAACCGAGGGGCGGTCCCAAAGCGCGTCCTGGGAAAAAGGGCAGATAAACCACTATCTGTACCGATCCAAACAGGACTTTCACGCCAAATCGCAAAAAGCGAGAGCGGACATTTTCACCGTCCGGAACGTCCCGAAGCGCATCGTCATCCCCGAGGGCGACGTTATGGATGCAAGCGCGGCGCGCTTCGCACCCGGGGTTAGAAAAATACTCGAGGCCGTCCCGGACGCCCCAGGCATCGAACAAACCTTGCGATAGCGGTTGCTTCCACGCGAATATCCGGGTATGACCTTACCTATTATGTCACAACGCCGCATCCTCTTCATCGCGCCTGCCCAGTCGGTGACCAAGGTGTTTCCGCAATTGCGGGACGCCGGGTTTGAGGTCGGCATCGCCGAAAACCTCAAGGGCGCGTCGGCGTTCATCCGCAAAGCGGGCACCAGCGCCATCTTTTCCCGCCCGGCTCTCCCGGGCTACAGGGTGGACGACCTGATGCAGGTGGGGCAGGACGACCCCGAATTTCCCCCGGTCTATATTTTTACGGACAGGCCCAACCCGGACGAAACCGAGCGCCTCATGGAACTCGGCGCCACGGATTACTGGGTCGAGCCCCTTTCCTATGAAAAAATCGCCACGGTCGTACCGGTGCGCAAAGACCCGGCGCCCGTGCCCGCCTCCAGCACGCTCGGCGGCTTAAAGCCCCTGCCGGGCGTACGCATCGTGGGCACCAACCCGACGGTCGCGCGCGTGCTGGCCCTTGCCCAGCGGGTCGCCAAATCAAAAGCCACGGTCCTCATTTCCGGGGAATCCGGAACGGGTAAGGAAATGTTCGCCCGGTACCTGCACTCCATGTCCGACCGCGCGGAAAAGCCCTTTATCGCCGTCAACTGCGCGGCGCTCCCCGAACATTTGCTGGAAAGCGAGCTCTTCGGCCACGAAAAAGGCGCGTTCACCGGCGCGATTGCCAGAAAGCCCGGCAAGTTCGAACTGGCGGACGGCGGCACTCTTTTGCTCGACGAAATTTCCGAAATGGACCTCGCGCTCCAGGCCAAACTCCTGCGCGTTTTGCAGGAGGGCGAAGTCGACCGCGTGGGCGGCACGGAGACGATCCCGGTGGACGTGCGCATCCTCGCCACCACCAACCGCAACCTCGAGGGCTGGGTGGAGGAAGGCAAATTCCGGCAGGACCTGTTCTTCCGCCTCAACGTCATCCCGCTCCGCCTGCCCGCCCTGCGCGAACGGGGCGAGGACATTATGGAACTGGCCCACTTTTTCATGGCCATGTACGCCAAAGAATACGGCCTGCCCAAAGCGGAACTTTCGGAAAAAGCCGCCGCCTGGCTGCGGCAATACGAGTGGCCCGGCAACGTGCGCGAATTGCAGAACCTGATGGAACGCGCCGTGCTGCTCAGCGGGAACGGGCCCATAGAGCCCGTGCATTTTCTGCTGGATCCGGACGCCTGGCCCCTGTTCGAGGAAGAAGCCGCCGTGCAGCAGCACGGGGGCGGGACGGAAAGCGGCGCCATGCCCGGCGCCGTACCGGGCGCGTCTTCCGGTATCCTGGGCGGTATCCTGGGCGGTATCGTGGGCGGTATCGCGGGCGGCACGGCTGGCGCGGCGGCCCCCTCTTCCTTCGGCGGGGCGGTTATCCCCCTGCATGAAATGGAACGCATCATGATCGCCAAGGGCCTTGAGCAGACGCTGGGCAACAGGACCCAGGCCGCCGAGCTGCTGGGCATATCCGTGCGCACGCTGCGGAACAAGCTCAACGAATACCGGGGCATGGGGCTCGATATCGAGCAGCAGTGATCCTGCCGTGAGTCCGCACGCCGAGGCCGTACTTTACTGCCGAAGGGTGCGGAAAGGGCGCGATAGCGCCCCGCGAAGCGGAGCAAGCGAGGGTTCCCCTCGCGTAGCGATTTGTTGAAGGGCGCGGAGCAAGCGAGGGTTCCCCTCGCGTAGCGATTTGTTAAGGAACGCGAATATTGACTAAGGCGTGACCTTCCTCTACAGTCCCCCCCGGCGGTATTGTACGCTGTTTTTGAACCACGACACACCGGCCCGCCCATTGGCGGGTCTGTTTTCCGGAACGCTTTACACGGAGTATCCATGCTCGATCTGATACGCCATCGCGCCCAATCCTGGGCCGTCAAGGTTATTTTCGGCATCATCATCCTCGTCTTCGTCGCCTGGGGCGTGGGCAGCAACAACCAGAGCGGCCCGGGCACGGCGGCCACGGTGAACGGCAAGCCCATCCTGATAGCGGATTTCCAACGGGAACTCCGCGCCGAGGAAGAACAGTTCCGCGGCATGGCCCCGGACGCCTCCGCCGAACTCATGAAAAACCTCCGCCTGCCGGAAAGGGTTCTGGAACGGCTGGTCGTCCGCTCCCTGATCGAACAGGAAGCCAAACGCCTCGGCATTACCGTCACGCCCGTGGAATATGCCGCCTATCTGCGGGCCCAGGGCATTTTCAACGGGGACGACGGCAAGTTCAGCCAGAAGCGGTATGAACAGTTTGTGGCAAACCAGGGCAGAAACATCGCGGAATTCGAACAGAGCCAGATGCGCGCGCTCCTCGCCCAGAAAATGCAGGGGTACGTCACCTCCGCCGTTACCGTAACGCCCGAGGAAGCCCGCCGCCGGCTCGGCTTCGAGCTGGAAAAACGCGTTGTTTCTTACGTGCTGTTCGCGGCGGACGGCTACCGGAAAGACATCACCATTACGGACGACGCCATCGCATCGTATTACGACGCCAACCTGGCCCAATTCTCCCAGCCCGCGACTATCGCCGTTTCCTACCTTGACGTGACCCCGGCCGCTCTCGCCCCTTCCATGGACGTCGCCGAGGCCGAAGTGGACAAGGCCTATGCCGCCGGTCCTTTGCAGTACAATATCCGCCAGGTCCAGCTTCCCGTCCCCGACGGCGCGGACGCCGCCACGGAAGACGCGATGAAGGCCAAACTCGAAATCGTCGCCACGGCCCTGCGCGCGGGCACGGACCTTGCCGAAGCGGCAAAGGACCTGGTGGCGGAATTCCCCGACGCCCGCATGGGCGAGACCGGCATGATGGAAGCGCGCCGCATCCCCGAGGAGATCCTGGGCTCCCTTGCCGGCCTGCACAAGAACGACGTCGCCGCCGTCGTCAAAATGGAAAACATGCTGGTGCTCTCGCAGTTGCTTGCAACGGACCCCGACTGGTCCCAGCCCGAGGAAACAGTCAGGGCGGCGCTCCGGCTGGCGCTGGGCGAGGAAAAAGCGTCTCTGGCCTTCCGGGACGTGCAGGCCCAGGCCGAGGACATGGTTGCCATCGGCAAGCCCCTGGCGGAAATCGCCAAGGAACTGAAGGTGGACATCAAAACCACCAACCCCGCCCCGCGCGAGGAATTGGGCTACGCGCTGCAACTGCGCAGGCCCGAGCAGCTCTCCCTGTTCGAAGGGGCCAAAGGCTCCCTGGTCAACGGCGTGCTGGAAACTCAGGAAGGCTTCGTGGTGGCCGAAATAGGCGATACCGCCCCCGCGGGCGTCAAACCGCTGACCGAGGTGCGCGACCTCATCCTTGAAGTCCTTACCCAGCGCGAAGCGGAAAAGAAATCCGAGGAAGCCGCCCGCGCCGTTATAGCCGAGTTTGCCAACGGCATCCCGGCGGCTTACAAAGACAAGGTTATCACCTCCGAACCGTTCACCCGCCAGAACAATATCCCCGGCCTCGGGTATGCCAAAGCGCTTTCCGACGCCATATTCGCGTCCCCGGTGGACGTCTGGATGAAAGAGCCCTTTGCCACATCCAAAGGCGCGGTCATTGCCATGCCCACGGAAGTCATTCCCCTGAACGACGAGGAATGGGCGAAAATCGAAGCCAGAGCCGTGGAGGTCGTCCTCAATTCCAAAAGAGGACAGGCCATGAACGCCTATATCGCCGACCTGCACAAAAAGGCCGAAGTGCTCGTGCCCCACAAGGAACTCTTCGGGCAATAACGGCAGCCGGATATGCCGCATGCCGGGCAGCGCGCTTTTGTGCGCTGCCCGGTTGTTTTTTTACAAAAAGTAATTATGGTTAAGCGAACAAAAATGCTTCGGCCAGGCTTGGCGCTCCCGAAGCGCATCAGGCTTGCGAGGTATGCATGAGATCTTTTGCCGCCGCTCTGTTGGCAGCAGCCGTCTGCATTCTTTTTCCCGTCACGGCGCCCGCGGCTGAAAAACCCGTCACGGTCGGGTTTGTGTATATCTCGCCCGCGGGGGAAGTGGGCTGGTCCCATTCCCACGATCTGGCCCGGCGCGCCCTTGCCGCCATGCCCGGCGTGACCGCCGTATTCAAGGAAAACGTGCCCGAAGGCCGCGAAGCGGAACAGGCTATCCGCGAGATGGCGCAACAGGGCTGCGACATCATCTTCACGACCAGCTTCGGGTACATGGACCCCACCCTCACGGTGGCCAAAGAGTTTCCCGCCGTCACCTTTCTGCACTGTTCCGGGTTTAAAACCGCCCCGAACGTCAGCACGTATTTCGGCCGCGTCTACCAAGTCCGTTTCCTGACGGGCATGGTGGCCGGGGCCATGACCAAATCAAATATCATCGGGTACGCGGCCGCGTACCCGATCCCCGAGGTCATCCGGGGCATCAACGCCTTTACCCTCGGCGCGCAGGCCGTGAACCCCAAGGTCGAGGTCCGCGTTGTCTGGACCAAGACCTGGTACGATGAAGCGAAGGAAAGGGACGCGGCCATGAGCCTCATTACCGGCGGGGCGGACGTCGTCGCCCAGCATCAGGATTCTCCCGCCGCGCAGCAGGCCGCCGAGGCGCGCGGGGTCTACTCGGTCGGCTACCACACGGACATGAGCGCGTTTGCGCCGAAAGCGCACCTCGTCGCCGCTGTTTGGAACTGGGTTCCCTTTTACAAGGACGTTCTCGCCAAGGTCCGCAAAGGCGAATGGCGGTCTTCCGACAGCTGGCCCGGCCTGGAAAGCGGCGTCGTGGGCCTTTCCCCCTTCGGCCCCATGGTGCCCCAGGCTGTGCGGGACAAGGTCCTCACATGCAGGGACGCCATCGCCCGCGGCGCCATGACGGTTTTTACCGGGCCGATCCTTGACCAGAACGGTAAAATCCGCATCAAGGCGGGCGAAAAGGCCGACGACGCGACCCTGCTCAATATGAACTGGTTCGTTTTGGGGGTTACCGCGACGCTGTGACCCGCCCCCGCCGTTTACAAAAGCCGCGCGCGTTCCCCCTGGCGGGGAACGCGCGCTGTTCATGCCGGGCCGTATCCGAATGAACGGATGCCCGATCGTTATTCCTTACTGTGGCCGTAAACACCACCGAGAATGGCGCCGGCAGCGCCGCCGATAAGGGCGCCGATGGTGCCGGAGCCGCCAGCTATGGCGCTGATGCCCGCCCCGCCGGCCGCGCCGAGGGCCGCGCCGGAAAGGGTTCCCTGCTGGGTTTTCGACATATTCGTGCACGCGGGCGCGGCCATGAGGCAGGCCGCAAGTGCGAGAGCGGCAATACGTGTTTTCATGATGTCATCCTCCGACGTTGATTACTGCGCGAAGCTGGCTTTAAGGACATCGTACCGCTTTGCCGCATCCTCACGCTCGTTTTTGGAAAGCTTCGGCCGCACATAGAGGCGCCCGAGAGTCTCAATGACGGTCATTTCCATGGCCTTGGGATTCGCCACGACATAGTCG
This sequence comes from uncultured delta proteobacterium, assembly GCA_900079685.1. Taxonomy (NCBI): domain Bacteria; class Deltaproteobacteria; species uncultured delta proteobacterium. The sequence continues at coordinate 1,678,158 of LT599018.1, forward strand.
TTCACGGCGTTGTCTATTTCAGGGATAGACACGCCGGAGAGGCCGCGAACCCATGTGGAAACCGTGCTCTGCGATATGGGCAGCTCATTTTTCCCCTGCCAGGCGTGCTCCATTTCCAGCATGGCGACAAAGCCCATGAGGAAAGCCCGCCGTTCCTGGATTGTGGAGTTTTTCCAATGTTTCAATTGCACGGCCGGGACGGAAATCGCCGAAACCGTGCCGGGCGACGTCGCAATCGTGTCCTTCGCCGCCGACGCCGCCGGCGGAGCAAACGAGATCAACGCGGCTGCCGCGAGGCATACCATGAACGTGTAAGCTGAACGCATACTCTTCCTCCTGTCGTAATATGGAAAACCGGGGCCGTGCGCCTGGGTACAACAGGCACGGCAACACATACGTCTTCAATCTGAGTATATACGCTACTCGTGGCGATATGGCTATTATTTGGCCGCAAAAAAAAGCTTCCCCGCCAAAACAGCGGGGAAACCGGAAACAACGCAGCGCTACCGTGCGCCGCCATCCTATATGGTCGACGATACGGCGCGCAACGCCTCAAAGATTATGCGCGTACCAGTCCGCCGCGAGGCGGAGCCCGGCGCGGACACTGTATTCGGGATCATACCCGAGAAGGTTCCGGGCCTTGCCGATATCCGCCAGGGAGTGGCGCACGTCCCCGGCGCGGAAGTCCCGGTACGCGGCCTTTGCTTCGGCGGCCGCCGGGGTGAACCGCGCAACCTCGTCCCGGATGGCGGCGAAAAGTTCGTTCAGCGTCGTCCGCTCGCCGAAGGCCACGTTGTAGACCTGGCCGAAAGCCTCGTCATGCGCGGCTGTCGCGGCCAGAATATTGGCCTGCACGCAGTTGTCGATATAGCAGAAGTCCCGCGAGGTCTCGCCGTCCCCGTTGATATGAACGGTATCGCCCTTGAGGAGCGACGCGAACCACAGGGGAATGACGGCGGCATAGGCGCCCTTGGGGTCCTGGCGTTTGCCGAACACGTTGAAGTACCGCAACCCGATGCTGCGCAGCCCGTAGGCCGAGCCGAACACATCGGCATACAGCTCGTTCACATACTTGGTCACGGCATACGGAGAAAGGGGCTTGCCGATCCTGTCCTCGACCTTGGGAAGATTCGGCTCATCGCCATAGGTGGAGCTGGACGCGGCGTAGACAAACGCCGACACCTTCGCGTCGCGGGCCGCCACCAGCATGTTCAGAAAGCCGGTGATGTTGCACTCGTTTGTGAGCAGGGGGTTCTCCAGCGACCGGGGAACAGAACCAAGGGCGGCCTGGTGCAGCACATAGTCAACGCCCCGGCACGCCTCCATGCAGGTTCCGAGATCGCGGATATCCCCGGCGATGAACGAGAAGGACGCCCAGGCCTCTTCCCCCACGCTCCGGCGCACCATTTCCAGATTGGCCATGTGGCCCGTGATGCAGCTGTCCAGGCCGGAAACCCGCTGCCCGTTCGCCAACAACGCTTCCACCAGGTTTGATCCGATAAACCCGGCGGCGCCCGTCACCAGCCACACCTTCGGCGACTGCCGGAGCGTGGCGAAGGTTGTTTCATACTGCCGCATGGCATCCTCCTTGCGCATAGTCGTGCGCACAGTACGCGTCTTTTTTTCTCTTGCCAAGGCGGCGGACGGGGAAAATTGACATGCACCGGGTTTTATGGTCTGCTCCCGAAGGTTTTAGTATGTATACCCCTGCTCTTCGCGCCACGAGGTAGCCGCATGCCCCCCTCCTCCGGAAACCCGGTATTCTACGGGTGGAAACTCAGCGTTTTGATGTTGTTCGGCAACTGTATGTTCCAGGGCGGCGCCATCTACCTGATGAACGTCTTTATCCAGCCGTTCGGGGAACTGTACGGCTGGAACCGGGGAGAACTGGGCAGCGCCCAGGGGCTCGGCTCCTTTGTCGGCATGGCGGCAGCCCCGCTTCTGGCGTCCTTCGCCATGCGGATCGGCCTGCGCAAAACCATGCTCCTGGGTTCCCTGTGCGGGGGCTTTTCCCTCATTATGCTCGCCAGAATCCCGGATTTATGGCTGTTCACCCTGAACTTCTGCCTGCTCTGGGCGGCGAGCCAGGCCTGCGGCGGCGTGCTGGGCAACGCGCTGATGAGCAACTGGTTCGTCCGCCACCGGGGCAAGGCCTTTGGCCTTGCCAACTTCGGCATGTCGTTCGGCGGCGTTATCCTGCCGTTCGCCGCCCTTTTCCTGACCAACACGGTCGGGGTGCAAACGGCCTGCGCCATTCTCGGCGCCATTGCCCTGCTGGTGCTTGTTCCCGGGGTATGGTTCCTGGTGCGCGACACGCCCGAGGAACTGGGCATGCGGCCGGACGGCGATACCGCGCCGGACGCGGCGGGGGAAAAAACCGATATGGCGGCCCCGAACGCCGGAGAACCCAACCCCACCGTCAGCGAATTGCTGCGCAACCTTCTGATCTACCGGGTAGGGTTCGCCTTTACCTTCGGCATCCTGGTCGGCGCCGGGGCCGTGGCGCAGCTCAAACCCCGCATCAGCGACCTCGGGTACAACGATGCCACGGCCATGGCGTTTCTCTGCCTGACGGCGCTGTGCGCGGCTTGCAGCAAATACGGCTGGGGCTGGCTGGCCGACAGGCTCTCCCCGATCCGGGCCGCGCGGATGCTGTTCGTAACCGGCGCGGTTGCCATGGCTCTCGCTTTTTTGCCGCAGAACATCGTCACCGTCGCCCTGTTCGCCGCGCTTTCGGGCCTGGCCATGGGGTCATGGACGCTTTTCCCGGCGGTGCTCGCGGACATTTTCGGCCGCGCCCACTTCATCGCGGTCTACCGGGTGGCCTCGGTTTTCGTTTTTTTCAAATCCTTCGGCTACATCATCATGGGTAAGTCGCATGAGCTGACCGGCACGTATGACGGCGCCTACCTCGTGTTCTGCGCCCTGTTCGCCGCCGCGTTTTTCCTTATCCCGCGCGAAGGCACGAAATACAGACGGTCCCCGGCCGCGCTTGCGGAAAGCGCCGTGGAACCGCCGGCAGGGAAACCCGCCGCGTCAGCCTAATAACGCATCCGCGTTCCGCATGAGCGCTTCCATTTGCGCGTCGGAAAAGGCAAAGCGCTGTTGCTGTTTGGGGATTTCCTCGCCGGGGTCGAACAAGGGGTAATCCGAGCCGAAAAGCAGCCGTTCAAAGGGATGCCGCGCGATAACGGCTCTCGCTGCCGCCTCCCCGGTCCGCGCCGTGTTCGACGTATCAAGCCAGATATCTTTGCCCGCCAGGGCGTCCAGGGCCACCACGCCGTCCGCGTACCCGCCGAGGTGGGCCGCGATGATCCGCGCTTTCGGGAACAGGGCGATGAGCTTCGCCAGCTTGTACGGGCTTGCCGGGTTGGCTTCCAGCGGCTTTTCGCAGCCCACGTGGCACATGAGGATGAACCGCTCCCCCACAGCCTCCATGACCGGGAACAGACGCGGGTCGTCAAAGGCCAGGTTCTGGAAATTGGGGTGGATCTTGATCCCCGGCACCCCGGCTTTTTCCAGCCGGTCAAGCTCTTCGGTCCAGCGGGCGAAATCCGGATGTACCGAGCCGAAACAAACCACCGCCGGTCCGGTATCCCGGGCGCTTTCCCGGCGGGCCAGACCGACGGCGAAGTTGTTGGCCGGGATGACCTGGTCAGCGGTCAGGGCCGTCGTGTGGCAGACCACGCGTCCGATACCCGCGCGTTCCGCCCGCGCGAGCAGGTCCTCAAGCGTCCCGGTTCCCGGAGGGGTGAACCCGAGGGCGGCCAGCCGCGCAACGGCCTTGGCCGCCACGGCGGGGTGAAAAACATGGGTGTGGATGTCTGTAAACATGCGGGTGCGCCTGTGAGCGGGAGCTATCCCCGCAATATTTCCTTGAGCCAGTCCGGCGCGGGAACGGGGCGGCCCGTCTTGTCCACGCAGGCGTGCTGGGTCATGCCGGTCGCAAGCAGGGTTGCCTTGTCCCCGGCGAAAAATTCGTAGGAGAAGGTCACGGAAGCCCTGCCCCATGCGCTGATCCAGACGCGTACATAGGTGAGGTCGTCGTAGCGGGCCGGGGCGCGGTACCGGCACGAGGCTTCCCGGACGGGCAGGTAGATGCCGCGCTCCTCCACGGCGCTGTAGGACATGCCGTGGGAGCGGATCAGGGCGCTGCGCGCCCGCTCGAAAATATGCAGATATTCCGCGTAATAGAGGACGCCCATGGCGTCCGTTTCACCGTAGGACACCCGGTGCTCGTGCCAAATGCCGCCCGCTTCCGGGCAGGCGGCGTGCTTTTGCCCATCCGTCATAATAATATCCTTGTATTCCGATTGCAAAAATACTATTCGCATATCACGTTCGCTGAACGCAGCACTCTATGCCATCCCAACGCAAAAGCCAAGACGGACACCCATGAAGCAGAGTTCCCTCGCGCGCGCCGCGCTCTATCTTTTTCTCGCCGCCTCCCTCGCCGCCCCGCTCGCCGGATGCGGCAAAACCGTCCTGCCCTCGGCCAACGGGCAAGGCGCCAACGGGCAAATTGCCAACGGACAAGGCGCCGCCCGGGGGCCCGTGGCGGCAATGCCGTCCCTGTTCACGCCCCTGGAAACACACGCGGCGGTAACGCTTGCCGATGCCGAGGCCCTGCGCCTCGTCCGGCAGCTTTCCCCCCGCCAGCAGGGCCTCTCGTCCTGGCGGGACATGGACGCGGCGGTTGCCCGCAGCCTGTCCTTCGCCCGGAACAAACCCGCGAACGGCGCGGCCCTGTCCTTTCCGGGGCTCACGGCGACGTGGGGGGACATCGCCCGCAGCGCGGAGTTGCTCCAGCGCCTTCTGCCGTCCCTTGACGCCAAGCCGGAACTGCTCGCCTCGTCGTTCCGCTGGGTGCGGCTGGGGCCGGACTTTTCCTTCACCGGGTATTACGAACCCACGCTCGCGGCATCGCGTAAACCCACGGGCAAGTTATCCCATCCTCTCTACAAACGGCCGCCGGACCTGCGGAACGGCGTCCCCTACTTCACGCGGAACCAGATCGACCGGGGCGGCGCGTTGCGCGGCAAGGGGCTGGAAATCGCCTACGTGGACGAAACCGACGCTTTTTTCCTGCACGTCCAGGGTTCGGGCCGCCTGCGCTTCCAGGACGGGTCCGTCATCCACGTGCTGTACGCGGCCAAGAACAACAGGTCCTATGTTTCCCTCGGCAGGGTCATGAAAGAACGCGGCCTGCTGCCCGAGGACGGGGTCAACATGAAGGCCATCCGCGAGTACCTCGCCAAAAACCCCGGTCAGCGGGCCGAGCTGTTCGACGAGAACCCCAGTTACGTCTTTTTCCGGGCGGAGACTTACGGCCCCATCGGCAGCATGGGCGCGGTGATAACCCCCTGGGTCAGCCTGGCGGTGGACAGGCGCAGCGTGCCGCAAGGGAGCGTCGCCATGATCCTTACCCCGCTGCCCGGACCGGACGGAAGGCACACCCGGCCCTTCCCGGCCCTGACGCTCCCCCAGGATTCCGGCGGCGCCATCAAGGGCCACCGCATGGATTTGTTCTGCGGCGCCGGGGACGAGGCCGAGCACGTCGCCGGGCACCTGGACGTCAAGGGGGCCGTGTACATCCTACTCCCAAAATAGTAGTATCCGCGCACAGCGATACCCTATTCCATAACCACACCCTCCCCCAATTGCAGTTTTTTGAAAAAGGGGTTGGGGGTCCGGGGGAAGGGGGAAAAACTTTTTCCCAAAAAGTTTTTCCCCCTTCCCCCGGCAGGAGCACCCATGGGCAATTCTTTCGACGTTATCATCGTGGGCGCCGGGCCGGCGGGCCTGTTCGCCGCCTTTTGGCTGGCCGAGTATTCGGATCTTTCCGTGGCCCTGATCGACAAGGGGCAGCTCGTCAAACAACGCGACTGCCCCATCCCGCGCACAGGCAAATGCGTGCATTGCAAACCATCCTGCCACATCTTGTCCGGTTTCGGCGGGGCCGGCCTTTTTTCCGACGGGAAGCTCAACCTCATCCATAAACTCGGCAAAACGGACCTGACCCAATTCATGGCCGGGCACGCCGCCGAAAAGCTCATTGTGGAAACAGAGGCCGTGTTCAACCGCTTCGGCATGGACGCGCCGGTGTATCCCTCGGACATGGTCACGGCGCGGAACTTTCGCAAAGAGGCGAAAAAGCACGGCATAGACCTTTTGCTCATCCGGCAGAAACACCTGGGTAGCGACTGCCTGCCCCGGCATATAGACGGCATGTGCGCGTATTTAAAGGACAAGGGCGTGGCGCTCATGCCCGGGGAAACAGTGACCGACGTTGTGGCCGCGAAAGGCCGCGTTACGGGAATCGTCACGAACAAGGGCGAGTATGCGGCGAGAGCCGTCATTCTCGCGCCGGGCCGGGTCGGGGCGGACTGGGTGGGTGAAATCGCCCGCAAATTCTCCATGCCCGTCAGCCAGCGCGGCATCGAGGTGGGCGTGCGGGTAGAGGTGCATAACGACATCATGTCCGACGTGACGGACGTTATCTACGACCCCACCTTTTTCGTGCAGACGACCCGCTACGACGACTCCACGCGCACGTTCTGCACCAACCCCGGCGGGTTTGTGGCCCTGGAAAACTACCAGGACTTCGTGTGCGTCAACGGGCACGCCTACCAGAACAAAAAGTCGTCCAACACCAACTTTGCCTTTTTATCCAAGGCCGTCCTCACGGACCCGGTTTCCGACAACCAGGGGTACGGGGTCGCCATCGGGAAGCTGGCCACCCTTATCGGCGGCGGCAAACCCATCCTGCAACGCTACGGCGACCTCAAACGCGGCCGCCGCTCGACCTGGAACCGCCTGAGCAAGGGATACATTGAGCCCACCATGACCAACGTCACGCCGGGCGATCTTTCCGTGGCGTTGCCCGAGCGTATCCTCAACAACCTCTGCGACGGGCTGGAACAGCTGAACAACGTCCTGCCGGGCGTGGCGAACGAGGAAACCCTGCTCTACGCGCCGGAAATCAAATTCTTCGCGACGCAGGTCGAAACGCGGGAAGGGCTGGAAACGGCAATCAACGGGCTGTTCGTCGCGGGGGACGGGCCGGGCGTTTCCGGCAACATTGTCGCCGCCGCCGCCACGGGCATCATCCCTGCCCGGCATATTATTGAAAAGGGACTGTGAGCGGAGGGCACCTCTTGCAACACCCGGCCCACACCACGCGCACGGCGCCGGGATGCCGCTGCTGTCCGGTATCGTCTGTGGAGCGCGCACGGCGCAGGCCGGGAGAAGAGATGTTGTCTACAGGGGCTCCTTTTTAGCCGCCTCTCTGGCAGCTATATCAAGCGCTTGCACGACGGCGGGGATATCGGTGTGGTGGATGTTCACCACGCTCTGCACGCCTTGGTCGGCAAGGTCTTCCTGCGTTATAGCTACATACCCATCTTCAGAAACATACACTTTTGTTTCATGCCGATGAGGCAAGGTCAGCACGGGCATGGACTAACTCCTTCAGGCAGATTGAAAACCGCCTTTTCATCAGTGTTGAAGATGCAACGCAACGGCATATATCATTATATAATATTTTTTCAGGCTGGCAAGTAAACAAACCCCACCTTTCTGTGCAGGAAAGTAAACAGTATAACAGTCATACAAAAGACACTCACAGGGCACTATGAAAACCGGCTATATTTTTATTTACGGATAAAAAGCAACCGGATATATTCAAAACCCAATTTGTACAACCCTCAGTCGGAGACCAGACCATGCGCAGCACGTTTTCCTTTAAAGTTCTGGCTGCGGCGCTTCTTGCCGGAAGCTTCTGCCTTTTCGCTTCCGCATCGCAGGCCGCCATGGAATTCAAACTGTCCAACCAGTTCCCGCCCAACCACCACGTTTCCGCCGGCATGCGCATTTTCGCGGAAAAGGTGGAGGAGTACTCCAAGGGCGCGATGACGGCAAAAATTTACGATTCCGGCTCCCTGTACCGCGATGCGGAAATCGTCAAGGCGATCCGCGGCGGCAGCGTGGAAGTCGGGCTGGTTCCCGTCAACAAGTGGTCCGGCATGATCCCGGCCGTGGATATCTTTGACGTGCCGTTCGCCTTCCCCACTCTGGAATCGCTGGAAAAATTCCTGCAGAAGTCCGGCCCCATCTTTGACGAGGCGTTTTCCAAATACAACGCCAAGGTGCTTTTCTGGGTGGATTACGGCTATGTGCAGTTTTTCAACTCCAAGCGCCCCCTGAAAATGCCGGAAGATTTCAAAGGCCTGACCATGCGCGCCTATTCCGCCGGGGATGCGGAAACCCTGAAGGCTCTCGGCGCGGCCCCCACCATCATCAGCTCGTCCGAAATGTACCTCGCGCTCCAGCGCGGCACCATTGACGGAGCGGATACCGGCATGCCCGCCGCGGTTTCCCGCAAGGTCATCGAAGTGCAGAAATACATGACGCTGGCCAACTACGCGGCCGCGGAATTTCTGGTCCAGGCCAACCTTAAGTGGTGGCAAGGCCTGAAAAAGGAAGAACAGGAAATCATCGCCAAGGCCTCTGCCGACGCTGAAAAGTATATCCGCGACAAGGTGGCTGAAGCCGAAGCCCAGGCCCAGGAAACCGTGGTCAAGGCCGGGGTGGAAGTCCACGTCCCGAACGCCGCGGAACTCGCCGCTTTCGTCAAGGCGACGGCGCCCATCCGCGACTCCTACCTGAAGCAGGGCGGCGACCTGGCCGCGAAACTCCTGCCCATTGCCGACGCGGCTGCCAAATAAGGCTCGCGGACAGCGCTCCCTCGAACTCCCCGCCGTGGCGGGGAGTTCTTTTTTTTGCGCCCGGTCCCCGCCGGGGGTTTGGGTAATGATGGACAACGCCAAGCTCGCCGGGTAGTAAAGAAAAATTCCCGCCCGTACCGGGCGGCGCGCTCAACCACCCGGCACGGGTCTGCCCCGTGTTTTCCAAGGAGAACTCGATGCACAACTTTACGTATTATTCGCCGACCAAGGTCATCTTTGGGCAGGGCATGGTTCCCAAAATCGTGCCGGAGTTGCAAAAAGCCGGTATTTCCAAAGTGCTGCTGCTTACCGGCGGCAAATCCGTTTTCGCCTCCGGCCTGTACGACACCATCACCGCGCTGCTCCGGGACGCGGGCATTGCCTTTGAAACCGTCAGCGGCGTGCAGCCCAACCCCCGCCTGTCAAAGGCCCGCGAAGCGGTGGCCGTGGCTGAAAAAATACAGGCCCAGGCCGTCATCCCCGTGGGCGGCGGCAGCGTGTTCGACTCCGCCAAAGCCATTGCCGCGTCCGCCGGGTCACACCACGACGTCTGGGACATCATCACCAGAAAGCAGAAAATCACCGCCGCCCTGCCCATTTACGGCATCCTGACCCTCTCGGGCACCTCGAGCGAGATCAACGACACGGCGGTCATCAACAACGAGGAAACCAACGACAAGATGCCGGTGGCCCACCCCCTGCTCTACCCCACGGTCTCCATCGTGGACCCCTCGCTCCAGTACACGGTCCCCTTGCAGCAGGTGCGCTACGGCGGGTTCGATACCATCGTCCACGTGCTGGAAGCCTATCTTGCCGGAAACGACACGGGCGAAGTCATCACGGAACACTGCGAAGCCTATCTGCGCGCCGCGATGCGCTGCCTGCGGGCCCTGCCCGAAAAACTCCACGACTATGAAGTCCGCTCCGAACTGACCTTCTGCGCGACCTACGCCTTCAGCGGCTGGTGCGGGCTCGGCCGGTCCGGGCGCGGCGACTTTGCCACCCACCGCATCGGGCACGCGCTCAGCGCCATTTTTGACTTGCCCCACGCCGTCACCTTGAGCGTCATCATGCCCAACTGGATGGAATACGTTCTGGATAAAGGCCTGAACCGCGACGTTTTCGCCCGGTTCGGCACCAAGGTCCTGGGCGTGCCGGAAAACGCCGCCGACCCGGCCCGCGCCGCGATCGACGCCTTCCGCGACGTTATCCACTCCCTGGACATGCCCTCCCGCCTGCGCGATGCGAACGTGCCGGCGAAGGACATCCCCGCCCTCGCGGAGAACGCGGCCCGTACCCTGCCCTTCGGCTCGGTTGTGCCCATGGATCTCGCCACCGTCACGGCGGTTCTTGAACGCTCGTTATAAGCGCCCTTCACCACTTCGAATATAAAAAGCCACGGTTTTCCGTGGCTTTTTATATTCTATTGGCGCGATGTTATAAAAGAATAATAAATGGAAGGCACCCTCAAGGCGATTCAGTGCAGACATTTTTGGTCTTCACGTGTATATATTTGGTACGTTGGGGGATTGTATATGAAAAAAGAAAACAAAAAATTCGTGAAGGCTGATGCGGACGGGGTACGCAACTCAATTATCAAAAAATCAAAGAGCAGATCCACATCCGCGGTTGCGCGCACTGACGCGTCTGATTCTCTAAGGGTGATGCTTGATTCGACGCCGCTCATCTGCGCGGTATGCGACGAGTGCGGGCGGTTGATCGATTGCAACCTGGAAATGCTTCGCGTGCTGAAGGTCAAAAGCAAACCGGATGCGACGAAACATTTTTTCAATTTTTCTCCGAAGTATCAATACGACGGCATGGCATCCGAAGAAAAGGGCATGCGGTCGGTCGAACTGGCGTTGCAAACAGGCTTCCATTCGTTTGAATGGGAATATCTGGCCACGGACAACGAACGGGTGCCCACGGAAACTTCTTTGGTACGCGTCACATGGAACGGCGGATACCGCATCCTTGTCTATTCGCGTGATGTGCGCGAGTTGCAAAAACAGAAAAAGCTGACGGAAGAGCGCACGGCGATGATGCTGAAGACGCTGCCGCTGGCAACGTTTATGATTTCAGAAAAATGCGAGGTAATCGACTGCAATGAAGCGGCAATCCATTTGTTCGGGGCAAATGACAAACACCATGTGCTGAATTTATTCCTTGAAGATTTTTCTCCGCAGTATCAGCCGAATGGCGAACTGAGCAGCGATAAAGCGCGAAATTATATGCAGCAGGCATTCAAAGAAGGGTGTGTTACCTTTGAATGGATGCATAAGATGGCAAACGGCGGAATGATTCCGGCACAAGTTACGCTGATACGTCTTCAGTGGAATGAGAATGAATTTGTATTGAGCGCTTATGCGCAAGACTTACGTGACATTAAAGAAGCCGAACAAGAAATGATCCATCGCTCTAACTATTTAAAAACTGTTACCATAATTGCTGAATGGCTATTGTCATCCGACAAAAAAAACGGAGAAGATACCGTAGAAAAATCGTTGGAATTTATTGCCCTAAACATGAATCTTAACGGTGCAAAAATATGGATGAACACAGAGCAAAACGGCGACATGTATTACGCCCTCTATAAAAGCTGGCCTGCCGAAGACGCGGTCAAATGGCCCGGCAGCTATGCATACAACAATCTTCCTTTCTGGAAGGATTCAATGCTTGATAATCGCGTTATCAACAGCTTTGTTTCCGACTTGCCGCGAGCTGAACAGGCTTCGCTTGATAAAGATAAAATCAAATCAATTCTGGCGGTCCCGCTTCTTGTCGCGGACAATCTGTGGGGCTTTATCTGCTTTGAAGACACCCAAAAAGAACGTGTATTCACGGGCCTTGAAGAGCAAATGCTCCGCTCCGCGAGCTCGCTCATTGTCTCCACCATAGTGCGCAACCGGGCTGTCAGCCAGATGCTGAAAAACAACCGGGAGTTGCGCAAAAAAAGTTACCTGATGTCTTCAGTCAACAGGGTGGCCGAATTGATTTTGGGCAGCGAAAAAAGCGATTTCCCGCCTGTGATCCAACGGACCATGAAGTTGCTCGGCGAAAGCGTCGGCGCCAATCAGGCCTCATTGTGGACCGTGCATTACGGGACCGACGCAGCCTTGTACGCCAAGCGGCTGACCGCATGGCAGCACGGCAAGGGCTTTATTGAAACAACACACCGCCCTGAATTGAAAGTATACGATTACATTCCGGAATGGGATGTGCCCGTTGCCGGACTGCGGGATATAGAAAACTCGCTCGGCGGTATGAATGCGCATTTGAGGCAGTTGAGCCTGTTGAACGGCAACGAAACCTTGCTCCTGCTCCCCCTGGTGTTGCGGAACACATTCTGGGGCTTTGTCGCGTTCACCTATGAAAAAAACAACCACCACACCACGGAAGAGGAACGGAGCATTCTGCGCTCGGGCAGCATGATGATCGCCGAGGCGATTACCCGGCAGGAAGTTACCGCAATCCTTAAAATAGTGGAGGAAAAAGCCGCAACGGACAATTTGACCGGTTTGCTGACGCGCACCGCCTTTATGCAGGCAGCCCGGGCGCTCTTCGCCGAGAGCCAGCGTAATAAAAAGCCTTTTTCAGTGCTCTTTATGGATTTGGACCATTTCAAAAACGTCAACGATCAGCACGGGCATGCGTTTGGCGATGCAGTGCTCGTCCGTTTTGCCGAAATAATTAAGGCCAGTACACGGAACAATGATCTATGCTGCCGGTACGGCGGCGAGGAAGTGGTGGTGGTTTTGGCTGACAGCGACAGCAACGCCGCTGAAAATGTGGCGCGCCGCATTGTGCAGGATGTTCGCGAGGCGGCGTTTGAAAGCGACAAAAATTTTCGCTTCACCGTCAGCGTAGGGATGATTTCCGCAATACCGGCGATGGGCGAGCAGGTGCATACATACATTGAAAAAGCGGATCTTGCCTTATATGAGGCCAAGAACAACGGCAGAAACAGGATTGAAAAACATGCCGCGATTCATGATGCGCATGCATACCATTCCGTTGGGGCATCAGATAGGGTGAGTTCGATTTGATCCGACAGGCAGCCTTTGAAAAAAGGCTTCCCGACGCAGGGGGGAGGAGGACAAAAGAGCCGTCCGGGTCACGCCAGGATCTGCCCATACAGCCGCTTGTGTTCAAGCACCATGGGCCGGGTGGCGTATTTGGCGAGGGACGCGCGGCCTCCGGCAACCAGATGCTCGCAGGTCTTTCCGTCCCGCGCGAGGCGGGCCATCTGGCTGGCGAGGTTTGCCGCGTCGCCGGGCTGCACCAAAAGGCAATTGGTCTCGTCTTGCAAATTTTCCGCGTGGTCCAGGCGGTTGATGGCGACGACGGGCAGGCGCGCGGCCCAGCCTTGCAGGATAAGGGGCATATGGCTTTCCCCCTCCCCGGCGGGCAACACGAGGATATCGCAATCGCAGAGCTGGTTGCCCGCGTCCGCGCTGCCGAGAAAGGCCAGGCGCCCGATGACGTTTTTCGTCCGCGCCTCTTCCAGCAAGGGCTGAAAAGACGGCCCGTCGCCGAGGATGCGCACTTCCAATGCTGTCCGGCTAAGGTGCGTTAAATATGTTCAAAATCTCCGAGGTTTATGCTACAAAACAGTTGCATAACCCATTGCAGCCCAAGGAGATTTTGAACATGAGCCATCATAATACACTCTTTTCTCAAATGCTATCATTGATTCCCAGACATGTTTTTCAGAAACTGGAAGCCCGGCATAAAACAGGTCGTTCTTCTCGACAATTCGGCTTTAAGGAACAGTTTACGGTCATGGCTTTTATCCAGCTTGCAGCAAGGCGCTCCATGCGTGACGGATTGCGCTGTTTGGCCGCCTGCGGCAAGAGGCTGTATCATTTTGGCCTTTTTCCCGTTGCACGTTCCACTTTCTCCGATGCCAACAACTCCCGGCCTGTGGGCTTTTTCAAAGATCTATTTGCCGACATGTACAGCCTGTGTGTTCCCAAGGCCTCCAAACACAAATTTCATTTCAAATGCAAACTTTACAGCATGGACGCCACCACCATCAGCCTGTGTTTGTCGCTGTTTCCCTGGGCCACGTTCCGCCAAAACAAGGGCGGCGTCAAAATGAACACAGTGCTTGACCACGATGGTCATATCCCGGCATTTGTCACCGTTGATGTGGCCAAAACGCACGAAAGCCGTATGGCGAAAAGTCTTTCTCTGCCCAAAGGCTCCATCGTGACCTTCGACAAAGGCTATGTCAGTTACCCCTGGTTTCAGACCCTGCTCGAAAATGGCATCTTTTTCGTCACCCGCCTGAAGGACAACGCTGTTTACAAACTGCTGGAGCGCCGCCCGGTGAACCGCACAAGCGGGGTTACTTCCGACCACATTATCGAAGTGAAGCACAGCCGGGGAAAAGTCTTGCGCCTGCGTCGCATCGGCTACCGGGACGCCGAAACAGGCAAGCGTTACGAATTTCTGACAAATCACTTTCGCCTGTCCGCCCGCACCATCGCCGATATTTACAAAGAACGCTGGAAAATCGAACTCTTTTTTCGCGAAATCAAACAGAATCTACGCATCAAAAGCTTTGTCGGGAACACGGAAAATGCTGTATTGATTCAGATTTATACCGCGCTGACCGTCTACCTGCTCCTGGCCTACCAGAAATTCCTGAGTAAAACAGGGCTGTCCGTGCAGCAACTTTTCCAAATCGCCTCACTGAACATCCTCGGAACAGACTCGCTGGAAGAACTCCTGAAGCCCCGACGACGAAAAAATGAAAACCTCTATAACCTCAGTCTGTTATCCTTGGCAGCTTAACCGGACAGCATTGGCGCACTTCCCACGGGGGCAGATCCGGAATTTTTCCCAGAACGGCCAGGGCGTCGAACAGCAGGGAATGCCCGCAGAGCGGCATAAGTTCCCCTGTCACGGCAAAGACGATCCGCCCGTCTCCGCGCTCGCGCCGCACGGGCTGCTCGGAGGGGTCGATGCCGCAGGCGATGGTGTGCAACAGGTGCGCCTCCAGCCCGGAAAGGCGCAAGGCTATTTTCCCGGCCAGGGAATCCGTGATGATTTTCGCAGGAGGCACCTGATAGCAACGGATGGCCTTGGCGTTCGTCTCCATGATGGGCATGCGCCGCGAATGCACGATCCTTAGTTTTTTATCCATGCGCCAGGTCCGGGAAACGACGTGCGAAGCCGTGGGGTCGCAGGCGTGCAACAGGCCGAGTTTCCGCTTCTTCACCCCCTGCTTGCGCACGATGCGGAGCAGCCGCCAGGCGGTGAAAAATCCTCTGCCCGTATCCGGCAGGACATGCACCGGCAAAGACCGCTCGCGGGCGGCCGCTGCCAGGCGGCACGAGGCCCGGCAGACGATATGCACGTCCCAATCTTCCGCCCGGAGAGCCTCGGCCAGCGTCAGGGTCTGGCTCTGGTTGGCGGAATGCGGCTCAAGATGCACGAAGAAAACCTTGGGGCCACTTCGCTCCTTTTCCTCCTCCGGCTCGCCGTCGGCGGACGCGCCCGTTGCGGCACCGGGGGAAACATCGGGAGATACGCCGGCGCCCGCATCGGGCTGTTCCGGCGTTATGGCGCCGTCCTTCGCGCCTGTCACGTCTTTTTCAGGAAGCAGCATGGGCGCCTTCCGGCCAGAGCAGCGCATACAGATCGTCCATGCGCTTTTCCAGATCATAGGTTGCGCGGCAGTGCGCCCGGCCCTTCGCGGCAAGCGCGGCGGCCCGCGCCGGGTCGGCTGCAAGCTCCCGCACGGCGGCCGCCAGGCGTTCCCCCACGGCGGCGGGGCTTTCCCCCCGTTCCGGCAGGGGCAGCAGCAGGCCGGTTTCCCCGTGACTGACGACCTCGGGCATGCTGTTGCCGTCAAAGGCCAACACCGGCTTTGCAGCGAGTTGGGCCTCGGCCAGCACGAACCCGAACCCTTCCCACAGGGACGAAAGCGCAAACATATCGATGCTGCGCCAGAAGGGAGCCATGTCGGCGAGAAATCCCGTGAAATGGACCGCGTCGCCGAGATGCAGTTCCGCCGCAAGGCGGGCGAGGTCATCCTTCTTTTCGCCGTCTCCGGCGATGATGAGCCTGTGGCGGACGCCCGCGTCCAGCAGCGCCCGGCTCATGTGGAGCAGAAAATGCTGCCCTTTTTGTTCCGTCAACCGGCCCGCGTTGCCGATGACCAGCGTATCGCCGTCGTGCCGGAACACCGGGGCGGCGGCAGCGTATGCCGCGTCAAAGGCCGGAATGTCCAGCCCGTTGGGCATGACGTGGACCTTGCGTTTGTCCATGATGGCGTCGTTGTCGGCGAAAACCAGGCGGGCCGTCTCCTTGGAGTTGACGATAAGGCCGGTCAGAAAATTGCCGTACGCGATACGGTTCAGAAAGGTGTTTTTGACCGGCACGGCGATGCCCCGGCGGTAATAGATGCCCGGAACCTTTGCCCGGCGCGCGGCGAGGCCGGCGGCTTTGAGGTCCGAGGGCAGGCCCAGCACGACCCGCGATATGCGGTTCCGCATGAAATACACGGCGCAGGCCTGGATGAGGAGCGGGTTCAAAAAACTCAGGTTGGAAAACCGGGCCGGGCAGAGCGTGATTTCCGGATGCTGCCGCACCCGCTCGAAAAGCGGCGTATCCTTGCCCGCCATCACGAAAACACGACAGCCGCGCTTGGCCAGGCCAAGCGCGGCGTTAAGATGCCACTGTTCACCGCCGCCCCAGGCGCGGTTGCTGTTGCAAAAACAGACGGATCGATCCGGTTCCCGATTCATGGCGGTGCGCGGGGCTCCTAGGCGAGGCCGGGGATGGGCGTGCCGGTCGCGCGGATATCCTCGACAATGAGCTTGCGGGCTTTTTCTGCGATGGGACCGGCCTTGCCGTTGCCGATCTGCTTGCCTTCGTAGGAGGTGATCGCCACGCAATCCGGCCCGGTGCCGAACAGGATGACTTCCTTCGCCGAGGTTATCTCGCCTTCGGAAATGCGGCGGAAGGTAATGGGCAGCGTGCCCTTGAGCAGTTCCAGCGCGCGCAGCAGCGTGGTCCCCGGCAGCGAGGAGGTGAACTCCGGCACGGACAGCGTGCCCGTGGCATCCACGATGCAGAGGTTGGCGATGGCGCTTTCCGCAAGGTAGCCCAGCTCGTCGAAGCAGAACGGCGTGTCCGCGCCCTTTTCGCGCGCTTCGCGGATCATGAGCATGTTGGGCACGTAGTTCGTGTTTTTCAATTTGGCCATGTAGGACTGCTTGGCCGGGATGGACGTGCGGAACCCCTTGAGGCCGTTGATGAACCAGGATTCCGGCTTCACATGGAAGCGGTAGGCCACAAGGTACAGGCTCGGTTCCGGGCATTCGGCGGGATCAATGCCGAAGCCGCCCGGCCCGCGCCCGAGAAGGATGCGCATCTGGCCCACGCGTTCCTTGCCCGCGGCCGCCACCTCAAGAACCATTTCGCGGATCTTTTCCAGGGAGCAGGGAGCCTTGAGAAAAAGCCCGGCGGCCGAGCGCTCCAGCCGCTCCAGGTGGGGGTCAAGCTGGTACAGCCTGCCCTCGGTGTACTTCACCGTTTCAAAGACCCCGTCGCCGCGATGGGCGATATGGTCGTCGAGCGGGGCGAACATGAGTTTGGGGTCGGTGCAGATGCCGCCCACGCGGTGCTCGTAAAAAGCCAGAATGTCCTTGGCGCACACTCTGGGAACAGCCAGCATTTTCTGCAGGTATTCTTCGGAAGAATAGATGGGAAGCGCCATAACGACCTCTCATGGATTGTATTTACGCGGCCGGAAAATCCCGGCCGTATGCCGCAAGATAGTAGCACCAGCACCGTGAGTTAGCAATATTCATAACACGTTACGTCCGCGCGGGAAAACAGAAAAGCCCGCACGGGCGGGCTTTTCTGTAAACTTCCGTCGCTCTAAAGGAACAGGTTCCGGTCTTTCACGGTCAGCAGGTTTTTCTGCACGAGCACCTCGGCGATCTGCACGGCGTTGAGCGCCGCGCCCTTGCGGATGTTGTCCGCGACCACCCACATGTTGAGGCCGTTGGCGATGGATTCATCCTCGCGGATGCGGCCCACGAAAACCTCGTCTTCCCCGGCGGCATCGAGCGCCAGGGGGTAGATCTTTTCCTTGGGGTTGTCGAGCACCTTCACGCCGGGCGCGCGGGCCAGGATCACGCGGGCTTCCTTGGCCGTGAGCTTCTTTTCCGTCTCGATGTTCACCGATTCGGAATGCCCGTAAAACACGGGCACGCGCACGGTGGTCGCCGTGACCTTGATATTGGGGTCGCCCATGATCTTCACGGTCTCGTGCACCATCTTCATTTCTTCCTTGGTGTAGTCGTTGTCAAGGAACACGTCGATGTGCGGCAGGCAGTTGAACGCTATCTGATAGGGGTAGACGGAAACTTCCGGGTCCTGCATGTTGAAGAGTTGGCGCACCTGCTTTTCCAGTTCCTCAATGCCCTTCTGGCCCGTACCGGAAACGGCCTGGTACGTGGAAACGACCACGCGCTTGATTGTCGCGGCTTCGTGGATGGGCTGCAGGGCCACCACCATCTGGATGGTGGAGCAGTTGGGGTTGGCAATGATGCCGTTGTGCTTTTCAAGGGCCTGGGGATTCACTTCCGGCACCACCAGGGGGCAGCGGTCGTCCATGCGCCAGGCGGAGGAGTTATCCACCACCACGCAGCCGGATTTCACCGCATGCGGGGCAAACGTCTGGGAAGTGCCGCCGCCGGCGGAAAAAATCGCGATATCAACCCCTTCGAAAGAATTTTCCGTCAGTTCCTGCACCACAAGCTCGTCGCCCTTGAACGGCACGCGCTTGCCGGCGGACCGGCTCGACGCCAGGGGAATGACCTTGGAAGCCGGAAAATCCCGCTGTTCCAGTGTCTTCAGCATTTCACGGCCCACGGCGCCCGTGGCGCCGGCAACGGCAACTACAACGTCTCTCGCGCTCATTTCCATACTCCTCGTGGGGATTCAGATCCCTCCAGCGGGCGGGGCACTTCCCGTGCGAACCCAAAAGAAGGTCTCCAGTTAGATGTTTTGCTAAAAATGCATATTCAGACAAAAACTTTTTAATAACAACGTAAAAAAACGGGCCGCCCTTTTTGGGGGCGGCCCGCGGAATCCCTTATTCCGCCTGATCTGCGGCGGACTCTTCCTCAAGCTTCTGCTTGATTAGGTCGCCGAGACTCTGGCCGCCCGCCGAGTCGCCGCTAGTGCGGAACTCTTTAGGTTTCTTTTTCTCTTCGTCTTCTTTCAACTGACGGATGGAAAGGCCCAGCCGCCGCTCTTCCGCGGAGACATGGATGACCTTGGCCTGGATGGTCACGCCTTCCTTGAACATTTCCGCCGGGGTCTTGATCTTTTTACTGCTGATTTCGGAGACGTGGATCAGGCCTTCAATGCCCTCTTCCACTTCCACGAACAGGCCGAAATCGGTGATGTTGGTCACTAGGCCGTCGATGAGAGCGCCCACCGGGTATTTGGAGGGAACGTAGGACCAGGGGTCTTCGGCCAGCTGCTTGACGCCCAGGGTGAACTTTTCGTTCTCCTGATCGACCACGAGCACTTTGGCCTGCACGATGTCGCCCACCTGATAGGCTTCGGACGGATGGCGGATTTTCTTGGTCCAGCTGATGTCGGACACGTGGATAAGGCCGTCGATGCCGTCTTCAATGCCGATGAACATGCCGAATTCGGTGATGTTCTTGATGGCGCCTTCCAGGATGGTGCCTTCGGGGTAGCGCTCGGCCACGATCACCCAGGGATTGGGCTTGACCTGCTTCATGCCGAGGGAAATGCGCTTTTTATCCTGATCGACGGCCAGCACGACCACGTCGACCTCGTCACCCACGTGCACCATCTGGGAGGGGTGGCGGAGTTTGCGGGTCCAGGACATTTCGGAAATGTGCACAAGGCCTTCCACGCCGGACTTCAGTTCCACGAAGGCGCCGTAATCCACGAGGTTGGTGATCTTGCCGGAGAAACGGGCGCCCACCGGGAAGTTGTCCGTGATGTCCTGCCAGGGGTCGGAAACGAGCTGCTTGAGGCCGAGGGAAACTTTGTGGTTTTCGCGGTCAAAGGAAAGGACCTTGAGTTCCAGTTCCTGGCCCATGGAAACGAGTTCCTTGGGATGGCGGATGCGCTTCCAGGACATGTCCGTGATATGCAAAAGGCCGTCCAGCCCGCCGAGGTCCACGAACACGCCGTATTCGGTGATGTTCTTGACGCGGCCGGTGACGACCTGTTCTTCGCCGAGGGTATCGAGGAGACCGGCGCGCTTGGAGTCGCGCTCTTCCTCGAGCAGAACGCGGCGGGAGACGATGACATTGCTCCGCCGGCGGTTGGTCTTGAGAACCCGGAATTCAAACTCCTGGTTCACCAGGGCGTCCATATCGGGCACGGGCCGCAGATCCACGTGGGAACCGGGCAAAAACGCCTCGACCCCGCCGAGATCAACCGTGTAGCCGCCCTTGATACGGCGCAAAATTCTGCCCTTGCAAGTGCTGTTTTTGTCCTGAATGTCTTCCAGTTGATCAAAAAGCTGCATGCGCTTGGCTTTTTCATAGGAAAGGACAATGGACCCTTCCATCTCGTTTTTGCTGACGACGAACACATCCACCTGGTCCCCTTCCTTGACCGCGATTTTCCCGGAGGGGTCGCGGAATTCGGCAGCGGGGATCTGCCCTTCGGACTTGAAGTTCACGTCAACCAGAATGTGGTCGTCGTCCACGCGGACGATTTCGCCCTTGACTATGGAGCCTTCTTCCAGATCGCCAAAATCCGAGCTCAGATAGTTTTCAAGCGCGCTTGCAAAGTTGAGGTCTCCCTCATGTTCCATACTTGTTGCCATACCCATATTTCTCCAACCGACAAAATTTCCTGTTATTTATAACAAGAGGGAGTTCTGTAGCAAAGAAACACCAGAAAAACAAGAAAAAAGACCAAAAAAAAACGATCATCTCTTTTACCCGGGGTGCGGTCCCGGCGCATTTTCTGTATACGGTTTACGCGATGTGTGGTATGACCGGTGAAGCCAAGGTTGCGGCCATTATCCCGCACCGCAGGCACTGCATTCCGCCGGCCGGAATTTGAAAACGCCCGGCGGAAAATCCATACGGAATATCACGAACAGGACCCTCCCCATGAGCAGCACGCCGAACATTCCTGGATTCAACGTTCCCCTTGCCCTGCGCCAGCTCGGCAACAACATAAAATTGTACAATAAACTTCTGGACCAGTTCCAGAAGTCATACGCCTCGGCGGCGCAGGATATCGCCGAGAACGTCGCCGGAGGCGACTACGAAACCGCGGAGCGCAGCGCGCACACCATCAAGGGCCTTGCCGGAAGCCTCGGCGCATCCACCCTGCAGGAGGTTTCCGCGAAGCTGGAAAAAACCTGCCGCGAGCAAGTCCAGGGCGCCGCGTTTGAGGAAGCCCTGTCCGCCTTTGCCAAGGAACTGGACGCGGCCATTGCCGCCATCCGTTCCTCCATGGCGGCGGCGGAGGCTCCGGCCGCCCCGGCCGCCCCGGCTGTCAGCGCGAACCTGCTGGCCTCCCAGCTCGCGACCCTGGCCGCCCATGTCGACGACAGCGACGCAAAGGCGCTCATGCTGTTCGACGAGATAAAAACCCAGATCGCGGCCTATGACCAAAACGCGGCCGCCCGTCTTGCCTCCGCGTTTGAACTGTTTGACTTTGTCACCGCCGCCGAAGTCATTGCCGCGCTCCGGTCAAGGCTTGGCTGATGCACCGTGAACCCCCTTACCTGCCTTTGCCGATGACGCGGTTGCTCCACGATATGGAAACCGCCCTTGACAGAATGGGCAGCTGGGACTTGTACGTTGACATCGCCCGCGCGTTCGCGGACTCGCTCCCCGAAACGGAAGCCGCCATTGCCGGGGCCATGGAACAATGCGCCTGGCCCGAGGCCCGGCGTCTCGTCCACTCCCTGAAAAGCAACTGCGCCGCCGTGGGAGCGGAAGAATTACGGAGCCGGGTGTATCTCCTGGAGAAGGCCTGCGCCGATGGCGACGCGGCAACGGCCACGCAGCTTTTCCCGGCCCTGTGCGAGGAGTTGCGCGACCTGCGGGCGGAACTTTTGGCCCTGTGATATCACATCTTTTGTATGTACTATAAAAAGGCCGCAGCGCGGCCTTTTTACATTACCGCTCCCGAATGGACTTCTGGTGCGTTTCCGTGTAAAGCGTAACCGCGACCGTGCGTCGCCAATCTCAAGATAATTTCAGGATACCCATGAGCCGTCAGGACCATATTCGTAATTTCAGCATCATTGCCCATATCGACCACGGCAAATCCACGCTTGCGGACCGCATTCTGGAAAAGACCGGGCTTGTGGGCGAACGGGACAAGCGCGACCAGTACCTTGACCGCATGGACCTCGAGCGCGAGCGGGGCATCACCATCAAGGCGCAGTCCGTGCGTATCCCTTATAAAGCTCTCGACGGCACCGGCTACATCCTGAACCTGATCGACACCCCGGGCCACGTGGACTTCAACTATGAGGTCTCCCGCTCCCTGGCCGCCTGCGAGGGCGCCCTTCTCGTGGTTGACGCCACCCAGGGCGTGGAAGCCCAGACGCTGGCCAACGTGTACCTGGCCCTCGACAACAACCTGGAAATCATCCCGGTCCTGAACAAGGTGGATCTTGCTTCCGCCGACGTGCCGCGGGTCAAGCAGGAAATAGAGGAAGGCATCGGCCTGGACTGCGCGGAGGCTCTCGCGGTCAGCGCCAAAACCGGCCTTGGGGTGCCCGAGCTCTTGGAAGCCGTCATCAAACGCCTTCCCGCACCCAAGGGGGACCCCAACGCGCCCCTGAAAGCCCTGATCTTCGACTCCTGGTACGACTCCTACCAGGGCGTGGTGGTGCTGTTCCGCATCATGGAGGGCAGCATCAAGACGCACGACAAGATCCGCCTGTTCTCTACGGACGCGGAATATGAAGTGCTGCGTCTCGGCGTGTTTTCCCCGGACGCCATGGACATCGACCAGCTGGAAGCCGGCGAGGTGGGCTTTTTGTGCGCGGCCATCAAAAGCCTGGGCGACGCCAAGGTGGGCGACACCATTACGCTCGCGGCGAGCCCTGCCAAGGAGCCTGTCGCCGGGTTC
Organism: uncultured delta proteobacterium; assembly: GCA_900079685.1. NCBI lineage: Bacteria > Deltaproteobacteria > uncultured delta proteobacterium. The sequence continues at coordinate 1,701,002 of LT599018.1, forward strand.
AAGGAAGTCAAGCCCATGGTGTTCTGCGGGCTGTATCCCACGGATTCCGCGGACTACGAGCCGTTGAAAACCGCACTGGAAAAACTCCAGCTCAACGACGCGGCCTTCTCCTACGAGGCGGAAACGTCCCAGGCTCTCGGCTTCGGGTACCGGTGCGGCTTCCTGGGGCTTCTGCACATGGAAATCATCCAGGAGCGCCTGGAGCGCGAGTTCCAGGTGGAACTGATCGCCACCGCGCCCTCCGTGGTATATCGCGTGGACACCACCGACGGCAAAACCCTGTGGATCGACAACCCGGCCAAGCTCCCGGACCCGGGCCGCGTCGCCGCCTTTGCCGAACCCTACGTGCGCATGGAGATCCACACCCCCAACGAATATGTGGGGAACGTGTTCAAACTGTGCGAGGAAAAACGCGGCCACCAGAAAGACCTGCGCTATCTCGCGGCCAACCGCGTTATAATTACCTATGAACTGCCTTTTGCCGAAATCGTGTATGATTTCTTCGACCGGCTGAAATCCACCACGCGCGGCTACGCTTCCATGGATTACGAATTTATCGACTACCGCGAATCCGACCTGGTCAAGCTGGACATGATGATAAACGGCGAGCCCGTGGACGCGCTGGCCATCATCGTGCACCGCGAAAAGGCCTACCAGCGGGGCCGGGCCGTTGCGCTCAAGCTCAAGCGCACCATCCCGCGCCAGCTGTTCGAGGTCATCATCCAGGCGGCCATCGGCAACAAGGTTATCGCCCGCGAACGCAACGCGCCCATGGGCAAGAACGTTACGGCCAAGTGCTACGGCGGTGACATCACCCGTAAACGCAAGCTGCTGGAAAAACAGAAAGAAGGCAAAAAGCGCATGAAACGCATGGGCAACGTGGAACTGCCCCAGGAGGCGTTTCTCGCGGCCCTGCAGGTTGACGACGAATAAGAGAATGCGGGGGAGAGGGAAAAACCTTTTGAGGAAAGGTTTTTCCCTCTCCCCCGCCCCCCTCTCCCTTTTCCAAACCTTATTGGCGGGCAGTTTGGAGGGGGTGATGTAAAAAGTACTTTATGCGGTTCCGGTGTTGGGGTATATAGCGCCCGACATTGCGATCGCGGAGAATATGATGAAACAGAAAAACGTCATCTGGGAATATACCGAAATATTGATTGTGGCCCTTATTCTGGCCATGATTATCCGCGCCTTTTTCGTCCAGGCGTTTAAAATCCCTTCCGGGTCCATGATGGAGACCCTCCAGGAAGGCGATTACCTCCTGGTCACCCGCTTCAACTACGACATCAAGGTCCCGTTCACCGACATCTCCATTTTCGGCACCGGGGACCCGCAGCACGGCGACATTATCGTCTTCCGCTACCCCAAGGACCCGTCCGTCAACTACATCAAGCGGGTCATCGGCCTGCCCGGCGACACCATTGAAATCAAAAACAAGCAGGTGTTCCGCAACGGCAAGCCCATCAAAGAGCCCTACACCCGGTTTTCCAAACCCTGGTCGAACATTCCGGGGGCAGATACCATGGGCCGCGTGACCGTGCCGCCGGATCATCTCTTCTGCATGGGCGACAACCGCGACGACTCCGCGGACTCGCGCGAATGGGGCTTCGTGCCGCGCGAGAACATCCAGGGCAAGGCCTGGGTCATCTACTGGTCGTGGCAAAGCCTGACCGACATCCGCTGGGGCCGGATCGGGACCTTCCTGTACCCGGACGAATCCATCACCAGCCAGTAACGCGCCATCCTCCCGCTTGAAAACCCGGCGGGCCTGAAATAACCGGCCGGCGTTCCCGATACTGCATCGGGAACGCCGGCCGGTCTTTTCCGGTAACCGTTCCGGGCCGCCTCCGGAGCTCACTCCACATTCTCGGCATGCCGCCGCAACGCCTCTCCGGCTCCCCCCGGGCCGTCTTATTTTTTTCCCGCAGCCCGGAATATCCGCATCCGCGCAATGTTCTCCGATGAACAGCCGGTTTTTACCGACTTAGAATAATATATAATTACAATAATATATCATTAAAAAATAAATACGGTCCCAGCGCAGCAACCGCAGAGCGGCACTATAATTCGGGATTCGGAGAATGCCATGAACACGCATGCTTTTTCCATTTGCCGGGGAGTTCTTCTCATACTCCTCATCCTTGCCATGGCAACGGCCGCGCAGGCGGCCGACATCGTGTACCCCGGCGCCCCGCTCGGGACGGACGTGTCCGGCGTGCCGAATTCTCTTTTTCCCGGCAACGGCACCAACCTCACCAACAACACGGTCACGGTGACCGGGGGCTCAATCTCCGGCAACGTATACGGCGGCATGGCAAACGCGGGGCAAAACGTCTCCGGCAACCAGGTGCTGCTCGAAAACGGCACCATCGGCGGGAGCGTGCGCGGCGGGTATTCCAACGGAGGATCCGTGTCCGGCAACACGGTGACCGTTTCCGGCGGGACCGTCAGCGGGGATATATACGGCGGCATGGCCACCATCAGCGGCAACGCCTCGGGCAACAGCGTCCTGGTAACCGGGGGGCGCGCGCACTCCCTTTACGGCGGGTATGCCCCTTCCGGCGACGCAGTGAACAACGAGGTCCGCGTTTCCGGCCTGACCGACCCCGACGCCCTCTCTTCCTCCCTGATTTTCGGCGGCCGCGCGGACGGCGGCTTGGCCGGGGGAAACAGTGTCGCCATCACGGATTCTCCCGGCCTGAGAATCGCCAGCGTGTTCGGCGGATTCACGCAGAGCGACGCCGCCCGGAACAACAGCATCACGATCAGCGGCTCTCCCGGCCTGGTTGCCGGAACCGTGACCGGCGGCCTCGGGGCAGACGGCGCTTTCGGAAACCGCGTGACCGTCACCGATTCGGCCGCGAACATAAACAGCATAGCCGGCGGCAATTCCTCGAACGGCGACGCCGTGGGCAACAGCGTGCTCATCTTAGGTTCGGCTCTCAGCGCCGGCAACATATTCGGCGGTTTCACCGGGGGAGGCGGCAACGCCACGGGCAACACCGTCGGCATTACGGACTCGCCCGGCTTCACCGCAGTAGAAATCTACGGCGCCCGCGCGGCATCGGGAGAGGCCGGCGGCAACAGCGTGACGATCGCGGATTCGGCGAATTTCAAAGCCCAGGGCATCATCGGCGGGATGACGTTTTTCGGGGCCACTGCCGGCAACAATACGGTAACCATCGCCGGTTCCCCCAACTTTACCGTCTCGGGCCCCATTTACGGCGGCTTTGCCAACTTCAGCCCTTACGCGGCGGGCAACACGCTGCACCTTGTCAGCTCGAGCGGCGCGGCCGTGGAGGTCAACGGGTTCCAGACCTACAACTTCCACCTGCCCAACACACTGGGCAACGGGCAGACCCTTGTAGCCATCACCGGCGCGACGCCCACGGACCTCTCCGCCGCCGCCGTGAACCTGAACGGCATTGACGGCGGCGGGAAAATTCTCGATCCGGGCGACAGCGTGGCGCTCATCGGCAACGCCGCCGGGCTGGCCCCGTTCCAGGCTTACAACGTCCCCAAGGGCATCGCCCGGCTGTACGATTTCGACGTGTCCACGGCGGACGGTTCCTTGCGGGCCACCGTGATCGGCGAGCAAAGGAACCCCGCCACCGACATCCTCCCCAGCGGATGGGCGGCCGGGCGCGCGCTGCTGACCCACTATGCGGAACTCCTTGACGGGCTGGCCGCGACCAGAATTCTGGAGCCGGAAGAGAGGCGCAAAGGCCCGTCCGTGTATATCCGGTCCACCGGCGGCACATACCAATATAGCGACGGCTCCGACGTCACCGTCAAAGGGGCCTCGGTCCTGGCCGGGGCGGACTGGCGCGCGGGCAGCCTGACCCTGGGGGCGTTTTTTGAAGCCGGGTTCGGCAAGTACGATTCCAGACATCATTTCAGCCGCCTGCCCACAGTGAAGGGGGACGGCGATATCGCGTACTACGGCGGCGGCCTGCTGGGTTTTTTGAGCCTGCCCGCCGGGTTCTACCTGGAAGGTTCGGCGCGCGGCGGCCTGGTTAAAACCGATTTTTCCAGCGGCAGCATGCACTTTATCGGCCGGGACATCAGCTATGACCTGTCAAACGCCTACTACGGCGCGCACGCCGGCGCGGGCTGGTTGAAGGCGCTGGGCGGCGCAGCCACGCTGGACCTGTCCACAAAGTATCTATGGGTCCATCAGACCGGGGATGATACGAAAATCCTCGGAGACAAGGTCACCTTCAGCGCCAGCGACTCCCACCGCTGGCGCACCGGCGCGCGGCTTTCCTGCGCGGTATCCGAGCGCCTGACGCCGTATGTCGGCGCGGCCTTTGACTATGAATTCGACAGCAAGGCCGAGGCCACGGCCGGGGGGCTGCATGTGCCCGCCCATTCCCTCAGGGGCGGGACCGGCATGGGGGAGGCGGGCCTGACATACCAGGGGGAAAACGGCTTTTACCTGGACCTGGGAGTCAAAGGGCTGGTGGGCAAACGCGAGGGCGTGCTCGGCACTTTTATGCTCGGCTGTAATTTTTGACGGATCCATCACCAGCTGATGATTGCAACCGCAGCAACACGCCAAGCCCCGGCCTGCCGGGGCTTTTTGCATGAGAGTCCCCCATCCGGGATGGGGGACTCGTCAGTTAGCAGCCGTTTACAACGAGAAGGGAGCTAGTACTTCCAGAAAATCTTCTGCAGTTCCTTGGTGTCGGCGGTCTTCGTCAGAGCCAGGGACAGCAGTATGCGGGCCTTGGCCGCGTTCTGGTCGTCGGTCACGACGTAATCCAGTTCGTCATCCTTGGCCTCGCCGTTGCGGACCACGATGCCGCTGCCGGTTCTGCTGGCGCGGACCACGATGATGCCCTTGGAACGGATTTCCTTCAGCACCGGGGCCATGTAGTCGGCGATGCTGCCGCTGCCGGTTCCCATATGGATGATGGCCTTGACGCCGGAAGCCACAAACGCGTCATAGGGCACGCGGCTCATGTTGCCGTGCGCGTAGACGACGCCGATCTCGGGCAGCGTGCCGATTTTGTCGATGTCCCATTCGGTCTGCGTGGTATGGGGGCGGGCCGGGAGCCGGTAATACCGGGGCAGCCCTTCAATCACGGTACCGAGCGGGCCGTACAGGGAGCGGAAGGTTTCCACCTTGACGGTGTTCGTTTTGGTCACGTCGCGGGCGGAATGGATTTCATCGTTCATGACGACGAGCGTGCCTTTTCCGGCGGAATTCTTGTCCGCCGCGACGATGACGGCGTTGTAGATGTTCAGCGGTCCGTCGGCGCTCATGGCGGAACCGGGCCGCATGGACCCCACGATGACGACCGGCTTTTCGCTTTTCAGCGTCAGGTTGAGGAAATAGCCTGTTTCCTCAATGGTGTCGGTGCCGTGGGTGATGACGACGCCGTCAACGTCGTTCGAGCGCAACAGTTCGGCGACGCGCTTGCCCAGTTTGAGCCAGCGCTCGTTATTGTAGCTTTCCGAACCGATCTGGAAAATCTGCTCGCCCGTGACGTTGGCGACGTTCTGTAATTCGGGAACAGCGGCGATCAGTTTGTCCACGGCCACCACGGCCGACTGGTACGCGCTCACGTTGGCGCTGCTGCTGCCGAGTCCGGCAATGGTTCCGCCGGTGCCGATAATGCGGATGTTCGCTTTTTTGCCGTCCGCGGCCCAGGCGGAGACGCAGAGGAAAGAAATTACCAGAAGACCGAGCATGAGGCGTTTAACAATCAGGGAAGAAATGCGCAGCATACCGTACTCCTCTCTGTTAGAGTGTCCACAACCACAGGCAAACATGGTTCAAGGTATACCACGCCCGCAGGCTGGCGGGAAGTAACGGGGATAAGAAAAATCGAAGATGCTATAATCCGCGCACTTACCGCTCATCAGCGCCGAGCTGTTTTCTCCCGCGAAATTTTCCGCCTCACGGGACGGGCGCAACACCCACGGCCCAACATTCGGGGGCCGCGCCAAATCCGTTGTCTCTTAAGGGTAAATCGCCTATGCTGCTACGGTGTTGTACCTGTCAATGAGGTGATGATGACCGCCAAAGTTCTCTGCGCCGCGCTCCACGGCATTCATGCCTTCCCGGTTGCGCTTGAAACGGATCTGCATAAGGGCGGCATGCCCTCCTTCAGCATGGTGGGCCTGGTCGAAGGCGCCGCCCGCGAAGCCCGCGAACGGGTTTTCGCGGCGTTACGCAACGGCGGGCACCGCCTCGCCCCCGCCCGCATCACGATAAACCTCGCCCCGGCGGACCGCCGCAAAGACGGCAGCGGGTTCGACCTGCCCCTCGCCGTGGGGCTGCTCGCGGCTTCCGGCATTCTGCCGGCCGAAATCCTCCCGGAGTTCCTGTTCGTCGGGGAACTCTCGCTCACCGGCGAGGTGACCCCGGTGCCCGGCATCCTCCCTTCCGCCATTCTCGCGCGGGACACGGGCCGCGCGGGCCTTTTCGTGCCCGCCGCCAATGCCCAGGAAGCCGCCGTGGTGGAAGGCCTTGCCGTCTACCCGGTCCGCCACATCAACGAACTGGTCGCGCATCTGGCAGGGGAAGCGCAGATCGCGCCCGCCGCGCCCCTCCCCGTTACGCCCGGCACGGTCCGGCATCCTTTTGATTTCGCGGAGGTCAAAGGCCAGGAACACGCCAAGCGGGCCATAGAAATCGCGGCCTCGGGCGGGCACAACCTGCTTTTCGCCGGGCCGCCGGGCAGCGGTAAGACCATGCTGGCCCAGCGCATCCCCAGTATTCTGCCGCCCCTTTCCTTCGACGAATCCCTGGAAGTTTCCGCCATTTACAGCGTGGCGGGCCTGCTCGACGCCAAGGCGGAATCGGGTCTTATCCGGCACAGGCCCTTCCGCTCGCCGCACCATACCATTTCCCACGCCGGGCTGGTCGGCGGCGGTGCGCACCCCAAACCCGGCGAGGTTTCCCTGGCCCACAGGGGCGTGCTGTTCCTTGACGAGCTGCCGGAATTCCAGAAGCAGGCCCTGGAGACCTTGCGCCAGCCGCTGGAAGACGGCGTCGTCACCATCTCCCGCGCTGCCGGATCCCTCTCCTATCCGGCGGATTTCATGCTGGTGGCGTCCATGAACCCCTGCCCCTGCGGGTATCTTACGGATGCGCGCAAACCCTGCACCTGCTCGCCCCACGACATCAAGCGCTACGCCTCGCGGCTCTCCGGCCCGCTGCTCGACCGCATCGACCTGCATATCGAAGTGCCCGCCGTGCCGTATGACGATCTCGCCTCCCAGACCAAAGGGGAAGGGTCGGCGGCCATGGCGGCGCGTGTCGCCGCCGCCCGCGCCGTGCAGGCCCGGCGGTACGCGCCGTATAATCAGGCGGCCGGAGCGCCCCGCTGCCGCACCAACGCCGACCTCGGCGGCGACCTGCTTGAGCAATTCTGCGCCCTGGACGGCGAGGGCCGCGCCTTCCTCGGCAAAGCCGTCACCTCCCTCGCCCTGTCCGCCCGCGCCTATACCCGCATATTGCGGATAGCCCGCACCATCGCGGACATGGAAGGCGAAAAAACCATCACAACGCCCCACCTGGCCGAAGCCGTCAACTGCCGCTTCCTCGACCGGCAAGGCGGATAGAGCCGGGGGAAGGGGAGAAACTTTTTTACAAAAAAGTTTCTCCCCTTCCCCCGGACCCCCATCCCCTTTTCAAAAAACGTCACTAGAGAGATTGTTACTTTTCCGAACGGATCAACCGCTCGCTTCAGGAATCCCCCGGCGGCCGCCGTTTTCCGGCCATCCGCCGCCATGCCCAGATAGCGAGCGCCAGGGCGACGACAACGCCGAGCGCGATCTTGTCCGCGTGCGGGTGCCCCTGGAGAAAAGCCGTCGCGGCCCGCCCGAGAAAATACCCGGCGGCGATGCAGGCCGAGGCCCAGATCCCCGCGCTGACGGTGTTGAGGACAAGGAATTTCCAGTGGTTGACCCGGCCCATGCCCAGCAGAACGGGCGTCACGTTGCGTATGCCGTAGACGAAGCGGAAGCCGAGAATCAGCGGCGTTTCATAGCGGTCGAGTAACTCCCGCGCCTTCGGCGCGTTCCGCTCCAGGCGGGGGAACCGGTGCAGCACGGCGTTTCCCTTCCAGCGGCCCAGGTAAAACATGAGCTGGTCCGAAGCCAGGCTGCCGCCGAAAGCGCACAGCGCCGCGGGCACAGGGGAAAGATACCCCTGATGCGCGAGAAGGCCGGCAAGAATGACGATGAACTCCCCTTCCAGGAACGCGCCCGCCGCAAGGGCGATGTACCCGTAAGAACGCAGGAGTTCCGCCGGATCAAGACCGAACATACGACGATCCCGTTGCGGAAAGACGCGCGCCGGTCCCGGCACCATGCGCGGAGCGCGCGGTTCTTCGTGCAGCGCACACCCTACCACAGGCGTAGGCGAGGGTCACTGTGTTTCAGGAAATTCAGGGGCGTTTTAGATTTGACGCGGCCTCAGGAGAGGGGGGGCTGTTCGCCGTCGCCCCGGTCGGCGGGTGGGCCCTCTTTCGGCGGATTTTCCCTGCGGATGGTGGCGATGGTGCGCTCAAGCGGGTCCGGGGAGACGAGTTCCGTCGCCCGCTCCCGTTTTTTCTTCCGCCGCTTATGCACAAGCCACACGACGAAAATGACGGCCGCAAGCCCGCCGAGGACGTACCGGCCCGCATGGGGCACGGCTTCCAGAAACACCGTCACGGCCTGACCGAAAAAATACCCGGCCGCCGTGAAGGAGACCGCCCAGACGGCGGCGCCGATGACGTTGAGGACCAGGAACTTGAGGTGGCTCACACCGCTGACGCCCATGAGAATGGGCGTGACGTTACGCACCCCGTAGATGAAGCGAAAGCCCAGTATCAGGGGCGTTTCGTACCGGGCGAGAAGGCGGGCCGCCTTGGCGACCTTTTTCTCCAGTTTCTCGAAACGCTGGATGATGGCCATGCCTTTCCAGCGGCCGAGGATGAACATGAACTGGTCGGAAGTCACGCTGCCGCAAAAGGCGCACAGCGCGATAAGCGGGGGGGAAAGCAGTTCCTGCTGGGCCAGAAAGCCCGCGATAATGACGATCGTCTCGCCTTCAAGAAACGTCCCGATCAGAAGAGCCAGATATCCGTAGGATTGAAGCAGATCAACAGGATCGACGCCGAACATCGTATGCTCCGGGGAAAACTACCCCGCAAAAGGGCGCGGTCCATGTGGTAACGGTCACGGGTCTAGGCAAATTGCAACTCCTGGGCAGGTACTTTTCATACGCGCGGATCGCGATTGTGTAAAGAGAGCCTGCTGCCGGGCAAGTTTTTCATCTGCGGCTGTAGAAAACAATGATTATGCGGGCCCGGAAGACGCGCGCGGCATGCGAAAAACGGCATGCGGGTTTTCCGCATGCCGTTCCGGGGCTTACAAATTGCAATGGTCCTTGTATGCCTGGACCGTGTTGGCGAGCAACTGCGCAATGGTCATGGGGCCGATGCCGCCCGGAACCGGCGTGATGGCCGAGGCCTTTTTGCTGACGCTTTCATAATCCGCGTCGCCGGCAAGGCCCGTTTCCGTCCGGTTGATGCCCACGTCCACCACCACGGCGCCTTCCTTGACCATATCGCCCGTGATGCAGCGGGGCCGGCCCATGGCGAGGATCAAAAAATCCGCCTCGCGGCAGACCGCGCCAAGGTCCGGCGTGCCGGAGTGGCAGACCGTGACCGTGGCGTTGGCGTTTTTGCCCTTTTCCGCAAGCAGGAGCAGCATGGGTTTGCCCACGATGTTGCTGCGCCCGACGACAACGGCCTTTTTCCCGTTGGGGGAGAGGCCGTACCGCTCCAGAAGCACCATGACCCCGGCGGGCGTGCAGGGGCGGAGTCCCGGCAGGCCGAGGGTGAGCTTGCCCATGTTGACCGGGTGGAACCCGTCCACGTCTTTATCCGGCGCGATGCGCTCGAGGCAGCGCTGGCTGTCCAGCCCGGCGGGCAGCGGCAGTTGCAGCAAAATGCCGTCCACATCCGCGCGCGCGTTCAACGTGTCGATGAGCGCTTCCAGTTCCGCCTGGCCCGTCGCGGCGGGCAGGCGGAAGGTTTCCGATAAAAAACCCGCGCCCTGGCAGGCTTTTTCCTTGTTGCGAACGTACACCTGGGAGGCGGGGTCCTCTCCCACCAGAATAACGGCCAGCCCCGGAGCGCGGCCAGCCCTGGGGGCCAGGGTCTTCACCTCTTCGGCCAGTTCCGCGCGGATGGCGGCGGCCGTAGCTTTTCCGTCAAGAATGATCATACTCGGTCCTGTTTGCTGAACGTGTCATGCTCCGGCAACCGGAGGCATTTTTCATAGCTGGAGAACGCATGCGTGTAAAGTTCCCGCCGGTCCGGGTAACGGCTACCCCCGGAGTACGGCGGCGGCGACCAGGGAGCCCATCTCCTTGCAGCCCACCAGCTTCGGGGCGCTCATGGAGGAGGCGATATCCCCGGTGCGGTACCCGGCTTTGAGCACCCCGCGCACGGCCTCGGTGATGGCCGTGGCGGCGTCGTTCCGGGCAAAGGCCATATCCAGCATCATGGCGAGGGACAGAATGGTCGCCAGGGGGTTGGCCTTGTCCTGCCCGGCGATATCCGGGGCGGAACCGTGAATGGGTTCAAAAATACCGGCCCCGCCGCCTTTTCCCAACCCGCTGACCGAGGCCGAGGGCAGGAGCCCCAGGGAGCCGCAGATGGCTGAGGCTTCGTCCGAAAGAATGTCGCCGAACAGGTTGCCGGTAAGGATCACGTCAAACTGGGCCGGGTTGATGACAAGCTGCATGGTGCAGTTGTCGACGTACATGTGGGAGACCGCGACCTCGGGGTACTCCCGGCGCATGTCGTCCACTATCTCGCGCCACAGGCGGCTCGAGGCCAGAACGTTGGCCTTGTCCACGGAGACCATGCGTTTTTTCCGCAGCATGGCCGTCTCAAACCCCACCGTGGCGATACGGCGGATCTCGTTCTCGTTGTATATCATGGTATTGAAGGCGTGGCGCACGCCGTCGCGCACCTCCATCCCCGCCGGCTGGCCGAAGTACACGTCGCCTGTCAACTCCCGCACGACCACGAGGTCGATGCCGTTTTTAACGGCGTCCGGCCGCAGGCCGGAAAGGGAGGAAAGCTCCGGAAATACCGTGGCCGGCCGGATGTTCGCATACAAATTCAGCGCCTTGCGGATGCCGAGCAGGCCGGACTCCGGCCGTTTGCCGTGGGGGAGAGCATCCCACTTCGGTCCGCCCACCGCGCCGAGCAGGACGGCGTCCGCCTTTTTGCAGGCGTCAAGCGTGCGCTGCGGCAGAGGGTCGCCTGTAGCGTCAATGGCAGCGCCGCCGAGAAGGTGTTCTTCTCTCGCAACCGTGAAGCCGAACCGTTTTTCGGCCGCATCTAGAACGGCAAGGGCTTGCGCCACAATTTCCGGGCCGATGCCGTCACCCGGCAGCACAACGAGATGGTGGTTCATGGGGCTGATCCTTCTTTTGGATATGGTTCAAAACTATGGCCGGAGGAAAGGGACCGGCGCGCGCCGGGCGTTATTCCCTACCCGGTATGGCATATTTTTGCAAACCGCCGGGAGCCGGAACCCACCCCGCAACGTCTTGCGCCGCTGTGGCCGGACAGCAAAATTCCGCGCTGCGGCATATTATTTTCTATATAAGAGAAGAGAAAACTATGTACAACCATGCCATAAGTGTGTACGCCTTTTTTCGCGTAACGGCGCGGTGCGTCACCGCCCGTTTTTGTCATAGACTGAAAAGGAGTTCCAGATGAAACGCGGTCTTTTCCTGATCTTTTGTTGTTGCATGGTCATGGTCTTTTGCCTGGGCAGTGCCGTTGCCGCCCCTAAAAAGATCGAGATCTCGCTATCCTGCGCCATGCCCGACACGCACCCCGTCGTGGTCGAGTTCAACAAGCTGATTAAGGAAATGGAAGAGCGCTCCGGCGGCACCATGACCGGCGTCGTGTACCCCAGCGCCCAGATGGGCGGCGACGTGCAGGTGCACCATTCCATCCTGGACCACGCCGTCGGCATGATCTGGAGCACCACCGCCAGCCAGGTCACCTTTGTGCCGGATCTGGCCATTTTCGACATCCCCTTCCTGTTCGCCAACCGCCAGGAAGCGGAAAAGGTCTTTACCGACAAGGAATTCATGGACATCATCGGGCAGAAGTACGAAAAAGCCGGCTTCAAGCTGTTCGGCTTTGACGTGACGGGCTTCCGCTGGCTGTCCGCCAACCGCCCGGTCCGCAAGATGGAAGACTTGAAAGGCCTGAAAATCAGGACCATGGAAAACCCCTATCACGTCGCCTTCTGGCGCGCGCTGGGCGTTTCCCCCACGCCGCTCGCCAACTCCGAGCGCTATACCGCGCTGCAGCAGGGCACCGTGGACGGCCAGGAAAATATCCTGGAGAACGCCTACCTTACCCGCCTGTACGAAGTGCAGAGCGACTTCATGAACACCCGCCACCTCGTTTTCCTCGGCGTGTGGGTGATGGACCTGCAACTCTGGAAGGAAATGAGCAAGGAGCAGCAGGACCTTTTCACGGAACTCCTGGAAAAGTACCGCGCCCAATCCACCAAGGACCTGAACGCGCGCGAGGAAACGATCATCAAGGAATTGCGTGAAAAGTACAAAAAGACCATCTGGGAAGACCTCGAGCCCGGTGAATATGAACGCTGGCGCGACACCGCCCGCCCGGCGGCCGAAACGCTGGTGCGCAAGGCCGTGGGCAACGAGCTAGTGGACCTGTTGTACAAGGTGCGTGACAAAAAGTAACGCGCCGTCGATTCCGGCCCCATAGACTGCCGCCCGGTGCGGCTGCCTCCCGAGGGGGCAGCCGCACCGTTTTTTGCATATTCCCCGGCGGAAGCCCCGCTCCCGCCGCGACGGTTACGGGCATTCCACGTGTGGCGTGAAGCCCAAACGGCTCATACGGAGAACGATATGAAACAATACCTTTCCTGGCTGGACGCCAATTTCGAGAACGTGTTCATCGGCATCATGCTGGTGAGCATTACCGGCCTCTCAACCCTGCAGGTCGTCATGCGCTACTGCTTTGCCAACGCCCTGCCGTGGGTGGAGGAGGTCGTGGTGTACATGAACGTGTGGATCGGCTTTATCGGCTGCGCCTTTGCCATGAAGTTCAACAACGACCTGCGCATCGATTTCGGCACCCTGCTGCCGCCGAACGTCGCCGCGGGCATGAAGGTCCTGGCGGACTGCGTCACCGTCGCCGTGTATCTGTATCTGGCCTACCTCGGCATCGGCATCGTCGGGGACGTGATCCACCGGGGCCAGACCAGCCCGGCGGCCGGGATACCGCTGTACCTTCTGTACTCCTCCCTCATGGTCGGCGCCGCGCTCGCGGTGTTCCGCTTCGCGCAGCGGACCTACCGGACCATGCGCCGCAAAGGTAACGGGTGACCGCCATGCATATGCTTTCCGCCATTCTGCTGTTTGCCCTGCTCATGACGGTGCCCATCGGCATCAGCATCATCCTGAGCACCTTCGCGGTGCATTTTCTCGGCATCAGCCGCCCGGTCAACCCGGTCTTCATTTACCGCTCCATCGTGGACGGGCTGCACTCCTACCCGCTTTTGGCCGTGCCGCTGTTCATCCTTTCCGGCCTGATAATGGCCCGGGGGGGCATCGCTAAAAAGCTGTTCGAGTTCTTCGCCTATTTCATGGGCAAAGTGCGGGCGGGCATGCCCATTACGGCGGTCATAACCTGCCTGTTCTACGGCTCTTTGTCCGGCTCCGGCCCGGCCACAACCGCGGCGGTCGGCAGCATGGTCATCCCGTATCTGGAGGACCTCGGCTATGAGCGCAATTTCGCGGCGGCGCTCGTCACCACCGCGGGCTCCCTTGGCGTCATCATCCCGCCGAGCGTGCCGTTCATCATTTACGCCTTGTGCGCCAATATATCCGTTGCTGACATGTTCATCGCGGGGATTATTCCCGGGATCATCATCGCCGTATGCCTTTCGCTCTGCGCGTATATTCACTGCGTCCGCAAGGGCGAGGACAGGGAAAAGCTGAACAGCACCGTCGCGGCCATCAGGAGCAAAGGCCTCGGCGGGCTGCTCAAAGACAGCTTCTGGGCGTTGCTGACGCCCGTTATCATCCTGGGCGGCATTTACGGCGGCATATTCACGCCGACGGAGGCCGCCACCGCCTCCGTGGTCTATTCCGTCGCGGTCAGCATGTTCATATACCGGACCATGAGCGTGAAGGACATCCCCGGCATCCTGTCCGAGACCGCCCGGAGCCTCGCGCCCCTGCTTATCGTGGTGGCGTCGGCCACGCTTTTCGGCAAGGTGCTGACCCTGATGCAGGTCCCGCGCATGATCCAGCAGATCATGACGGACACGGCCGGCACCGCATTCATGGTCATCCTGACGCTCAACCTGATCCTGCTCGTCGCGGGCATGCTCATCAACTGCATCTCCGCCATCCTGATCCTCACCCCGGTTCTTCTGCCCATAGCGCTGGCCATCGGCATGCACCCGGTGCATTTCGGCATCATGATGGTGGTCAACCTCGCCATCGGCCTCGTCACCCCGCCGGTGGGCGCGGACCTCTTCGTCACCTGCGGCATGTTTCGCATACCCGTGGCCACACTCGCCAGGCACACCGTCCCCTTTATCCTGGCATTCCTGGTCGCGCTGGCGGTCGTGGCCTATATTCCCGCCGTATCCCTCGTGTTTATCCCGTAGAATCCGGGAGCGTCCACGCAAAAAGGCCTGCCAGGCCACGCAAAAAGGCCCGCCAGGCCACGCAAAAAGGCCCGCCAGGCCACGCAAAAAGGCCCGCCAGGCCACGCAAAAAGGCCCGCCGGAAGGCGGGCCTTTACAGTCTGATAATCCGGCGGGCCTATTCCAGGCCGAAGGTATCCAGCATGTGCTCGCCGAAGTAGAAGGAGTAATCGTCCAGTTCTTCCTCGATGCGCAGGAGCTGGTTGTATTTGGCGAGGCGGTCGCTGCGGGACAGGGAGCCGGTCTTGATCTGCCCGGCGTTCAGGCCCACGGCCAGGTCCGCAATGAAGCTGTCCTCGGTTTCGCCGGACCGGTGGGAGATGACCGTGCCGTACGCGGCGGTTTTCGCCATTTCAATGGCGTCCAGGGTTTCGGTCAGGGTGCCGATCTGGTTGAGCTTAATCAGGATGGCGTTGGCCACGTTCTTTTCGATGCCTTCGGCCAGGATGTCCGGGTTGGTCACGAAAAGGTCGTCGCCGACGAGCTGGATGTCGCCGAGCCTGTCAGTCAGTTTCCGCCAGCCGTCCCAGTCGCCTTCGGCCATGCCGTCTTCAATGGAGATCAGGGGATACTTGGAGGTGAATTCACCGAGATAGTTGACCATCTCATCGTTGGTGAGGGTTTTGCCTTCGCCGGTCAGCACGTATTTGCCTTCCTTGAAGAACTCGGAGGAGGCCGCGTCGATGGCCAGCGCGATTTCCGAGCCCGGGCGGTACCCGGCTTCCTCGATGGCGCGGATGATGTATTTGAAGGCTTCGTCGTGGCTCTTCAGGTTGGGGGCGAAACCGCCCTCGTCGCCGACGCCGGTCACGTGGCCGTCCTTCGCAAGGAGCGCGCGCAGGCAGTGGAAGGTTTCCGCGCCCATGCGCAGGGCGTCGCGGAACGACTTCGCGCCCAGCGGCATAATCATGAATTCCTGGATATCCAGGTTGTTGTCGGCATGGGCGCCGCCGTTGATGATGTTCATCATGGGCGCGGGCAGGAGCTTGGCGTTGGGGCCGCCCAGATACTGGTACAGGGGCAGGCCGACGGACATGGCGGCGGCGCGGGCGGTGGCCATGGAAACGCCCAGGATGGCGTTGGCGCCGAGGCGGGACTTGTTGTCCGTGCCGTCAAGGTCGATCATGGTGGTATCAACTTCCACCTGGCGGCGGGCGTCAAGGCCGATAATGTTTTCGGCGATTTCGCCGTTCACGTTCTCCACGGCCGTTTCAACGCCTTTGCCTTTGTAACGGCCTTTGTCGCCGTCGCGCAGTTCCAGCGCTTCGCGGACGCCCGTGGACGCGCCGGAGGGCACCGCGGCGCGGCCGTAATGGCCGGATTCCAGCCCCACTTCCACCTCGACCGTCGGGTTGCCGCGTGAATCAAGAATTTCGCGGGCATGGACAGAAACTATTGTGCTCATACGCCTCTCCTTGCTCTGACGTGAAAGAACTCACTAAACTTACGCATGTTGGCTATATACCCCGGAGGGGATATTGCCAACACAATTTTGGTAACAAGCAACATATGCGGGAAAATTTTACCACAACAAGTTGTACCTTGTAATGATTTCTTCTTCCATCGTGTTGGAAAAAATGTCACGCGCGCCCGCGTACCGGAAAAACAAGCCACGCGGCCCGGTTTCACTCAAGCCTGTTCTTTGTGGAGCAGCCGCAACCCCTCCAGGAGCAGGTCGGGCCTGACCATGGTGAAACATTTCGTCACCCGGGCGAGGCTCTTGGCAAAGCCCCCGGTGGCCACGACCTCCACGGGGCCGGGCAGGGTTTTGGAAAGCCGCTCGCACAACCCCTCGGTCATGGCCGCGAACCCGAACACGAAGCCGTGGTTGATGCTCTCCGCCGTGGAACGGCCGACGGAAGGCTCGCACGCGTCGATATCCAGCGCGATGTGGGGCAGTTTCGCCGTGCGCGAGGCCAGCGCCTCCACGGACGAATACACGCCGGGGCAGATCAGCCCCCCGAGGTAGGTGCTCTCCGTCACAAAGTCAAAGGTGGTGGCGGTGCCGTAGTCCACGGAGATGATGGACGTTGCATTCGGCATGAGCCGCCGCGCGGCATACGCGCCGACGAGCCTGTCCGCGCCCACTTCCTGGGGCCGCGCGTATTTGTTCTCCAGCGGGATGGCGATATCCTCGGGCGCGAAGAGCACGGTCTGGCCCAGAAAAACGCGGCAGGCCCCGCGCACGAGGTGGGCGATAACCGGCGCCACGGAGGAGGCCACGCAGGCCTTCACGTCTTTGGGGTCCACGCCCATGTGGCGGCAGAGGCCCGACAGGGCGAGGCCCAGGCCGTCGGCGGTCTGCCGGCTGTCCGTGGGCAGGGTGAACTGGGCGGTGATCTTCGCATCGTCGGCAAAGCCGATCTTGATGTTGGTATTGCCGATATCAAAAAGTAAGGTTGTAATGGACATGGCTGTACAGGGGGGGTTAGGGGTATTCTATGTATTCTCGCCCGGAAAATGTACGCACTTTATGCAAAAAAACAAGATGCCCGGCAACCGGCCGGGCTCCATGGGAGGTATGAGTATGGCTGAGGTGAAAGTGACGGAAGAGTGTATCGGTTGCGAATCCTGCGTGGAAGTCTGCCCCGACGTGTTTGTGATGGACGAGGCCACGGGCCACGCCAAGGCCACTGACCCGGCCAGCACGGCGCCCTGTGTGGATGAGGCCATTGAAATCTGCCCGGTGCAGGCCATTGTGCGCGAATAACGGTTTTTTCCGCTGACACGCTGCCCCTGTTACGTCTTGGCAACAAGCCGTTCCGGGGGCAGCCACTGTTTCAAAACCCTGCTGATATCCCCGATGGCGATGGGCTTGCTGATATAGTCCGTCATGCCGCTGCTGATGAAAAACTCGTGCATCCCCACCAGGGCGTTGGCCGTCAGGGCCACGACGGGCACGGACGCGTTGTGCCCGCCAAGAGCGCGGATCCGGCGCGTGGCCTCGATTCCGTCCATGCCGGGCATCATGTGATCCATGAAAATAATGTCGTAATCCCGCGCGGCGGCCAGGGCCAGGGCCGTCACGCCGCTGGCCGCCGTATCCGGCTCTATGCCGTATTGGCGCAGCAGCTCTTCGGCCACGAGCAGGTTTATGTCGTTGTCGTCGACGATCAGCGCCGCGACGCCCCGGGTTTCGAAAAACGCGCCGGCGAGATCGCTCCCGCCTTTTTCCCCGCCGCCGTCCGCGCCGTCCGCCCCATTCGGGCCATCCGGGCCGCCCACGCCCAGGGCTTGCGCCATGTCCGTGACAAGCACCGGGGCGTACAGGGTATCTATATCCCGGGCCTGGATGTTCCCGCTCTCGCTCCCGGGCCGCCGCACGGCGATGAAGCGGACCCCGGCGGGCGGCTCCATGCTCGCGAACGGCTCTTCCTCGCAGGCGGCCCCGGCGCAGATGACGTGGGTGTACCGGTTCGCATCCGCAAGGGAGGCCGCGCTGTTTTCCGCCGTCTCGCAGGGAACGCCCAGCCGGGCGAGCAGCGCGGCGACGGCGTCGCGCTCCCGGAGATCCCCCAGCACGAGCGCGCGTTTTTCCCCCGCCCCGGCGACGCGCGCCACGGGCGAGGCATCCGCCACCCCTTGGGGAATCCGCGCGGTAAAGGCGCTGCCCTTGCCGTATTCGCTCGTCACCGTAATGGCGCCGCCCATGGCCAGCGCAAGTTCCCGGCTTATAGCAAGGCCGAGGCCCGTGCCCTGAATGCCTTTGTTTTTCGCCAGGTCAAGCTGGGTAAAGGCGGAAAAGATGGTTTCGAGGTTTTCCGGCTTTATGCCGATACCGGTATCCTCAACCGCGCAGACCAGCGTCACGCCCGTTTCGGCGGGCTCGTACGCAACCCGGAGGCGGACCTCCCCTTCCATGGTGTACTTGACGGCATTGTTGACCAGGTTGATCAAAATCTGTTTGACGCGCCCCTCGTCGCCCACAAGTTTGGCCGGCAGTGTGGGGTCTATGTCGGTAATAAACGCCAGGCCCTTTTCATAAGCTTTCAGGGCGACCATGGCGGCCACGTCGCCCGCCACGGCGGCAAGCGAGTAAGGCTCTTCGACAAGCTCGAATTTGCCCGCCCCGATCTTGGAAAAGTCCAGAATGTCGTTGATGATTTGCAGCAGGGACTCGGACGCGCTGATGATGGTGGCCGTGTATTCTTTCTGGGTTCTGTTCAGCGGTGTGGTGGTCAAAAGGTTGCTCATGCCGCAGATGGCGTTCATGGGGGTGCGGATTTCATGGCTCATCTGCGCCAGGAAGTCGCTCTTGGCTTTTGACGCCATTTCCGCCCCTTCCTTGGCGTGGGTCAACTCGGTCACGTCGTGCATCAAAAAGACGCAGCCGCGCAGCTCGCCGTGGTCATCCACCGCGGGCGAGATGACGATATCCCAGAAAACGGGCCCGTCGCCGGTGGGGAAAAGCGTTGTTTTGAAATTGAGGGGTTGCCGGGTGGCAAGAACGCGCCGGCAATACGCAAGGGCGGCCCCCATCCAATCCCTGTCCGTGAAGCTGCCGAAAATTTCTTCCATGGACAGCCCGTTCAGCTCCTGCGGGTCGGAAAACCCGAGGTATTTTGCCAAAAGCTGGCCGGTGCCGACGACGTACCGCAAATCCGTGTCAAACACGATGAACACGCTGGGAAACGATTCAAGCAGCAGCTTGTTGTAGAGTATCTGCTTTTCCTTTTCCCGGATGTTGAACTGCGCGAGCGTCGCCTCGTTCTCATACTTTGCGTTGAGATACTCCAGCGAGTGCTCCAGCTGTTTGATCTTCCGCACATTTTTCTTATTTTCAAGCACAAGCGCCTGCAACTCGCCAAGCAGCGTTTCCTGCTCTTGGAGAGAAAGGGGCATGGGCGTGGCGTCACTCTTCATTCACAAAACCTTTCGCTTCGGGTACACGCGAAGAAAGGCCTCATTGGCGGCCTGCTTCCGTACTCCGCTGACATCTTTTGATGTATGCCGCATTCTATATAAAGAATGTAGGGTTTGCAAACGGCGATTGCGGGATGCTAGCGGAAAGGGTATTATCCATGCCTTGTTAATCGTTCGTTTTTCCGGCCTGGGGAGGCCGGAGGGACGGCCATACCCGGGGGAAAGGAAATGCAGTCAAAAGTATCCGTCACGTATGAGATTGATGACCTGGACCAAGCCGCCGCCGAACTGACGGCCGGGCTGGACAAGGACATCCTCGGCCGCAAAAGCGTTTGCGGCATCCTGTTCTGCTTTTCGGACATGGACCACGAGGGCCTGCTGCAAAAACTGGCGGCCCGCTTCCCGCACGGCATCATCGGGTGTACCTGCATCGCCAACATGGACGAGCGCGAAGGTTTTCACGAGCTTGCCGCGACCTTTACCGTGCTGGCGGCGGATGACTGCCGGTTCGTCACGGCCGCGTCCGGCGCCGTTACGCCGGAGAACGTCGCCGGGGAAGTGCGCCGCACGTACACGTCCGCGCGGGAAAAACTGGGGGAAGAGCCGGGCCTTGTCATTGCGTTCCCCCCGTACAATCTCAATATCATGCTCGACGCCTTCACCAACGCCTTTAACGAGGCCGCGCCGGACGTGCCCCTGCTGGGCGGCCTGCCGTCCTACAACGGCCAGAACGACAGGAACCTGACGGTATTCGGCGCCTCCGCCTCGGAGGACAAACTGGTCATGCTGCTGATCGCCGGCAACATACAACCGGTTTTCTCCATCCAGAACGTTTCCGGGAGCCCTGTGGAACGCAAGCGGAAAGTAACGCGCGCCAAGGATAACGTCGTCTATACCGTCGGCGACCACACCTTTGTGGAATACTTGCGCGAAGTGGGCATTCCCGTGGAACGGATGGTTGAGGGCAACGCCACCATAACCTTTGTTTCCAACCCGCTGCTGCTTGAGAACGTGAAGGTCCACGGGCAGTCCAACTACTCTTTCGTCCGGACGCTGCATAAAATCGACCTGAACGACGGCAGCGGCACCGCCATAGGGGAGATCCCCAAAGACGCCACGCTGTCGATCTGCAGCCTGCAAAGCGAGCATATCCAGCAGGCGGCTCTCGCGGGCATGGACGAACTGGCGGCGAGAATGCGCGCCGTGCCCGGGTATTCCTATTCGACGGTGCTCGCCGTATCCTGTATCGGCCGGTACCTGCTCATGGTGCCGAACAACGGGGCGGAAGTGGAAAACCTCCTGAAAAAGCTCCCGTCCGGCGTCACGTTAAGCGGGTTTTACAGTTACGGCGAAATGGCCCCCATGCGGGGAAAAGACGGCAAGACGATCAACTTCGCCCACAACGAATCCCTTGTTTTGTGCGCATTTTGATCCTCAGCATCCGTATTCGGAAAAAAATGCTTGCCAAGACTCCGGGCACAGAGTAAACGAGTTTTCGCGCCGGAGTGGTGGAATTGGTAGACGCGCTGGATTTAGGATCTAGCGTACCCACAAAAAGCGCACCGTTGGAAAAACCGCCCTGGTGGTGGAATTGGTAGACACGCTGGGTTCAGGGTCCAGTGGCCGCAAGGCTGTGCGAGTTCGAGTCTCGCCTAGGGCACCAAGGTTTTTCTGACGATTCAGGCAAAAAGCGGCCGCCCGTCACCGGGCGGCTTTTTGTTTGCTGTTCCCTTACCGCGCTTTCACGCTCTTCTCCCCACCCGCTCGCCGTGCGGCGCGGTTCCTTGCTTTTTGACAATCGCATGAAACTCTTTATACTCCTCCACACGCTTCACCTCCATGCCGGGCGTGCGGCACCCCTCGCGATCGCCTGCCGCGCAAGCCTTTTGCCCACGGGAGTCAAACGCGACGCCGCTGCCCCGCCGAACAGGATGCACCGATGCACATCCCCGCAAAGAACGCGAAGAAAAAAATCCTGGTCGTCGGGCATACCCCGGTCACCTGCATCAGTTTTGAAGCCTGCCTGCTGACGTTTCTCGGCGATTATGTGGAAATCGTCCCCTGGTGCGTCAGCGATTCCACCGTGCCGCCGCGGGAAGCGGCCAGCGTGGACCTGTCCCTTGCGGTCACCCGCCTGGCCTACGACCTCTGCCGGGCTTACAGCCCGCCGGACAAACCGGTTCTGGTGGCCGAGCGCGTCCTTTCCGTGAACAAGCTCGACAAACTCCTCAGCCTTGAAGCCGGCGCAAAGGCTTATGTCGTCGGCACAAACCACGAAACCACCGTCAACACCATCAGTCTTCTCCACAACCTCGGGTTCACCGGCAATATTTTCGTCCCGTATTACGCGGGCATGGCGGACCGCGTGCAGCCGGACATCACCGTGGCCATCACGCCGGGCCTTCTCCAGATCGTCCCGCCGCACAGCACCACGGTCATTGATATCGGGGCCAAGGAAGTCGCCATATCCACCCTGGCGGAGATCATGCGGCTCCTGGACATTCCCGTCACCGAGCTGAACACCATTTCCAGCCGGTACATCCAGACCATTCTCGGCGCCACACGGGAGAGAAGCTACATAGGTTTTCAGAACGAGGCCCTCAAAAACCAGCTCGAAACCATCCTGGACACGCTGCAGGAGGCCATTGTCGCGCTGGATGAGAACCGCCGGGTTATCGTCTACAACCAGGCGTCGGAAAAAATATTCACCACACCCGTTGCCAAGGCCATCGGCAGCGACTGGCAGGAGATCATGCCGGATTCCATCCTGATCACCTGCCTTGAGAACGGGGAGGGGGTCAGCCGCCGGATCAAGTTTATCGACGGGCAGCATTATCTGGTGGACGCCAATTTGCTCCTGGATCACGACCAGAGAACCCGGGGCGTTGTGGCCACCTTCCACCCCGTGCAGGAGATCAAGGAGCTGGAAACCCAGGTCCGCCGCGAACTGAAAGACCGCGCCAACGTGGCCCGGTATTCGTTCAAGGACATAAAGGGCTCGTCCGCCGAGCTGCGCCGGGCCGTGTCCCTGGCCACGAAATTCGCGGCCACCGACCTGACCATCCTGCTCGAGGGGGAAAGCGGCACGGGCAAGGAACTTTTCGCCCAGGCCGTCCACAACCAGTCTTCCCGCCGGGGCAACCCGTTCGTGGCCATCAACTTCGCGGCCATCCCGGACAATCTGGTGGAAAGCGAGCTCTTCGGCTACGAGGAAGGCGCGTTTACCGGAGCGCGCAAGGGCGGCAAGGCCGGGCTTTTCGAGGAAGCCCACCTTGGAACCATCTTCCTCGACGAAATCGGCAGCGCAAGCCCGGATGTGCAAAACAGGCTCCTCCGGGTGCTTGAGGAACGGGAAATCCGGCGGCTCGGCAGCGGGAAGAATACGCCCGTGGATGTCCGGGTGATCGCCGCGACCAACATCGACCTGGAAGAGCTGGTGAGCCGGAAACGGTTCCGGGACGACCTCTATTACCGGCTCTGCGCCCTGCCTATCGTCATCCCGTCCCTCAGGATGCGCAAAACGGACATCCTCGGCCTGACCGACTATTTCGTCAAAAAATACTCGGAAACGCTGGAATGCTCGCCCGAGGTCAGGGACATCTTCCTGCAATACGCCTGGCCGGGCAACATCCGCGAGTTGCAGAACATCGTCAAATACCTGTGCAGCGTGGTGGACCCCGGTAAAATGGCCACCACGGACGATCTGCCGCCCTATCTCCTGCGCAAGCTGGACACCGCCCGTCGGGAAAATGCCGGGGAGCGCGTTGCCGCCCCCCCGGCGGGAAGATTGTCGCCGCACCTGCTCGGGGAGTTTGAAAACCCCGGCGCCCGGCGGTCCGTCATTATCCTGCTGTCGGAACTCAAAGAATACACCGCCGCCCGCAGGGGCGTGGGGTATACCACCCTATTGAAGAACATCAAAGGCCGGATCCCCGGCGCGTCTGAATATTACGTCAAACGCTGGCTGAAGGGATTGAAGGATGCAGGATACGTGGAAGCGGGCAAAACCAAGCAAGGGTCTTCCCTGACCGAAAAAGGCCTGGCCTTGCTGGAAAGTCTGCGCGGTGAGGATTGCCCGTAACGGCGCGTTTTCCCGTCCCCGTTCCAAGCCCGGGATGCGCGGGCGGCCCGGCCGTTACGGATTCAGACGGATGCACAGAAGCAGCGCCGGCGCGGCGAGCACCTGCACAAAGGCGACAACGGCGAAACACACGCCGTAGCCGCCGAGCAGCGGAATCCCGAGCGAGAAAAGGAACGGCCCTACAGCATACGCGATAAACAGGAAAAAGGTCGATCCGGAGGTCGCGTCCCCTATCCTGCCGAGCGGCGCGATGCGCGCCGCTTCCGCCAGAAACACCCCGTTCCAGCTGATGGAGGTGGTGCCCATGGCGAACCCCACGAACATCACCAGCCAGGCGGGCCAGTCCGGGCCGAGCGCGGCCAGCACCAGGACCATGGCCGTGGAAAGCAGCGCGAGGAGCAGCATTGTCTTCGCGCTGCCGAGGCGGTCGGCGACCCAGCCCATGATGACGCGGGAAAAGGTTCCGGAGACCTGCATGGCCGAAAAAGCCGCCCCCGCGACGGCAAGGGAAAAACCCAGTTCCGACGTGAGCTGCGTGACAAAAAAGGCCAGAACGCACCCCTGCGTGCAGGCAAAGCAGACCACGGCCAGGGTCAACGGCAGCATTCCCGGAATTTCCCGCAGCACGCGAAACGGTACCGCGAGATTCGCCCTTGAGAACAGGTTGCCGATCGTCGGGCGTTTTGCCGTGTCGCGGTCCGCGTCCAGCAGTTCCCGCCACGGCTGCACGACCAGAGCCCCGGCCAGGGCGATGGCCGCGGTTGCCAGCAAGGCCGCCCGCCAGCCGGACAGCGCGACAACGGCCGGGAGCAGAAGACCCGCCAGGGCGCCGCCCAATGGAACCCCCG
Source organism: uncultured delta proteobacterium (assembly GCA_900079685.1). Lineage (NCBI taxonomy): Bacteria > Deltaproteobacteria > uncultured delta proteobacterium. The sequence continues at coordinate 1,725,518 of LT599018.1, forward strand.
CCTGCTTGATGGACATAATCAGGGAACGGTGGTTGGGGGGACTCGTCCGGACGAGAAGCTCGCTGGCAGCCGGGGGGCTGGGGCCGTAGCCCACACCGATCAGGAAGGCTGAAAGGACGAGAAGCCACCATGAGGCCGTAAGGCCAAGGAGCACGCCCGCCGCGCTCATCAGCGCGCCGATCTGGAGGATGCGGACCGGGCCGCAATAGTTGATGGCCAGGCTGCCGCTTAACAAAAACCACATGGTCCCTGCGGAAATGGCCCCGGCAAGGATGCCGATGTCGTGGGGCGCGGCGCCGGATGCGGTCGTCACTTCGGGCCCGATGACGGGCAGGGCGCGGATGATGAACGATGACACCATCTGCAGGAACGCCATTATGATAAGAGCCTGCCGCCAGATAGGCCGGCTCCCGGGGCTGCGGGTACTTCCTCGCACGGCTGCCTTCCTTGAAAACGATGGAGCGGGCGGGGGCTGTTCCCGCCGCGCCGTCCATACCATAGCAATTTGCGCGCCAACGCGCTCCGTATACCGGTCTCCCGTTTTTTCCTTCCCCGCCAAGAAAATCAGTACGGCCGCGGCAAGGCGGGCCCCGCCCGCGCGAGAAGAAACGATTCTTTTTTAGTATAATTAGATTATTTTTAGCTTATTTAATAGTATATATACTAAAAAGAATGCCTGCCTTTTGTTTGCCGCCGCGCCCCCGCCGCCCTTCGTATCGTAAAAAACGCAATAAATCCAGAAAGATTACGCGAAATCCGGAACGGCTTCCCACTTCTGGCCTGTTTCTTGCCTTTATAACGCCAAAAACAGCATGCGAAATGTCCGGCTGCACGGCCGCCATTCCATCGCAGGAGGATCACCCATGGCACAGAGCACGAAACCAAGGCCCATGAATCCGCATTGGGCGGCCATGAAAGAGTTTGACGAAGCGCTGTACGAAAAATGCACGGCCTGGCGTGACGCGCTGACCTACAACGACGTCATTCCCCTGCGCCAAAAGGAAATCATGATGGTTGCCATGACCTGCCTCATCCGCTTCGAATCGGGCATCCGGACCCATGTCCGGTATGCTCTGGCCGAAGGCGTCACCAGGGAAGAGATCTTCGCGGCGGCATCCCTCTCCATGCTTCTTGGCGGCATCCCGGCATACCGTGACGGCATTATCTGCATCCAGGACGAGTTCGCGAAAATCGACCGGGAAGAAGGGGGCAGGTGATGCATGCCAATGCCCTTTCCGGCGTCACGGTCCTCGACCTTTCAACCATGATGGCGGGTCCCTTCGGCGCCATGATGCTGGCCGATCTCGGGGCCGAGGTCATCAAGGTGGAAACCCTCGAAGGCGACGGCACGCGGACCTTCCAGCCGCACTTCAAGGACGGGGACAGCCTCTATTTCCATTCCCTCAACAAAAACAAGAAAAGCATCGCCATCGACCTCAAGAGCCAAAAGGGCATCGCCCTGTTCTACGATCTGGTCGCGAAAGCGGACGTGGTCTGGGACAACTTCCGGGCCGGGGTCAAGGAAAAGCTCAAGATCGACTACGACAACGTGGTCAAGCACAACCCCAAAATCATCAGTTGCTCCATCACCGCCTTCGGCACGGCCAACCCGTATGACGACGACCAGCCGAGCTTCGACCTCTGCGTGCAGGCGTTAAGCGGCGTGCTGGACATGACCGGGGAACCCGACAGGCCCCCGGTGAAAATGGGGGTGCCCATGGGCGATCTGGGCAGCGGCTGGTACGGGGTCGTCGGCGTTCTTGCCGCGCTCTTCAACCGCGAAAGAACGGGCAAAGGGCAGAAGGTCGATATCGCCATGCTCGACGGCCTGGTTTCGCTCCATACCTACGAAGCCGCCTATTACCTTAATTCCGGCACGGTGCCCACCCGGATCGGCACGGCGCACCGTTCGGTCGTGCCGTACCAGATTTTCCCCACGAAAAATATTTACATCGCCATTGTCGGCACCCTGGACAAATTCTGGGCCAGCATCTGCTCCGTGCTGGGCATGCCTGAATGGGCGGCGGACGAGCGCTTCAAAACGCTGGCCGGCCGTTTCAAGAACAGGGAACTGGTCGTTTCGATGATGAGTGAAAAGCTCGTGCAGCGCGACTGCGAGGAATGGGTGGCGGCATTCAGGAAGGTCAAGGTCCCCTGCGGCCCGGTCAATCCCATGGACAAGGCGCTCAATGAGCCGCTGCTGACGGCCCGCAACATGGTGGTTGCGGTGGAGCGCGGCGGCGAGACCATAAAACTCCTGGGAAACCCCGTGAAAATGTCCGGTAACACGGAAGTTTACAAGGCGCCGCCGCGCCTCGGGGAAAACACGGACGAGGTCCTTTCCCGCATGGCGGGCCTCGCGGCGGAAACAATCGCAACCCTGCGCCAAGAATCGGTAATTAAATAACAACAATGGAGGCTGGGAATGAAATTGGCCGAGAATCAACAGATTTTCAAGGAAGGGATCATCGTTTTCCCGGATGACCCCTCAAAAGAGCCGTATCTCGCGGTCAGCAAATGCCCCAAGTGCGGCAAGGTGTTTTTCCCTAAAAAGGACTTCTGTCCCGTCTGCATGGTGGAGGAAATGGAAGATGCGGCGCTGGCGGGCGAAGGCGTTTTATACACCTTTACCGTCGTGCATCTGGGCGTGCGGGGGTTCAAAACGCCTTACGTCCTCGGCTGGGTGGAGTTTCCGGAAGAAAAGGTGCGGCTGGCGGCCCAGATAGTCACCGACCCGCTTGAGGCCCCGGAAAAACTCGCTTCCGGCCGGAAGGTCAAACTGGATATCGGCCTTTTGCGCAGCCTGGAAGACGGTACGGAAATAATCGGCTACCGGTACAAGCCGGTGTAAGACAGGAGATACGCCATGCGAGAAGTTGCGGTTATCGGGGTCGGGATGATCCGGTTCGGGAAGTATCTCGACAAATCCCCGAAAGATCTTGGACGCGCCGTCTGCTGGGAGGCGCTCAAAAACGCCGGCATAAGCCCGCTGGAAATCGAAGCGGGCTACATGGGCAACGCCGCCGGCGGCGCCCTGACCAGCCAGACCATGGTTCTGGCCCAGGTGGTGTTCCGCGAGGTCGGTATCGTGGGAGTGCCCATGATGAACATCGAAAACGCCTGCGCCAGCGGCTCGACAGCCCTTTTCCAAGCCTGGCGGGATATCCAGGCGGGCCACTACGACACGGCCATTGTCGCCGGGGTTGAGAAGCTTTACACTTCGGACACCCAAAAGACCATGGCGGCACTCGCCGGCGGCGGCGACGCGGAACTGGAAATGAGCGTCGGCGTAAATTTCCCGGCCCACTGGGCGCTCCGCGCCACGAAACGGATGGAGCTCTTCGGCACGAAGCGCGAGCATTTCGCCAAGGTCACCATCAAAAACCACAAAAACGGATGCTACAACCCCCGCTCGCAGTACCAGAAAGAATGCACCATGGAGGAGGTGCTTGCCTCCCGCATGATCGCCACCCCCATGAGCCAACTCGAATGCTCGCCCATCGGGGACGGCGCCGCGGCGGTCATTTTGTGCGAAGCATCCAAAGCGAAAAAATATACCAACAAACCCGTCATTATCGCGGGTTGCGGCCTGTCCACGGGCGCGTACCAGGAAACCCGCGACATCACCTTCAACGATATCGAGCAGCGCGCGGCGGCCGCGGCGTATGAGGCCGCGGGCATCGGACCCAAGGACGTGACCTTCGCCGAAGTGCACGACTGTTTCACCATCGCCGAATTCATGCGGGTTGAGGGTATCGGCTTGTGCGAACACGGCCAGTATGACTACATGCTGGACCACGGCGAGGTGGAGATAAACGGGCGGCTGCCGGTCAACCCCAGCGGGGGGCTGCTGGCCAAAGGGCACCCCGTGGCGGCCACGGGCGTTGCCCAGATCTGTGAAATCTTCTGGCAGATGCGGCAGGAAGCCGGACAGCGGCAGGTAAAAAACACCAAGGTCGGCCTGGCGCATTGCTCGGGCGGCGGCATAGCGGGCGACGGAGCTGTCTCCGTCGTCAGTGTTTTGAAAAAAGGTTTTTAGGGCATTCCATGCCTGGAATGCGGCAAGGATTCGGCCTCGAATCCTTGCCGCCAAATGGGCCGTTGAGCGGCCATTTACTGTGGTACCGGCTCTAAAACAGACAAAAAAGGATGGGTACACCAATGTTGCACGCCAAAAAAAGTCTCGCTTTCCTTTTCACGCTTCTTCTGGCAATCGTTTTCACGCTGCCCGCCCAGGCGGACGCGGCGGCGAAAAAGATCCTCCTGCGTCTTGGCCATGAAATGCCCGAAACACACCCCTATCATGCGGGCGCCCAAAAGTTCGCCGATATACTGAGCCAAAAAACCAACGGGGAAGTCGCCGTCCAGGTCTTCCCCAACGGCACCCTGGGCAAGCAGGCCCAGATGGTTGACGGCCTGACCATGGGCACGCTCGACCTCTCCCTGACCAACACCGTTGTGCTGGAAAAGTACGAACCGCTGATGAGCGTGCTGGTCATGCCCTACGTCATCCGCGGCTGGGACCACGTCTACAAGGTGGTTGACGGCGAAATCGGGCAGGAACTCAACAAGGGCCTTGAGAAGAAAGGCATCACCGTCCTCGCCTACCATGAAATCGGCCTGACCAACATCAATTCCATCAAGCCCATCAACCATCCTTCCGACGTGAAGGGCATCAAACTTCGCGTCCAGCCCGGCCCCAGCTATGTCGAAGTCGGCAAAATCCTGGGCGCGGTCGTGGCCACCACCGCCTTCAGCGAAGTGTACACCGCGCTGCAGCTCGGCACCATCGACGCCCAGGTTCAGTCCGCCAGCAACATCCGCCAGAGCAAATTCTATGAAGTCGCCAAGTATTACACCGTCAACGAGCTCGGGTTTTTCCTCGAGCCCCTTTCCATGAGCAAAATGGTGTGGGACCGCATGACCCCGGCGCACCAGAAAGCCCTGAAGGAAGCGGCGTACGAGTCCGCCCTGTGGCAGCGCCCCTACGCCCGCGGCAAGCAGGACGAAGACCTGGCGTACCTGGAAAAGAACCACGGCGTCATCGTCATCAAACCGGACGTGACTGAATGGCGCAAGGTCATCGAACCCATTCACGACAAGTTCCCCCAGTGGAGCGACCTAATCAAGCGGATCAAGGCTATCCAGTAGAGTTCCTTAAGCGGGACTCTCACCGGGGGTCCCGCTCTTCGCCGTTTTTCCGAGGAGGTGGGTCGAATGCTTCTGGCAACGATTAATAACAAGCTCATGAAAGTGCTGAACTGGGTCATTGTCATGTCCATGGTGTTTCTGGTGGTGAGCATAAGCCTCCAGATACTGAACCGGTATGTCATGAGGATACCCATGGCCTGGACCGAGGAATACGCAAAATATTTCTTCGTGTGGCTGGCCATGTTCGGCAGCGCCAAGGCCGTGCGGGAAAAAAGCCATATTTTCGTGGATATTCTCGAAGTCCTCATCAAGGGGAAGATTTCGCAGGCATGCGGATTCATCGCGGACTGCGTCAGCATGGTCTTTTTCGTCACGCTCTTCTACGTGAGCATCCCCTGGACCGTAAAAAATTTCGGCGTGAACACGGAAAGCATTCCCGAGCTCAACATGGGCATGTTTTACCTGTGTATCCCCCTTTCAGCCGCCGTCATGATCCTGTTCGGGCTTGAAGTCATGATCGCCCGGGTTAAGGGAGTGATTGAAAAAGAGAAGGGAGAATAACCATGGCAATGCTCTTGCTCGTCGCGTTTGTGGTCTTTGCGGGAATCGGCGTGCCCATAGGCATCTCCCTGATAATGACCGCCTTCACCTATTTTGCCGCCATGGATGAGATGTTTTACGTGCAGATCATTGCGCCGCGCCTGTTCGGGGGCATCAGCTCCTTCGAACTGCTGGCCATCCCCATGTTCATCCTGTCCGGCGATCTCCTTTTCGAGGGCAAGGTCTCAAAATCCCTGGTGGACCTTGCCAACGCCCTGGTGGGCCACATCCGGGGTTCCATGGCCATTGTGACCACGGTGGCCTGCATGTTCTTCGGCGCGGTTTCCGGGTCCGGCCCGGCCACAGCCGCGGCCGTGGGGTCCGTTGTCGCCCCGGAAATGGAAAAGTCCGGCTATGACAAGGCCTTCACGGCGGCCGTCATCACGGCTTCCGGGCCTCTCGGCATCCTGATCCCGCCCAGCATCCTCATGGTCGTGTACGGCGTTGTGACCAACACGTCCATCGGCGCGCTGCTGATTTCCGGCATCGGGCCGGGACTCGTCTATGCCGCGTTCCTTGTCGCCTATGAATGGTGGGTTTGCAAAAAACGCGGCTACGGCATGGTTAACGCCACGTTTTCCTTCGCCAACGTGGTGACGGCCGCGAGAAACGCCATCTGGGCGTTGCTCATTCCCGTAATCATCCTTGGCGGTATTTACAGCGGGATTTTCACGCCGACCGAAGCCGCCGGGGTTTCCGTCGTTTACGCGCTGTTCGTGGGCCTGTTCATCCTGCGCACCCTGAACCACAAAAACCTGTTCACGATCCTGCTCAACAGCAGCATGACGACCGCCACGGTCATGCTGGTCGTGGGCGGGGTCGCCTGCCTCAGCTGGGTGTTGACTCGCGAGCAGATTCCTGAAATGCTGACGGAAATGGCGCTTCACACCGTCAGTTCCCCCATGGCGTTCCTGCTTATTTGCAACGTGATTCTCCTGTTTGCCGGGATGATCGAAAACGGCTCCGCCTGCATCCTGCTGCTCACGCCGCTGATGTTCCCCATCTCGCAGGAGTACGGCATCAATCCGGTGTATTTCGGGGCGATCACCGTTGCCAACCTGGCCATCGGCATGATGACGCCGCCGGTTGCCACAACGCTCTACGTGGCGGCGAAGGTGACCAATATTTCGTTCAGCAGGCTGATACCGCAGGTCATACCGTTCTGTTTCGTCCTGCTGGCGGCGCTGGCCGTGCTCATGATTTTCCCGGCCATAACCATGACCCTGCCCAACCTGCTGTTCGCCGGCAAGTTCTGATTGCCGGCAATCCCCGCCTTCCGGCCCCGTTCCGGGCCGGGGCCGGGGCCTCAACGCGATAGCGCGCAAACACAGACGGAGCGTGTTGTGACCAAGTTTCTTTCTTCCCGGGAAGCCGTGGACCTGATTAAAGACGGGGATGCCCTGGCCGTGAACGGGTTTATCGGCACGGCGCATCCCGAAGCATTGAGCAGCGCCCTGGAGGAACGCTTCCTCGAGACCGGCAAACCCGAAGGGCTTACCCTTGTTTACGCGGCCGGGCAGGGCGACAGGAAAAACAAATCCCTCAACCATCTCGGCCATGAGAAACTGCTCACCCGCGTCATCGGCGGGCATTGGAACATGGCTCCGGCCCTGGGCAAACTCGCCGCCGAGGAAAAGGTGGCCGCCTACAACCTGCCCCAGGGCGTCATTTCCCAGCTCTACCGCGATATCGCCGCCGGGAACCTCGGCACCATCACCCACGTGGGGCTGAAAACCTTTGTGGACCCCCGCCTGGACGGCGGCAAGATCAATAAAACGGCCACCGAGGACATTGTGGAGCTTGTCACCATAGCCGGGCACGAACGCTTGCTGTACAAGGCCATGCCGCTCAACGCCTGCCTTATCCGGGGCACCTACGCCGATGAGAAGGGAAACGTGTCCATGGAGCACGAGGGCGTGGTGGGCGACGCCACGGCCATGGCCCAGGCCGTCAAGAATTCCGGGGGCATCGTCATTGTGCAGGTTGCGGAAAAAGTCCGGGCCGGCAGTCTTGACCCCCGCATGGTCAAGCTGCCGCATATCCTTGTGGACGTCGTGGCCGTTGTCGGGCACGAGCTAAACCAGGACGGTTTCGGCCAGGTTCCGCGCCTCGCCTGCTGCGGCGAGCTCCGCCTCCCGCCGGGCAGCGTCCCGGCGCTCCCCTTTGACGAACGCAAGATCATCGGCCGCCGCGCGGCCATGGAGCTTACGCCCGGGTCGGTGGTCAACCTCGGCATCGGCATGCCCGAAACCATCGCGGCCGTGGCCGCCGAGGAAGGCATCAGCGATTACATGAGCCTGACGGTGGAAGCCGGCCCCGTGGGCGGCATCCCGGCGGGCGGCTTTGATTTCGGCCTGTCCGTCAACCCCGAGGCCATCCTGGACCAGAACGCTCAGTTCGATTTCTACGACGGGGGCGGGCTGGACATCGCCAACCTGGGCCTGGCGGAATGCGACGAGGCGGGCAACATCAACGTCAGCAAACTGGGCGCGCACATCACGGGCTGCGGCGGGTTCATCAATATCACCCAGAATGCGAAACGGCTGTTTTTCTGCGGCACCTTCACCGCCAAAAATCTTGTGATTGCCGTTCATGACGGAAAACTGCATATTGAGCGTGAAGGCGCGACCAAAAAGTTCATCAAGCGGGTCGGCCATGTGACGTTCAGCGGCGAGTACGCCGCGGCCTGCGGCCAGAGCGTCACGTACATCACCGAGCGGGCGGTGTTCGAACTCCGGAGAGACGGGCTGCACCTGACGGAAATCGCGCCGGGCGTCGATCCGGAAAAAGACGTCCTGGCCCAGATGGAGTTCCGCCCCAAAATGGATACGCCGCCCAAGCTGATGGACGAGAGAATTTTCAGGCCCGGCTTGATGGGCCTTTCCGACCGGTAACCAGACAAGGAGCAACAAACAATGTCCGACAGAATATTTCGAGTCCCCCCGATCATCCACGTCGGCGAAGGCGCGGCCGTCCGGGCCGGGGAAGAGGCGAAAGCCATGGGGGCCGCGAAGGCTCTTGTCATCACCGATTCCTTTCTCGCCAAATCCGGCACCATCAAGCCGGTTCTGGACTCCCTGGCCGCCGCCGGGCTGAAGGTGGCGATCTATGACCAGGTCAACGCCGAACCGACGCTCGCCCATGTGACGGAATGCCTGGCGCTTTGCAAGGATTCCGGGAGCGACGTCATCGTCGGCTGCGGCGGCGGCAGCCCCATCGATGTGGCCAAGGCCGTCAGCGCCATGGCGGTGAATGCCGGGAAAATCCAGGACTACATGGGCATCGGCAAGATCCCTAAAAAAGGCCTGCCCATCATCGCCGTGCCCACAACCGCGGGCACCGGGAGCGAAGCCACCTGCACCACCATCATCGCCGACACCGAACGCGATGTGAAAATGCTGATTATCAGCCCCTATTTGCTGCCCTCCGCCGCCGTTGTGGACCCGCTCCTGACCATGGGCATGCCCAAGGGCATCACCGCGGCCACGGGCATGGACGCCCTTACCCACGCCATGGAGGCCTATGTTTCGCGCAAAAACCAGCCCATGGCCGACGTCTACGCCCTCTCCGCCGTCAAACTGATTTACGAAAACCTGCCCGTGGCCTGGGCCGAGCCTTCCAACCTGGCCGCGCGGACAAAGGTCCTCCTCGGCGCCCTGCAGGCGGGGATAGCCTTTTCCAACGCCTCGGTGGCGCTGGTCCACGGCATGTCCCGCCCGGTGGGCGCGCTTTTCCACGTGGCCCACGGCGTTTCCAACGCCGCCCTCCTGGGTGTTGTCACGAAATTTTCCCTTTCCGGCAACTATGAGCGCTATGCCGATATCGCGATCGCCATGGGCGTCCCGAACACGGGGACAAAAGAGGCGATCGCCATGGCCGGCGCGGTCAAGGTCGAGGAATTAATCAAAGGGCTTGAGATCCCCAGCCTGACCAAACTCGGCGTAACCCGCGAAAAGCTCGACCCGCTGGTGGCGAAAATGGCCGACGACGCCATTGCCAGCGGCAGCCCGGCCAACAACCCCCGGATCGCGACCAAGGAAGAAATCGTCAAACTTTACTACGAAGCGCTCTAAAAGCAGTCTTTCAAAAAAAGCCGCGCGCCGTGCGCGGCCATCCCCCCCCGCGCCCGTCAGGGCGCGGGGCACCCTTTAACCCGGAGGCGTCATGCCGGACAAACCACGGTGTGCTTGGGCCGTAAAATCGGACATCGAGCGCGACTACCACGATGCGGAATGGGGCGTTCCCCGCTTTGACGACGCCGGCCAGTTTGAATTCCTGGTGCTGGAATCCGCCCAGGCCGGGCTGTCCTGGGTCACCATCCTGAAAAAACGCGAAGGCTACCGCAAGGCCTTTGCCGGTTTTGACCCGCTGAAAGTGAGCACATTCACGGAAAAGGACGTGGACCGGCTGATGCTGGATGCCGGTATCGTGCGCAACCGCAAAAAAATCGAGAGCACCGTATCCAACGCCCGGCTGTTCCTGGAGCTCGCGGCGAAACACGGCAGTTTTTCCAACTATATCTGGAGTTTTGTGGACGGGAAGCCCGTCGTCAACGCGTGGAAAGACATAACGCAGGTGCCCGCCACCAGCCCGATCTCCGACGCCATGGCCAAGGAATTCAAACGGCTGGGCTTCAAATTCCTGGGCTCAACCGTGCTTTACGCCCACATGCAGGCGACCGGCATGGTCAACGACCATCTTGTGAGCTGTTTTAGGCACAAGGAGTGCGGCTGCAAGAAGTAGCGCACGGCCGCCCGTAAGCCTTCTTCGGCGGGAGTGAACCGGCGCGGCCTTTTCAGCCGCGCCGGTTGCTGTTTCAGTCGGCGGCAGCAGCCGTGTCCTCCCTGTATGCCGCGATATCCGCCACGGACAGGACCGGTAGGGTTTCCCGAGCCGCGAAGTCCATGATCTCGGGCAACCGGCTCATGGTGCCGTCGTCATTGGTCAATTCGCACAGGACGCCCGCCGGCGGCAACCCGGCGAGGCGCATCATGTCCACGGTGGCCTCGGTATGCCCCCGGCGTTCCAGAACGCCCCCGGACCGCGCGATGAGCGGGAACACGTGCCCGGGCCGGTGCAGATCGCCCGGCACGGCGTCTTCCGCAACAGCCGCCTTGACGGTGGCGACCCGGTCCGCGGCGGAAACCCCGGTGCTGACGCCCCGCGCCGCCTCGATGGTGACGGTGAAGGCCGTCCCGTAGGCGCTGGTATTATGGGAAACCATGGGGGAGAGGTCCAGGGACCGCGCCTTTTCCGGCGTCAGGCACAGGCAGACGATGCCGCTGCAATGGCGGATCAGCATGGCCATCTGTTTTTCGGTGAGCGTGGCGGCGGAGAATATGACGTCGCCCTCGTTTTCCCGGTCGCCGTCATCCACGATGATGACGCCGCTGCCGCGTTGCAGGCTTGCCAGCCCCTTCTGAACCCGTTCGCGGGGCGTTGCCCCATAAAACAAAAGATCCCGGCTCATACAACCTCCTTAAGGGTAAGCCAGAATCAGGGCGTAAGCGGCTCGCGGCGCATGGCGCGACCGCGAGCGGAAAGGAAGGTCTTTCCGAAGATGCCGTATCTCTTCCATCCGGACTGTTACCGTCGGTTCCGGAATCGCACCGGATCTGCTGACCCTTCCGCCGTCGGAAGGCGCTCGCGGACTTCTCCCTCGGGAGTCACCGCCGGTGGGGACTTTCACCCCGCCCTGAGATGCGCTTACTTTGCTCCAACGCGCCGCCCCTGTCAACGCTGCCCGGGCTGAGCCGCCACCGCGCGGAGCGCAAGGCAAAATATTCCGTGCCGGGACGCGCAAAAACAATTTTCCCCGCGCGGGAAAAAATATTTTCCCTGCCGTTGGCTGTTTTCCCGCCCCATACCTCCGAACGGCCCGCACGATGGCGCGGATATTGCTTCTTCCCTTAAAAAAGGACTGCAACGGCAACTTTTTCCGAGGTTCCCATGAGCATAACAGCCATCCAGCAAAGCGACAGTTTGTACGGCATTTTCGGCACGAGCGGCCGCTCGAAGGCCGATGCCGTCACGCCCGTTTCCCCCAGTTCCGGGAGGGATACGGTCACCTTTTCCGAGGAAGCCCTGGCCCTGATCGAAAAAATGCGTAAAGCCAAGGCCGAGGAAGAGGAAGCGGCGGAAGACGCCCTGCAGAAAAGCCTCGCCCAGGCAGGGGAACAGGCGCAAACGCAAAAGACCTCCCTGAAGCAGGCGGGCACGAGCCTGTTCGCCATGATGCTGGAAAGCCTGTTCCTGGCGGACCTCGAGGAAAACAGCCAGGCCGCCGCGCAGTCCGCGGAGGACGGCATGCCGCGCAAGCAGGCGAACCCGCTGGAAAGTTCCGCGAAATCCACGGAAATCAAGACTCTCATGAAGGACGTGGCGAGCGGCAAGGCGGATATTTCCGATATCCCCAAGGCCATGGCATCCGGCGGCGGCGCCGGGAAGCAATCCACCTCCCCGGTCACGAAGCAGGCGGCGGAGAAAACCGCCGCCGACGCAACCGCGTAAGACTGAACGCAACAGGCCCCGGACAGACTGCTCTGCCCGGGGCCTTTCTTTTTCAAGCAAAGTGAGCCGCTATCCCTTCTGGGAAACCTTCGCCATGAACCGCTCCAGCCCGATAATGGCGCGGCCGTGCGTTCCTTTGGCGATCTCCTCCACGGCGTCGCGGCAGATGAAGGAAAATTCCAGCATCCGGCCGTTGACGGCGGTCAATTCCACCTCGGCGGTCACGCGCATGCCTACCGGGGTCGCGGCCGTGTGCCGCATGTCAATGGCCGTGCCCACCGTGCGTTCGCCCGGTTCGAGGTACGGCTTCACGGCCTCAAGGCAGGTCCATTCCACAAAGCCCAGCAGATAGGCCGTGGCGAAAACCGTGGGCATGTCCGCCAGGCCCGTGTAGGCGGAAGAAATCTCGGGGACGGTCAGTTCCTTGGTGACAACGACGGACTCGGTGTGTTTGAGTCCGGGACGCAGATCTTCTTTTCCGGGCATGGTCGCTCCTTCTTTATGGTTTTTCTTCCGGCACATGCACAAGCGAGATGGAATTCACGCAATGCCGGGTGTTCTTCTCCGTAAACCCCTCACCCTCGAACACGTGGCCGAGATGGCCGCCGCACGCGGCGCACACGATTTCCGTGCGCATGCCGTCCGGGTCGGGTATCCGTTTGACGGCGCCGGGAATCGCCTCGTCAAAGCTGGGCCAGCCGCAGCCGGAGTGGAACTTGTCGTCCGCCCGGTAGAGCGGCGCGCCGCACGCCCGGCAGACATAGGTTCCGGGCTCTTCGCAATTGCAGTATTTGCCGGTGTACGGCATTTCCGTCCCTTTGCCGAGGAGCACGCGCGCTTCTTCCGGGGCCAGCGGGGGCATTTTCTTCATTCTTGCAACTCCATATAGGTCGCGGACTGTGGCCCGCGCTCGGAAACCGTTACCGCGTGCATGCGCACGCCCCGTGCCGCGACCAGCGGGGCGAGGGCGCGGTAAATGTGGCGGGCCAGGTTCTCGGACGAGGGGTTGATCGCGTCAAAGGGCGGCGCCGCGTTCAGATCCTTGTGGTCCAAAGTCTCCAGAACGGCGGCCAAATCGCGTTTGAGATCGGAAAAATCCGCCAGCAGTTCCGTGTCCGGCGTCAGGGTATCGCCTTCCACCACGGCCTCCACGCTGAAATTGTGGCCGTGGATGGACTCGCATTTGCCTTTGTAGTGGCGCAGGGCGTGCGCTGCCGCGAACTCGGACCGCACGGCCAGACGCCAGATTGATTTGGTCATGATACTCTCCTCGGCGGAATGTACTGTTCCTGCCGTGAGAGCGCAAGGGCGGCAAATGTAAAGCCGGCAGAGCCGATTCGTACTACGGAAGCAATGCCAAGACGGCCCTGGCGAACGCCTCGGGCGCTTCCTGCGGGACGTTGTGCCCGATGCCGGAAAGCACCCGCTGCTCATACCCTCCCTTGAAATGCAAACCGTGCCGCTCGCCCTTGCCCGGCGTATAAATCCCGTCGCTCTCCCCTTCCAGGATGACGGCCGGGACCGTAACCGGCGGCTGGCAGGCCAGTTTTCTTTCCAGCGGTTCAAGGACGGGATCGCCGGCGGCCAGGCCGTGCCGGTGCCGGTACGAGTGGATCACCACCTCGACGAAATCGGGATTGTCGAACGAGGGCGCGCTCCGCGCATACGCGGCATCGTCGATCAGCCATTCCGGCGACCAGAGCCGCCACAACAGGCGGCACAATTCGCGGCGGCGCAGTTCCAGCCCGAGCCGCCCGCGTTCACTGTGAAAATAATACTGATACCATAGGCGCTGCTCGATTTCCGGCACTACCGGCTGCCCTTCCCCGGCGATATCCTGGATTTTGTACCCGTTGGTGATAACAATCCCGCGCACACGTTCCGGCCACAGCGCCGCCGCAACGCACGCGGCGGTCCCGCCCCAGTCGAATCCGGCCAGCACGGCCGACCCGATCCGCAACGCATCCAACAGCGCCAGCACGTCAAACCCCAACGCCGCCTGTTGCCCGGACCGGGGCGTGGCCGTCGAGATAAACCGCGTGGGGCCGAACCCCCGCAGATACGGGACGATAACCCTGGCCCCATGGGCTGTAAGGTGCGGCACGACGTCATCATAACTATGGATGTCATAAGGAAATCCATGCAGCAACACGACCGGATGGCCGTTCGGGTCACCGGCCTCCCGGTACGAAACGGTGAGCGTTCCGGCGTCTATCCGCTTGAGCATGACCGCCTCCTTGTTCAGGATGGTTCTACTGTATTTTACCATACCGCGGTTGTCCGCGAAAACGAAAAAAAGCGTTCTCCCGGTCGATGGATCCCGTATACTACCAACCCGCCCGGCTCTTGCCATAAGCACCCGTCTGTGCCATGCCTGAATGCATGGAAATTATCGGCAGCAGCAAAGAAAAAAGCACCGTGTACATCGCGGTGCTGACCCTGGCGTTCATCGGCGTCGCCCTGGTCGCCTCCACCTGGCAGATCCTGCAACGGCAGAAGGAAGCCAGCATGGAGCACCTGGAACTGACCGCCATAGCCGTGCTCCAGGCCGTTGACAGCTCCCTGCGGCGCGGCCCCATGATGGGCCGGGGCCGCTTTTCCACGGATACCCGCGACTTTTTCCGCGACCTGGAAACCAGCGGCGACGTCCTGTTCGTGGGCATGATGGACGAAAACGGCAGGCGCCTCGTACTGGACGGGGAAACCCCGCCCCCCCTGGCCCTTCCCCAGGACGCCCTGGAAGCCCTGAAAAGCGGCAACCGCTGGCAGGGCGTTGCCGGGTACGGCCAGATGAAAATCTACCTGGCCGCCCGCCGCATCCAGGGGGCCGTCCTCGCCCCCCCGCTCACCCCCGGGGACGTCCCGGGACAAGCCCCCATGCCCCGCCGCCACCACCGGGACAACGATTCCCCCGCCGCCCAATCCGGCCCCGCCGTCTTTCTGGCCGTGGCCGTGGACATGCAGAAACATTTCGCCGTGTACGACGGTTTCAGGAAAACCGCGCTCTTCCAGACCGCCTACATTCTCGCCGCAGCCGTGTTTTTGTGGATCCTGGCCATGCGGTTCCTGTCCCGCCGCAAACTTGCGGGCAAAGCCGTTCTGCTCGAAAAATTTCAAGCGAGGCTTATCGATAACTTACCTGACGGATTGTTGATCGCCGACAGCGCGGGCAAGATCATCGCGGTCAACCCGGCCGCCGACGCCATTCTGGCGAAGAACGCGGCCCGGCCCGGCACCGGAACCACGGCGGCCGGAAACATCGTGGGCAGCAATCTGGCCGATATCGCCGGGCCGCTCAACCCGCCCGTGGACCCCGCCAGGGACAACGGCTGGCAGCAGACCTCGCTTGCGGGCATGCAGCTCGAAATCAGGGTGCTGCCCTTCCAGTCCGGCGCCGAGAATGATCCGGACGAGACGGCCCCCGCCCGCATGGTCATCGTCCGGGACCGCACGCATATCCGCACGCTGGAGAAAAACCTGGCGGAAGCGGAAAAGCTCGCGGCCATCGGCTCCCTGGCCGCCGGGGTGGCGCACGAGATCCGCAACCCGCTCTCGGCCCTGCGCGGGTTTGCCCAGTATTTCGCCAAGAAGCTTGCCGGTAAGCAACCGGAGGAAGAATACGCCCGGACCATGGTCCGCGAATCCGACCGGCTGAACCGGGTCATCACGGATCTCCTGTACCTGGCCCGGCCGCGCGACCTTGTGGCCGCGCCCACGGACCTGGCCGGCGTGTGCGACGAAATGACGGCCCTGCTGCATTTTGAATTGCGCGAACAGGGCCTTGCGCTGCACTGCGATCTGGAAACCCGCACGGTCAACGCGGACCCGGACGCCCTGAAACAGGCCCTGCTGAACCTTTTGCTCAACGCCCTGGAAGCGCTGGGGAGCGGCAGCGCCGGGAAAGACCGGGCCATTTCCCTGGCCGCCCGGAAGGACAGCCGGAACGGCGTCCCCGGCGTCCGGATAACCGTTGCCGACACCGGCCCCGGCATGACGGAAGAAGAGCGCGCGCAGGCCCGCACGCCCTTTTACACCACCAAGAAGAAAGGGACCGGGCTCGGCCTGGCGCTGGTGCAGACCATCATGCAAGGGCACGGCGGGGAGATCAGCATTGTCTCCCCCTTCCCCGCGAACGGGCCGGGCGGCTGCGCGGTGAGCCTCTTCTTCCCGGACGCCGCCCCCATGGAATCCACCCCCGATACGAGCGGAGCATGAAACACATCCTGGTTGTCGACGACGAAAAGGCCTTGCGCCTCATGGTCCGCGCCGTGCTGGAAGACGCGGGCTGGCGGGTGACCGAGGCGGCGAGCGCGGAGGAAGCACTCAGCGCCCTGGCGAAACCGGAGGGCGCGACCGTCCGGGTCATCCTGCTGGACGTCGGCATGCCCGGCATGAGCGGGCACGACCTTCTGCCCCTTTTGCGCAAGGACCACTCCGGCATTCCCGTGGTCATGCTGACGGCCTTCGGCACCGTGGGGTCCGCCGTGGAAGCCATGAAAAACGGCGCCTTCGATTACCTGACCAAGCCCGCGGACAACGACGAGTTGGTAACCGTGGCGGAAAAAGCCCTGGAACAGGCCCGGCTCCTGCAGGAAAACACCATGCTGCGCGAGCGCGTCGCCGGAAGCGACCCCCTTGCGGCCCTGGTGGGCACCTCCTTCCCCATGCGGCGGGTGCACGAATTCATCCGCCAGGCCGGGCCGTCCGAGGCCACGGTCCTGATCCTGGGGGAATCCGGCACGGGCAAGGAGCTTATCGCGGATGCACTCCACGCCCTTTCCCCGCGCGCGCCGCACACCCTGGTCAAGATAAACTGCGCGGCCCTGCCGCCGCACCTGCTGGAAAGCGAGTTGTTCGGGTACGCCAAGGGCGCCTTTACCGGCGCGGTCAAGGACAAACCGGGCCGGTTCCAGCTGGCGGACAAGGGCACCATCTTCCTGGACGAGATCGGCGAAATGCCCGCCGAGGTGCAGGCAAAACTCCTGCGCGCCCTGCAGGAGAGGATCGTGGAGCCGCTCGGCTCTGTCAGGCCGGTTTCCGTGGACGTGCGGATCATCGCGGCCACCAACCGCGATCTGGTCCGCGCCGTGCGGGACGGCTCGTTCCGCGAGGACCTCTACTTCCGGCTCAACGTGCTGGAAATCGTGGCCCCGCCGCTGCGCGAGCGGCTGGAAGACCTGCCCGCCCTGGCGTCCGCCCTGCTGCAACGGCTGTGCAAAAAGAACCGCAAGGATATCCGGGGCATCAGCCCGGCGGCGCTGGAGGCCCTTGGCCGCTATGCCTGGCCCGGCAACGTGCGGGAGCTGGAAAACGTGCTGGAGCGCGGGGTTATCCTCAGCCGGGCGGACATTCTGACCCCCGACGCCCTGCCGGAGAAGATTCTCGGCGGAAGCGCCGCGCAGGCTGCCTCTTCTGGCGCGACGCAACCGGCCGCCAACTCCATGGGAACCGCCGTGGAAACCGCCGAACGCGACGCGCTCGTCCAGGCCCTCGCCGCCCACGGCGGGCACCGCGAGCGCACGGCGGAGGCCCTGGGCATCAGCCGCCGTACCTTGCAATACAAGCTGAAAAAGTTCGGTCTCACCCGCGACGCATAAGCCGCGCGACAAGGGGCGTACCGGAAGGGAAACGCCGCAAAGGCCGCACGGACGCCGCCGGACGCGGCGCGCGTCCGGCGTTTACAGAAAAGCCCAGCCGGTCCAGGCCTGGGCAAAGGCCAGGATGACGAGGAAGCAATTGTTCGCGCCATGCAAGAGCGGCAGCCAGAAGCGGCGTTTTTTGACCCGGTCGAGCCTGCGTCCGGAACAATAGCCGAACACGGCCAGCGCCACGAACACAAGCCCGACGGCGGCGTGAGTCTCCATCAGGAAAAACACGCCCCATTCCAGACGGGCGACCGCCAGCCCGCCCGCCGCGCCAAAGCACCAGGCCGCGAGCGCGACCGAGCCCAGCAGCACGTGGCGCTTCCAGGGGAAATTGCCCTTGCGTCCCAGGTGGAGCACGGTGAACCGCTGCCAGCCGAGAAACAGAACGTACAGGGCGAGCGCGGTGGTTGCCCCCTGCCAGAGGGGATGCATCCAATACAGCATGGTCACTCCGGGTAGCGGATACGGCGCGGCTTATTTCGCCGCCGGCAAAAACGTGCCGATATGCGCGGCCACGGCCTGCATTTCCGCTTCACTCATGTCCGCGGCCACCTTGTGCATGACGGCCTTGTTCGCGCCGCCGTAACTGCCGTCCGCATAGCCTTTCAGCTTGGCGACCAGGGCGTCGGGCTTCTGCCCCTTCAAGACGTGATCCGCTTTTTTGGTCCCGTCCTCGCCGTGACAGCGCACGCAGCGGGAATACAGCTCCCCGCCGTCCGCCGCCGTGCCGGAGGACACCAGCCCCATGAAAAAGAGACCGCAAAAAAACACAGCCCAGATATGGCGTTTCATGATGACGCTCCTTTCTGTATGGAATACGGCGTACGAACACGCTTACCATCAGTATTGCCATAATATCGCGTTATGAGCCAGATGATTATATTCTGGACCGGTTCCCGCCCGGAGAACAACTGTCTTTTTTTACGTCACACACACTTTTTGCGCCGCACACCGGTTTTCGCGCCGCGCGGGACTCCCGGCCCGGCGGGATACCGCGCATCAAGCACTGCCGCTCCGTGCGGGGCGGGCCTGACGCGGCATCGAAGGAACCGGCCCCGCGGCGGGGGATTATGGCTTGACAAGCAACGCTCCCCCCGGTATCAAACCCTTCTGCTGTGTCGGATAACGGCCAGCTGGAGAGGTGGCCGAGCGGCCGAAGGCGCTCCCCTGCTAAGGGAGTATACCTCATAAGGGTATCCAGGGTTCAAATCCCTGCCTCTCCGCCAGATTTTAATTCAGTTGAATCCCGGACAAGCCGAAAAGTGTTTCCTGGCAAGGGATTTACAGAAACGGTTTGTCCGGGTTCGACTGAAAAAAGCCATAGACAACCCACCCTTTGGGGGGTACTTCTGGGGGTACGAAACCCCTTGCCAGGAGTGATACCCCCATGTCCCGATCCAATACTCTCACTGACACCGCAATTCGCGGCGTAAAGCCCACAGACAAGCCCCAAAAACTCTTTGACGGCAACGGCCTCTTTCTTTTCGTCGCTCCAAGCGGCGCGAAAAGCTGGCGCGTGAAGTACCGTTTTCAAGGCCGAGAAAAGCTGCTGACCCTCGGCACATACCCCCAACTTTCCCTGAAAGAAGCGCGGGAAGCCTGTGCTGACGCCAAAAAACGGTTGAGCGGGGGTATTGACCCCTCAATGGAAAAGAAGGTTAAGGCCCGGAGCGTTCAGACCACCTTTGAGTTCGTTGCGCGGGAATGGCACGAAAACCAGAAACCCATCTGGACGGAAGGTTACGCCAAAGACGTGATGGAGCGCATCGACAAGAACGTGTTCCCTTCACTCGGTACGCGCCCCATCGGAGAAATCACCCCACCTGAACTGTTGGCCGTGCTGCGCCGCATCGAGGGACGCGGAGCCGTTGACCAAGCCCATCGGGTGCGGAGCATTTGTTCCCTGATTTTTCGTTACGCTATTGCCACTGGCAGAGCCGAACGCGATACCGCCGCCGACTTGCGCGGCGCTCTCAAAACCCGCGCTCATACCCCACGCGCCGCCATTACCGAGCCGAAAGCTATTGGCGGACTGCTGCGGGCCATTGATGATTTCCCCGGCACTTTTATTGTCAAATCGGGCTTGCAACTGCTGGCCCTGACTTTCCTGCGTCCGAGCGAAGTACGCCTGGGCGAATGGTCGGAAATCGACTTTGCCGAAAAAGTCTGGCGCATCCCTACCAAGCGCATGAAAATGCGGCTCGATCACATGGTGCCTCTTTCCACACAGGCGTTGGAAATCCTACACCAGCTCCATGAACTGACCGGCGAGGGGCGTTTGATATTCCCCGGCCTGCGCTCTCCCCTCGCTCCCATCAGTGACGCTACCTTTATCGCCGCCCTGCGCCGCATGGGGTATGACAAGGATGAAATGACCGCCCACGGCTTCCGGGCAATGGCGTCCACGCTGCTCAATGAACAGGGGTATTCGGCTGACGTGATTGAAAAGCAGCTTGCCCACAATCCCAAGGACAAAATACGGGGCGTCTACAACCGCGCCGAATATTTGCCGGAACGCCGGAAGATGATGCAGGAATGGGCGGACTGTCTTACAGCCTTGCGCGACAACGCTACGGCGTAATGAGGAGGAAATATGTCTGAACGCCAATTCGATACGATGAAAAATGATTCTGTCGAAACAAAAGAAATTGCCGTTTCCATCGGGGAAAGACCGGAAGATGCCCAAATCACCGTCACCGATACCGGCTGGGGCGCGGAAGAGAAAGAGCGTATGAGGAGTTTCGGCTACGACGGTCTTGATATGGTCAGGGCATGGTATAGCTGACCGGCAAGAAAAGCTGACTCACCAGGGCGGCACGGATTTTTGCAGCGCACCACTTCTTTGGGGTGTCCCCCGCAAAAACCGCGCCGCCCTTTCTGTTGCAATATCAGCGCCCCATATTGTACTGATAAGACCATGCTGGACTCAGAAAAAATATCACTTGGCAGAGTACGCGAAGGCTATGGCCTGACCGGAAATGAAATCGAAAAAATCATTCTGGCACTTTGGCCCGATAATCTATTTCCCGTGGAATTATGGCGCAGGGCGCATGAAACTTACTGGCGCGGTTTTGCCGACAGCAATCAAGCTGTATACAAAATTGAAAGCCCCGCCCTGCCGGAAGTAGATTTGTCGGCAAAATACTTTCATGCCCATTTGTGCGCTCTTGATATGATGGCTTTTTTCCGAAAACTTTCTTTGAATATTCAAGCCAGCGCCTTGCGGGAGGGGCTTCATTTCATCTTGGAAGAATCATACGAGAACATTGATGCCATTTTTCCAGAGGAAAGGGAGTTTTTGCTCAGCACTCTGGCGCGGCTGGAAACAACAGACGTTTTTGAGCAATATTCACAGTCCTCCGAGTTGTTTGAAGAAAAAATACTTACACTCTCAATTTCAAGTTACCATTTTATCAGCCAGATTTTTTCAGACAGCATACTTGTGGATAAGGTTGCCGTTATCCGCTTCCTTCGCAACTATCCTTTGCTCCGAGAGGTGAAGGGCATTACTCATGCCCTTGTGAAGGAAACTCTTGATTCAACACCGGATGCGGACATCTCCATATTACAGCCACAAGTACAGGACACAGCCACGCCCTCCACCGGCAGCAAGAAAGATATTGGGCTCATCCGGTTGAAGAGTGCTTTTGACAAAAAATATGGACATGGGTTCCAATCGAGATCACGCAAACGATCATCGAAAAGGCGGAATCACCATGTCCACGAGTTTTGTTTATCATGCCATGGGCCTGTCGGGCTACGAGTATGTGCATCAGAAATTTGAAAGCGGGAGCGTTACATTTCGGCTCCGGCCAAAATGGCGGCTTCTATGCTGTCCGGCCTGCAAATCGAAACAGGTGACCAGACGGGGCATGTATTTTCGAAAGCTGCGCAGTTTGCCTATTGGGCGCAAGCCAATCCGGCTGTTGATTGAAGTGCCGCGCGTCTGGTGTGCCGTTTGTGGCTGCATCAGGCGTATCAGTCTTGGCATTGCGGAGCCCAGACGGAGCTATACACGAGCTTTCGCCCGGCACGTTCTTGAACTGGCCAGACTCATGACACTCAAGGATGTGGCGCTGTTCCTCGGTGTCGGCTGGGACTGCGTGAAGGACATTGTCAAGCGCAATCTGGCTCGACGCTTCGCTCGCCCAAGGCTGCGCAGCGTGCGGTATCTGGCCATAGACGAAATCAGCGTTCGGAAAGGGCACAAGTACCTGACTCTGGTCATGGACCTTGAGAGCGGCGCGGTGCTCTTTGTTGGCGATGGCAAGGGCGCGAAATGTCTGGAGCCGTTTTGGGTGATGCTTCGCCGTTCCCGCGCCAAGGTCCAGGCCGTGGCGACGGATATGAGCACCGCCTACATCGGCGCGGTATTGGACAATCTGCCGGGAGTCCCCCTGGTCTTTGATCACTTCCATGTGGTCAAGCTGATGAATGAAGCACTTACAGAAATCAGACGCGGTCTGCATCGCGAGGCGGACGTTATGGGCAAGAAGGTGTTGAAAGGCAGTCGATGGATTCTACTCAAGAATCCTGAGAATCTTTCAGCGGAGCGCGATGAAGCGGCCAAACTGCAAGAGGCGCTGAAGCTCAACGAGCCGTTGGCGGTGGCCTACTATATGAAGGAAGACCTGCGGCAATTTTGGAGTCAGTCAAACAGGGAAGCTGCACAAGTGGCTATAGACGATTGGGTAAGCCGCGCCCAGGCGTCAGACATTGGTCCGCTTATGCGTGTGGCAACGACCCTCGCTGGGCTCAAATTCGGCATCCTGAATTGGTACGAGCACCCCATATCCTCTGGACGCATGGAAGGGACCAACAACAAAATCAAGGTGCTCAAGCGGATGGCCTACGGATACAGAGACATGGAGTTTTTCAAACTCAGAATCCTCGCCATTCACGAGGCAAAGTACGCTTTAACCGGATGAACCGCAACTACTTGAAAGTGTTGGCGGAAAAAGTATGAAGTATGATGCGCTAAGACTTGTTGTTCGGAGACTTTTTGCTCGGGAACTTCTTATTCTGTAATTACAGAATGTTAGGTAAAGATGCTAAAAGTAGGCCGAGGCCATTTTTTAGTCCGGCATCCTGCCGGGATGTTTGAGTTCAGCAGGAACTTTTTCCCATACCTCTCTTGCTGCGGCACGGTGAGGTTTATCGCCAAGGCGTGCCGTTGCTGCTTTAAAAAAAGTAACCCAGTTGGTCTTTCCAATAACGTGGTTAAGCAAGCCTGGCTTCCAAGCACTCTTGTCATTTTCAAATACTTGGCTTTCTTGAAGTAGTTCTTTTACAAGTTCTTCACATACTTCGGTGGTTGCGGTAATGCGCTCAATATCTGGTTCATCCGGTTAAAGCGTACTTTGCCTCGTGAATGGCGAGGATTCTGAGTTTGAAAAACTCCATGTCTCTGTATCCGTAGGCCATCCGCTTGAGCACCTTGATTTTGTTGTTGGTCCCTTCCATGCGTCCAGAGGATATGGGGTGCTCGTACCAATTCAGGATGCCGAATTTGAGCCCAGCGAGGGTCGTTGCCACACGCATAAGCGGACCAATGTCTGACGCCTGGGCGCGGCTTACCCAATCGTCTATAGCCACTTGTGCAGCTTCCCTGTTTGACTGACTCCAAAATTGCCGCAGGTCTTCCTTCATATAGTAGGCCACCGCCAACGGCTCGTTGAGCTTCAGCGCCTCTTGCAGTTTGGCCGCTTCATCGCGCTCCGCTGAAAGATTCTCAGGATTCTTGAGTAGAATCCATCGACTGCCTTTCAACACCTTCTTGCCCATAACGTCCGCCTCGCGATGCAGACCGCGTCTGATTTCTGTAAGTGCTTCATTCATCAGCTTGACCACATGGAAGTGATCAAAGACCAGGGGGACTCCCGGCAGATTGTCCAATACCGCGCCGATGTAGGCGGTGCTCATATCCGTCGCCACGGCCTGGACCTTGGCGCGGGAACGGCGAAGCATCACCCAAAACGGCTCCAGACATTTCGCGCCCTTGCCATCGCCAACAAAGAGCACCGCGCCGCTCTCAAGGTCCATGACCAGAGTCAGGTACTTGTGCCCTTTCCGAACGCTGATTTCGTCTATGGCCAGATACCGCACGCTGCGCAGCCTTGGGCGAGCGAAGCGTCGAGCCAGATTGCGCTTGACAATGTCCTTCACGCAGTCCCAGCCGACACCGAGGAACAGCGCCACATCCTTGAGTGTCATGAGTCTGGCCAGTTCAAGAACGTGCCGGGCGAAAGCTCGTGTATAGCTCCGTCTGGGCTCCGCAATGCCAAGACTGATACGCCTGATGCAGCCACAAACGGCACACCAGACGCGCGGCACTTCAATCAACAGCCGGATTGGCTTGCGCCCAATAGGCAAACTGCGCAGCTTTCGAAAATACATGCCCCGTCTGGTCACCTGTTTCGATTTGCAGGCCGGACAGCATAGAAGCCGCCATTTTGGCCGGAGCCGAAATGTAACGCTCCCGCTTTCAAATTTCTGATGCACATACTCGTAGCCCGACAGGCCCATGGCATGATAAACAAAACTCGTGGACATGGTGATTCCGCCTTTTCGATGATCGTTTGCGTGATCTCGATTGGAACCCATGTCCATATTTTTTGTCAAAAGCACTCTTCAACCGGATGAGCCGTAGTTGCCTGGGTAGACCCAAATTCTACCAAGGAGACTACTTATGTCTGACACAAGTTCCATCCTCAAAAAGCGCTTACTGCGTATCAATCAGGTGTTGGCCCTCGTTCCGGTAGGGCGCAGTTCCTGGTGGGAAGGTTGCCGCACCGGGCGCTATCCCAAGCCCATCAAACTTGGCCCCCGCACAACCGTCTGGAGAGCCGAAGACATTGCCGCCTTTATCGAGAACCTCGGCACCCAGGAGGCGGGCAATGAATAGCGACATTCGCCTTGCGGTATCCTTCCGGGGTCACCGCAAGCGCAAGCGTCTGCGCTTGTTGCTTGGCCCCGGTTCCACCGACTGCCTTATCGACCTTTGGATTGCCACGGCCATGACGCACCCTTCGGGCGTGTTGCAGGGCATGGATGAAATCGACATCGCCCTTGAGGCCGGGTGGGAGGACGAACCGCAGAAATTCGTTACCGCATTGGTAGAGTGCGGATTTCTGGAAAAAGACGAATACGGCGCGTACGCTCTTCACGATTGGAGCGACCACCAGGGCTACGCCATACATGCCGAACGCCGTAAAGCAAACGCCCGCAACGCCGCTGCCGCACGCTGGAACGCCCGTCAGGAAAAAATCTTGCGGGATGCATGCGAACAGCATGCCGAGGGCAATCCCCCTTCTCCTCTTCCTTCTCCAGTTCCAGAACCATCTCCAGAACCTGTACCTGTTCCTTTTCACTCTTCTCAACCAGCCTCGGCGGCGGGCAATGCGGAGCAGGAGAAAGGAAAACTCACAAAATTCCTTTTCCCTGAAAATTCGGACGCCTACCGTCTGGCCGTGCTGATGCGAGATACGCTAAAAATCAACGTGCCGACCCTCAAGGAGCCGAATCTACAGGCATGGGCGCGGAGCTTCGACGTGGCCTTGCGCAACGACGGACGCATGTCGGAGCCGCATTTCGTGGCCGAGGTTATCAAGTGGGCCTGTTCCGACAGCTTTTGGCGGACGAACATCCAAAGCCCGGAGAAGTTGCGGAAACAGTTCGATCAGCTCACTGCCAAAATGGAAAGCGCGGCAGAAAAAGCCCGTACAGCGTCGAAAACCGAAACGTGGAAGTCACCCGCGCAGAGGCGCGTTGAAGCCAACCAGGAGGCGTGCAGGGAAGCAAAACGGCTGCTTTTCGGTGACGCCGCCGATGCGGTTGCGGAGGTCACGCATGACGCAAGCTGATTTCAAGCCGTTCTCCGTGCTCATCCAGGGCGTTGCCGAGTGCTACGGCCAGACTTTGAGCGCCCAGGGCGTTGCCCTACGATTCAAGCTGCTGGAACAATTCAGCTTGCCGGAAGTGGAAAAAGCCGCACTTTCCGTCATGGCCACGCGGAAATACACATCCATGCCCACGCCAGCGGATTTTCTGGAACACATCAGCGGCGGCAGCGCCGAGGACAAGGCCGAAGTCGAAGTGGGCAAGGTGCTGGACGCCATCGGGCGGCATGGCGCGTATGTCAGCGTGGTTTTCGACGATGCCGTGACCCAGGCTGTTATCGTGCAAGCTTACGGCGGCTGGGTGAAGTTGTGCCAAGATTGCGGTGTGGAGGAATCCGAACACTGGTTCCGTAAAAACTTCGCCAGAACGTGGGCCGCGTATTCCCGCCAGGGGGTGAAGCAGTCCGGCCACCTGCCCGGTCTGTTTGAAATCACGAATTGCAGCAACGGCTATCACGAACATGCTGGCCCGCCAAAGCTGGTTGGCGATCCGACCAAGGCCCGCGCCGTGCTGGATGCCGGGAAAAGCACTCTCAAACTCACGGAAAGCCCGGAGAACATGCGCGGCGAAATCGGTTCTCTGTCCGGTCTGCTGGAAGCCGCGACTGGCGCAAGGAGGCAATAACCATGTCCTTTCTTGTCTTGCATATGGATAAATTCAAAAAGGAAGCCGTGCGCGGCATCCAGAGCCACAACAACCGGGAGCGGGAAAGTCATTCCAACCCGGATATTGATTACGAGCGAAGCGCCCACAACTACGAGCTTTGCGTACAACCCGCCGAAAATTACGCTGAGGCTCCCGCCCTTACGCTTGCGCGTCCACAACTGGACAGTGCCGCGCTCGAAGTTCACATCCTCCCACGTCAGGTTGAAGAGTTCCCCGCTTCTGGCCCCGGTGGCGAGCAGGAACAGCAGTATGCGCCGCTCCCACGGCTGGGCCTCCCGCAGTACCTTGTCCACATCATCCGGCGGCGGCACGTATTTGACGTGTTCGTCTTCGGGGTAAGGCTGCACCGAGCGCCAAGGGTTATCCGGCAGGGTTTCGCGGTGCCAGTTCCAGCAGGCTTTGTAGACCCGCAGGCGGCGGTTGGCCCCTTTGTTGCCGTACTTGGCCTGCATGGCGGCAATGAACGTCTTGGCAAACGCGGGCACTATGTCCCGTGCGGGCACATCCGCGCCGAGCGTGGCGGCAAGCTCTTTGAGATGGCAGAACCGTTCGCGCACGCTGTTCGGCTGCATCCGGGCTTCGCAGTCGCTCAAGTAGGCATCAGAGAGACTCGAAAACATTAAAACGCAAGGCTGACTCGCCGCCTGCCGAAGACGGCTTTTTTCCTCCTCCACTCACGCCAGAGCATCCGCCTTCCGCGTGAAGCGCTTGTTGATTTGCCTGCCTTGAAACTTGAAATATGCCAGAAATCTTTGACCCGAGCGGGTCTGCATTTTTTTGACGGCCACGGTAGACTCCGGGTTTTGTATGGTGACGGCAGTGCTCAATGACCTCCTCCAATACGAAGCGGACACCCCACAGATGGGGGTTGGCCTGAGCTTCGGGGGTCACGGCGATGTAGGGCAGCGAACGCCAGATGTTTTTGAGGGTGCCGGGGGAAAGGCCCAACTCTTCGGCAAGCTCGTGGTGGTTGAGGAGGCTACGCATGACGGCTCCTCAACTTCAGGAACTTTTTGACTGCCTTTCTGAGAAGGGCCGGAGTAAGATAGTTAAGGCAGTAGCTGTTTTTCTTCAGTTGCTGACTGTTGGACTTATGCAGCCCATACTTTTTGAACAGCTTTCGCAGGATACGTTTGAATACCCTGTGTTCTGCCGGGGAGAGCTTCAAAACAACTTTTTCATGCCAGCGAATGTTTTTGCTGTTGATGATGGACCAGATGCGCCCGCCGTTGAGACGCTGGACAACAACGCGCAGTTCCTCGTCCACTTTTGGCGTGGTGAGGTAGCCGATGGAGCCGCCTTTGCAAAACTTGGTCATCTCAACAAGATGGGGAGCGTAAGACCCTACGATATCCCCCCACGCCTCGCGCACATCATGTTCTTTCAGGCACCGGGGGAAGTTGCCGCCAAAACGCATGAGGATATGAGCATGCAGCCCTGCGGTCGCCGTCCAGCCATAGAATCGAACAAAATAACAATCCGGATAAAGCCGGGTAATTTGCTTGAAGAATTTTTTGAGGTAGTCCTTGAGAACGGGAAGTTCGAAGTCGGCATCAACGCCCTTCGGCAGGACGACGGCAACGTGGTAGGTCGGTTCATTCGCAATGGCGCCGGCCTTTTGCGCCAAGCCGACTTTGCTGCGCTGAACACTCCGCGAGAGAGTGCCGGTGCAGCGTTCCTGATAAGAGGCTTTGGCGTGCGGCTTGGGCTTCCGCTTTGTTGCCTTTTTTTGCGCGGCCTTCTGTTCCTTGGGCGTTTTGTTGGTTCCCGTCAGGACGCTCCCCTGACAACTGATTGTGATAACAGGCTGTTTCATAAAAATTATTGCTCCGGTGGCCGCTCTGGGGAGCCTTTCCCGGATACGCCGCTTCTCCAAAACAAGAGCGCCCTTGGTTGACCAAGGGCGAATGAAACTGTTTCATTTTCAGAGGGAGAAGCTGATTCTTGTTATCTCAAGATAAAACAAGAATGAAAATCAGGCGCTACTTTCCGCGCATCCGAGACTATAAACGATAGCCGTAGACCGTATTTTTGAGAGGAATAATCTACTATTGGGGAATAGCAGAAGGGTAGGGTTGGTAGTCCGTTAAGGAGTATTATTGGACGTACACTCAATGAAACTAAAGAGTTTTATTATATCTTGATATTACAAGAAAGATCTTGTTGACAAATTTTAATGCCCCAAGCTACAAGAAACAAGATTAATCAAGATAGGCCTTGAAACATGAAAGGGGATGTATGATGGCAAAAACGTCCAAATCCACCAAAGAAGAAAAACCCACCGCCGTCAAAGAAAAGAAAGCCAGAGAGAACGAAAAAAATTTCATACTCTCAGACGAAGCACTTCGTCTTGTCTTAGAGGTTAGAGAAAATCGCGGCAATATGTCGGAATTTGCGTCCAGATGCATAGCGGAGTATGGGCCATTTATTTTGGAGGAGACAGGTGATTTCTCTGGTGAAAAAGCACCTTTCGCTCCCCGGTTTCGCTATCTTGAAGAAATTGTTGTCGCATGGGCTTATGACGAAATTGTTGATGAGGATGACGGGTGGGACGCCGCGACCATAAAAGCCCATCAGGATGTCTTAAAGTCCACTGGGAAAAAATCGTGGTACAACGCCAAAAGCATCACTGCTATCATGGATGTTGCGGCAGAAAATCCCGAAACAGAAGACACCGAACCGTATCAGTGGCAGACTTTGCTTCGCCGCCGCAAAGATTTTTTAGCACTCAAGAGAAAGTAGCGACTTCCAAATAGCCGATGTCAACCCCGAGGCTGTTTGTAACTTTAGTGATATGAACAGCCTCGCCGTCATAAAAGACCGTCCACGGCGGATTGGCTCCGTCACGGGTTCTGCCGTTTTTATCGAGCTTGCCGCGATTCCATACGGAAATGACCCAGCGCCCGCCTTCGGACAGGAAGCGGCGCTTGAGCATCATCTCGAAGCGGCTCATGCGATCATGTACCGGGTTGAGGATAATATGCGCGGTGGGTATGGCTGCCCTGACACCGCATGGGTCAATAACCTTCCGGCTATTCTTTTTATCAAATTTTGCCCCGTTGGATTCACCACAAACGATGATGCAACTGTTTCCAAACATGCGCCGGGGAATTTGTTCTTGCGCGAACTGCCGCACCTCCTCTGACTGCGTTTGCCAGTTGACCCGCCCGAAGGCTTGCGTGAAGCGGTATTCCTCCCAACCGTCCGGCGCTCGGTAGTAAACCACGTAATGCCCGGCCTTGCGCCCGGTGCGGCAGTCGCGGAATTCTTCAAGGCAGATCATCTTCAGGTTGGCGAAGTTCGGTAGCGTGGGTAGAATGTCGTACCCTTGGCGCGGGATGATGCTGTACAATGAGAAAAGGGCCGTATCGCAGCCCTTTTCGTCCAGCAGTGCCAGCACGCCCGGTAGCGCATGGCTGAAGTCCCGGTAGCCGTTCGGGAAACGCACGTTATAGTCTCTGGCGACAATGCCCACGCGGCGGACGGTAATATCGAACAACGGCGATATCTTTTTGACGTTCCGGCCTTTCATATCAGCCCCCGCAAAACGTCAACATCACCGGCCCGAACGGGCTTCCAGTGCACATCCCGGTCTATTTCAAAGCCAAGGAAATTGATGGCTGCCAACTCCGAAAGGCTAAAATAGCCCCACTCCGCGTTATCCTCATCATCGTTGATGATGGCGAAGCCGAAGAAGAGGTCTTCACCGTCATACTCCACGGCAAACCAGTCGCTTGAGCCAAGAAAAAAGTGCATGTGAATAATCTTGTCCGCCGCCGGAACATGCTCGGTCTGGTACAGGCCGGGGATGCTGCTCAATTCTTCCGCTGTAGGTGCGTTCAACATAAAATTCTCTCCGTCTAAAAAAGGAAAAGCCCCTCCGGGGAGGGGCGGGACGCGAAGCGGCAACGGTTTTCACGCCGTCGCCGCTCGACGGTGAATGTGAGCGAATGCGCAGCGTTGTCGTTATCAAGGTTGCTTTTCGCGACATTGCTTTTCACCAGCACTTGACTTTTTTCGCTTAAAAGCTACTATCTTCTCATGGAAATCGCCCATTACATCACCGAAGACGGCACGGATTTATACCAGAAATGGGTGGACGCCCTGCGGGACAACCGCGCCAGGATTGCCGTTTTGCGGCGGATTGACCGGGCGGCTCTGGGCAATTTCGGCGACCACAAGCCCTGCCGGGACGGTGTTTCGGAAATGCGCGTCGACGTCGGGCCGGGGTATCGAGTGTACTATTTCCAGCATGGGCAAACGCTGGTTGTGCTTCTGTGTGGAGGCGACAAGCGTAGCCAGGACGCGGATATCAGCAAGGCCGTTGCCTACAGGGCCGATTTTCTGCGCCGTATGAAGGAGGAATTGCAATGAACAAGCCGTATGTTTCGCACGAAGAAGCCACCATCGAGAGCTTCAAAAAAGACCCGGACTACGCCGCCGAATATCTGAACGCCGTGCTTGAGGACGGCGACCAGGAAGAGTTGATGCTTGCCCTGCGCCGCGTGGCGGCCGCCTTTGGCATGAAGGATGTGGCGGAAACCGCGAACCTCAACCCCAAGACGCTCTACCGTACGCTGTCTTCCGCCGGAAACCCTGAACTGAAGAGCTTCCAGGCCATTCTGGGCGCGATGGGTATGCGCCTCGCGGTAACGCCGCTGGAGCGGGAACACCATCGGCAGTAAGGTAGTTTTTGCTGGGGGAAGGTTGAACGTAAAATACTCGTTTTGGATTTTAATTCACCTCATGGAGTTCTCCGGTAGAATCCAAAAAATCCGCTTTGGACTACAAAAATTGGAGAAATTTTACCTGGGTAAATTTCAGGGTATCTCTTATTAACATTCACACATTAAGATTTATTATTTCAGTATATTAATGTTGATAGTCAAATCCCTGCCTCGCCAGTAAATAATAAAAAAGTGGAATCCAACCGGATTCCACTTTTTGCTTTTTTGACGCCGTTTTGAGCCACGCGGGGGTATCTTTGAACGGGCTACTTCTCCTCGGCCAGACCGCCGCCTTACACCGGGCCGGACCGTTTCTCCACCGGCGGCAGCCCCACCGAGGCGCCCAGGGCCTCCAGTTCGGCCACCACTTTGGGGCTGACAGGCACCCCTTCCCGGCTGCGCTTTTCATGGACCTCGAACTCGATCTCGCCCGGCACGTAAACGCGTTCCACACCCTCGGCAAGGGGCACGCTTTTGATTTCCTCGATCAGGGCGTCCATGCGGTCTTTAAAGGCCCGGATGCCCAAAATGGCTTCCACGTTCAGGGCCACCATGCAGTGGCCGGTGCCCAGGGGCTTGGTGCTCGCGAAATCCGCCAGGCCCTGTACCTCCGTGCCAAAGGCCGAGCCCGCCAGCACCCCGGCCAGGATATCGACCATCACCGCCATGCCGTACCCCTTGTGCCCGCCGATGGGCAGCAGCAGGCCGCCGTCGGAAAATCCGGCTCGGGGGTCGTCCGTGGGCTGGCCGTTCTTGTCCAGCGCCCAGCCGTAGGGGATCTTCTGGCCGTTTTTCTCCGCCAGAAGAATCTTGCCCCCGGCCACGACCGAGAGGGCGATATCCAGCACAAAGGGCCGGTACTTTCCGGCGGGCGCCGCGAAGGCGAAGGGGTTGTTCCCCACCAGCCGCCGGGCCCCGCCGGTGGGTGCCATCAGCGGCGTGGTGTTGGAACAGGAAAAGCCGATCATGTCGTGGGGCAGGGCCATCATGGCGTAGTAGGCGCAGGAGCCGTAGTGGTGGTTGTTGCGCACAAAGCCCAGGCCCGCAACGCCGTTTTTGGCCTTTGCAACGGCCTTTTCCATGGCCAGGGTGGCGGCCACCGGCCCCAGGTAGTTGCCGCCGTCCACCACCACCATGCCGTCGTTTTCCCGCACGATTGCAACGCGGTTTTCAGCGGCCAGCAGCCCCCGGTCTATCCGCTCCAGGTACAGCGCCAGCCGCATCACACCATGGGTGTCGATGCCGCGCAGGTCGGCGAAAATCAAATTGTCCACC
This sequence comes from uncultured delta proteobacterium, assembly GCA_900079685.1. NCBI lineage: Bacteria > Deltaproteobacteria > uncultured delta proteobacterium. Next base: position 1,757,991 of record LT599018.1, read on the forward strand.
GTCACCGCCGCGTCCGCCGGGGCGATGTTCCGGCGCACCAGCAGGTCGGTGGCGTACTGCTTCAATACGCCGCCGTCTATCCATATTTTGCTTTGTTCCGCCATGGCAAAGTCTCTCCTTCTCGAATCAATCCAACGGGACGTCCGCTTCCGCTGCCGCGCGGCCGAACCCGGCGGCTTCGGCCACCTTTTTCTTGCGGCCTTTGTAACTGATGGTAAGGGTAATGGCCAAGGTGAGCAGGATGGCCGCGATCAACGCCATGCTGAAATCCCGGGTGAGGAAGGGTTCGAGGCTGCCCTTGCTCAGCACCAGGCCGCGCCGCAGGTTGTCCTCCATGGTCGGCCCGAGGATGACCCCGAGCACGATGGGCGTCATGGGCACGCCGAAGCGCTTGATGTAGTACCCCAAAAAGCCGAACAGAAACACCGTCCACACGTCGTAGGCGCTGTATTGCAGCGTCCAGGTGCCGGCGATCAGCATCAGTATCACGAGGGGGAACAGCACCCACTTGGGCATCCGCAGCGCGCGCACGCTCACTTTGATGCCGCCCAGGAACTGCACCAGAATCATGAAGATGTTGGCCAGCAAAATGGAGATGAAGAAGGGATAGACCACTTCGGCGCTGTTGTTGAACATCATGGGCCCGGGCCGCAGCCCGTGGATCATCATGGCCCCCAGCATGACGGCGGTCACCGAGTCGCCGGGGATGCCCAGCGTCATCATGGGGATGATGGCCCCGCCCGTGACGGCGTTGTTGCCGGTCTCCGAGGCCACGATGCCCTGGGCGTACCCCGTGCCGAAGCGTTCGGGGTGCTTGGAACCCTTCTTCACCACGTCGTAGGAAATAAAGTTGGCGGTGGCGCCGCCCACCCCGGGCAAAATGCCCAGGAATGTGCCGATGACCGACGATATGCCCATGTTCTTGACGGTCTCGCCCTTCTCTTCCATCAGGCTGTCGACGTTAATCGTTTTCAGGCCGCTGTCGGCGAAGGTATATTTATCCTTGAACTCCCGCAGGCTGGAGAGAATTTCCGTAACCACGAAGAAGCCCATCAGCACCGGCACCATGCGGAAACCGCTGCGCAGGATGCGGATGTCGAAGTCGAAGCGCGCCACCCCGCCCACCGGGTCCATGCCGATGGCGGCGATCACCAGGCCGATGACGGTGCCGAGCAGCGCCTTGAGGGGACTTTTGGTCTCCATCCCGATGATGACGGTAAGCCCGAAGACGGTAAGCCAGAAATACTCGTACGGAGCAAAGCCCAAAGCGATTTTCGCCAGTTGGGGCGCGATGGCTACCAGGGCGACCCAGCTGAAGATGCCGCCCACAAAGCTGGACACCACCCCGATGGTAAGGGCTTCCGAGGCCCTGCCCTTCTTGGCCATGGGGTGACCGTCGTAGGTGGTGCAAATGGAACTGGGGGTGCCGGGCATGTTGATGAGGATGGCCGAAACCAGCCCGCCCGATATGCCGCCGATATACACCCCGCCCAGCAGCATCATGGCGTGCAGGGGCGAGAGGGAAAACGACACCGGGATCAGCAGCGCCACACCCAGGGTGGCCGTCAGCCCGGGAATGGCCCCGAAGATCAAGCCCATCACCACGCCGCCCAGCGTCAGCAGAATCGCTATCGGGTCGGTGCACACAAACACCAGAGCGTCAAACATTTGCAATCCTCCTCTGTCAGAACAGGATACCCCTGGGCAGCCACAATGTGAAAAACACCGAGAAGATCAGGTAGAGCACTGCGGTGGTGCCCACCGCGATGACCACTATCTTCAGGATGTCCGGACCCTTCAGCCGCCCGTTCTGCGCGTAGAACAGCACCGACATGTATCCTATCAGGACGATGAAGCCCGTGGTGTAGTAGCCTATGATATTGAACAACATGCAATAGAAGAAAAACGCGCAGAAAGTGGCCAGCAGCAACAGATTGTTCAGCTTTTTTGTCCGCTTCTGCTCCTCGTCCAATTCCGCCGCGTGTCCGGGCATTGTCTCCTTCAAGCCGGCAAGCGCCGCCTTGCGGGCCCGCAACAGCTCTTGCGCCACCAGCAGCAGCACCACCACCGTCATTATCCCCACCACGATTCGCCCGTAGTGGATGGCGTCCATGGGCTGGAAATCGGCCTCATCCACCAGCAGCTGGGAAAGGAACGCGATATCGATGGCCAGCAGCACTCCCAGAAAAGCCATGTAAGGCTTGTTGATCGCCATGCTCTCTCCTCCGGTATGGCGTGCCGCGCGCGGGACCGTGGAAACCCACGGCCCGCGCGCGCACCGTAATTACTTCTTGGTCGTCTTCATCAGGCTGGCGATGTGCTTGGCGGAGTCGCCCTCTTTCTTGAAAGCCTCAAGGGCCGCCTGCGTGGGGAGCCACTCGGGAGTGAAGCCGTCTGCCAGCATGGCCTTCTGGAATTCCTGGGTGGCCACCACTTTCTCGATGACGCCGCGGATGGCGGCGAGGGTGGCCTCCGGGGTTTCCTTGGGGGCGAACACGAAACAGCGCAGGTTGTACGTGCCTTTGTAGCCCTGGTCCGTCCAGGACTTCACCGTCTGGCCGCCCACGGTGATGTCGCCCTTGCCGCTGTGGCCCAGCATCCGTACCTTGCCGCTGGCCACATATTCGGGGAAGGCGTTCGTCTGGGCGATGGCGATGTTGGAGTGGCCGCCCACCAGGGACACCAAGCTGTCGCCGTCGCCCTTGGTGATGCTGGGGATGATGTCCGTGCCGGCAATGCCCGCCGCCTCATAGAACACGTAGGAGGCAAAGTGCGTGTTGCCGCCCAGGCCCGCCCAGGTCCAGCTGTAGGTGCCGGGTTTGGCTTTGATGTCCGCTACCAGCTCGTCCAGGGTTTTCCAGGGGCTGTCGGCCCGCACGCCGATGGCCAGCGGGGTGGAGTACAATTGCCCGATCATCGCGAAGTCGTCATAGGAAAATTTCTGCTTGCCCAACGCGTAGTTGTTAATCATGGCGTTGTGGTGCACCAGCAGAGCGTAGCCGTCGGGGCTGGCGTTCAGCACTTCTTCCTGGCCTTCCAAGGTCGCCGCGTTGGGCATGCACACCACGATGAAGGGTTTGCTCATCAGTTTGTTGGCGTCGGCGGCGGCTTTTATCATCAAAGCCGTTTTGTGGCTGCCGCCGCCCTCTTTGTAGGGCACGATCAGCCGCACTTCGCGTTCGGGCCAGTTGGAGCCGCTGGCCGCGTCGGCGGAGCCGCCGCTGCCGGCGGTCAGCCCCAGCAGCAGTGTGATGGTCAGAGCGAATGTCCAGAACTTTTTCATCGTTTGCCTCCTGTTTTCTTTCTCTGAGCCCGGCTTTGGTGTCGGACCGCCGCGGCCGGCTGTGGTAACCGCACGTGCGGTTATTTCCTGCGCAAATCCCATATCGCCGGGTTCGCCAGCGCCTCGGGGCGAACCCCTTGCAGCACTTGCACCAGCGCCGTGGCCGACCGCACCGCCATGGCGCGGTTGCTCTCTTTTGTCAGGGCGGCGGTGTGGGGCAACAGCACCACGTTATCCATATGGTAGAAGGGATGCTCGGCGAGCGGGGGCTCGTCGGCCATCACGTCCAACCCGGCTCCCAGCAGCCGTCCGTCTTTCAGGGCGCGCTCCAAGGCCGCCTCGTCGATCAGGGAGCCTCGCGCGGTGTTAATCAGGACGCTCCCCTCTTTCATCCGGGCCAGTTCCCATTCGCCGATCAGCGGTTTTTCGCCGCCCGGGGCGTGCAGGGAGAGCACGTCCGCCCGCCGCAGCACGGACTCCAGATCCGGCTGGGCCTCAATGGCGCAGCCCATGGCGTCAAGCTCGGCCTGGCCGAGGCAGGGGTCGTACCCCACCACCGTCATGCCGAAGCCTGCCCGGCAAATTTCAGCCACCCGCCGGCCGATGTTGCCGAGCCCCACCAGCCCCAGCGTGCGGCCCGCCAGTTCATGGCAGGTCACCCGCAACCGCACGCCGTAATCCTGTTCCCGCTTCATCCGCTCGTTGAGGAAACAGGTGTGTTTCAGCACGTCCAGCATCAGGCTCACGGCCTGTTCGGCCACCGCGTTGGCGTTGGCTCCCGGGGTGTTCGTCACCGGAATATGCAGCCGGGTGGCGGCGGCCACGTCTATGGTCTCCAGCCCCACCCCGTGCCGGCTGACAACCCGGCACCGCGCCGCCTTTTCCAGCACGGCCCCCGGCAGCGGGGCCATGCCCCGCACCAGGATTGCGTCGTAGTCCGCGACGATGCTCTCAAGATGACCGGCGTCCAGCTTTTCGGGGATCTCCACCGTCAGGCCCGCCTGCCGCATAATGTCCATGCCGGCGGGGTCGATGGGGCCGTACAGCAGCACTTTGCCCTCCATACGCACCCCCTCACCCGGCCTTGGCCGCTTCCACCCCGGCGTACAGGGCTTTGCGGTTGATGTCCTCGGTGCCGGCCGGCACGCGGCTGAGAACCTCTTTTTCCATGTTCTCCGGAGAGATCAGCCCCGTAAGCTGCGCCAGAATGCCCAGCGCCGTCACGTTGGCCATGATGGTCTTGCCGGTGGCCTTGCTGCATATTTCGGTGATGGGATAGCTTTTCAGCCGGCTGCCGGGCTTGAGCTTGGCGGTATCCTCCACGAACACCGTATCGACCACCACGAGGCCGCCGTCCTTCACCAGGGGGGCGAACTTGTTGAAAGCCATCTGGCTCATGCACAGCACCACGTCGGGCTCGTCCACATCGGCATGGTGGATGGTCGCGTCGCTCAAAATCACCTCGGAGCGGCACTCGCCGCCGCGAGCCTCGATGCCGTACACCTGGTTCTGGATGGCGTTGAGGCCCTGGAACAGCACGGCGCTTTCGGCCATCAGAATGCCCGCCAGGATCAGCCCCTGGCCGCCGAAGCCGGTCAGCAGTATCTCTTTCCTCATCCCGCACCTCCCTGGGCCATGGCCTGGGACACCATCGCATCATAGCAGGTATTGAAGTCCTTCCGGTCGGTGCGCTGCACCAGCTCGCCGATCACCGCCTTGCCTTCCAGTTCCTCGGGGGTCATGTCCTTGGCCTTTTCCACGGGCACGGCGATATCTTTTTGCCACAGCAGCATATCGTAGGGGCTCTTGTACTTGTTGCGCTTGCCGTAGTTGGTGGGGCACTGGCTGATAACCTCAACCAGGCTGAAGCCCTTGTGCTCAATGGCCTTTTTAATCAGCTTCTCGGTGAGTTTCACGTGGTACACCGTGCTGCGGGCCACATACGTGGCCCCGGCGGCCATTGCCAGTTCACAGATGTCAAAGGGGTACTCGAAGGTATCGTATTTGGCGGTAGCCGCTTTCTGCCCGTAGGGCGTCAGGGGGGAATACTGGCCGCCGGTCATACCGTAGATGTTGTTGTTGATAAGCAGCACGGTCAGGTTGATGTTGCGGCGGCAGGCGTGGATCAAATGGTTGCCGCCGATGCCGGCGCAGTCGCCGTCGCCGGTGGCCACCATCACATCCATGCCGGGCTGGGCCATCTTGAAACCGGTGGCGTAGGCCAGCGCCCGGCCGTGGGCCGTCTGGAAGGAATGGAAATCCATGATGTTGTTAAACCGGGCGGAGCAGCCGATGCCGGTTATCAGGGCGATGTTGTCCTTGTCCATATGCAGACTGTCGATGGCGCGCATCATCGCTCCGGCGATGGTGCCGTCGCCGCAGCCGGCGCACCAGATATGGGGCAGCTTGTCCTGGCGCAGGTATTGTTGCACGATGCGGTCGGCCATTAGCGGCTCACCTCCCGAATTTTATCGATGATCTGCTGAGGATGGATAATCTTGCCGTCGAAACGGTTCAGCCCGTGGATGGTTTTGTTGGCGGCCAGCCGCGCCTCCTTAATCATCTGGCCGGAGTTCATCTCCGGGAAGATGATGGTGCTTGCCCCTTCGCAGAAGCGGTGCACCAGCTTTTCGGGGAAGGGCCACAGGCTCATCAGCTGCAGCACGCCCACCTTTTTCCCTTCGGCGGCCAGCCGGTCCGAGGCCTCGAAGGCCGAACGGGCACAGCTTCCGTAGGCGATCACCAGGGTATCGGCCCCGTCTGTATTATAGGCCTTATAGGTGGTGATGTCCTCTTCAAAAGTCTCCATCTTTTTCAAGAGGCGGCCCAGCAATTTCTCCATCACAGCGCTGTTGGAGTCCGCCGGGAAGCCCTTTTCCGTGTGGCAGTTGGAACACATGTGGTACCGGTAGGCAGTGCCCCGGTCCGCCCACAGGGGAACGCCGTCCTCTTCGCCGTGGAAGGGCAGGTAGTCCTCGGGGGGCACGGTGGTTTTGCGGCGGTTAAAGACGGGCACGTCCTCGGGGGCGGGTATTTCCACGCGCTCCCGCACGTGGCCCACCAGCGCGTCGGAGGCGATGATGACCGGGATGCGGGTCTTCTCCGAGAGGTTGAACGCCTTCACCGTCAGGTGGAAGCAGTCCTCAACCGTGGCCGGGGCCAGCACGATGATGGGGTGGTCCCCATGGCAGCCCCAGCGGGCCTGCATGACGTCGCTCTGCATGGGCAGGGTGCTCATGCCCGAGGCCGGGCCGCCGCGCATCACATCCACGATGACGCAGGGAATTTCCATGGCGCAGGCCACGCCGATGTTCTCCTGCTTGAGGGAGAAGCCCGGCCCGCTGGTGGCGGTGAGGGCCTTCATGCCGCCCATGGACGCGCCGATCACGGCGCCCATGGAGGCTATCTCGTCCTCCATCTGTAAAAATACCCCGCCGAGAGGCGGCAGCCGTACCGACATGCCTTCGGTGATCTCACTGGCCGGGGTAATGGGGTAGCCGGCGAAAAAACGGCAGCCCGCCATAATGGCCCCTTCCACCACGGCTTCGTTGCCCTGCATGAACCGGACGGTTTTTTGCGTTGCCATGTTCACTGTACCTCCTCCATTACAATGGCGTAGTCCGGACAGCGCAGCTGGCAGACGCCGCAGCCCCGGCAGGGGATGGCCTCGTCAATGCGCAGCTTGCCGTTCACCCCGATACTCAGCCTTTTGGCCGGGCAGAACGCCACGCAGATGGCGCATCCCTTGCACCACTTCTCGTTCAGTACTACCGTGAATGCTTTTTTTGTCACGAACACACCTTCCTTTCCCCGAGGGCTGTTTCTCGATGAGGTTTTTTGTTTTCCGCCACGAAAGCGCGTTCCGGGCGGAACGAAATACAAAGGATATGCACGCCGTTACGCGAAGGCCTTGCCCTCACCGCCCCTGGAAGTTGGGCGGGCGTTTTTCCAAAAAGGCCCGGACGGCCTCGTTCTTGTCTTCGGTGCCCCACAGCGCTTCGATGGCCCGGCGCTCGAAGGCGGCGGTATCAGCCATCAGATGCTCGCTGGCGTACACCATGCACGCTTTGGCGCGGGCCAGCGCCAGGGGCGGTTTCTCGGCCATTTTCCGGGCCAGCGCCTCGCAACGGGGCATCAGGTCGGCGGCGGGGAGCACCTCGTCCACCAGGCCCACCCGCAGAGCCTCTTCGGCTGTGATGGTCTCGCCCGAGTAAACCAGCCGCCGCGCGGTACCCTGGGAGATAATGCCGGCCGCGTAGGGAATGGCCCCCACGATGCCCATGTTGATCTCGCTCAAATTGAACGTGGCGTGCTCGGCGGCGAGGCGGGTGTCGCAGCACATGGCGAGGGCGCAGCCGCCCCCCAGCGCCATGCCGTTCACCGCGCAGATTACCGGCTTCGGGAAGGTGCGCAGATACTCCCGGATGTGCTGGTTCTTGGCGGTGAACTGCATGCCGGTCTCACTGTCGAAGTCCAAAAACTCCCGCACATCGGCACCGGCCACAAAGGCCTTCTGTCCGGCCCCGGTCAGGATGACCACCCGCGCCTTTTCCTCCAGCGCGATCTGATAGAAAACCTGATACAATTCAAAGTAGGCCGGGGAGTTCAGGGCATTCACCGGAGGGCGCTCTATGGTGACGACGGCGTAACCGTCCTTGTACTCCGCGCGAACATATTCCATACTCCCCTCCCAGTCGTCTTTTTGTGGCAAACAATGCACACGGTTGGTGTTCGTGTATTCGGCGCCTTTCAAAAATTCCATAATATGGAATTGATTCCATTTATGACTAATATTTAGTGCAAATAAATGAATTTCACAAACACTTTACCCATGCGTACTGTGAAACCGGGTGGTGAGAGTGCCTCCCCCTCGTCGAATGAATGAATACGAAACTCCCCGGCTGCTCCTTCAAAAAAATCGCCGGGTGCCAAAAGGCCCGTATGATAGCGCCATACGGGCCTTTCCTTATGCCGGAGCAACATGGCGCTTGGACAATTTACGATGAAAAAGCGTGGTTGCGCTCCAACAGTTTGTCTTCAACTCCTTATAGAGCGGCTTTGCCGACGTGGCAGCAACCATTGAAAGCGAAACCGCCTCAGTTGCTCTTCATGTCCGCGACAAGGGCGTTCAGGTTCCGAGCCTGATCCGCAAGGTCGGACACGGCCAGATTGGCATCCCGCATGGCGGCTGCCGTCTGTCCCGCTATGGCGTTCACGTCCGCAACGGATCTGTTGATTTCCTCACACGTGGCGGACTGTTGCTCGCTGGCGGCGGCAATGGCCTGAATCTGGCTGGCTGTCCCGTCCGCAAGCCCAACGATTTCCGTCAGCATATCGCCGGACTTGTTCACCTGGAGCGTTGCGTCCTCAATCAGCGTAACGGCTTTTTCCACCTGACCGATGGATGCATTGACGCTCTTTTGAATGCCGGAAATGGATTCTCCCACGTTGGCGGTGGATACCATGGTTTTTTCGGCAAGCTTACGCACTTCGTCCGCAACCACGGCAAACCCGCGCCCGGCGTCCCCGGCGCGCGCCGCTTCAATGGCCGCATTGAGCGCCAGCAGGTTGGTCTGGTCCGCAATATCAGAAATAACGTTCATTATGCCGGTTATCGCCTCCGCCTGATTCGCCAGCACCGCGACATCCTCTTTCATCGCCAGGGAAGCCGTCTGCACGCTCTGGATACTCGCAACGGCCTGGCGAACGACGACCGCGCCCTCTTCCGCTTTTTCCTTCGTTTGGCTGGAAGAGGTGGAGGCAACGCCCGCGCTCCGCGCAACTTCCATAACGGTGGAGGTCATTTCCTCCATGGCCGTGGCCGCCTCCCCCACCCGCAGTTCCTGTTCGCCGGAACCGCGTTCGGATTGCGCGATTTGAGCAACAAGCTTTTCGGACGCAAGCGAGATGACGTTGATGACTTCCTCAAGCTGGCTCGCAGCGGCGTACATGCCTTCCTGCTTGGCCAGTTCGGCCGTGCGCAGCGCTTCTTCCGCTTTGAGCACGGCTTCCCGCGCCACTTCGGACTGGTGCTCCGCCTCCGCTGTTTTCTCTTCGGCCGTGCGGATCATGGCGTTTATGTTTTCAATCATGCGCTGCAAGTTTGTTGCGAGGCTGCCGATTTCATCCGTCCGGGCCATAACGATGGTCGCCTTCAGGTCCCCCTCGGCCACTTTGTCAGCGAACTGCGCCAACCGAACTGTGGGCGCGGTCACAGTCCTGGCGATCAGGATGCCGAGCCCCAAAGCCACAACAAACGCCAACCCGACAAGGCCCAACGTCAGGTTGCGGGAAGAAGTTACACTGGAGGAAAAACTCAGGGCGCTCGCCTTTTGCTCAGCATTCATCATACTGGAAATTTCCTTCAAGATCTTTTGCACGCCCTGAACACTGGGCACGGAAACTTCCGTAAAAACGCGCCTGGCTGCATCCAGTTGCCCGGCTTCCTTATGCGTGATGATCTCGGCAGCAGAGCCGTGCAGGGCTAAATGCGGGTCTTCCAAAGCTGCCAAAAGTTTCGCCACGCCGGGGAAAAACGCTTCGGCGTCTTTTCTGCCCTGGCCGTAATACCAACCGCCAAGACCACATTTGTGCCCATCTGTCTGGACGGACAACGTTTTCTGGGTAGGGTCAAAAACATACTGCTGCAACGAGCTAATCCAGTTCAGGTGGTCTATTTCCCGCTCCGCCATCAATTGATTCAGTTCTCCCGCGCGCTCTACCCTATGAGATTCATTTGATAAAAGATCTATGGTCGCCATGAACAAGCAAACCAATGCAAAAATGCAGAGTAACATTGCCCCGGTGAATACAGACATTTTTTTTGACAGGCCGAGGTTGTTCCAGAACATTTACCCTCCAACTTATAAAGATTTTTATCTTTCTTAATACGACAATAAGAAATGTTATATCGTATTTTTGCCCATAAAAATATTCTACTTTTGATAGTTGAATATTTATATAAAAAATCTTGCATTGGCAAGGTTATCTAAATAAGCATTTTTAATATAAAACGTTCTACATACAAACAATTAAAGATCATTCATAATGTTAATATTGTAATTTATATAGTAATCTGTGCGTATTTTTTGACATTTTTCCATTACGTCATCTTTGACATACATAGCGGGATAAATGTCATTTGCTGGCATCTCTATGAATATCATGGGCGGATTCAACTTGCAAGTGCAACACCCTCAAAGTTGAATGAAAAGGCAAGGTGGTATAGCCCTTTAGCCTCTCCATCCAACCAAAGATTGAGGGGCGTATGGGCTATGCACACCTTGCCAGGGAAGAACGGTACTACATCTGCCAGGCAGTGAAAAGTGGAACGTCACTGAGGGCCATAGCCAAAGCGATAGGCCGTAGCGTCTCAACTGTAAGCCGCGAACTTGCGCGAAATACCGGGGCGCGTGGCTACCGCTACAGGCAGGCACACAAGCGCAGTCAGAAAAGGCAGACCAGTAAAGGGAAGAAGCGCATTGGCCTTGAGGTATGGACGTATGTTGAACAGTGTCTGCACCAGGACTTCAGTCCGGAGCAAATCTCTGGAGTTCTCAAACGCAAAGGTTTTGCCCTCAGTCATGAATGGATTTACCAGTACATTCTGGCGGACAAAAAACGAGGAGGAACGCTGCACAGCCATTTGCGCTGCCAGCGCAAACGCAAACGACGATATGGCAAACCCGACAGACGAGGTCAAATCAAGGGGCGTATCAGCATAGACATACGCCCGTCCATTGTTGCCGAGCGCTCACGCCTTGGTGATTGGGAGGCTGATACCGTTGAAGGCAGTAAAGGAGGCCCCGTTTTGGTGACACTTGCAGAGCGTAAAAGTCGTCTTTTCCTGTTTGGCAAGGCTCCCAACAAAAGCGCCAGCGAAGTAAGGCGGGTCATTGAAGGACTCTTGACACCCATTAAGGACTTTGTTCAGACTATTACCTATGATAACGGCAAGGAGTTCAGCTACCATGCCGATGTGTCAGCTACACTCGAGGCTCAGGGATTTTTTGCGCACCCCTACCATTCGTGGGAGCGTGGCTTGAACGAGAACTCCAATGGCCTTCTACGCCAATACTTCCCCAAGGGGGTAAGCTTGGCATCGGTCACGCAAGATGAGATCATAGCGGCAATGTGCCGCTTGAACTGGCGGCCTAGAAAATGCCTTGGGTTTAAGACACCCTATGAAGTTTTTTTAGAAGACGCCAATACCCAAGGACTGGGTGTTGCACTTTGAACTTGAAACCGCGATATNTTGAATCCGCCAGATTTTATCCAGATCGGTTGTAGACCTGGCAAGCTTGGCCATGCCGATGATAGCGTTCATGGGGGTGCGTATCTCATGGCTCATGTTCGCGAGAAAATTCGATTTTGCCTTGGCGTTTTCTTCAGCCCGCTCTTTGGCGAGATACAGCTCGCGCTGCGTTTTTTCTATTTCCGCCATGTGGGCCTTTACCTGCCGTAAATCGCGGGCGTACGCCGCGACGCGGTGCTTGCCGTTCCACGGCACCCTGACGAGCGCGATCTGTACCGGTATTTCCGTGCCGTTGGCATGGTAATGGGTCCATTCAACCACTTCCCGGCCGGAGTTAAAGGCTTTTTGCAGCACGGCGGCCGCTTTTATGGCGCTTAATTCGCCATCCGTCTGCTTTTCCGGGGAAAGCCACGGGAACTTTTTAAGATATTCCTCCTTGGAGGAAAGGCCGAAAATGCGGGCGGCCTCCTCGTTGCAATCGAGGGGGGTATGGTCTTCGTCAAACAGCGTGCAGGCCAGGGGGGTGGCATCCAGCATGAGCTGGGTGCGGCGTTCCGATTCGCGTAAACTCGCCTCCGCACGGGTGCGCGCGAGAATACCGCTGAAAAGGTTTTTGAGCATTCTGGCAAGAACGATGTCGCTTTCTTCCCAGAGCCTGCTTTTTGAGCACATTTCCAGGCTGAGTATGCCCCAGAGATCCTTTTTGTAAAAAAGGGGCAGGGCGATCATGGCGGCGGTTTTATGGGCCGCCAGACCGGAGAAGGCAGGGTCCGCCGTAACATCGCTGCACAGGAGGAACTCTTCCTGCCGGTTTTGAAACAGGTCATGGATAGCCGCCACATCCACGGACGGAGCGAGCTTTTTTTCCAGCCGGTAGGCGTCATCTGCATACCAGCTGTGCATAAAGGTCACCACGTTGCTGCCTTTGGTCAGGCGGGCGAGCAGCACGCGGTCAAGTATCAGAAAACCGCCCACCATTTTCAGCGCGTCCCGTGTGGTAATATCTACGTCTTCTTCGGTCAGGAACATTTTCGAGAGCACGCTCATCAGTTTTTGCTGCTCCAACCGGCGGCTGAGGACCATCTCCGTGTTTTTATCCTCGGTGATATCCATACCCTGCTGCAGGTGCACGGCACCGCCATCCGGCCAGTGGATGATCCTGTCCGTGTTCCTGAACCACTTGCCCAGCGCGGTGTTGCAATATTCCCAGGTGACCGTTTCTTCCGGTTTTTGCAGCAGCACGTGCACGGCGCAATGCGGGCAGCGTTCCGTCATGCCGGGGCGGTATACTTCCCAGCAGTTTTTGCCCAGGGGGCTTTCCGTTACCCCGTAGTTTTCGTTCATCTTCTGGTTGGCGTAAATAATCTCGCCGGTCTTGGGGTTGGTAACGAGAAGTTGCGTCCCGAGACTATCGAGAATGCTGGAAAATATGTTGGGGGACAAATGCGTCCCAGGCTTGGAATATTGCACGAAACTCTCCATATCAGGAAATGGGAAATATAAAACGGGTGGGCGGAATATCGCGGATTCACCCGGATACTATTGCTTACAGCCGTTCATATGGCGGAACAAGGTTCGGAGTAATAACGCCGGGAAAATGAAAACGGCGTAAAACTTGCGGCGGGAAGGGTTTTGCGGCAATCTAACGAGCAAACGGGAGGGAGTGTGAAAAAAATAAGTGTGTTATCACTCGCAATGCTGCTGTGCCTGTGCATACCGTGCACGGGGTTGGCGGCAAAACAGCGCGTCGTGCATGTTACCGTGGCGCTTTGCGATAACGTGAACCAGGGGATAGTGCCTGTTCCGGCGAAGATAGGGAACGGCGAGGATGCCGCGAACAATCTTTACTGGGGTGCCGCATACGGGGTGAAAAGCTTTATGCGCAAACAGCCCGGCTGGGGTATGAAGGCGGCTCCCGTTCCCCCCGGTGGGGCGGTTATCGAGCGCCTTGTGTTCACGAACAGGGCGTTATCTACGGTTATCGTTGCCGATGCGTATCGCGGCAACGCCATCCGCGCGGCGACAATGGACTTTTTATCTTACGCCGCCGGGGAAAAGAAGGAAACCGTTCCGGTGGAAGGTGCAAGCGTCACCGCCGGGGGCGGTGCCGATCTTGTCGTGTACGTAGGGCATAACGGATTGATGGATTTTTCGCTATCAACCCTCCCGCGAGGGGAAAGGGACAATACCCGCCGGGTTGCGATTTTCGCCTGCCAGAGCAAGGCGTATTTTGCAACAGCGCTCAAAACGGCCAACGCGTATCCGTTGATCTGGACGCGGGGCAACATGGCCCCGGAAGCGTATTCCCTGCATGCGCTGGTAACGGCGTGGGCTTCGGGGAAAAGCGGGGAGGCGATACGCGAAGCCGTGGCGGCGGCCTACCATAAGTACCAGAAGTGCGGCATGAAGGGCGCGCGGAACCTTTTCGCTACGGGGTGGTAGCGCTCTCGTGAGCCGGAATAACAAAAGGCCCGCGGTATCTGATATCGCGGGCCTTTTGTTATTCCGGTATGGCTATGCGTTACGTGAAAGGTCGTCGAGCCTGCCCGCGAGGGTGGCGAGCTCGCCAACGGTTCTGGCGGATGTATCCATCCTGTCCGTAACGTTTCTGCCCATGGCCGCCACTTCGTCAATGGCGCGGTTAATCTGTTCGCTGGTGGCGGATTGTTCCTCCGCCGCCTTGGCTATCCCCTGCACCTGGTCGGAAGAGGCCGCCGTGAGCGATACGATGCTGTGCAACGCTTCGCCCGATTTGGCCGCAAGCTCGCTCGCCCGGTCAACCATGCTGCCCGTTTCGTCCACCATATGAACGGAGTTTTGCGCGCCCTGCTGGATCGTGCTAATGGCCTTTTCCACCTCGCCCGTGGCTTCCATGGTTTTTTCCGCCAGTTTGCGGACTTCGTCCGCCACAACCGCGAACCCGCGTCCGGCTTCCCCGGCCCGGGCCGCTTCAATTGCGGCGTTCAGCGCAAGGAGGTTCGTCTGGTCAGCGATGTCGGAAATAACGCCGAGCACGGCCCCGATGCCGTCTGCCTGCGTGCCGAGGCGGTGCATGGTATCTTTCAGTTTGGCTGTTTGTTCGTTCACGCGCAAAATGGCCTGCACGGATTCTTCCACAATAGAAGCGCCCTGTTCGGCCCGTTCGCGGGCAGATTGCGATTGTTCCGCCGTATCGGCGGCGCTTCGCGCTACCTGGCGCACGCTGTCGTTCATGTGTTCCATGGCTTGCACGGTTTCTTCAAGCCGGTCGCTTTGCGAGGCGATGGCGTGCTGCACATCCGTAAACTGGCCGCCCAGAGTTTTGGCAGACCCGGCAAGTTGCTCGGCGGCTTCGCGGGTGGCGGCGTTAACGCTCTTGATGCGTTTGAGCTGCTCGTTAATGGCGCGCTCGGAGTTTACAAGCTCGGTCACCGCGCTGGCCACGGTCACAAAGCCCATGGTATTGCCGGAAGCGTCGCGCAATTCGCCGCTGGAAGGTTTGATGAATGAGGTCTTGCCGTTACAGTGCAGTTCGATGATGCCCCCTTCTACATGCCCGTGGCTTTTTTTGGCCTTTTGCACCGGGCAGTCGGGCGTGCGGCATACGGGGGTTTTGAACTTGTCGTAACAATGGCAGGTTTTAAGCTCTTCCTCGGTGACGCCTGCGGCGTCCGCCATGGCCTGGTTGGCCCGGAGAATACGGAAGTTTTCATCCACCATGAAGATGGGGTCGGGCACGTTGTTGAGCATGCTGACGTACCCGGCTGTTTCTTCCAGCATGGAATCGAGCTTGGTGGTAAAGGTTTTGAAAAGGTTGTCGAGGTCGCCGATTTCATCCGTTTTTTTGCTGGAAGGCGCTGGGGCGAGTTCGCCCCAGCCTTTGGCGATCTGCTGCATTTTGGCCTTGATGGCCTCAAGCGGGCGTATGGCCCAGATGCGCAACCCGAGAAGAAGCGCGAGGAACGGCGCGATAGCCATGCCCGCAAGGGCCAGAATAAGCGTAAGCCCGGCTTTTTCGGCCACAAGGCTGATGGCGTCCGTACGCATGGCGCATACAAGTACGCCTATTTGCGCGCCGCGATAATCGTTGATGGGCAAGGTTGCAAGGGTCAGCGCGCCGTGGTTCTCGAACTGGCTGCCTGATTTGCCCGCTTCAAGAAGCTGCGGGGTGACGTAGGCTTCGAAGCCTTTATCTTTGGGTGCAGTTGCGCGAACAAAGCTGCCTATACGCGGGTTTTTCGCAGGGTCTTGCAGCGCTGTGGCTATGGAAAGGTTCTCGGCGTTGATATACAGCACCATGTCGTTCTGCCCTTCCTCGCGGGATGCCGCGAGAATGGGGGCGAAACTTTGCAGCGTTTCAACGGAGCCGAGCTGTTTGCCGTTCGGCCCGGTAACGGGAACCACGCCGCGCAGGGCTATGCCGCCGCTGCCGAGCTCAATGCCCATGACCGGTTTACCGTTTTTGTTCACGTCCATAACCGTTGGGCGGAAAGAGGATAAATCGTCGGAAATATCCACCCATTCGCCTTTGCGCCGGGTTTGCTTGTCGCGCCAGAGCCGCACGAGGCTTCTGCCGTTGGGCAGGTGGAAGTGCAGTTGCAGTTTTTCGCCCGCGTAGGTGGCGTAGCTTTGCAGCATGGGCGCGAGGTCGCGGCGCAGTTTTTCACGCGCCTGTTGCGATTCGGGCGAGCTTTCATCGCGTATGTCGCCGGCAAGGGCGATGGCGTATGCCTCTGCCACTACGGGCAGTTGGGCGAAAAGGGCGGATGTGTCTACGGCCCGTTGCGAGCCGGCGGCAATATCCGTATTAATGCGTTTGAAGCGGCTTTCCACTATGTCGTGCACATAGCGGTCCCTCATGCTGTCAAAAGACGAACTGATGATAAAAAAGCTTACAAAGCCGAGACAAACGACGATGCATACCTGCGGTATGGCAAGTTTCCACAACAATTTCATGAAAGAATCTCCAAAAAAAAGAATAATGGCGAAAGAAGAGCCCCAGATCTCCACCGCGTTCTCTGACGCGGCGATGCACCTGTAATACGGAAGGCCTATTTTTTCAATTGGTATTATGGGCCCCAAAGAATTTTACCGGTTGCGGCGGTTCGGGCCTTGCTGCTATTTTGGGTAAAACAGCGGGAAAGGAGCGTTTATATGAAAATCGCGGTGCTCGGCGCTGGTAACACGGGCCGTATCATGGCTTTTGACCTTACGCAAAAAGGGGCCGAAGTGCGTCTTTTTACCGGTTCGCCGGAAAAGGCGGCGTTTATGGCAAAAAACGGGCTGGTCGCCGAAGGGCGGCTTGAAGGGCACGTTCACCCGGCGCTGGTGACCACGGATAAAGGAGCTGTGAATGCTTGCAATAGCGCTTCATGCCTTCTTCAAAAAGGTCGGCCCCGTGTTCGGGCCTGTAGCCGCACGTGGTGATGATGGCCGCCTCTTTCCCTGCCCAGAGCGCCGGGCCCTTTTTTTCGCCGTAGTATTTGTTCATGCCGTAAACGAGCCTGTCCAGGAGGCTTTTTAAGGGCGGCGTGCAGAACCACGAGTAAATGGGCGTTGCCATCACAAAAAGATCGCTTCGCAGTATGGCGTCAAATATGGGAACCGCGCCATCCTGGTACCGGCAGCCGAACGCCGTCCAGTGCTTCTGGCATGCACCAGGACTTCAGTCCGGAGCAAATCTCTGGAGTTCTCAAACGCAAAGGTTTTGCCCTCAGTCATGAATGGATTTACCAGTACATTCTGGCGGACAAAAAACGAGGAGGAACGCTGCACAGCCATTTGCGCTGCCAGCGCAAACGCAAACGACGATATGGCAAACCCGACAGACGAGGTCAAATCAAGGGGCGTATCAGCATAGACATACGCCCGTCCATTGTTGCCGAGCGCTCACGCCTTGGTGATTGGGAGGCTGATACCGTTGAAGGCAGTAAAGGAGGCCCCGTTTTGGTGACACTTGCAGAGCGTAAAAGTCGTCTTTTCCTGTTTGGCAAGGCTCCCAACAAAAGCGCCAGCGAAGTAAGGCGGGTCATTGAAGGACTCTTGACACCCATTAAGGACTTTGTTCAGACTATTACCTATGATAACGGCAAGGAGTTCAGCTACCATGCCGATGTGTCAGCTACACTCGAGGCTCAGGGATTTTTTGCGCACCCCTACCATTCGTGGGAGCGTGGCTTGAACGAGAACTCCAATGGCCTTCTACGCCAATACTTCCCCAAGGGGGTAAGCTTGGCATCGGTCACGCAAGATGAGATCATAGCGGCAATGTGCCGCTTGAACTGGCGGCCTAGAAAATGCCTTGGGTTTAAGACACCCTATGAAGTTTTTTTAGAAGACGCCAATACCCAAGGACTGGGTGTTGCACTTTGAACTTGAAACCGCGATACATAAGAATGCCCCTCCTGTAAAATATAAATACTCATATAATATCAGTCAGTTATAAAAATTGCTGTAGAGTGTCCATGTCACGATGCAAATATCTCTATAAGCAGCCTCTCGGTCTAACTATAATTATGGAATGTTTTCGATTACGCCAGGCTCTTCATCATTAAAGGAGTAACTAAGAAAAAATTCCGGGTATTCAATGGTTTATATTCTAGATATACCTCATAATGGAGGTATATTAACCATGAAACAAGCCTTTAAACGAATTCGCAGCGTCACAGGATGCGGAACACAAGTAACACTCGCTGAATTTTTGGACATCAAGCAGTCTTCAATCTCCGATGCGAAACGGCGTAACTCAATCCCTCCCGAATGGCTTATCAAAATCTTTCGCCTGAAAAACATTCACCCGGACTGGATACTGACCGGAGAAGGCCCGAAGTATCTCCTTCCCTCTGAAACCGCTACCCCGCCTCATCTAATCCGCATTGTTGAAGTACACCCACCGGTAGAGTGTTCCGCTCAAGACCTTATCAACGAATTGGTAAGACGGGCTTTGAAAAAAGATGATTTTGACGAGATACAAAAACAGGCCGCTGGTAGCTGGTATCAGGTAAATCAAAATGGCGATAAATGAAGAGTTGGCTAAGCTGATTAAAGAATATGGTCTTTTTAATCTGGTGTCGGAACCATCTGATATTGATGATGTTGATGATTATATTGCAGCCGTGCTCACTATTGATTTAGCGGCAGCAGGATATTTTAAGCCATACATCGGACTTCAAGATACGATATCAAGTTTATTCCCCGGATACCGTGCCGTTGATGATATTCTACATCCAGATGATAACGGCCTGTTGACTGTAATCCTTGAGGATATAGAAAAAGGCGA
This sequence comes from uncultured delta proteobacterium, assembly GCA_900079685.1. Classification (NCBI taxonomy): domain Bacteria; class Deltaproteobacteria; species uncultured delta proteobacterium. Next base: position 1,776,786 of record LT599018.1, read on the forward strand.
GCAGTACAAAGCTTATCAGGAGAAACGAGAACAAAAGCTACATGCTCATATTAAAAAGACCGCTAAACTTCATTTTTACGGTGATACAAATGTACCGGATTATAAAAAGGAAGTGGTCTGTAAGGCTGTATTTAATGTCTACGATTATTTTCCCAGCCCGCCATACCACGACCACGGTAAGTTTGATGCATGGTTTTGGTCAGTCACAGCGAATTGTTTTTCTGAGTACGAATGGGTTCATATCAACGGTGGTTATACTTTTGGTAACTATGTGCATGTTGTTCTGGTCAGTAAGGCATTGTTGCGAAATCATCTTGAGAGGATAGCTGCGAACATAAATAAGGAAGATAGCGAGTCATAGGGGTGCAATATGCATAGAGCGAGTTATGAAGACCTTGTTAAGCTGGTCAAAGAGCGTGGAACATTTGAGGCGGATACGGAAGGCACCATAGATGGCGCTCTTAGGATTGATTTATCTGGAACAGGATATTCCAAGCAATACAATAGGCTAGAAGTGGTTCTTAATGAGCTATATCCTGACCATGAGGCGGCTTTTGACCTGATGGATATATTGCCGGAAGAGGGTATATTCAAAATCCGCCTTGTCGATAAAAATTGGCGGGAAGATTGGTATAATCCGCTCATTTCGGAAAAAGAGCACTGGGAGCAAAAGGCGCTTGCCGATATCAAGGAGACCGCCGAGGTCATTTTTTATGGTGATACCAGCTTACCCGATGCGGAAAAGGAAGCCGTCTGCAAGGTCTCATTCAAGCTTTCAGACTACGGTGACGGCGCTGACAGCGGGCTTGATGATTGCGAGGTATGTGAGTCCTTTTTTTATGATGTTGTTCGCTATAAACAAGAATCAGGCTTCACTTGGGGAGATGGTCACACTTATACCGTTGACGGCACAGTGCGTGTCGTGCTGCTCAGTAAAGCTTTATATCAAAGAAAAATGCGGGAGTTTTGCGAGAGCGTTTAACTGGTTTCCGTCTGAAACAAAAATCCGGCCCATGCTCAAGGCACAGGCCGGGTTTTGTTGGTGTGGATTAAGCGGCGATTTTTACGGCAGGTGCTCTTCTGAGCAAAACAGCAGCGAACTCATCAACAGAGCCTTCAAACAGTTTGTCAAAGGCATAGCCCGGATATTGTGTGAGAATTAAGCTTGTCATAGCTTTTTCTCCGAAGACATCGAATAAAGGCTGCGGAATATATAGCAAGCAGTCCCTGCCCTGTTCGACTGGACCACCCAAATCCCAATCGAATGTATCGTCGCCTGCAACTGCTCCCTGCATAGCGTGTTTAACACAGTCAGCCAGCCTTTCACGTCCTTCCGGGGTAAGGAGTAGTTCATCTCCGCCGTTCCCCTTTTGTTTGCAAGCCTCCACATACTCGTCGCTGCACCACCAAGCCGAGACCTGAAAATGGTCTTCGTCCGGTGAAAAACCTACGCTCAACCATTCGCGGAGCGGAAAGAGTTCAGCCACGAAGTGAGCAAGCTCCATCGGGTTGTGCCATTCCATGATAGCGTTTGAAAAGTCTACGGTGACAACCGCATATTCATGGTTGATGTCGATAACCGCGTTTTGCCGTACCCATTCCGTAAGTGAGTCCAGAGTTGCCATAATCAGCCCTCCATAGGGGTTAAAAGTTGATAATCCTTGAAGCGTACACACATTGAAAAATTCGGTTAACTATCTTTGCAAACTTTTTTGAAAAAAGTTTGGTTTCTTCCAGCCAGTGACCCGGCCCATGCTCAAGGCACAGGCCGGGTCACTGGTCAGAGGTTAAGCGGCCTTGTTTTCAGGTGCCTCTGGTACAAATATGAGTTCATATGATTCGCCGCTTTCAGTAGGAATACAGTCAACGATATCCCAATCTGGGATCATGTTATTGACATAGCTTGTCAGGGTTTCTTTCCCCATCAGCCGAAAGAGGTCTTTGTTGAATGTAACCACAGCAAATTGACCTTCTTCATCGATATCGAAAGAGTCGTTAATCATTTCGCAAAGCCGCTCACAGCCTTCATCTTCAAGGTACAGGTTCCCATCGTCTCCGTAGTCACCGCCTTCACTCTGCTCAGCAAGCAAGACGTTTTCGTACATCTTTTTAAGGTAAGGCTCTAAAGGCTCACCCTCGAAAGACCACCAAAGCATCACATAAATGTGTTCAGCTGCACCACTGTTCAGCTTCAAAATACCTTCCTGCCAATCATAAAGCGGGATAAGGTTAGCCACGAAGTGCGTCAGGTCAGATTCGGTAAACCACTCGGTGATGGACACAGGGAGTTCAACTTCTACCAGAACATGTTCGTCGTTCGCATCGATAGCCATATTCTGCCACACCATTTCAGTCAGTTTTTCCAGCTTCGTATTCATGGTTGATATTCCTCCGTAAAGGGGCTATAAGGTTTGGAGTGGGAAGTGCCGAGGACGCTCCGCAGCTACCGCCCAATTCCGACTATCTTTGAAGTGTAGGATGCGGGCTTCACGGAAGTAAATGTCGCTTGAAAATATTCTTGAAAGATTTTTTGCTCCCGTGACGTACCCACAGACCCACCTCCGATTGTGAACGTGAATTGTAGGCAGAAGACCGGGGTCAAAGTAAACTGACGGAAAAATCTTTCTCAAAAAAAAGCTACTTCTCTTACAGCAGCAAAGAAAAAACGCCATCTGCGACAAGACAGACAGCGTTTTTTTGTTTTATGAATAAAACAACAGTACCGATTTCCGAGACCACCAGACGAACCCACCACCCGAACCAGTGAGAGAGACCCACCCATTCCAACAAAATTCAAATCAACAAAAAAATATAACCCAATTTTGTTAATTTTTTCATGTCTTTATCTTCTTATTCCAGTATTTCCAACATTTTTTGAAATTAGCTACAGTAACCCCGCAGCTTCCCTTTACAGTGTCTTCCCTCCGCATCATCACCCCAGTTACCCGCAAATCTTGTCTTCCTTGACCTTCCCCGTACCACCCCGATGTGTGCCGCCTTGCGGCAACATATCGCGGGTATTTGCCTTGCAAAGTTGAGAAATCCAAGCAGAGCAATAACATTTTGTATGTTTAGAAGTTGCGGACATAGGCATATCTTTGAGCTTCAATCAAAATTGAAAGGAGCGAAAAGCTATGGACTACAACACCTTTGTCGAACTGGTAGAGGGAAGATGTCGGTTGAGCATCGACAAAGACACCATCAACAGGCCCGATGCTGAAAAGAGCGCCATTCTTACGGCTAAATTTGACTGGTATAAGGAAGTGGGTAAAAACCCTCACTTCAACAGCGTATATAGCATCATGGAGCAGCTATACCCGACGTTTCAGTGGGTAGATGGTTGTGAGAGATTTCTAGGGGATGAACTAGAGATTCAGGCGTGGTCAAAGACGCTGGCAGAGAGAACTGACGGGTATTGGGCTAATCTATAGCCTGTCATGCAAAGCGGCTCTGGCCTGTGCTTACCGCATGGGCCAGAGCTTTTTCTTTCATCTATTTGATTTAATTGAATATATATGAAAAGACGCCGAATCACTCCTTTTGTTTACCCAGAACGCAAAAAAAAGGACTCACGATTTATCGTAAGTCCTTGATTTTCTAGTGGTGGAGGTGGACAGAATTGAACTGACGGCCTCTTGAATGCCATTCAAGCGCTCTCCCAACTGAGCTACACCCCCACTAGGGTTTGGCTAGTGCCAATTTCAAAAAAAAGCTGTTCTCGGTGAGGTGTTACTTGGTCAGGAGAGTTATACATGCCATTCAAGCGCTCTCCCAACTGAGCTACACCCCCACGGGAGAAAGCGTTATGCCCGATTCAAGTTTCGATGTCAACACCCATTTTCGCATTATATTTTTTTCCGCAACCGCCCGCATCTCGCCCGGGGCAAGCTCCCGCAAGCGGCAAAGCACCGTGGAGGACGCCGGCGAAAAATTACGGCCCGCGCCCTTCCATCGTCACCGGCCTGCCTTCCGCCGCCGCAAGAAGAGGGAATTGCCCATTGCACGCGCCGCCGCGCCCGACCGGGCTCCCCCGCGTCCGCCCGGGGGCTGTTTCCATTCTCCCGCCGGCAACGTCATGAATGATGTTGCTTTCCATAGAGCGATTTTATATTGAAGAGTTACGAGTGCCGTATGGTTCGCCGCTTTTGGTGCAACTGGCGGGGATAACAATATGCGGAACGCCCGAAATATCTTCTTTTTTGAGAAAAGCCGCCCGGCCGCGCTCCTGCCCTGCCCGGCATCCTACTTTCCCGCCCGCAAAGGCGCCGGTAACGCGGCCCGGATCGTTCTGCTCTATTTGCTGCTCTTTTTCGTCGCCGCCATCCCCCCCGGCGCCCATGTTCTGCTTGCCCCCGCTTCCGCCACGGTTTTGGCTGCGCAGCCCCATGACGAAAATGTCTCCAGGCTGGCCCGGCCCCCCGCCGCGCAGCCCTCTTCCCAGGGCGCGCTCCAGCAATGGCATTTGGAATCCATGCTGCTGTGCGGGCTCACGGGCAAACGCATTCCCCTTGTGGCTTCCCTTTCGGGAGAATTCCAGTGGGCCGCATACGGGCACGCCAGTGCCGCCTTGCAGCGGAACAGACTGAACCCGGCCCGCCTCCTGGCCTATAATTTTCTCCGCGTCAGCGACGGCGAATGGATTCCCCTTTGCCGCCCCTTTTCCGGCGAACAACTCTATGCCGGGGCTGTCCGGTCATTTCTCCCCCTACACGGCAACCAGGAGCGTACAAGCGCACTTCCCGCGTAAGTTCCGCCCCCCCTCTTTCCGTAGCGTAAATCCTTTCTTCCCGCATCAGGCAACCAACCATGAGTGTTGCTCTGCAGGCACATCATAACCTAAGGATTTTATATGAATATCTTAGTAATACTGATTATTTCATGCTGCTGCTTTGCTGTCGGCGCGAGATTCTACGGGCGCATCGTGGCAAAATGGCTCGGCGAAGACCCCACCCGGCCGACCCCGGCTGAGGAAATAAACGACGGCACGGACTATGTGCCGACCAACATGAACATCCTTTTCGGGCACCACTTTTCGGCCATCGCTGGCGCCGGGCCCATCGTCGGCCCGACCGTGGCCATTTTGTTCGGCTTCCTTCCCGTCTGGCTCTGGATCTTGATCGGGGCCGTGCTCATCGGCGCGGTGCACGACTTCGCCTCCCTTTTCGTCAGCTTGCGCGAACGCGGCAGATCCATTGCGGAAGTGACCAGAGGCGCCCTGGGCACCACCGGGTTTTTCCTGTTCATCTGCTTCGCCATTTTGCTGCTCGTGCTGGTGACCTCGGCGTTCCTTTCCATGACCGTGCAGTCCCTGACCAGTACCGCGCCGCTTGAGCAGCTCGGCCTGCCCGCCGACCAGACCATTCTGGGCACGGTGGTGAAAAACGGCGTAACCCACGGCGTCATCGGCGGCATCGCCTCGACCTCCGTCATCATCATCACGCTGTTCGCGCCGTTGCTCGGCTACCTCATCTACAAGCGCAACCTGAACACCATGGTCGGCTACGTCATCGCGGCCGTTGTCGCGCTCGGCTCCATCCAGATCGGCATGACCACGCCCATCACCCTTGATCCCAAGGTCTGGATGCTGGTCATCTCCGTTTACGTAACCCTCGCGGCGGCCCTGCCCGTCTGGCTCATCCTGCAGCCGCGCGACTTCACCAACGTGCAGATCCTGTACGTCGGCATTCTTGCCATCTTCGTGGCCGTCATTGTCGGCGGGTTCCAGGGCATAACCATCCAGACGGCGACGGTGGCCATTGATACGGGCACGGCCAAGCTCGGCGCCATCTGGCCTTTCCTCTTCATCACCGTTGCCTGCGGCGCTGTTTCCGGCTTCCATTCGCTCGTGTCCACGGGCACGACCTCGAAGCAGCTGGCCAAAGAAAGCCAGGCCCGGAAAATCGGCTACAACGCCATGATCCTCGAAGGCATTCTGGCCACCGGCACGATCCTGATCGTGGGCGCGGCCCTCTCCCAGCAGGAATACCTCCGCATCGTCTGGCCCGCGCCGGGTGAAGGCGCTTCCAACCCCATTCTGGCCTTTGCGCTGAGCATGGGCATCATGCTCCATAAGACGCTGGGCATACCCGCTTACTACGGCAGCGTGTTCGGCATCCTGCTGGTGGAAGGGTTCGTCGTGACGACCCTTGACGCCGCCGTGCGCCTCAACCGCTACCTCTTCGAAGAACTGTGGCATGTGCTCTTCAAGGGCAATGCCCCCGCGGTCATGCAGAAGATCTGGTTCAACTCGGGCCTTTCCGTGCTGCTCATGCTCTGGCTGGCCTGGAACAACTCGTTCACGGCGCTTTGGCCGATGTTCGCCACCACCAACCAGTTGCTCGCGGCCCTGACTTTGCTGGCCGTTACCTCCTGGCTGCTGAAGCGCCGCCGCCAGGCGTGGTTCACCCTCATCCCCGCGACGTTCATGGTGTGCACCACCGTGGGCGCGCTGTTGATCCTTCTCAACAAGTTCATCGGGCAGATTCAGACGGCCCAGAACATCAGCGGCCCCGCGACGCTCCTGGTCATGGACGTCCTGTGCCTCGGCCTCGCGATCGGCGTTGTGGCGATGTCCATCAAGGCGTTTATCCGCCTGCGCGGCGAAGGCGCCGGCGCCGACGAACGCGCCTGAGGCGTCTCTCACACTCCATAAAACAAGCGGCGGGCAAAATGTCCGCCGCTTGTTTTATGCGGCCCGCGATACCTTCTCACGGAGCGCACGCCGCCGCGCGCGGACTCTGTAATTGCTTTTTCCCTGCTTATATGCTCAGTTACCATAACCAAATACGTATAGATCCCCAACTTTCACCGTGAGGACATCATGGACAAAAAAACGCTTATCCGGAAACTTGACGATGGCGTATCCGCCCTGCGCGGCATACTGGAAGACAACGAGGGATCCACCCTCAAGACGATCACCGCGTCCGCCAAGCAGGGGTTCCAATCCCTGAAAACCGCGTTCGAACACAATGAAAAAGCCCAAAAGGCCGTGGCCGAGATAAAAAAACAGTTCGACGACCTGGAAGACGCGGTCAAAAAAGGCGACAAAAAACTTTCCGCAAAACTCCTTGCCGCCGCCGAGAAAAAAATCAAACAATACCGGGAAAAATTTGACGATGCCGCCCCTGCCTCCCGCTCGACCGAAGGGCGGGAAAAAAGCAAAAAAGCCGCACCCAAAGCGCCGGTAAAGGCCAAAAAGGCAACGGCGAGCGCGACCAAACCGGCGAAACCGAAAAAAGCCTCCCCCAGCGCGTCCAAAACAGCCAAACCCCAAAAAGCCGCGCCAAGCGCCGCCAAAGCGGCGGCCAAGAAAGCCGTCCCGAGCGCATCCAAGCCCGCGAAGCCGAAAACGGCGTCCCCCAGCGCCTCCAAAAGCGCGGGCAAACCCAAACCGGCGTCATCCAGCGCGGCCAAAAAGCCCGCGACAGCCAAGAAAAAAGGCTGAGATACCAAAACCCGGCAGCCGCGGAGCGGCTGCCGGGTTCACTCAGGCCTTGCCCCCGAGATACTCGCCCACCCAGGCCGGGACCATTTTTGTGGCCGGCCCGTAATGGCCCGCATGAAAACAGCGGGCGTTGAGCGACGGCTCCATGTTGATCTCCACGACCTTGGCCCCGGCGCTTCTTGCCTGGGCCGCGAACCCGGCGGCAGGGTATACGTTGCCCGACGTGCCGATGGAGACGAAGGTCGAGCATTCGGAGAGCGCCCGCTCTATTTCCGGCATATACAACGGCATTTCCTCAAACCACACGATATGCGGCCGTAACCGCCCCATTTTTCCTTTGGCTGCTCCCGGAACGGGCCCGCAGGCCGGGCAGGCGTCAAAAACCGACATGTCGCCCGGCCAGGGCAGCACCGTGCCGCAATGCACGCAACGCGCCTTGAGAAGCTCCCCGTGCATGTGAAAAAGGTTTTTGCTGCCAGCGCGCTCATGCAGGTCATCCACGTTCTGGGTCACCACGAGCACACTCTCCCCGCTTTCCCGTTCCAGTTCCGCCAGCGCCGCGTGCGCGGCGTTGGGGTTGACGGCGCCGCCCGTCAACTGCCGCCGGCGCGCGTTGTAAAAGTCATAGACCAGATCGGGGTTGCGCCTGAACGCGCCCGGGGTGGCGACATCCTCAATCCGGTGTTTTTCCCATAACCCTCCGGCATCGCGGAACGTGGAAATGCCGCTCTCCTGGCTGATGCCCGCGCCGGTCAGTACGACAATCATGGCAGCCTCCTGTTCATGTGACTCGCGCCATTTAAAAATGAAACAACATTTATAAAAGAGTTTATTACCAAAAAATATTTCTGTTGCGTATCTTTACTCTTACTTATATAGCATTACAACCTTGCAGTATAAGAACAAAATACCAGCGACCGGAGTATGGATCAGACGTTCCTTTTTCCTCTTTACTCACTTCTCGATATTCACATAAAAACGCTTATTGCTGTTTTATTTTGGGGCAATCTCGTCGCCGCGACACTTGTTTATTCCTTCATCGCGCTCACGCCCCGCTCCGGGCACGGGAAACACTCCTACAGCTATTTCACGGGCAAAGTCTTTCAATCCCTGGCCTTTCTGCTTCTTTTTTTCAGGGATCAGATTCCCGACATTTTATCCGTCAACTGCGGCAATACATTTCTTTTTATCGGCTTCTGCATTGAGGCGGGTTCCGCCCTGGAGGCAATCCACGCGGACAGCCCGAAGGTGCGCAAACTGTGCATCGGCATTACCGCGGCATGCGTCATCCTCTTTAACGCCGCCGAGGTAATCCAGCCGGGCGACCCCGCGTTCCGGGTCTTCATCGCCTCCATCTGCGTTTTTCTCACGTTGTGCGTCCCCACGGAACGGCTGCTGCGTTTCCCCGGCCCCAGCCAGTTCAAACGGGCAGTGGGGGTCTTCTATCTCGTCTTCCTTGCCATGCTGCTGCCCCGGGCGCTGGCGGCCATGCTGTCCCCGTTCGGCCTGCACAGCAACACGCTCGTCCAGGCCCTGACGTTCCTTTCCCTGGTGCTGCTGCTTGTGTTCAGCCTAGCCGCATATCTTTTTCTTCTCAAGGAGGAATCGGACAAAGCCCTGAGCGAGATGGCCGCCATGGATACCCTGACGGGCCTGCCGAACCGCCGCACGTTCTTCGCCAAGGCGCAGATAGCCTTCGCCGGGCATGCGGGGGGAAATACGCCGCTGGCCGTTTTGCATTTCGAACTTGATGATTTCAAAAACGTCAACGCCATCTGGGGGCACAGTTTCGGCGATTTTTTCCTCAAAAGCTTCGCAACCGCCCTCAAGCGCTCCCTGCGCGCGACGGACACCCCCTGCCGGTACAGTAACGGGGAATTCCTCGCCATCCTTCCGGGCGCGGACGCGGAACAGGCCATGGCCATAGCGAAACAGGCCCTGGTCGGTTTGAAAAAAACGTTCCTGGAACGCCGCACCGGCCTCATCTTTACCGTCAGCGGCGGGGTAAGTTCCGGCGTTCCCGCGCCGGACAGCACCCTGGCGGAGTACCTCCGGCAGGCAAACCAGGCGCTGCACATTGCCCAAACGACCGGCAACAACAAGGTCGTGCTCTGGAAAAAATAGCTCGCCGTTTCCACCGGGCGTCACAAGAACACCGCCGCGCGGCCTTTTGCCGCGCGGCGGTGTTCTTGTGACGGGATCCGATTGCCCGGCTCCCATGCGTTTCGTCAGCCTATCGTGCAGGCGCAGGCGTTGCCGTCGCCGGGCAGGGCATCGTCCGCCAGGTTGCGGTACGGGGAAATTTCCCGCAGCCGCGCGATGACCCTGGGGAACACCTCCAGCGTTGTGTTAATTTCCGCCTCCGTGGTGTAGCGGGAGAGAGACAGCCGCACGGACCCGTGGGCGTAAGTAAAGGGCACGCCCATGGACCGCAGCACGTGGGAAGGCTCAAGGCTGCCCGAGGTGCAGGCGGACCCGGAGGAAGCGCAGATGCCTTCCTGGTCGAGCAGCAGCAAAATGGCTTCGCCTTCCACGTATTTGAAGGAAATGTTGGTCGTATTGGGGAGGCGGCTTGCCACATCGCCGTTGATGCGCGCTTCGGGGATGGCTTGCAGCAGGCCCGTTTCCAGTTTGTCGCGCAAGGCCCTGACCCTGGTGTTCTCGTCCTGGATATGCTTTGCCGCCAGTTCGCAGGCCGCGCCCAACCCGACAATATACGGCACGTTTTCCGTGCCGGCCCGGCGGCCGTGCTCTTGGTGCCCCCCGCGCAGGAACGGGCGGAACGGTGTGCCGCGCCGTATGTACAAAACCCCAACGCCCTTGGGCGCATGCAGTTTGTGCCCGGACATGGCCAGGTAACCGATCGGCAGCGTGGCCAGATTTATGGGAATCTTGCCCACGGCCTGCACGGCGTCCACATGGAAGGGCACGCCACGTTCTTTCGCCAGCGCCGCCGCCTCCGCGATGGGGAATATCGTGCCGGTCTCGTTATTGGCGTACATAAGGGACACGATGCCCGTGTCCGGCGTCATGGCTTTATCAAGCGCATCAAGGCTGATCTGGCCCTTTTCATCCACGTCAAGGGAGGTGACACGGAACCCCTTGCGCTCCAGATACTGGCCCATGGCGATAACCGCCGAATGCTCCACCCGGCTGGTGATGAAGTGGCGCTTCTCCGGCTGGGCTTCGAACGCGCCGAGAATGGCCGTTGAATCGCTTTCCGTGCCGCAGGAGGTGAACACGATTTCCTCGGGATTCGCGCCGAGGAGCGCGGCCACCTGCTCCCGGGCCTTGTCGATCGCCTTGTGGGCCGCGCCCGCGAAGGAATACATGCTGGACGGGTTGCCGTACTGGTCGCTCAGGTACGGCAGCATGGCTTCCAGAACTTCCGGAGCCACCGCGGTGGTGGCGTTGTTGTCGAGATAGATCAGAGGCGATTTCATGCCGTGGCCTCCCTGACGGTTATGTTGGGATCCACATGGTCCCGCAAGGTTTGCTGGATGAGGCCGTCCAGGGTCAAACGGCTGGACGGGCAGGCGTGGCACATGCCGCGCAGAGCCACCGTGACTATGGGGCCGTCGATATCCACCAGTTCCACGTCGCCGCCGTCCTGCTTCAGGCGCGGCCGCACGACCTCATCAAGGGTGCGCATGACGAGCTGCATCCGCTGCACGTTGGACAAGGGCTTGACCTCGGCCTTTTTCTCGGGCGCCGGGGAGCCGGTTTCGTTCGCGAGGATGGCCGCGATATCTTCGGTACAGTTGCCGCAGCCGCCGCCGGCCTTGGTGAAATTGGTCACCTGCTCCACGGTGGTCAGGTTGTTTTCCCGGATGGCCCGTCGGATCTGGTCCTCGCTCACGCCGAAGCAGGTGCAGACGATGCGGCTCTCCTCGTGGGGGGCTTCAACCGCCTCGCCGCGCCAGTTCTTGATGGCGGCCTCAAGGGCCTCCTGCCCCATGACGGAACAGTGCATCTTCTGCTGGGGCAGCCCGCCGAGAGCGTCCGCGATTTCCTTGTTCGTGACGGCAAGGGCTTCTTCGACGGTTTTGCCCTTAATCATATCCGTCAGCACGGAACTGGACGCAATGGCCGACGCGCAGCCGAACGTCTGGAACGAGGCGTCCATGATCCGGTTGTCCTCTATTCTAAGGTACAGTTTCAACGCGTCACCGCAGGCAAGGCTGCCGACTTCGCCGACGGCGTTGGCGTCCTTCAGCTCGCCCACGTTGTGCGGAAACAGAAAATGCTCACGAACCTTGTCAGTATAATCCCACATTATGGCCTCCCGGTGAACGCACGTCCGTGCGCTGTAACTCGTCTTTATGGGCGCCCCGGATGCCGGGGCGGATTGCGCGCCGCGGCAAAAGCGCGGGTGTACGCAATTATCTCTATATAATCCCGGATACAGCCGATGGGAAGGGGCCGCAAGTGATTTTACGCGGAAAAGCCGCGAGGAGGAAACGCTCGCGGCTTGTGCTTCAGCGGAAAACAACCGCGTGAGAGAATTAATACATGCCCAGATCGCACATGCTGTGCGCCACCCTGCGGAAAGACGCGATGTTCGCGCCCATGACGAGGTTGTGGGGCTGGCCGAATTCAACGGCGGTCGCATGGGACGTTTCGAAAATGTGCTTCATGACGCCCTTCAGTTCGGCATCCACCTTTTCAAAGGTCCAGGGCTTCATGGAGGCGTTCTGGGACATTTCCATCTGGGACACGGAAACCCCGCCCGCGTTGGCCGCCTTGCCCGGACCGTAGGCGATTTTCGCCTCCAGGAAAAGATCCACGGCCGCCTGGGTGGAGGGCATGTTCGCGCCTTCGGCCACGCACACGCAGCCGTTCTTCAACAGTTCCCTGGCGTCGTCCGCGTTAAGCTCGTTTTGCGTGGCGCTCGGGAACGCCGCTTTGCAGGGGACGGACCAGACCATGTTGCGGCCTTCGGGGTAGTCCCTGGCCGGCGTGTAGGTGGCGTCCGGGCAGAGCTCCTTGTAGCGGGTCAGCCGGCCGCGCTCGACTTCCTTGACCTGCTTGAGCACTGCCAGATCAATGCCCGCCGGGTGGTGGATCATGCCGTCGGAGTCAGAAACGGTCACAGCCTTGGCGCCGATCTGCTGCAGCTTTTCAACGGTATAGATGGCCACGTTCCCGGAGCCGGAAACCGTGCAGGTGGCGCCCTCGAGGAAGTCGCCGCGCGCGCCGAGCATGTTCTGCGCGAAATACACCGCGCCGTAGCCGGTGGCTTGCTTGCGGCCCAGCGAACCGCCCCATTCAATGCCCTTGCCGGTCAGGACGCCGTCATGCCGCCAGGTCATGCGCTTGTACTGGCCGAACATGTAGCCTATTTCGCGGGCCGCGACGCCGATATCCCCGGCGGGCACGTCTATGGTGGGGCCGAGATAATGGTGCATTTCCGTCATGAACGCCTGGCAAAAGCGCATGACTTCGTTGTCGGACTTGCCCTTGGGGTCGAAATCCGCCCCGCCCTTGGCGCCGCCGATGGCAAGCCCGGTCAGGGCGTTTTTAAAAATTTGTTCGAACCCCAAAAATTTCAGGATGCTGAGGTTGACCGAGGGGTGGAAACGGAAACCGCCCTTGTACGGCCCCACGGCATTGTTGAACTGAACCCGGTAGCCCCGGTTGATCTGGTTCCGCCCCTTGTCGTCAAGCCACGCCACGCGGAAGATGACGATCCTGTCCGGGATGATGATACGCTCGAGCATTTTGCGATCGGCGTAACTGGGGTCGGAATCCAGCAACGGTTTGAGGGAGGAGACGACCTCCTCGACAGCCTGGTGAAACTCCGCCTCGGCCGGATCCTGCCTGTGCACCATGTCCATAATACACTGCGTGTAATCCATGGAACCCTCCTGATCGTCTTCTGGGCGGCATTATGTATTGTGCCGCAAAGCGCGTTACGATTTTTCTCTCAGGATAAAAACCGCCGCGCCGCGCCGCAAAACCCCGCCATCCATCCGCCCGCGTCTAACGCGGGGAGCGGACGTGCGGCAGGTCAATGCAAGACAACGCGTGAAGGGATATCGGAGGGCCCGCATACATGGCAAAAAGAATCATCGGTGGCGGATGCCCCATCGGCATACCGCTGCAGCAGGAGACTCGCCCACTATGATAAAAATATAACAGCACGCGGCATAAAAAGTTTTTTGGAATTTTTTAGCAAAAAAAGCACGCGGGAAATGGAACGAGGCCACACGCGCTGTTGCGCCAAAAAGCCGCGAGGCGGGAACGCTCGCGGCTTGTGTGTCAGCGGAAAACCGGTTGGCGGAATGAATTAATACATGCCCAGATCGCGCATGCTGTGCGCCACCCTGCGGAACGACGCGATGTTCGCGCCCATGACCAGGTTGTGGGGCTGGCCGAATTCAACGGCGGTCGCGTGGGCCGTTTCGAAAATGTGCTTCATGACGCCGTGCAGTTCGGCATCCACTTTTTCGAAGGTCCAGGGCTTCATGGAGGCGTTCTGGGCCATTTCCATCTGGGACACGGCAACCCCGCCCGCGTTGGCCGCCTTGCCCGGGCCGTAGGCGATCTTCGCCTCCAGGAAAAGATCCACGGCCGCCTGGGTGGAGGGCATGTTCGCGCCTTCGGCCACGCAGACGCAGCCGTTCTTCAACAGTTCCCTGGCGTCGTCCGCGTTAAGCTCGTTCTGCGTGGCGCTCGGGAACGCGGCCTTGCAGGGGACGGACCAGACCATGTTGCGGCCTTTGGGGTAGTCGCTCACCGGAATATAGGTGGCGTCCGGGCAAAGCTCCTTGTAGCGGGTAAGGCGGCCGCGCTCGACTTCCTTGACCTGCTTGAGCACCGCCAGATCGATGCCCGCCGGGTGGTGGATCATGCCGTTGGAATCGGAAACGGTCACGGCTTTGGCGCCGACCTGCTGCAACTTTTCAACGGTGTAGATGGCCACGTTCCCGGAGCCGGAAACCGCGCAGGTGGCTCCCTCAAGGGAGTCGCCCCGCACGCCGAGCATGTTCCGGGCGAAGTACACCGCGCCGTAGCCGGTGGCTTCCTTGCGGGCCAGCGAGCCGCCCCACTCGTATCCCTTGCCGGTAAACGCGCCCTCGTGGCGCGAGGTGATGCGCTTATACTGGCCGTACATGAACCCTATTTCACGGGCCGCGACGCCGATATCCCCGGCGGGCACGTCGACCGTGGGGCCGATGTAGCGGTACATTTCCGTCATGAAGGCCTGGCAGAAGCGCATGACTTCATGGTCGGACTTGCCCTTGGGGTCGAAATCCGCCCCGCCCTTGGCGCCGCCGATGGCAAGCCCGGTCAGGGCGTTTTTGAACGTTTGCTCAAACCCCAAAAATTTCAAAATGCTGAGATTGACCGAGGGATGGAAACGGAACCCGCCCTTGTACGGACCCACGGCGTTGTTGAACTGGATCCGGTATCCCCGGTTGATCTGGTGCTCGCCCTTGTCGTCAAGCCACGCCACGCGGAAAATGATGATCCGGTCCGGGTTGATGATGCGCTCGAGCATTTTATGGTCGGCGTAGCGGGAGTCGGAGTTGAGCAGCGGTTTGAGCGAAGTGACGACTTCCTCTACAGCCTGGTGGAATTCCGGCTGGGCCGGGTCTTGTCTGTGCACCATGTCCATAAGGCTCTGCGCGTAAACCATGATTTCCTCCTGTTTGTCTCCCGAAGTATAATGTTTTTTGCCGGAAGAACATTTTACGAAATTTTTTTTTACTCAGCGGGACAAAAAAAATGTCCCCTATGGAACAAAAATCCCAGCCGCAATCCGCGCGCGGTGAATCCGGGACGCGTGCACGCGCCAATTGATAAACATACAACAATTACAGTGTATTATTCTATCAATTCATGGATTTTGGCAAAAAAAAATCGCTGGGCGGTAAACGGCCCATCGGCGTGCCGCTGCCTCGACGGGAGACGCATGCAACGCGAGTCCCGTATAGCAGTGAAAAATATAAAAGGGAAGTTGTTTTGGGAATTTTTTTTCACAAAAAATGATTTTCTGTAAAAACAGCTGATATTGTTAGAAAAATGCGCCGGGTAGCCGGGAAGGAGCAGTGGCGTGTTTCCCGGAAAACCGCCGCATCCGGCCTGCCGGGGCACGGCAGGCCGGATGCGGCGGCGGGTATGGAACGGGAAACCGCGCGGGCGCGCCCTGCCCTGCCGGGCGTGAGCCGCGCCCCCGGCCTATTTGCCGGACGGTTGCGGCGCGTTCTTCGCGGCGGCGGGAGCGGCGGGATTTTGCCCGGCCTTGGGTGCGGTTTTCGGGGCCGCTTTCTTGGGAGCCGTTTTGGCGGCGGGCTTGGCGGCGGGCTTGGCGGCCGATTTGGCGGGAGCCTTTTTCCCCGCGTCGACAGCCGCTTTCGGGGCGGCCTTTTCCGCGCCTTTGGCCTTGGGGCTCACCGTTTTGCCGGATGCGGCCCCGGCATCGGCCGTCAAGGTTTCAGGCGGGGCAACAATGGCGCCCGCCAGCGCGAGGATGGTATTCGCGTAGATATTGCTTTTGTTGTAGCACTTTAAGGCCGCGTGATGCCCGGACCGGCTTTTTTCTTCCAACTCCTTGCCGGACCAGCCGTGTTCCTTAAGATAATTGCCGACGCTGGGAATGGCGTCCGCCGGGTCGAAAAGATCGATCTTGCCGTCGTTGTTCCCGTCCACGGCAAACTTGGGCAGGTTGCTGGGCATGAACTGACAGATGCCTATGGCCCCGTAAACAGACCCCGGCATGCACAAGGGGTCGAGATCGTTCGCCGCGCTGTGCTTGATAAGCGCCAGGAGTTCCTTGTATGCCCAGGCGGAACGTTCCCGCAGAATTTTTTGCAGCCATTCTTCCTTGTCCGGCGTCATGGGCAGGGGAAACGCCTGCACGGCAGCCTCCACCCGTTCGGGCGTATCGGCCGCGGCCATGCAGGCCAGACTCCAGAACGAACTGTTATACCCCAGGAACGTGCCCAGCCGCGTTTCCACCATCAGCAGCCCGGCCACGACCTCCTTGGGCACCCCGTACCGCTCTTCCATCACGGCAAAGGCGGCGGCATGCGTTGCAAGGTATACTTTGCACTTGGCCACGCTTTCCGGTTTGACCATGCTTTTGTAGACCGGGGGCGTGTCGGATTTGGGTATCGGGGTCGTGCGCGGGGGTTTTGCCACGTACTTGTTGGTAAAGAGTTCGGTTATTTTGGCGCCCATGGGCTCATGCGAATAGGCGTCGCCCATGCGGCCGAACATGCTCCGCAAGTACGCCATATCGATGCCGTCCTTGTGCAGCCGCTTGACCAGGGGAGCCCAGGTTTCCGCAACCGGCAGCCGGGCGTCCTTTTGGGGAGAGACGGGCATGACCATGGCCGCCGGGAACTTTGGCGGCGCGGCGGGTTTTTCGGTCGGCGCACTCGCCGCGTTGGCGGCGGATTTGCCCGCCGGCTTGGCCGGGTTGGCCGTTGCGGCCGGTTTCACGGTTTTGGCCGCGCCTTTGGCGGGTGGGGGCGATGCCGCGCCCGCTTTTGCGGGAGCGGTCTTTTTGGAAGACCCGGCCGTGTTTGCCACGGTTTTTTTCCGGGCGGGGGCCGTTTTCTTTTTTACCGTGGCCGACGGCTGCGCCGTATTTTTCACCGCGCTTTTCGCGTCCGTCTTCGCGGCGGAGACAGCGGGCGCGGCGGCAGCCTTCCCCTTGTCCGCGCCCTGGTCCGCTCGAGGCGCAACGGTCGCGCCGCCTTCACCGGCGGATGCGGCGAATGCCGGGACCGCGCAAACGGACGCGCACAGCAGAACAACGGACACCACCCCAAAAGCCGCAAGACGCTTCAGGGAAAAAACACGCCGTAAACCGGCATGGTGAAAAAAAAGAGAGAGCATGGCCTTCCTCGTGCGGACAAAACAGGGCGTATACTCCGGAAAATACAGGGCA
Organism: uncultured delta proteobacterium; assembly: GCA_900079685.1. NCBI lineage: Bacteria > Deltaproteobacteria > uncultured delta proteobacterium. The sequence goes on from LT599018.1 coordinate 1,794,131, forward strand.
CGCCGTTCCGAGGCGGTAATAATAGAACGTTTTTTCCGGAAAGCAAGGCACGACATTATGCGCGCCATCCCGCTTTGAGGGATACGACGTTGGCGCAAAGAGAGCAAGCATTTCCGGCGGAAACAGGGAAAATTACACGCTTTTATAACACACGAACCCCCGGAAGGGGATTCCGGGGGTTCGTGTGGGGGATGAACCGTTGGGGGATGGTTCATAGTAACGTGTAGGCCATGTTAGGGGGAATGACCATGCGAGGGGGAATCGCATCACGTTGCTTTAATGATAGCAAGGAGCGTGCCACATTGAGAAAAGAAAACAATCTTCAAGTAATTTATTAAAATAATTATTTTTTTTAAAAATGCCTCCAGACAAAAAGGAGAGCCGCCGTGCCGTCCGTGCGTTTTTAGCTGTTCGAATTCGAACATTGCGCGAATCCGAACAGGTAAAAAAATGGCGGGACCATAACACACGAACCCCCGGAAGGGGATTCCGGGGGTTCGTGTGGGGGATGAACCGTTGGGGGATGGTTCATAGTAACGTGCAGGTCATGTTAGGGGGAATGACCATGCGAGGGGGAATCGCATCACGTTGCTTTAATAAGAGCAAAGAGCGTGCCAATATTGGAGCGCATGGACATTTTTTTTAACTTACTTTATTCATTAATAAAAATTCAAAAAACAGATTGTGCTTTTTTCCATCGCCGGCTCAAAGTGTGCGTTTTTTACATGTTCGATTTCGCACAACGTTCATATTCGCACAACTAACGGCCATGAAACAACGACCCTCCGGAAGGGGAATTCCGGAGGGTCGTGGGGAATGAACTTCTTGGGGGGAGAGTTCATAGCAACGTGTAGACCAATTTTGGGGGGAGGCCACGCGAGGGGGATCGCGTCACGTTGCTATGGGAAAAGCAAACCCTGTGCCAACCGCGCGGCGGAGAAAAAATTATCGCATAATCGTTCCGGGAGAACGGAAAAATAAAGAATCGCCGGGTACGGTCTCCGGAGCGGTGCGGCCTTGTTCGTGCGTTTTTGCATGTGCGATTCCGCACACAGTGCAAAGACGCACGTTATTCCTTGCTGTTTATCCTGCGGAGCAACGCATACCGGGACACGCCGAGAAAAGAAGCCGCCTTGCTCTTGTTGCCGTCAAACCGGCTGAGCGCTTGGCGGACAATGGTGTCCGTCAGGGAGTCCAGCGAAAACGGCGCGTCCGGCAATTGGAGCCAGCCGTTGCTGCCAAAGGAAATCCAGTCAACGTCCGCGGCGGGAGCAACACCGGCGGCTGGCCGGAACTCCTCCTCCGCGGAGACAAAGTGCAGATGCTCGGGCAGGAGGTATTCGCCGTCGTGCATGAGAACGGCCCGTTCGAGGGTGTTTTCCATCTCGCGCACGTTGCCCGGCCAGGAATAGGTACGTAAAAGATGCATCGCTTCCGCGCTGATGCCGCGGAACCGTTTCTTTTTGCGTTCCGTTTCGCGGGCAAGAACCATCTCCGCCAGCGTCACAAGATCGTCGCCGCGCTCGCGCAACGGGATGATGCGCAGATGCCCCACCCGCAAGCGGTGGTACAGGTCGCGGCGGAAAAGCCCTTTTTCCACCATGCCGGAAAGATCGCGGTTGGCCGCGCAGATGACGCGCGCCGAAAAGGTGCGTTTTTTCACGCCGCCCAGGCGGTAGAAGGTGCGCTCCTCAAGAACCCGGAGCAGCTTCGGCTGCAGGGTCAGGGGCAGTTCCGCCACTTCGTCCAGGAACACCGTGCCGGACCCCGCGGCCTCGAGTTTGCCCGGCGCGCCCCCGGCCCGGCTGCCGGTGAAGGCTCCGGGTTCATGCCCGAACAGCTCACTCTCGAACAGCTCGTGCGGGATGGCCGCGCAGTTGATGGCGATGAACGGCTCGGGGGAGACGGTCTCCCCATGGTGCACCAGTTTGGCGATCACCTCCTTGCCCGTGCCGGTCTCCCCCTCGATAAGAACGGGGACCGACGGGTTGGCGTGGATGATGAGCGCCTCTTCCACCAGACGCCGCATGGCCGGGGAGTCCGCCACGATTTCCCCGATGCCGGTAACCTGCCGCAGCCGAACCTTGACGTCCTCCAGGCTTTTCACGACGTCCCGGGTGGCTTCGGCGACCTTTTCGTCCATCCTGGTTTTCAGTTCCAGGTTTTCGAGACGCAGGGCCTGGTGCTCGGCACAGCGGTCCACCACAACGGCCAGCTCGCGGGCGTTGATGGGCTTGTTCAGGTAATCGTAGGCCCCGCGCCGCAGCGCGTCGATGGCGGTCTGCATGTCGCCGTGGCCGGTAATGAGCACGATGTCGCTGTCTTTGGCCAGCTCGTTTTCCTTGAGCCGGGTCAGCATCGCGAGCCCGTCCATGCCGGGCATGCGGATATCCGTGATGATGAGCGGGTAGAAGGCGTGCGTCGCGACCTCGAACGCCTCGAGGGGGTCGGAGAAGGCGCGCACGTCGTGGCCCAGATCTCCGAGCACCAAACTCAGGCTCTGCAGGCTCTGATCGTTGTCATCCACAACCATGATGCGCATACCGGCTCCCGGAAACAAAAGGTGACCGCCACAGCGGTCCTTCCATACTGTATATACCTTCTCCGGCCGTCAGGCAAGGCGGGCGGGGGCTCCATCCGCTTGCCCGGAGCCGGGCGGAGCGCAACCGGGACACGGACAGGACCGGGGCGGCGCGGGAAGCGCGCTTACCCCTCCTTTTCAATTTCCAGGTAGGCCCCCATGATGACCTTGAGCCCCATGCCGGGAAAGTTCACCCGGTATTTGTCCGGCGGCAGGAACTGCACGATCTTTCCCCGGCCGAACACCTTGTGGCGGCAGTACCCGCTCTCTCCCTGCCGCAGCGGGGAAATAAGCCCGGCGGAAGCGCCCTCCCCCCGGGCCGCGTCATCCGCGATGGGGACGGGCGGAATGGAGGCCGCCCGGGCAGGCCCGGGTTTGAATTCGCGGGGCGGCGCGGGCCGTTCCCCCAGGGCGTCATCACCTGGTGCATCATCATCCGGAACATCAAAGGGCGATCTGCGGGCCGCTCCCACCGGCGGCGTGAAGACGGGCCGCCGGGCCAGCCCGGTAAACCCTTCCAGCCACTCCTCATAGAGCGTCGAGGGAATAATCCGGATGAAGGGGCTCGGCTCTGCGGGAACGGTAACAGCCGATCCCCTGCTGTACAGGGTGGCCGGGACACACAGCCCCAGGTACTCCCTGGCTCTCGTCACGGCCACGTACATGAGGCGGCGTTCCTCTTCCAGGTCTTCGTGGCGCTGCAAGGCGTGGCGCGAGGGGAACCGCTCCTCCACCAGATCGATAATGATGACCGCCGACCACTCCAGCCCCTTGGCGGAATGGATGGTGGAAAGCGTCACGTGCTCGCGTTCCCCCTCTTCCTCAAAGGGATCGTCCAGAGAAAGATCGCTGATGAAAAGGTCCAGATCCGTGTAGGACGCCGCGATCTGGGCCAGCTGTTCCAGGCCCTGCAGCCGTTTGGGATAGTCGTCGGGGTACAGTTCCTGGAGTTTGGGCGTGTAGTGCGCGATGATCTCGCCGAACAGCGTCTCGGGCGAAAGGTGGCGCAGCCGCAAGGAATCCACGAAGGCGATGTCCGCGCCGAAATCCGGGTATTTTTTGGCGGCCTTGGCCACGGTCCCCGCGTCTGAATGGCGTAGCGCGTCGTACAGTTTGCGGCAGGTTTTGTCGCCGATGCCCTTCGTCAACGACGCCATGCGCTGAAAGGCCGTGAAATCCAGAGGGTTCACGGCGAGCCGGGCAAAACTCACGGCGTCCTTGACATGGGCCGCCTCGGTATAGCGGATGCCCCCGTACTTGGCGAACCGCACGCCCATCCGGGCCAGTTGTATTTCCAAGTGGTAGCTCTGGTACCCGGCCCGGAACAGCACCGCGATCTCCCGCGCCGGGTACAGGGCCAAGAGCTCGGCGATGCGCTGCGCCACCACGTTGGCCTGGGACAGGTCGGACCGGGGCCGGATGACCTGGGGCAGGTCGCCCCCCTTCTTTTCCGTGAAAAGATGCTTTTTGTATCCCTCGGACGCGCCTTCCAGGACGGCGTTGGCAAGATCGAGCACCGGCTGGGTCGAGCGGTAGTTTTCCTCCAGCCGGATAAGGCGGGTGCCGGGAAACAGGTGCGGAAAATCCCGGATATTGCGGACGTCCGCCCCGCGAAAGGCGTAGATGGACTGGGCGTCGTCGCCCACCACCATAATGTTGCCCCCGCCTTGCGGCGTTTCGCCGTCCGGGGCGCCCTCCGCCGGGGAAGGGCCGAAGGCGCCCCGCGAGAACCCGGAAAGCAGGGACGCCAGCCGGGCCTGGACCAGGTTGGTGTCCTGGTATTCGTCAATCATGATGTGGCTGTGCTTTTTCCAGCACCAGGCAAGGGCCTCGCGGCTTACGCTGAGGAGCTTTTCCAGCTCGAACAGGAGATCGTCGTAATCCAGCAGGCTCTTGTCGCGCTTGAAGGCGGTATAGGCCGCCGCGAGCCGCTGCATGTCCGGCGCGTAGGGGAAAAGGTGGGGCGCCTCGCGCATGAGCAGGGTTTCCATATCCTGCTCGCGGTTGCGGCACTTGCTGATATAGCCCAGAATCGTCTGTGTTTTCGGGAACGATTTGTCGCCCTTGCCGCCCAAGCCCAGGTCGCCCTTGCAGACTTGCAGCGCGGCAAGCATGTCCGCCGAGTCCATGACCGTGGCGGCGCGCTCGAACCCCACGGGTTTGAACGTGCGCAGCACGGAATAGGCAAAGGCGTGAAAGGTGCCGCCCTGCACCCCGGCCAGAGAGATATGGGCGGACCCGCTCCGGAAAACGAGCCGTTCCGCCCGTTCCAGCATTTCACGGGCTGCCTTGCGGGTGAAGGTCAGGAGCAGAATTTTGGAGGCCGGCACCCCGGAGGCGACCAGGTTGGCGAGCCGGTAGACGATGGTGCGCGTTTTGCCGCTGCCCGCGCCCGCGATAACCAGCACCGGCCCGTCAAGGGCGGTCGCGGCCTCAAGTTGGGCGGGGTTCAGCTCTTTGGAAAAATCGATCATGAAAAGGGAAAAACAAAAACCAGCGCTATAACCGGGAAAGGTCGGTTATATCCGCCGAATCGATGGCCAGTTCCTTGTTGAGCTTGACCCCGCAGCACCGCACGCCCACCCAGGCCACCTTGCCGTGAATGCCTTCAAGAAGGGCGTTCAGAGGCGCGGGAACGTTCTGCAACGTAACCGGCATGCCCGGCGCGACTTCCGACAAACCGGGCCCCGGCGACAGGGCGAGCTGCACGCCGCCCCGGCTCACGTCCACGACCATGGCGTGATGCTCCTCTTCGTAGTTCACCAGCAGGGTCAGCAAACAGGGGGCATCCAGGGGGATTCGAGGCGAATTTCTGCGGTCGTCCATCCCTATCTCCATAAAAATGTATGATAATAACTCGGTTACCTTGCCGGATTTTGCAATCAACGTCAACAAACCCGCCCCTCCCCGCCGCGCGGAAGGCAAGGACGGCTTTTCCGCCGGCACCCGCAAAAAGCCCTTTCAGGAATATCACGAATGGAGTATGAGTTTCCCGGTCCGCGCCACTGTTTTTTCCGGCGCGTAAATCGTTGTCCCGGATACAGCCTATGAATGAACACACACACCCTGCTGCCACCCTCTCCGTTTCTCCGGAAATAACGCCGGAAACGCCCGCGGAAGAAGCCGAACGCCGGGCCATGGCCCTGGTCGAGGAAAAGGACAGCGAGTTGCGCGTGCGCAATTTCGGCCCGCGCTGGACGCTCATAATCAGTGCCGTCGCGGTCATATGGGCTATTTTCCAACTCTATGCGACGACGTTCTCCGTGTTTGACGCCGTGCGCCTCCGGGTCTGGCACATCCTGTTCCTTCTGCTGCTTTCCTTTCTGATGTATCCCGCCTGGCGGAAGGAAAAACGCGCCCGCACGGCCCCGACCGTTTTTGACGCGCTCTGCATCGGCACGGGATTTTTCGCCTTCGGCTACATGCTTTTGTACTACGACACCATCACCATGCGCGGGGGCTTTTTCCTGCCCCTGGACTATCTGGTGGCGTCAGCCGGGGTCATCATCGTTTTCATTATGGCGTTCCGCGTGGTGGGGAGCCTGGCCTGGCTGGCCTTAGGCTTTCTCGGCTACTGCTTCCTCGGCCAGTATATTCCCGGCGCCTTCGGGCATGCGGGCTTTTCCTGGAACCGCGTGATGGAGCACATGTTCTGGGGCACCCAGGGCCTTCTGGGCGTGGGTGTCGGCGTTTCCGCAACCTATATCTTCCTGTTCGTGCTCTTCGGCTCTTTTTTGAAATACAGCGGCTTTTCCTCCTTCATCAACGACATTTCCCTGACGCTGGTCGGCAGAACCTCCGGCGGCCCGGCGAAAGTCGCGGTCATCGCCAGCGCCCTCATGGGTATGATAAACGGGAGCGCGCTGGCCAACGTGGCCACCACCGGGGCCATCACCATTCCGCTCATGAAACGCACCGGCTACAAGGCCGAATTTGCCGGAGCCGTTGAGGCCGTGGCCTCCACCGGCGGGCAGTTCGCCCCGCCCATCATGGGCGCGGTCGGCTTCATCATGGCGGAATTTCTCGGGGTTCCGTACACCACGGTCATGCTGGCGGCCGCCATCCCGGCCTTTTTGTACTATCTCGCGCTCATCATGGCCGTGCATTTTGAAGCGAAAAAACTCGGCCTGAAGGGACTCTCCAAAGAAAACATCCCGGACGCCATGCTGGTCATCCGCGAGCGCGGGCATCTCATCATCCCGCTCGTCGTGCTGATGGCGGTGCTGTTCCTCGGCTACACGCCGCTGTACGCCGCCAGCATTTCCATTGCCAGCACGGTCGTTGCGTCCTGGCTTTCCCCCAGGACCCGGATGAGCCTTTCCTCCATCATCAAAGCGTTGGACGAGGGCGCGCGCGGGGCTGTCGGCGTGGGCGCGGCCTGCGTCATCATCGGGGTCATCATCGGCACTGTTTCCCTCACAAGCCTGGGGCTGACCTTCGGCTACGAGGTCTTGAAGTTCGTCAAGGAAGGCCAGCTCTACCTCGGCGGGGTCTTCGTCATGCTCATGAGCGTGGTGCTGGGCATGGGCGTCCCGGGCGTGGCCGCCTACGTCATCGTCGCGGCCGTGGCCGTGCCGGTTCTGATAAACGTCGGGGCGTCTCCCCTGGCGGCGCACATGTTTTGTCTTTTTTACGCCTGTTTGTCGAACATCACCCCGCCCGTGGCCATGTCTTCCTATGTCGCGGCCGGGATAGCGCGGTCCAACCAGACAAAGACCTCCCTCATCGCGGTACGGCTCGGGCTGGCCGGGTTTATCCTGCCCTTTTTCTTTCTGGACAATCCCCTGCTGTTGTACGATTCTACGCATGGCGCCCTGCGCACAGTCTGGGCCATCATCTCCGCGTCCATCGGCATGGGGGCTCTGGCCGCCGCGCTTGAGGGCTGGCTCTGGGGGCGATGCAACCCGGTGATGCGCCTCTTCCTTTTCATCACCGCCGGCCTTGCCGTCCATCCGGGCCTGTTGTCCGACGCCGTGGGGCTGGCCCTTTTCGTTCTTGTGTTTTTCTGGAGCCGCGCGGTCAACCGCGACCGCCCGGCGGAAGATTCGTAACGCACTTTGCACTATCCAGGAGAGAACTGTATGAAACGCCGGATTCTTTCACTCGCCCTTGCGCTTCTCATGGCGGCGGCAGCGCCCGCGGCCCTGGCGGCGAACAAAATCAACCTCAGTTTCCCGACGGCGGCCACCACCGGCGCGCTCTACCCCCTCGGCGCCGGGATCGCCAACCTCTGGAACACCAAACTGGACACCGTCAACGCCCGCGTGCAGGCTTCCAACGGCGGCATCCAAAACCTGAACCTGCTCAAGTCCAAGGACGCCCAGGTTTCCTTCGCGGTTTCGAGCATTACGTACGAAGCCCTGCACGGCCTGCGCGGCTTCAAGGACCGCGAGTACAAGGACGTGCGCGTCCTGGCGGGCCTGTATTACAACCCCAACCAGGTCGTTGCCCGCGGCGAGGCGGATGTGAACGCCCTCGCGGACTTCAAGGGCAAGCGTTTCGCTCCCGGCGCCGCAGGCGGCACCACGGAAGTGGAATCCCGGGTGCACTTCACCGCCGCCGGATTGAAGTACCCGGACGACATCAAGGCCCAGTTCGTGGGCTTCACCGAATCCATCGACCTCATGCGCAACAAGCAGCTTGACGGCGCCTGGATCATGGCCGGCATGCCCACGGCGGCCGTTACGGAAATGTGCTCCACCGCCGGCGGGAAGCTTGTGCCCATCAACGACGAGATCATCAAGAAGCTCCAGGCCGAGTATCCCTGGTACTCCAAATTCACCATCCCGGCCGGAACGTACGACAACCAGAAGGAAGACGTGCAGACGACCGCCGTCAAGATGCTGCTCCTCACGGACGCCTCCATGCCCGACGACCTGGTTTACTCCCTGGCGAAGTCCTTCTGGGAAAACCTGCCGGAGCTGACCAAGGCCCACGCCGTCATGAAGACCGTGACCCCGGACATGGCGGTCAAGGACCTGGCGGGTATTCCTCTGCATCCCGGCGCGGAAAAGTATTATAAAGAAGCGGGCCTTTTGAAGTAACGCCCGGACCGTTGTGAAAATGACGCGGCCCGCCGGTTTTTACGGCGGGCCGCTTTGCGTTCCATGCGGCCCAACGGTTTGCCGTATCTGGCAAAAATAGCAAAAAACAGGTACAAGAATAAAAATTTTCCGCACGCCGCAATGGGAGCTCCTCATGTACGATATTGACAAGCAAGCCTTTATCGCTATTTCCGGCAACGCCCCGGTCTGCCTGATTCCCAAAATGGCCAACCGCCACGGCCTTATCACCGGCGCGACCGGCACGGGCAAAACCGTGACGCTGCAAACCATGGCGGAGACGTTCAGCCAGATGGGCGTGCCGGTCTTCGCGGCCGACGTCAAGGGCGACCTTTCCGGGGTTGCCGCGAAAGGCGGGAACAAACAGAGCGTGGTGGACCGCGTGGCCCAATACGGGCTGGAATCCAAAGGCTTCGCGTTCCAATCCTTCCCCGTGCAGTTCTGGGACGTGTTCGGCGAATCCGGCGCTCCCGTGCGGGCGACCGTCTCGGACATGGGCCCGCTGCTCCTCAGCCGCCTTCTGACCCTGAACGACACCCAGTCCTCCGTGCTGACCCTGCTCTTCAAGATCGCCCAGGACGAGAACCTCGCCCTCATCGACCTCAAGGACATGCAAAAAATCGTGGAGTACGTGGCCGACAGCGCGGACAAGTACACCACCACCTACGGCAATATCGCGACCGCAAGCCTGGGGGCCATCCAGCGCGGCATCGTGGCGCTGGGCCACGACGGGGCGGACCGGTTTTTCGGCGAGCCGGCGCTCAATATCGACGACCTCATCCAGACGGACGGCGAGAAGGGCGTCATCAACATCCTGGCGGCGGACAAGCTCATGCAGTCCCCCAAGGTCTACACGACCTTCCTGCTCTGGCTCATGAACAAGCTGTTCGACGTGCTGCCGGAAGTGGGCGACAGGGACAAACCCAAGCTGGTCTTCTTTTTTGACGAGGCCCACCTCGTCTTTAACGACGCGCCCAAAGCCCTGGTGGAAAAGATCGAGCAGGTCGTGCGGCTCATCCGCTCCAAGGGCGTGGGCATTTACTTCATCTCCCAGACCCCGTCGGACATGCCCGATTCCGTTTTGAGCCAGCTCGGCAACCGGGTGCAGCACGCGCTCCGCGCCTATACTCCCAAGGACCAGAAGGCCCTCAAGGCCGCGGCCCAGTCCTTCCGGGCCAACCCGGCCTTTGATACGGAAAAGGCCATCAGCGAACTGGGCACCGGCGAGGCCCTGCTTTCCTTCCTCGACGCAAAAGGCGCGCCTATCCCGGTGGAGCGCGGGTTCATCCTGCCGCCCCAGGGGCAGATAGGCCCGCTGGACGGTGCCGCGCGCGAGCAGATGGTGAAAGGATCCCTCCTCTACCGCCACTATGCCGAAGCCAAGGACCGCGAGTCCGCCTTTGAGATCATTTCAAAGCAGCAAGAGGACGCGCGGAACGCCAAGGAAGACGCCGCGCGGCAAAAAGAGGACGAAATCCGGCGCAAGGAAGAGGAAAAAGAGGCGGCCAAGCGCCAGAAAGAAGAGGAAAAGATCCGCAAGGAAGAAGAGAAAATCCGTTCCGCCCAGGAAAAGGAAGTCCGGCGCGAGTCCGAGCAGCAGAAAAAATTCTGGATCAATACCGCCAAGTCGGTTTTCGTGCCCCTGGTCCGGCAGGCGTTGGGGTCGCTGTTCAAAAGAAGATAACATGAAGGGGGAAGCGGTATGCTACGCTTCCCCCCTTCATTGTCCGGCCTTTACTCCTCCGGCTCGGCCAGGCCGACGAGGTCGTACACCCGCGACTCCACAATATCGGCCCTGACCATTCTCCCGGCGGCCACGCCCGGCCCGCTGATGTAGGTCAGCCCGTCGATTTCCGGCGCCTGGAACCAGGCCCTGCCGGTGAACAACCCCGGCCATTCCGGATGCGGGGCGTCCACGAGGATATCCATGCTCTCGCCCACGAAATCTTCCAAAAGCTCCTCGCTGGTCCCGGCCTGCAACTCCATGAGCGCGGCGCGGCGCTCTTCCTTGACCGCATCGGGCACCTGATCCGGCATGGCGGCCGCCGCGGTTCCGGCTTCCGCCTGGTAGGCGAACACCCCGAGGTGTAAAAACCGCGTCCGTTCGACAAAATCGTACAGGGTTTTGAAGTGCGCGTCGGTTTCTCCCGGGAATCCCACTATAATACTTGTGCGGAGCGCGGCCTCGGGGAAGAATTCCCGTACGCGGTCGAGCGCCTTTTCCGGGTCGCGGGCAAAGGGCCTGCCCATGCGCGCGAGCACGTCCGGATGGGCGTGCTGCACCGGGACGTCGAAATACGGCACAAAGGGCCTGCCCACGTCCCGCAGGAACGTGAGAAACTCCCGGGAAAGACCCGCCGGGTACATGTACAGGATGCGCAGCCAGTCCAGGCCTTTCAGAGGCAGGAGCCGCTCCATGAGCGCCATGAGGCCCTTTTCGCCAGGTAAATCCTTGGGCAAATCCTTGCCCCAGGCCGTGGTATCCTGGGCCACCAGGATCAGTTCGCGCGCGCCGAGGCCGAGAAGCTCCGCGGCTTCCCGGACGAGCACGTCCTGCGGCGTGCTGTGAAACTTCCCGCGGATGAAGGGAATGGTGCAAAAGGAGCAGGTGTGGTCGCAGCCGTCGCTGATCTTGAGCCAGGCGTACGAGGGACCGGTGGACAGAAACCGCGTTCCGGCGCATTGTCCGGAAACGTCGATACCGTGCGCGGCCATGGCGGCGCGCAGCGTTTCCGGCCAGGAGTCAAGTGCCCGGTTGTCGAGCCAGAGATCGACCTCCGGCAGCTCCGGCGCGAGCTCGGCCGCGCCGTACCGCCCCACGAGGCAGCCGGCAACGGCCAGCAGCGGCTTGGGCCGCAGGTCGCCGGCATCCACAATGGATTCCGCTATCACGGACACGGATTCGCGGATGGCGGGATCAATGAAGGCGCAGGTGTTGATGATGACGCAATCGGCGGCATCCATGGATTCCACTACTGTCATGTTCGGAATTGACGCAAGAAGGCGTTCGGTGTCCACTCTGTTTTTCGGGCAGCCGAGGCTGACGGAATAGATATTTGCCATGAAAGACTCTGATGGTATAACAACCGGTAATGCTGGGCTGTGCCGCAGCGCTCCAAAAAAACGTAGTTTATGACGGGAGGTTTTCCCATGCAACTGCAAATTACGCCCGGCGGGCCGGACAATGTTCTTTTCAACAACCTCATCGATCAGTTTGAAGAGGATATCGTTCTTGTCGATACGGCGGGGAACATTCTGAATCTGAACAAAAGCCTGCTGGACCTTTGGGGCGGCAAACGCGAGGACTATATCGGCAAGAACTGCGAGACCCTGCAGCAAACGGGTCCCGTCTGCCTGAACACCCAGTTCTTTTTCGACCGGGTCATGGAAGAAGGGCGCCGGATCACGGAGACGTACACGGACGTCACCGAGGACGGCCGGATGAATTATTACCACGTCAACGTTTTTCCCCTGCGGGATGAAAACGGGGAAATCTGCCGGTTGGTTCTCACCCGCCGGAACACCACCGCGGAAATGCAGATTGAGCAACGGTTGTACCAGTCGCAAAAAATGGCGGCCATCGGGGAACTGTCCACGTACATCGCCCATGAGATCCGCAACCCGCTCTTCGCCATCGGCGGGTTCGCCAACGCACTGTTGCGCATCCAGTCGCTGGATGAATCCGCCCGGGAAAAGGCGCGTATCATCCTGGAGGAATCCCAGCGGCTCGACGATATCCTGAAAAGCATCATCAACTTCGCCCGCCCTACGGAGCAGGCCCTCGGCGCCGTGGACGTCAACGAGCTCGCGGCCCAGACCGTGGAACTCATGGGGTTCGGCACGGAAAAGAACATCACCATCAAGCTGCAGATCGCCGAGCATATTCCCCACGTTCACGGCAACGCGGAAATGCTCAAACAGTGCCTGATAAATCTTATCAAAAACGCCCAGGAAGCCATGGAGGAAGGCGTCATCGACGTGCGCACGCGCTACGTCGACGGCATCGTGTACCTGGAAGTGGGCGACAACGGGCCCGGCATCCCGCAGGAGTTGCAGGAGAAGATCTTCAGCCCGTTTTTCAGCACCAAGGACAAAGGCTCGGGGCTCGGCCTGGCCATGACGAGAAAAATCATCAATGAAATCGGCGGCAAACTTCTGCTGCACAGCCAGGTCGGGCACGGAACGCTTGTGACCATGGCTCTGCGCCCGGTACTGGCCGTGGAAGACGAAGAAACGCTCATACCCGGAGAAAAAAAGTGACCCCAACAGTCGTTCTGGCCAGCCGGAACAAGGGAAAAATCAAGGAACTGGCAGTGCTGCTCCAGCCTTTCGGCGTAACGGTCGAGGGGTTGGATGCGTTCCCCGCTGTCGGCGAGATAGAGGAAACCGGCGCGACCTTCGCGGAAAACTCCCTGCTGAAAGCCGCGACAGTCAGTAAACTCACGGGCCACATCGCCGTCGCGGATGACTCCGGCCTGGTGGTGGACGCGCTCGGCGGCGAACCCGGCGTCTATTCCGCCCGGTACAGCGAAGAACCGGGCCGCCCCGCCACGGACGAACGCAACACCGAAAAAGTGCTGGAAAAAACCAGGGACGTGCCGGACGGGAGCCGGACCGTGCGGTTCGTCAGCGTCATGGCGGCCGCCGCCCCGGACGGACGGCACATCCTGGCCGAAGGGCGCTGGGAAGGCATTCTGGCCCGCAAACCTTCCGGGACGAACGGTTTCGGCTACGACCCGGTGTTTTTTGACCCGGAAACGGGCCAAACCGCCGCCCAAATGGAACCGGCCCAGAAAAACGCCCGCAGCCACAGGGCCAAAGCCTGCCAAAAGCTGCTCGAACTGTGGCCTGCCTTCTGGAAAAAAACCGGCGGGCAAACGGCATAACGACGCCCGGCCCGACCGGGAACACCGCCATGCACCCCGCGCGGGAGAGGATCACCCCTCCCCCGCGCGGCGCCTTTCGCTTAATTCTTGCGCGCGAGAACGATAATGCCGCAGGCCGGAATGGCCACGTTCATGGTCCCTTCATTGCTGTCCACATGCTCGTTGTTGCCGCCGCCGGGCCCGCCGTAAATGGGGGCCTCGCTGTTGAGCACCTCGACCCAGGTTTTCCCTTTCAGATTCCTGTGCGAGAACACATACCCGCCGTCATAGGGGGTATTGCTCAAACTGGCCACGATGACGAACTCCTGGGCCCCGAGCCAGCGGTGCCAGACCAGAACACGGCTCTGGTTGTGCGCCTTCAGAACGGCGATGTTGGCGGAATGCAGGGCCGGATTTTCCCGCCGCAGCCGGATGATGTCCTGGTAAAAACGGAACATGGGGCCGCCGGAACTTTCCCGCAGGGCTTTGAAATCCTCGCGGTGCTCCAGAAAGTCGCCGTGCCGGTAGGGCTCGCGGGCGCACACCTCCTCACCCATGAAAAACATGGGCGTGCCGGCGGAAAACAGCGTCATCCCGGCCACCACGCGGCACCGCGCCTCGCCCCAGGCCCGGGTGTTGTCGAACAGCATGCCGTTGACCGCCACCTCGATATTCCGGGCCGAACGTTCCGAATTGCCCGACTCGTCGTGGGATTCGTGGTACACAACATGGCCGGGACTGCCCAGCAGCATGCCCGCCATGACGTTCATCCGCAGCGGGCTTGCCGTGCCGTACCCTGCGTTGCGCAAAAGATGCGCCTTGGCGCTGTCCTGGTCCGCGTCGCCGATGAGCTGGTGGTACCACTCGGACCACCAGGAGGCGGTAAACCCCACCCCGCCGAGCATCTGCTCCCGCGCCAGCATATTCCAGCCGCTGTGGTCCTCCGCCAGCAGAAACACGCCCGGCTTGAACAAACGGAGCGTGCGCGCCCACTCGCGCATGAAGCGGATGCCGCTTTCGTTGGCTTCCGGCACGGGGCTGCCGTCCTTATGCAACACGTTGAAGCTGTGCAGCGCCTGGGTCAGGTCCATGCGGAACCCGTCCACATGGTAGTCCAGCAGCATGGCGGCGGCGCTGCCGATCAGCATGGCGCGCACCATTTCCTCGCCCACGTTGGGCAGATAGCCGGTGGAATAGTTGTCGCAATAGCCGCCTTCCGGGAAATCCTCCGGATAGTCTTCCTGTTTACCCTTGTAATAGTAGTACATGTTGTGATCGTGGCGGGTGGTGTCATACATCCAGTGGACGCGTTCGCTGTCCGGGGAATAGTGGTTGTACACCACGTCCACAATCACGGCGATGCCCCGGCGGTGGCATTCGCGCACGAAACGCTTGAACAGGTCCTGCCCTTCCCTGTCGTATTTGATGGCATGAAAGTGCGTGCTGCCGTAGCCCCAGCCCGCCGTATCCTCAAACTCGCTCATGGGGAGCAGTTCCACGGCGTTGACGCCGAGGTCCGTCAGGTAATCGAGCATGCCCATGGCGTGGCGCAGGGTTCCCGGCCCTGCCTGCCCTTCTTGTGGCCCGGTCCACAGCCCCGCGATATGCATTTCGTAGATGATGAGGTCTTCCAGTTGCGAGGGCACGGGAGCCAGCGGCGAAAATTCATGCGCCCAGAACGTTTCAGCATCAACCCATGCGTCTGCCTCGTCCGCTCCGCCGCCCTGGTTGACCGAATCGGGATTCTTGACCACCGAGCAGCTCTTGGTGCTCTCCAGGTCATCGAGTTTCCCGTTCCACCCGCCCTCTTCCGGGTTGACGGTTCCCTTCCCGGCCTGGCAGCGCGAGTAAAGATCCGTGCGAAACGCGACGGAGCCGTCCTCCCGGGTTATTCTGAACATGTACCGCGCGTGCTCCAGCCGGGTGTAATCGGTCAGGGCCGGATCGTCCGGGCTCGTCGCCCAGATGCCGGAAGCGTCGCGGGTCATGGCGAAGCTCTCGCCCGCGCCTTTGCCGTTGTTCCAGATATAGCCGTCGCCGTTGCCCGACTCGATGACGGTTTCCACCTTTTGCGCGTGCGGGGCCCAGACGGAGAACCGGATACCCGGCGCCTCCCCTTCCTTCCGGTAATATTTGTTGGCCCCCAGGTACCGCCCGCCGGCCAGGCAGTAAGATTGCGCGCCGCCTTTGGCGTCCAGCGTGAAGGCGCGGTGCAGCTCGGACGAGGCGAACGGCCCGTATTCCGCCGCGATGCCCCAGAGATCGACCCGGCCGGGCGCGTTGACGATGACCCCCCAGAAAAATTCCTTGCCCGCCTCTTCGTTGGCGAAGGACACCGTCGCCCTGTACGCGAGGCAGCCGTGATTGTCCCGGAACGCGTCCATGGGCAGGATGCGCCACTCGCCGCTTTGGCGGCCTTCGGCGGACCAGTTGCCCGTCAGCCTGACTGTATTGAAAAGTTCCCGCACCGTTCCGGTGTGGTAGGTGAATGTCACTTCCGGCATGCCGTTCCTCCTGATTATTATTTTCGCCTACGGTAACACAGCCGGGACGCCGTTTCCATTAGTATCGCCATTCGTATCGAAAACCCCGCGCTTCTTTCGATAACGGCGGCCGGGCGCTCCGGCCGCCGTTATCGGTATAAACACGGTGTTACTTTTTCACGACAAGCCTGTTGTCGACAGCCTTGACGCCCTTCACTTCCCTGGCCACTTTTTCGGCCAGCCCGATCTGGGCCTTGTCGTCCACATCACCCATCAGGGTGACCGTGCCGTCAACCGTGACGACCTTGATGTCAAGGGAATCAAGCCCTTTCTGGCCGACGAACTTGCCCTTGACCTTGGTCGTGACCGCGGCGTCATCCATGTATTCGCCGGCGCTCTGCTGGTCCTCCTGCTTCTGAAGGCGATTCATGGTGGCCTCGTCCTTTTCCTCCTGGGTCGTGCTTCCGTCCTGTACGTTTTTCATTTTTTTCTCCGTTGCATCGCGGACTTCCCGAGCTTTCTGCTTGGCGTCGTCGCGGATTTCCTGCGTCTTTTCCCTGGCGTCGTCGCGGATCTCGCGCGCCTCTTTGCGCGCCTTGTCCGCGGTATCCGCCGGCTCGTCGGCCGCGCTCACGCAAAGGGGCAGGGCCAACATGAAGGCAGCGGCGAAAACCCCTGCTCTCATCATCCGTCTGGTCATGGTAAACCTCCTTGAATTTAAGGCGCGTGACCAACGCGCCTGTTGTTGGAGGCTATGTAAGCACCGCGCCGTGAGCCGTGGAGTATTTAGCCGCTTATCATCATGATTCTATCTATAAACGATTGACCGATTGTATTTGCCGCGCAACGGCAAACGCACAATAGAACCCGGCCGCCCCCGCCGGACGCAACGCACCGGGCGAAACGCAAAAACGCCCGCGGCGAGCCGCGGGCGGAAAAGGTCCGGAGAAAAAGGCGGGAAGCGTTACGCGGAACCGCCGGAGAGCGGCTTGCCGCCGGGCCTGGCGAACCAGCGCTCCAGCGTCGCGTAGAGCGTATCGACCTCAATGGGTTTGCTCAGGTGGTCGTTCATGCCCGCGGCAAGGCAGCGCTCGCGTTCGCTGACCATGGCGTGGGCCGTCATGGCGATGATGGGCAGACCGGCGTTATGGGGATATTCCCTGGCGCGCCGCGTGGCTTCGTGCCCGTCCATGACGGGCATTTGCACGTCCATCAGCACGAGGTCGAACCCGTGATGGGGTTTGGAGAGGATGTCAACCGCGATTCTGCCGTTGTCGGCCTTGATGACGATGATGCCGACCCCGAGCAGGAGCTCCGAGGCCACATCCTGGTTGATGGGGTTGTCTTCCACCAGCAGCACGCGTTTGCCGGCAAGGACCTCGAGATCGGGTTTATGGGCGGGCGGCGCTTCCCCCGTGCCCTCGCCGTCCCAAAGCCCGAAGCGCGCCGAGAAGGAAAAGGTGGTCCCTCTGCCGGGCGTGCTCTCAAGGGCGATTTCTCCGCCCATGAGCTCGACCAGGAGCTTGGCGATAACGAGGCCGAGCCCCGTGCCCCCGTATTTGCGTGTGGTGGAGGTATCCGCCTGGGAGAAAGCTTTGAAAAGTTTTCTGCTTTCCTCTTCCGTCATGCCGATGCCCGTATCCTTAACCTGGAATTGCAGGAGCAGGCTGGACGCCGTTTTTGACAGGAGGAAAACGTTCAGGGTCACGCTGCCTTTTTCCGTGAACTTGAGGGCGTTGCTCGCCAGGTTGGAGATGACCTGTTCCAGACGGAGCGGGTCGCCCACAAGGTTGCGGGGCACTTCCGGATCGCAGTACACCTCGAAGTGGATATTTTTATCCTTGAAGGGCTGCTGGAAAATGGACCGGATACGCTCAAGGACGTTGGAAAGGTCGAAGAGAACGGATTCCACCGTCATCTTGCCCGCCTCGATCTTGGAAAAATCCAGCACGCTGTTGATGACGCCCAGGAGGAGCTTCCCGGCGGTCTGTATCTTCTCGGCATAGCCGCGCTGTTTGTCCTCCAGCTCCTGCTGGAGCAAAAGATGCGCCATGCCGATGATCGCGTTCATGGGCGTGCGTATTTCATGGCTCATGTTGGCCAGAAATTCCGTTTTGGCGCTGTTCGCCCGTTCCGCCTCGACGCGGAGGCGCTCGGATTCCTTCAGCGAGGCAGCGAGGTTTTCGGAAAGTTCCACGGTTTTCTTGCGGTGGGCTTCCAGTTCCGTTTCATCCCGGAAAAAGACCAGGTTCTGCCCGCTGCCGAGCGCGCAAAAATCGTAAATAAATATCAGAAGGCGGCCGCTTTTCGCGCGGCCGGTGCATTCGCCGCTGGGCCGCGCTGCCGCGAGTTCGGAAAAAAGCCCGTTCAGCGGCAGGATCAGCTCGTCAAGACTCCGCCCCAGAAGCTCGTCTTCCCGATACTCAAAAAGCGTGACCGCCGCCGGGTTGACGTCAATAATGCCCCAGTCCGGGCCGGTCAGCATGACGGCATAGGGCGCGGCGTCCACAAAGACCTTTTTGAGCTCCGATTCCTTGCGTTTGGCCCGCTCCTGCTCTTCCCGCAAGGCCGCGCGGCTGCTGCGCACCGCCATGAGGATCATGAACAGGGCCGCCACGGAGCAGACAAGAAGAAGCCAGTCGCGCGCCCCGCCGAGCTCCGCATGCAGCTCGCTGGAGTTTCTGCGGAAGAGCACCCACCAGGAAGTGGCCATATCGTGAGGGGTCCAGACCGGAGATGCGGCGTAATCATAGGTGCCGGAATCGAGCGAAAGCGTGAAGCTCACGCTTTTGTGCGGGTCCAGGTTCGCGCGGATGGCCTCGCCTTCGGCTCGTGCTTTTTCCGTCAGTATCTTGGCGTGCTCCGGGGTTCCCATGAACAGGCCCCGGTTGTCGATGATCTCGACGCGGCCGGTCCGCCCCATCTGGAAGTTCGTGATGAACTGGCGGTTGAAATGGTCGAGCTTGACGCCGAACCCGAGGGCGGCCAGGAGCTGCCCCTGCCCGTTCCGCACGGGGACCGCCACCATGTAAATGGGCGGCAGCCCCGGGATGGCGTTGGGCTTGGCTTCGCTGATAAAGGCGTAGGAGCCCTCGGCAATGGCCTTGATGTAGCTGAAGGAAAACCCGCCCACCCCGACGCTCTTGTCGCTGATGGAATCCACCAGGGAATAGCCGTTCAGGATGTGGCGCCTGCTCCCGCCGACGGTCAGGGTGATGGCGTCTTCCCCCTCCTGCAGGTAATACATGACGTTAATCAGCGTGAAGTAGGGGAGAACCTTGTGGCTGCGCTCAAGGTAGGCTTTCGCGGCGGCGCGTTTCTCGCCGTCAAGGGGCGACTCGCAGTACTCGATGATTTCGGGCGCGCTGGCGAGCACGTCCGCCAGCTGAACCTGGTCGTTCAGCCACAGCGCCATGGCCGCGGCGACCTGGGTACTGATGTATGAATTGCCTTCCGCGGCCATGGCGCGCCGCTGCCCGTACATTTGGCTATATGCCAGAATGCCGATCGCCGCGACCGATGCCACAATGGCCGCCACGGTAAACACGAGAAAGAATTTCCCGCCGGAACTGAAAAGGCCTTTTTTCATAGATTCTCGATAATACAGAAAATGCGAATAACAATCCACTCTCTGATACAAACAAAATGCCGACCGCCGGCGATTGCCGGAGGCGGCCTTTAACCCCTTGCCGTTTGACCCTGAAAAAAGTACATTACACCGCTTCACATTTTCGCTAGAGCAATTTCTCTTTGAAATTGCTCGGCAGACGCGTAGCGGCTGCCCGCGAAGCGTGTCGTTTATGCTTGTACTCTCACATTATTATTGCGGATACTGGCGTAGTTTTCAAAACTGTTCCAATGCAATTTTAATGGTAATCTGCTCTAGGAAGGACTGTCACAGCCATGAAGTATGATCCGCAGGCCCTTGAGGCCAAATGGCAGAAAACATGGACGGAGCGCGGCGTTTTCAAATGCGGCGCGGCACCGGAAAAACCCAAGTACTATTGCCTGGAAATGTTCCCCTACCCTTCGGGGCGCATCCACATGGGCCACGTGCGCAACTATTCCATCGGCGACGTCATCGCCCGGTTCAAGCGCATGCAGGGGTTTGACGTGCTACACCCCATGGGTTGGGACGCCTTCGGCCTGCCCGCGGAAAACGCGGCCATCCAGAACAACACCCACCCCGCCAAGTGGACGCATTCCAACATCGAAACCATGAAGGCGCAGTTGAAACGCCTGGGCTATTCCTACGACTGGGAACACGAGCTCGCCACCTGCGACGTGCCTTACTACCGCTGGGAACAGCTCTTTTTTCTCCGCTTTTACGAAAAAGGCCTGGTCTACCGCAAAAAGGCCGCCCAGAACTGGTGCCCGCACTGCCACACGGTGCTGGCCAACGAGCAGGTTATCGAGGGGCTTTGCTGGCGCTGCGACGCGCACGTGGAGCAAAAGGACCTCGCCCAGTGGTTTGTGCGCATCACCGATTACGCCCAGGAACTTCTGGACGACCTGGACAAGCTTGAAGGCGGCTGGCCCGAGCGCGTCATCAGCATGCAGCGCAACTGGATCGGCAAATCCATCGGCGCGGAGATCCAGTTCCCGCTGGAAACAGCCTCCGGAAGCGTTTCCGACGAACGGATCACCGTCTTCTCCACCCGCCAGGACACCGTTTTCGGCGCCACCTTCATGAGCCTCGCCCCGGAGCATCCCCTGGTGGAAAAGCTCATCGCGGGCAAACCCGAGGAAGACGCTGTCCGCAAGTTCATCGCCAGGACAAAGGCCATGGACAACACCACCCGGACCGCCGAAACCATGGAAAAGGAAGGGGTGTTCACCGGCGCCTATTGCCGCAACCCCTTCACGAACAAACGCATGCCCATCTACGCGGCCAACTTCGTCCTGGCCAGTTACGGTACCGGCGCCGTCATGGCGGTTCCGGCCCACGACCAGCGGGACTTCGAGTTCGCGAAAAAGTACGGCCTGCCCATTACCGTCGTCATCCAGCCCGAGGGGCAGACTTTGGATGCCGAAACCATGACCGAAGCCTATACCGAGCCCGGCATCATGGCTAACTCCGGTTCCTTCGACGGCCTCCCCAACGAGGAAGGCAAACTGAAAATCGCGGACTGGCTGGAAAAGAACAACTTCGGCCGCCGCACCGTGAACTGGCGCCTTCGCGATTGGAACATCTCCCGCCAGCGCTACTGGGGCGCGCCCATCCCCATGGTTTACTGCGACGTGTGCGGGGTGGTGCCGGAAAAAGAGGAAAACCTCCCGGTCATCCTGCCGCTGGACATCAAAAACCGCGAAGACGGCCGCTCCCCCCTGCCGGACAGCCCGGAATTCTACGAATGCGCCTGCCCGCAGTGCGGCGGCAAAGCCCGGCGCGAGACCGACACCATGGACACCTTTGTGGAGTCTTCCTGGTACTTCGCGCGCTTCACGGACCCGAAAAACGACACCGCCGCCTTCACCCCGGCGGCGCTGGAACGCTGGCTGCCCGTGGACCAATACATAGGCGGGGTGGAACACGCCATTTTGCACCTTCTGTACGCCCGCTTCTTTGTCAAAGCCCTGCGCGACTGCGGGTTCATGAACCTTGACGAGCCCTTCGCCAACCTCCTGACCCAGGGCATGGTCCTGATGGACGGGACCAAGATGTCCAAATCCAAGGGCAACACCGTTGACCCCACGGACATGATCGCCAGATACGGCGCGGACACGGTGCGGCTCTTCTGCCTGTTCGCCGCGCCGCCGGAACGCGACTTCGACTGGACGGATTCCGGCATCGAGGGCGCATACCGCTTTGTCGGGCGCGTATGGCGCCTGTGCGAAGAACTCGCGGGCGTTATCCCGCCCTCCGGGGCCTGCCGGGCGACGGCGGCGGACGCGGCGACGCCGCTGGCCCGCGAA
Organism: uncultured delta proteobacterium; assembly: GCA_900079685.1. Classification (NCBI taxonomy): domain Bacteria; class Deltaproteobacteria; species uncultured delta proteobacterium. The sequence continues at coordinate 1,816,038 of LT599018.1, forward strand.
ATCCGCCTGAAGGAACACGCCACGGTCAAAAAGGCCACGGCCGACATCATGCAGAAATTCCAGTTCAACACAGCCATCGCGGCCACCATGGAACTGGTCAACGCCCTGTACCTCGCCAAGGACGAACTGGCCCAGAGTGACGACGGCAAACGCGTCCTTGCCTCCGCGCTCGCGAGCACCCTGACCCTCCTGGCCCCGGTCATCCCCCACGTCTGCGAAGAGCTGTGGGAACAGACCGGCATGAAGACGCTCCTCCTGGATGAACCCTGGCCGGTCTACGCCGAGGAGGCTCTCGTCAGGGACGAAGTGGAAGTGGTCATCCAGGTGAACGGGAAACTGCGCGGCAAAATTTCCGTTGCCGCGGACGCGGACAAGGCGGAAGTGGAAAAAATGGCCCTTGCGGAACCCAACGTCGCCAAACACATAAGCACCCTCACCGTGCGCAAGGTGGTGGTCATCCCAGGGAAGCTCGTCAATGTGGTCGCCAACTGATATCATATCATCGCTGCGGCGCACGGCCGCGCCCGTGGCGCTCCTGCTCTGCGCCCTTGTCCTCTCCGGCTGCGGCTACGGCTTCGGCGGCGACGGGCCGTCCGTCCTCGCGGCGCCGGAAGGCGGGGGCCTGCCCACCATCAAGTTCAAGAGCGTGGAAAGCCCCACCATGCACAGCTGGCTGCCGCACATCATCCGCACGGAAATGCGCGATGAAATCGCGGGCCGCGATCTGGCCCGCTGGGTGGATTCCGGCCGGGCGGACTATGAACTCGCCATCACGGTGAACACCTTCACCTTCCGCTCCTGGATCACGGACCGGGATGACGACACCATGCTGTATTCCGCGTCCATGGCCATTCAGGGCACGGTTTACAAGGGCAACAGCAACGAAGTCGTGTGGCGCTCAGGCGTTCTCGGCTACAGCCAGTCGTACGAAACCGTGCAGGAACGCGTGGCCGCGTCCGACCTGACCCGCGAACTCGCCCGCCGGTTCGCGAGCGCCATGCGGCAGGCCTTTTAACCCGCCCCGCCCGGGAGGGAGTTCATGGCACGCCCCGGCTTTACCATCTGCGTGTGTCCGGACAGGTATCTTGTCCGGGCGCATATCGAGGAAACCCTTCAAACCGTCGCGCCGGAAAGCGGCGGCCTGCTCGGCGGCCCTTCCGCCACATCGTGGGAACGCCATGCCTTCTGGGGCGATGACCCTCTTCCCCCGGCTTTCTGGGAGCACCTGACGCTGCAGGGGCTGTTCGCAACGCCCAAGGCCGTCATCGTCCATAACGCCCAGAACATCCCGGCGGACGCCTGGAAGAAAATTTCCGCCGCCTTGAGCTCCCCCAACGCCGAGACTTGGCCGTTCTTCTGCCTGTATGTCGCCTTCGAACGGGGCAAACCCAAAATTCCCGCGCATATCGCAAGCCTCGCCTGCATGCGGTTCGCGGAACAAAAGGGCTGGATCTGGTCCTCCCAAGGCCTTGATGAACGGAGCAAAACGCTTTTCGTCCAGGCCGAGGCCAAAAAACGCAGCCTCGCCTTCGCCCCCGGCGCCCTGGAAGCGGTGGTCCCTCGCCTGCCCCTGGACGCCACGGCCATCGGCACGGAAATGGACAAACTGGCTCTTGCCGCGACGGAGGGCCGCATAACGGCGGATCTCGCCGCCATCCTGGACCATGAAACCGAACCGGACGTTTTTTCCCTCATCCGCAACCTGCAACAACGGCGCGGCTCCCTCGCCGTGTGGGAGCAGGCACTGGCCTCGGAGCGCGGTTCCGACTCCATGGCCTTCGCCTTCCTCGCCATGCTGACGCGGGAAGCCCGCCAGTTGTGGCAGATCAGCCTTGGAGAACCCGTACGGTTGCCGCCGCAGATTTTGTCCGCAAAGACCGCCATCGCCCGCTCCCTCGGGCCGGCGGGCATAGCCAAGCTCTGGCACCTCGCTCTGGAAGCGGACAAGGGCGTCAAGACCGGGGAGAGAACGCCCGACCAGGCGCTGGACAACCTCCTTGCCTCCCTTTCCCTTCTCTTTTCGCCACCGGGGCAAAGCAGGTAGGCAATGAGTCTTTTCTTCGCGATGCCGCGCGCGGATGCTTCACGGACAATCCGCCCGCGCGCCGCCCTTTTTTCACGCACCCCTTGCCATGAGGAGAGGACTGCTTATTTATGATGCAGCACGCGCACGGACACCGCGAGCGCCTTCGTGAACGCCTGAAAGCGGCAAGCCATGCCCTGGCGGATTACGAGGTGCTGGAACTTCTCCTCGGGCACGTCCTTCTCCGGCGGGATACGAAACCGCTGGCCAAGGAGTTGCTCGCGCGGTTCGGGTCCTTACGCGGCGTGCTGGACGCCCGGGTGCAGGAACTGACGGCTGTTCCGGGGTTTGGTCCCGCGCTTGAGGCTTACTGGGTCCTGCTCCGTGAGGTCATGGCCCGGTATACTGAATCCCCCGCCCGGCGACGAACGGAACTGTGCTCGCCCCAGGCCGTGGCGAGCATGGCGAGGATGCGCCTTGCCGCCAGCGACCATGAGGAGTTCTGGGTGGCGTTTCTGGATACCCAGAACCACCTTATCGCTTGGGAAATGGCCGCGAAAGGCTCGGTACACACCGTGCCGCTCTATCCCAGGGATGTTATGGCGCGCGCCCTGACCCTTAAAGCTTCCAGTGTGATTCTGGTCCATAACCACCCGGGCGGGAGCCCGAAGCCCTCGGGCGCCGACATCGACCTGACGCAAAAGGTCCGGGAAGCGGGCGAGGTGCTGGGAATACGGGTAACGGACCATGTAATCGTCACGGATGACGCCTGCTACAGCCTTGTGGAAGATTGTATCATATCCCGGCGGTAGGAAACGGACCGCGACATGACACGCGGAATGTGCATAATACATACATGTTATGAATGAATTCGCATAAAATACTTCCCTGCCCAACTGCATAGCGGTATGGTTTCCACATGGCCTGTCCTCGTCGTTTTCCAATGCTTCCGGGACGTACACAGAATACGCGGATCAGAGTGACCCGCCGTTCCGGCGCTTGCAAGAGGCCCGCCACAGGTGCACTCCGTTTGTATTTCACGCTACGCGCCATTGTGAGCGTCTCAAATTCCGCTCTATAAGGGGACCATCATGACTGACGATATATTCCGGCCCGGCGATGACAAGGAGCCTCTCGCCATGAGCCCGTCTGATAATACGATCGCTACGCCGCCCGTCACCGCGGAGGACTCCGAAGGGCATACGCCCCCGGATTTTCCCAATGTGCTGCCCGTACTGCCCGTACGCGACATCGTGCTTTTCAATTATATGATCCTGCCGCTGCATGTGGGGCGCGAAGCTTCCGTCAAGGCGGTGGACGCCGCCCTCAACGGCAGCCGCTATCTTTTCGTGCTGACGCAGAAGGATGAAGCGGTCGACGAACCCGGCCCCGACGACCTGTACACCACGGGGACCGTGGTCATGGTCATGCGCATGCTCAAAATGCCCGACAACCGGCTGAAGCTTCTGGTTCAGGGCGTAAGCCGCGCAAAGGCCGACACCTTTGTGGAAAAGGACGGGTACCTGGAGGCTTCCATCTCCCCCCTGGCCGAACCGGACGACTTCCCCCTCACCGTCAAGGTAGAGGCCATGATGCGGGCCGCGCGCGAACAGTGCGAAAAAATCCTCGCCATGCGGGGCATGGCCTCGCCGGAAATCGTCACCGTGCTTTCCGGCCTGGACCATCCGGGACGGCTGGCGGACCTTATCGCCTCCAACCTGCGCCTGAAAATAGAAGACGCCCAGGCCATCCTCGAATGTCTCGACCCCATCGAACGCCTTTCCATGGTCAACAAACACCTCTCCAAGGAGGTGGAAGTGACCAACATGCAGGCCAAGATCCAGGAAAGCGCCCGCGAAGGCATGGACAAGGCCCAGCGCGACTACTTCCTGCGCGAGCAGCTCAAAGCCATCCGCAAGGAACTGGGAGACTTCGACTCCGAGGACGCGGACCTGGATGAACTCGCCGAGGCCCTGGAAAAGGCCAAGCTTCCCAAGGACGTAAAAAAGGAAGCGGACAAACAGTTGAAACGCCTGGCCACCATGCACGGCGAATCATCCGAGGCCACGGTTACCCGGACCTACCTGGAATGGCTCGCCGAGCTGCCGTGGAGCAAGCTTTCCCGCGACCGCCTGAGCATCCCCAAGGCCGAGGAAATCCTGGCCGAGGACCATTACGGGCTGGACAAGGTCAAGGAGCGCATCCTTGAATTTTTGTCCGTGCGCAAGCTCAACCCCAAATCCAAGGGGCCGATTCTCTGTTTCGTGGGCCCTCCGGGGGTGGGGAAAACCTCGCTCGGCCGTTCCATCGCCAAAGCCATGGGCCGCAAATTCCAGCGGATGTCCCTGGGCGGCATGCGCGACGAGGCGGAAATACGCGGGCACAGACGCACATACGTGGGCGCGCTTCCGGGGCGCATCATCCAGACGCTGCGGACCGCGGGAACACGCAACCCCGTAATAATGCTCGATGAAATAGACAAGATCGGCGCGGATTTTCGTGGCGACCCCTCTTCCGCGCTCCTGGAAGTGCTCGACCCGGAACAGAACTTCTCGTTCAGCGACCACTACCTCAACGTGCCCTTCGACTTGTCCAAGGTCATGTTCATCTGCACGGCGAACAATCTGGAAACCATCCCCGGCCCCCTGCGCGACAGGATGGAGATCATCCGGATACCGGGCTACACCATGCAGGAAAAACTGGTTATCGCGCGGCGCTTCCTTCTGCCCCGGCAGATACGGGAAAACGGCCTTACCCCCAAGGATATGACCATGGCCGACGCGGTCATGCAATCCATCATCGAAGGCTATACCCGTGAAGCGGGCCTCAGAAACCTGGAGCGCGAAGTCGGTTCCGTGTGCCGCAAACTCGCCCGCAGAAAGGCGGAAGGCGTCAAAGGCCCCTTTGCCGTCACCCCGGCGATGGTGCACGAATTCCTCGGCGCGCCGCGTTTTTCCGAGGAAGAGCGCGAAAAGGTGCTTACCCCCGGCGTCGCCATGGGGCTCGCCTGGACGCCGTTTGGCGGCGAAGTGCTGAGCATCGAAGTCTCGACCATGAAAGGCAAGGGCAAACTCACCCTGACCGGGCAGCTCGGCGACGTGATGAAGGAAAGCGCCCAGGCGGCCGTTTCCTACGCGCGGGCCAACGCGGAAACGTTGGGCATCGATCCCTGCTTCACGGACAATCTGGATATCCACCTCCACGTCCCGGCGGGCGCCACGCCCAAAGACGGCCCCAGCGCCGGGGTGACCATCGCGACGGCCCTGGTTTCCGCCCTTTCGGGCAAGCCCGTGAACCCGGCGCTCTGCATGACCGGGGAGATAACCCTGCGCGGCAGAGTGCTGCCCATCGGCGGCGTGAAGGAAAAAATCCTGGCGGGCGTTGCCCGGGGCTTCACGGACGTCATCATCCCCAAACAGAACATGAAAGACCTTGAGGATATTCCCAAGGATCTCCTTGAAAAAATCGCCGTGCATCCCGCCGTGCTGCTTGAGGACGTGTTCGGCCTGGCGTTCGCGGCAACGATCAAAAAAGCCAAAGCCAAGGGCACGCCGCCGTCCCGGAAGGCCGCGAGCGTTCCCAAGCGCAAGGCCAAGGGCGTGAAGCTGGAAAAAGAAAAACGCGTGGGATAGCGGACCGGCCCTGCCGTCTCCATCAAAACCGCCTGCCGGCAACGGCGGGCGGTTTTTTTCATGCCCGGTCCGTAAAAAAGAACGCACGACAAGACCGCAAGGGCTTCTTGCGGTCTTGCCCCGGTAAACACGGCGCTCCCGGCTCAGCCCTTCATCGACGCGATGGCGCCCTTGGCGCTGTAAACGGACGAAAGCACCGACTTGTTGAAGTCGTAGCTGGCGGCCATATCGCCGCCGCCGCTGCTGTACTTGCCTTTGCCCTTGCTGGGCGCCGTCCTGTTCAGGGTATCCAGCGTCTTGGTCACGATCTGCCCGCCGATGACCGCCTTGCTCGTGCTGGCGGCAGCCACCGCCAGCGCCGCTGCTGCATTGCTGCTCATATCTCTCCCCTCCTCGCGTGCGGAGAGCACGCCTTGTCCGTCTTATCGGACAACGGGAAAAAAACCTTTAGGGCCTGCCGTCGCAAAAGTAACGGCAGGCCCTGAAGGTTCTTTTTCATGGGGTTGCAAGACCCTAGTGGCCGGAATACTCCAGCACATGGTTCAAGCCGCGCGTCTGGATATCAAACGCCCCGCCGCGCCACAGGCAGCGCGTCAGGGTCCAGGCTTCCAGATCCAGATAATCCAGCTTGCCTTCGGCCTCGGGGGGCAGGGCCATCCGCAACGCGTCGAGCGCGTCTTCCAGGGGAAACCAGATTCCCGCCCAGGAGATGCGCACGAGGCCGTCTTCCCGGAAAAGCCACGGCTCGTCGCACCCCACGGCGCCGCGCGCGGCCCGTTCCAGGGCCTCGCGGCAGGCCTCTTCCACGGGGGAAAAGGCGGCGAACACCTTGACGAGTTCCCGTGTCATGCCTGGTACGAGCCTGGACAGACCGGGGTCACCGGCCGTCCATTTTGAGGAGCGTATCGATGACGGCAAGATCGGCCGAGAAATCCGAAACGTCGTTTTCAAGCAGCCGGGCGTGCTCTTTGGCGAAAACCGCGTCCAGCCGGGCGAGCATCTCCTCGCTTCTGGCAAGGGCTTCCATGATTTCCGGGGTGATGACCTTTTCCCGCGCGAGGCTGATATGCTTGTCCACCACGGCATGCGCGGCCTTGAAGTACCGGTTCAGGAACCGGTGGCCCGGCTCGAGGTCGCGGGGGTCCGTAGCCATGCTGTCCAGGATGTTGCCGGTGCATGCGGCGATGGATGTGGCGACAGCCTGCGCGCTTTTGGGCAGGCTGTGGATTTTCCCGCTGAAGTCCGCCAGGGAGGCGCGGTACAGGACGACCCGTTCCGGCTCGGGCGGGCCGGCTTGCCGCAGTTCCTCGGCCCTGGCCGCAAGGGCCTGTTTCCGGTAAACGGCTTGCGAAAGAATCACTCCGATAACGGCCATGCCCGCGAACGAGCTGGAGAGGAGAAGCAGAGGCGTTTGCCCCAGCAGGGAGATGCCGACCGGCAGCAGGAACAGCAGCATGATCCATTCCCCGCCCATGCGGAACCGCTTCTGGAAAAGCCGTTGCAGCCAGGACTGCGCGCCACCCCAAAACAGGGCCTGCGGGAAGGGAAAACCGAACAGGGCGAGGATGACCGTCTGCGCGACGCCCGTCACCGCCGGGATCAGCCAGGCCGGGCTCGCGGCCATGCCTCTGGCGATGATGCAGACCCCGCCGACATACGCGCAGATGCCCGCCAGAAAACTCCCGGCGGAAACCGCCACGGCGGCGGCCCCGGCGAAAATCGCGATGTGCGCGAACACGCGCTTGCCCAGGCTTTTCAGTTCCTCCAGGCTCCGCGCGCCCCACCGGGCGGCAAGACCGAGGCCCGGAATCTCATTGTCCGTGGGGGGCGCCATGGGCGCGCCGCCGTTGAACGTCTCCGGTTTGCCGGGGGTGTTCGGCCGTTCCGTCTTGCCGGAGTTATACGGGCGTTCCGCCTGGCCGGAGCTATGGGGCCGTTCCGGCTGGCCGGGCTTCATGGCGTCCACGGCCGCGCCTATGCCCGGCCTTCGGGATTTTCAGGTCCCGCCGGAGCCGGTGACGCGTTTTCGCCTTCCGGCAGGGCCTGCTGCCCGGAAGCCGCGTCAATGGTTTCCTGGGTTTTCCGGGCGGCCAGGGACGTGAGTTTTTCCTTAAGCTGCAATTCCATCTGGCCGAGTTCCTTTTCCGCCGCCAGCCGCTTTTCCCGGCCTTCCTGGGCGATGCGCATGGATTCCTCAATGGTGCTGATGAGCTTGGCGTGCACGTCGCGCAAGGTGTCGATATCCACCACGGAGCGCTCCACTTCGCGGGCGGTCGCCACGCTGGACTGTTCCAGGAGTTCGGCGTTCTTGCGCAGCATGTCGTTTGTGGTATCGGCCACGCTTTTTTGCAGCAGGGCCGCGTTTTTCTGCCCCTGGAGCGACAGGGCCAGCACCATTTGGCTTTTCCAGATGGGGATGGTCGTCAGGATGCTGGTCTGGATCTTTTCCGCCAGCGTCTGGTTGTTGCTCTGGATCAGGCGGATCTGCGGCGCGGTCTGCACGGTGATGGTGCGGGACAGCTGCAAATCGTGCAACCGGCGCTCGAAGCGGTTGATCTGCTCGGCAAAGTCGCGGACCTTCTGGGCTTCCATGGGATCGTTCGAGGCATCCGCCGCAGCTTTGAGCGCGGGCAGGTCACCCGCCCGCACCTCTTCCACTTTGCGCTTGCCCGCTTCAATGTAAGCGGAAAGCTCATGATGAAATTTCTCATTGTGTTCATAGAGCTGTTGCAGCACGTTCACGTCGCGCAGGAGGCCCACCATCGCCTCCTCAAGCTTGTCGGTGATGACGCTCACCTGCTCGGACAAGGTGTTGAACTTGGCGATGGTCCGTTCCATGGAGTCGAAAAAGGAGCCGATGACCGGGATGCGCTCAAGGATGCCGCGCTTGCCCCCGGCGATTTCGGCAACGTCTATCCCCTTGACGCGGACCATCAGGTCCGTAAGGGTCTCCCCGACCTGGCCGGAATCCTTGGCCTGGACGCGGGCCAGGAGGTCGTCCGCGAAGCGGGAGATTTCCTGCATGGTCTGCGCGCCGTAAGTGACGGTCAGCGAAGGGTCGCCGATATTGATGGATTTTTCTATGGCCGCAACACGGGACGCGTCACCCGCCTGAAGAGCGCCGCCTTCGGGGGGTTGTTCTTTCACCGCCGGAAGAGCTTCGGCATTTTGGGTCTCGTTGGTTTCCATGGTATGCTCACTTGTGTTTGGGAAATATCCCGGTTTTATACCAAGCGGCCGGTAAAGAGGCAAGGATAGTGGCTCATTATGGCATTATACCGCGGCAAACCATACAGCTGTCTCACCAAAGGCCTTGCGGGTTGACAAATCCGGGCGAAGCGTTTCTACAATGCTCCTTTCACCATGATGCGCGGGCGCATGCCCGCGCCAACCAGCCGAGGCCGTTATGACAGTGCAAACGACTAAAAAATCGAAACTTCCCATTATCCTGGGCATTCCCCTGCTCCTTGCCGCCGTTGTTTTCGGGGCGGGCAAATATATGGAATCCACGCAGATCAAGCGGCTTAACGAGGCGATCGCCCGCATCCCCGCGTCTTACGCGTTCCGCGTCGGCGCCGTTGACGGCAGCCTGTTCGGCCGCTCGCTGACCTTGCGCAAGGTTGCCTTCACCCTTCCTTCGGATACGGCGGGCGCCTCCGTCACAATGGAATCCGTCGCTGTCGAGGGCATCTCCTTCGAGGGGCTCTCCGCGCCCGGCATGGCCGCCCTGGCCGACTCGGTGACCATTACCGATATGGTCACAACGGGGGGCGACTTTGTCGCCTCCACGGAGCAGTGCACGCTGCAAGGCTTCAAAGCCGATCTGCCGCAACTGGCGACGGAATGGGAGGCCGTTTTCCGGGAAAACGCCGCCTCTCTCAGCTGGCTGGCCCGGTTCGCCCTAGGGCCTGTTAACACTATTTGAGGGCCTCAACGATGAGAGCGAAAACGATAAAGGCAAGGAACATGACATCCAGCTTGTCATAGCGAGTCGCTATGCGCCTGAAGCCTTTAAGTCTCCTGAACAACCTCTCAACTTCGTTGCGTTTTTTGTATAGCTCTTTGTCATACTCCCACGGCTTCAGCCGATTGGGATTTGGCGGAACCACCGGTTCGTAGCCCAAGGCGCGACTTAAGCACTGTGTTTCATTGCCTTCATAGGCTCTGTCCATGAGAAGGCTATATCGCTTCGGAGCAGGGCCAAGGCGTTCCAAGAGCCTTCGGCCCTGAGGCGCATCCCCGGCATTGCCGGGGGAGAGACTGAATATCAACGCGCATTCGGCTGACGCGGCAACCATATGAATTTTGGTTGTCCATCCGCCCCTGGATTTTCCGATGGATTGTGGACCAGTTTTTTTAAGGCCCCTGTTCCGTCGGGGTGAACTTTAACAATAGTGCTGTCGAGAGAGAAGGCTTCTATTTTGATGGAGATCAAGCGTTCCCGCTGGAGGCGTTCAAAGATTCTGTCAAGTACGCCATTTTTGCTCCATCGACTCATGCGAGTATAAATAGAATGCCAGTTTCCAAACTCTTTCGGCAGACTTCGCCACTTGCAGCCATTTTCGGCAACATACAAGATGGCATTGATAATTTTAAGGTTGTCCTGGGTAACGTTGCCGCGCTGTCGCGGAAAACTATCCGCAATGCGCTCGTATTGTTCTTTGGAAATCTTCATGGGTTAATTGTAACCCGATATAAACATTTTTGCAATTAGTGTTAACAGGCCCTAGAGGATAATACCCCGGCCCCCGCCGAGCGGACAGCGGACAAAAAGCCGTTGTCCCTGGCGTTCAGTGCCGACCGGTATCTCTCCAAAGGCGACCGGTTTGCCTTTTCAGACCGGGGGACCCAGCTTGAAGTGTTTTTCGGCGCGTCGGAAGCCACGGATTTTTCCTTTGAAAAATTGGGCCCCACGACGTTCAAGGATATCCAGGCGAAACGCGACGGCAAACTCTTTTTCTCCATGGCGGAATTCGGCCTCGCCGGAACCGCGTCCCCCCTCCCGAAGAGGCTCGACGAAGAGCCGCCCTTGGGGAAGAACCCGTTTAGCGGGGACTTTGTCCTTGACGGCGGGTATGTGAAGGACATGACCCTGATGATGACCCTCCCGGACGGAACCGCCTCCCCGGTCACCGCGAAGGAAGCGACACTGGCCGCAAACTTCACGGAAGCCCGGCAGCGGATGTCCATGGCCGTCTCCTCCCTGACCCTCGCGAAAGAATTGCTGCGCGGCAACACGGCAGCAACCGCCGGGCTTGTGGATATGGAGGACGTCCTCGCCGTTCTGCCCGCCACCCTTACGGTTGACGGGCAATTCGTGATGGATGTCAAGTCTTTGGAAAGCAATGAAATTTCCCTGGACCTCACCCCGCTCTCCCTTTCCGTCAAGGATCTGGGGGCTTTCTCCCTTGCCGTGGGCATACAGGGCCGCCCGGAACTGGACCTGGACAAGGATGCCAAATGCCGGTTCCTGGAAATTTCCGTCACGGATTCAGGCATCTCGGAACCCCTGTTCGCCCTGATCGCCAAACAGCAGGACAAAACCCCTTCGTTCCTGCGCCGGGAAGCCCGCATGGCCCTCTCCGCCGCGGGGCTCGCCCTGCAAGGCCCCCTTGCGGACCTCGTCGCGCACTGCCTGGATTTTCTGGAAAAACCGGGCGCTACCTTGACCATAAAGCTGGAACCGGCCCAGCCGACGAGCGCCGAGGAACTCGGCGAAACGATGATACTGGACCCGGCCAAAGCCGGGCTTTCCTCCTCCGTCTCCCGGCCGGAGCCGGAAAAAAGCAACCCGTAACGGGCAGGGCTGCAAGGGATTTTCATGCGCATACACCGCACAACCTCGCAGGACGTCTGGAACAGGGTAAAAACAGCCCGCCGCGTGCTCCGCGACCGGCACCACTGTCCGCCGGACCGGGACCCGGCGCGGCACAAGGTCAGGGTCAGGGCCAAGGCCTATTTCGCCAAGATGCGCGGCATGCCGGGCAAGGGTACCGAAATCTTCCCGGTGGAAATTTTGTGGTCGTTCATCGGCTCCCTCGCCGGGATGACCGTGCTGGCGCTCGTCAACACGGAGGTGTTCGGCCGCGCGGACAATCTGCTGCTCATGGGCACTTTCGGCGCGTCGGCCATGCTCCTTTTCGGCGCGCCACAGGTGCCTTTCGCCCAGCCGCGCAACGTTATCGGCGGGCACGTGGTATCCGCCCTGGTGGGCATTACCGTGTACACGCTCTGCGGCGAAAGCTCGCTCGTCGGCCCGGCGCTCGGCGTGGCCGGGGCCATTGCGGCCATGCACGCCACCGGCACACTCCACCCGCCCGGCGGCGGCACGGCCCTTATGATGGCGACGGGCGACCAGTCCGTTATTCAGTACGGCTACCTGGCCGTTCTGTTCCCCGTGGCTACGGCCACAATCGTTTTGGTGGCGGTGGCGCTCATAACCAACAACCTGGCCCGCGACAGGCGGTACCCGGTTTCCTGGTGGTAGACGGCTAAAATGTAAAAAAGAGCTTGCCATCGTCCCAAACTTTGGGTACTTGAACTCTTCGACACGCCGGGGTAGCTCAGTTGGTAGAGCAGCGGACTGAAAATCCGCGTGTGGGCGGTTCAATACCGTCCCCCGGCACCATAAAATATCAAGAGGCTGAAGACGCTTGCCGCGTGTTCAGCCTCTTTTTCCGTTTACCGCACGGTACCCTCACAACCCGCGCAGCACGTCAAAACCGGGCGGGGCCGCCTTCTCCCCGGCTTTGATCCTGTTGCGCAACAAGGTCGCGAGGGCCGCGAAATGCTCCTTCTCATAGCCGTGGTCGGCATTGGCCTTTGCCCGGTCCAGCACGGCGGCGGCTTCTTCCAGCTTGCCTTCGCTCGCCAGGATATTGGCCGTCACCGCATGGCCCATCATACTGCGCGGACTGATCCGCAGGGTTATGGCCGCTTCCCGCCCGGCTTCGGCCAGGTCCTTTTGCAGCCAGCGGGCATGGCCGCGCAGAGCGTGGACATAGCCCATAAATTCCGCGTCGCCCTCGCCTTTCGCAAGGGCCGTTTCGCTGGCGGACAAAAAAGCATCCGGTCCCATGCCGCCATCCAGAAACGCGTCCGCCGTGGCGTAAAAATCCTCCGGGGACGCGGCCTGGGCCGCCACGGCGACCGGGAGCGACAGCAGCAGGGTCAAAAAGCAAAGGCGCAAGAAAGAGAACATGGCGACGCCTCACAATGGATTGCGCGGGCGCGCCGGAAGACTCCCTCTTCCCGCAACGCCGTGGTTTGCTGCGGCGTTGCGGGGACGCGCCCGCGCCGATACTCCTCTATAAAAGCCGGTGCATACCGGCGTATGCACAGCCGCCTAATCCAGATAGGGCCGGTTGGCCGCCAGAAGATACGAAGGATCTTCCTCGCCCTCAACCGGCTCGGCCAGGGTCAGCCGCACCTTGTCGTTGTCCAGCAACCAAACATGCATGTTGGGCATGGGGTCGTCGGATGCGCCGTAGGCTTTGGTCCAGTCTGCAAGCACCTTTTGGTACACGGCGCCGGACGCTTTTTTCTCCGCCGCCGTCTTGGCGGGCAGGCCGATGGTCACGCCCAGGGTGACGCCCTTGTAGTAGGAGACTTCCACCACGGCGTCCACGCCGTCCACCGTGCCGTCGTACACGATATTGTAAATCGTCGGGTCCTCGCTCCCGCGTTTGCGCGATTCCTTGAAACCCTTGCCTTTCAGCATGGCATCGGTAACATCGGTGGGAGAACCATGCACCACCTCCAGCAGATACACGTGCTTCACGGCCGGCGCCGCCGGCGCGGCCGTGAAATAAAGGACTTCCCTGCGGTTCTTGCCGTCCGCCTGGCCGAGGGACATTTCCTTTTTGCCCTGCATTTTGAGACGCAGAACAGGGCCGCCCGTGATCTGCAGATCGGCACCGGTCGCGGAGGGGCTTTGCACCGTGAATTCCATCATCCCTTCCTGGCCGCTTCGGCTATCCCGCATGGTCAGGGTGTTCCGGTCCTTGTTGATGACAACGGTATCAAAGGGAACGTCCTTGCTTCCATCGGCGGCTTTGGCGGTTTTTGCCGCGTCCAGCTTCCAGGTGCCGTGGGCGTCGTCCATGGCGCCGGCAAAAGCGGCCAGAGGCAGGCAGAGAGTAAAGAACAGCGCGAGGGCGAAACGGGATTTCAAACGGTTCTCGATCATACTTTTCTCCTTACAACAGGCTAAATTTTTTTATTCACTGTTCCGTGTGCGTCAAAAATATTCCCGGGCCGCCTCACGGCCAGTCCTTTCTGCACGATAGCAGCTTTTTTATTTTTTACCACAACCGCATTGCAGAACACCCCGGTTCGAACAGGGGGATTCGGACGTTCCCGCCTCCGCCGGGCCACACAAAAAAAGCCGGGAACACCATCGGTGTTCCCGGCTTTTTTCCCGTAAAAATCGCGGCCTCAATCGCAAACCCGGTTGCGCCCGGCGCCTTTTGCCTTGTAGAGCGCCTTGTCCGCCGAGGCCACAAGGTCGGCGACACAATCGCCCACGCCGGGAAAGGCCGTGGAAACCCCGATACTGACGGTTACCGTGGGAAATTTTTCGCCGCTGCCGTCCCGGATATCCATATTGCAGACGTTGGAGCATATTTTCCTGGCTATCTCCAAAGCCCCCCGCTTGTCCGTATTGGAAAGAACGACGGCGAACTCCTCGCCCCCGATGCGCGCGACCAGGTCGAACGGCCTGCTGACGGAATTCTGAAAAATCCGGGAAACCACCACCAGCAGACTGTCGCCCTGCTGGTGCCCGTAGGTGTCGTTGTAGTGCTTGAATTCGTCCACATCGATGATAAGCAGGCTGATCGGGGTGTGTTCCCTGATGGCGCGGGCCCATTCCAGGTTGATCTGGGCGTCGAAGCTGCGCCGGTTGGGCAGCTCGGTCAGGGGATCTATCATGCACAGCCGCTCGATGGTCCGCCGCTGCTGCACGATCTGCCACTGCGTGCGGACGCGCGCCTTGACGATGGAGCCGTGAAAAGGTTTTTTGATGTAATCCACCGCTCCCAGAAAGAGCCCTTTTTCCTCGTCTTCCACGCTATCAAGCGCCGTAATGAATATTACCGGAATATCGCGTGTTTTTTCGGATGTTTTGAGCTGCTCCAGGACTTCAAAGCCGTCCATCCTGGGCATGAGAATATCCAGAAGGATCAGATCCGGCTCGACCTCGTGGGCGATTTGCAGGGCCGTTTCCCCGGATTTAGCCATGTACACGGTAAAGCCGGGGTTAAGAATTTTGCTCAACGTGCTGAGGTTGGGCTTCTCATCGTCGACGATCAGGACACTGGGCCTACTCTGTTCCGACATCATGCCTCCGCACAGGCTCCATAACGCCAATTCAAACAGACTGGTCTACCATGCAAAAAAACGCAAGGCAGCAGTCTCCCTGAGTTTTTATCGAAATGATTGTAACACAATTATATACTGCAATCAATGAGACAATATGGAGGATCTGTAGAAAACACCGTTTCCCGCGCGCGCCTTTTACGGCCCCGGGGCAACGGCTGCCCGAGGCAAAGGGAAGGAATAGCTGGCAATATTCGCCCTTTTAAGGCAGTGAAAAACGAGCGGGGATACATGCCTGCCGTCCCGGCGGCAAAAATTCCTGAATCCGCCGCGCAACGCCCCTTCACAAAAGGATTGCCGATGCTGCCCTATATCCCCAAAGCCGTCAGGCTCTTCTTCGGCATATTTCTCATGTCCCTGGGGTCGTATATGACCGTGCAGGGCAATATCGGCCTGTCGCCGTGGACGGCTTTTGCCATGGGCCTGTCGCTGCAGACCGGCGCGTCTTTCGGCAACATGATGATCGCGGTCAGCGTGGTTATCGTCATTATCGACTTCGCCCTCAAGGAAAAAATAGGGTTCGGCACCCTGATAAACGGCGTCATGATCGGCGTGTACATCGACATCATCGCCTATACCGGCCTTGTCCCGATGATGACCGGCTTCTGGTCCGGCCTGGCCATGCTTATCCTGAGCCTGTTCACGTTATGCCTGGGGAGTTATTTCTATATCGGGGCCGGGCTCGGCTGCGGCCCCCGGGATTCGCTCATGGTCGCGTTGTGCAGACGCATGGCGAAAACCCCCATCGGCGTGGTGCGGAGCCTCCTGGAGGGCACAGCGCTGACCATCGGCTGGCTGATGGGCGCAAAAATCGGCTTGGGGACGGTCATTTCGGTCTTCTGCATCGGCGCCATTCTCCAGGCCACCTTCACGGCCCTGCGGTTCGACGTTAAAGCCGTTCAGCACGAAAATATGCTCGATACCATCCGGATATTCCAGCGCGCCTGCACGGTAAAGCAGGCCGGGAGTTCCGTCCGCAAATAACGGCCCATGCCGTGCAAAAGCAGGACATGGGCCGCAATGAAGGTCCGTCCCCGGCGCGTGAGCCGGGGACGGATGCTGTTTTTCTACTCCTGATCTTTCCAGATCGCGGGTTCGTCGATCTTGCGGCCGGGCAGAAGGTCGGTGCCGTAGATCAGTATGCAGGCGATGATGCCCACGGCGAAGCCCCAGTCGGAACCGCGCGCAAGAAGGGCGCCGGCAACCATGCCGCCGATGCCGAGGTCCTTGAGGTTCTTCGCTTCGCGCGCGCCGACGTACACGGACACGAAGCCCTGGATGAGCAGCGTCAGGCACAGCGCCGCCGGAAGAACGGCCCTGGTGATGGTGACGATGGGCAGGATGAGATAACCGGTGAACGTGCCGAAACGGAACGACGCGGCGCCGCCCAGGAGGGTATCCATGGTGGCGCGGCCTTTTTTCCAGCGTTCCACGATGACCACGTGCATGGCCGCCCAGAGGGGGCCGCACATGGAGATGTCCGGGCCGAACACGCCCATGATGCCGTTACGGATGCCCACGATAAGGTGGGTGCGGTTCACGCTGTATTCGGCGGGGTCGTCCGGGCGGACTTTGCGGCCGTCCGCGAGGATGGCCTGCACCTGGATAACGTCGCCGAAAACGACGATATAGGTGGCAAGCACAAGGGGAATGGCATGAACGAATTCAGAGACGGAAGGCCAGCCGAGCTTGCCCCAGGGCACCCAGTCGGACCACAGGGTGGCGAAGTCCGGACGGGAGAAGCCCCACTGGACGTTAATGGTGGCTTCGCCCACAATGGGCGCCACGATGATGGCGAGCACGATGGCCGGCAAAAGGCCCAGGTTGGCCACGAGCCGCAGCACCGTGTTGTTGGCGGCGGCTTTCCGGAAGCCGTAGTTGTACATCAGGAACATCGTGAAAAGGGCGCAGATGGAAATGGTGATGGGCATGGTCATAAGACGGCCGCCCTCGGGCTTGAACACCATGAAAATGGCGGAGACGCCCGCGCCCAGAATGATACCGCATTTGATCCCCGGCGGGATGATGTCGATAACCCTCCGGCCCAGGCCCGTGATGCCGAGGAACAGGCACCAGACGGCGAACAGCACCTGGAAGGCGATCAGCGCGTGCATGCGGGCCGCGCCGGGCTCGAACAGCATCACGTGGGCCACGATGAGAGGAATGGCCGGGGTGATCCAGCCGGGCACCACCGGGTCGCCCAGAGCCGTATGCCAGCAATACAGAAAGCCGTTCAGCACGACGATGGCCAGCGCGACTTCAAACGGCATCCCCAAGGTTTCCTGCAGGATGGGGATGATGGAAAGGCAGACCGCGCACATGAGCAAGCCCTGGATATAATCGTAGGGCTCAAATTTGTAGTGAATGCCGGGCAACCGCAGCTGGAAGGGACCCAGAGGAATATACGGGCTTTCCTGCCCATCGGGGCGAATTCTTCTCCAATCTCTCAACATACTGCAACCTCTTTTCAGTTGAATGTTCCGTCACATATGTCCGGCCAACACATCACCACGGGTTTCTCTCTTCCGTCTGTCTGCCCTCCTGTAGACCGGCACGGCATCTTCCCGGAACCATGATCGGGAACCGACCATTATCATGTAAATAGTGCCATATTTGTGACAAAATAGCGCATAGCCGCACAAACGCGCTCAGTGTACTCGTTTTTATAACAACGTAAAGATTTAATTCCCTTCACGAAGCCGTTCCGCAATTAACAAAAGATTTCTTTACGTTATGCCTGCCATAGAAAAAAGACATACAAGCGCCTGTCCATAGGATCTACACGTTTTTTCCCGCACTATAGTTCCTGGATGACTCCCATATAGAACCGGCACGCTTCCTTGATCTTTTCCACTTCGCAGTTCTCGTCGCGCATGTGCGCCAGTTTGTATTCGCCCGGGCCGAACCCGATGGCCGGAATCCCCATGGCGACCGGCGTCACGGCGTTGGTGCCGAAATCCCAAAAATCGTAGTGGCCCGGCGCGGCGCCGTAAACTCCGGCGTAGGCCCTGTTGCAGGCCTGGGTCAGGGGATGGTCTCCGGCTATTTTCCAGGGGTCGTGCAACGGCTCATAGACCAGTTCCGCGCCGGTCCAGGTCGTATGCCGCAACGTCCCGATCCGCCAGGAAGCGTCCTTGCCGTCTATGAGCGCATCCATTTCCCGCCGTACCATATCCGCCGTTTCACCGGGGACCATCCGCCGGTCAAGATAGATGGAACATTCACTCGGTACGGCGTTCAATGACGCGCTGGCGCAGGAAATATCGGAGAGCACGATGGTGCCGTGCGGCGGACCGGAAACGGCCAGCCGCGCGTTCAGAGCTTCGACCCGCTGGATGATTTCCGCCATGGCGTACACGGCGTTCACGCCCTTTTCCGGGGCCGAGCCGTGGGCGGAAAGCCCGTGGGTCGTCAGGAGGACCTGGGCCTTGCCCTTGTGGCCCAAGGTTATCGTATTGTCAGACGGTTCGCAGATAACCACGTAATCAGGCCGTATCGCGTGTTCGGCGAACAGTATTTTCAAATTTTCGCCGTCGCAGAATTCCTCGCAGACGGAACCGGTGACGTAGACGGTCTTGTCCCGGGCCAGCCCCCGCGCTTTGGCGACGGCCCCGGCGTATACCGAGGCAGCGAGAGCGGATTTCATGTCCACGGAACCCCGCCCGTACAGCCTGCCGTTCACAATGTCGCCGCTGAAGGGCGGCACGCGCCACTCCGCTTCGTCGTTCACGGTAACCGTGTCCATATGGGAATCGAAAAGAACCGTCTTGCCGCCCGATCCGATCCGGCCCACCACGTTGCCGACCCGGTCGATGAACACCTCGTCGTATCCCAGTTCTTCCATCTTCTTCTGTATAAGGCGGGCAAGATCCCCTTCCTGGTCGGAAAAACTCCGGACCCGGACCAGATCCTGCGCGAAGCGGATAAGATCGTCCTCATACGCCGCCAACAGTCCCTTGCTGTCCATGCTCATGCGCCGGCACCTCGCTCATGCGTTTTTTCGCATGCCATACCGTGAAGGCCCGGGGAAGTAAAAGAAATTGTAGAAACTTGGAACTTGTCCATAAATAAGCGGAGCGTGAGCCGAGGGCGAGGAAAAGGCCATTTTTGCGAGTGTTCTTATATACTCGACTCGGAGCAAAAAAGGCGACGATAGTCGCCCGCATGGCGGAGCAAGGCGGGCTTTGCCCGGCGCAGCGATTTGCGTAAGACGAAGCAATCGGCCGCGAAACGTTTATGTATGGACAAGTTCTTACATGAACAGCAGGAGCGACACGGCCATGAGGGCCATGCCCGCGATGGCGCCGTAAATGCACAGGTGGTGTTCGCCGTATTCCTCGGCAGTGGGCAGGAGTTCGTCCAGGGAGATAAAGACCATGATCCCGGCAACGGAGCCGAACAGCATCCCGAAAACCGCCGGGGAAAAGAACGGCAGCAGGATGAGAAAGCCGACGAGAGCGCCCACCGGCTCGGCAAGGCCGGACAGGAAAGCGTGGAAAAAAGCCTTTTTCCGGTCGCCGGTGGCGAAATAAATGGGCACGGCCACCGCAATGCCTTCCGGTATGTTGTGGATGGCGATGGCGATGGCGATGGCGAAGCCGAGAGATGGGTCCGTCAGTGTGGCGGTGAAGGTGGCGAGCCCTTCCGGAAAGTTGTGGATGGCGATGGCCAGCGCCGTAAACAGGCCCATGCGGTGCAGTTTGGCCGGGTCACGGTCGGCGGCCGGGCCGTCGGAGGCCATGCCCGGCGGCGGGCTTGCGCTGCCGCCCTGCCCGGCGTCCCGCCCGTCCGGCTCGACGGGGCACGGCGCAAGGGCCGCGATATTATGGATCTCGTGCGGGTTGGCCTCAGCCGGGACCAGTTTGTCGATGACGGCGATAACCGCGACGCCCGCGAAAAACGAGCCCACGGCGGCCCATGCCCCGGCGGGGTGGCCCCAATGGGCCGTCAGGGCATCGCGCGCCTTGACCAGTATCTCCACGAAGGAAACGTACAGCATGACCCCGGCGGAAAACCCCAGGGCAGCGGAAAGGAAGCGCGTGTTCGCCCGTTTGGTGCAAAAGGCGAAAAGCGCGCCGATCCCGGTGGAAAGCCCGGCAAAAGCCGTCAGCCCGAAAGCGAGCAGGATAGTATCGTCCATACTCCTTTCTTACACTACCCGCAGTCTTTTGCAACCCGCTTAGAACGGGACGGGCGCATCTGAATACTGCGCCGCGTTATTTTCCCGCCGGGGCGGCTGCCGGGGACGGCGCGACGCGTTGCCCCATCAGGACGACCCAATACCCGTCCACATAGGCGGCCCCGGCATCCTGGTACTCCGAGGACAGGAGCGCGTCACAACGCGCGGGGTTGACCATCCACACATCCAGCACGACCGAGGCCGGGGGACGGCTCGTGGCCGTGAGCTTGGAAACTTTCGCCCCGCGATAGCCCACAGCGCCGCCCGCCATGTCCGGCGAAGCACCGAGCATCGTGCCGAAGCTGCCCTTGGCGGCGGCATCCGCGGCTTCCTTTTCGGCAGCGGCCTGAAGACCGGCATCGAAAGCCAGGGGGGGCGCCGTCCGCGAAGGTTTGCCCAGACACGAGCCGCCTTTGGCCCTGAGATCGTTCATGAGTTGGAACAGGGCCCGCGCCTCCTGCCCGGAAACGCGCGAGGCGGCCTCAGCGGGCGCGGCCTGTACGGGAACGGCCTGTGCCGGAGCGGGTGCCGTGGGCGCGGCAGCCGGGGCCATGCCGGACAGCGGTGCGAGGTCGGGCCGGGGCGCGGTGCCCGGCTGCGGGGTTGCCGGTGCCGGGGTCTGCGGCGCGGGAGTGGAGGCCGGTGCCGGAGCGGTCTGCCCGGCAGCCGCCTTGGCGGCGGGAACGGCATATTCCAGAGGAGGCGTCTGCGGTTCCGCCCTGCCTGCTTGCGATTCCGCTTTGACCGGTTGCGGTTCCGCGGCGCTCGTCGCGGCGGGAGCCACGGGCGTGGCCCCTGTCTGTGGCGCCGCGGCTGGGGCCGGGGGCGTTACGCCTACCGGAGATGTGGATTGGGGCGGAGACGCGGATTGGGGCGCGGCTTGCGGCTCGGCTCCGGGGGTCGCGGCCGGTTTTTCCGTCAGCGTGGCCAGAACGATGCGCCAGCCGTTGGCGCCCCGCCATGCGCCGATATGGGTATAGGGTTCGAGCAACGCTTCGCAGTGCTGTTCCCGCAGGCGCGTCGCCACCTGCTGGGCAGGCTGGTCGGTGGCGCTGAACATGCGCCAGCGCGAGGCATACAGGCCCTGTTGCTCATAGGCGGCGGGAAATTCCACACCTTTCCCCACGGACTCGGCAACGCGGCACAACGGTTCCGAAAAAAGCAGGGATGGCGGCACCGGAGGCTGCGCGCCCGAAGGGCAGGGTTTGCCCTGTTTGCGCATGAGTTCCACGAGATAGGCCATGATGATGCCGTCTTTGTACGAAGGCGGCTCCTGCAACGCCGGCGGCGGGCCGCCCGAGGCGCTCGTGCCCAGATCGCCGGCGGTGGAGTCGTCCCGTGGCGGCGTCTGCTCCTGACCGGCGGTGCCGCCCTGATTGAAGAACGGCACGGATTCGCCCGGCAAACGGTTGGCGGGAGCGGCATCACCCTCTCCGCGGCCGAGATCGTCGCCGAGGGGGGTCACCACAAGCCCCTTGTCCTGCGCGGCAAACGAGGCCACGGGCAGGCAGAGCAAAAGACAGGCGAGCGCGAGCGCCATGCGGGCATGGCGCGGCGCGCTCCGAAAGGCAGAAACAAAACGTTGCATCATGGCACCCCTGCCGTACCCGGCGCAGGTTGTACGGTCCGTATCCAAAATACCCGAGAGGCTGCCCCGGAAAAATACCCGCCGCGACGTTCCGGCAAGAGGTTTTCCGGGCGTGTCGCCTAAATCGTCACCAATGTATACGTGCGCGTGCCCAGCCCTATTTTTTCGGCATGGTTGAGCTGCACTTCGCCGCAGGTGTGTTTCCACACGCCCGTGAACTTGTCCTCGCCGGGCGCATGCCCCTTTTCCAGCAGCGAGTGGCTGTGCCCGGCCTCCCGGTTCACCAGATCGAAGCAGGCGCTGTCGAGCGCCACGGGGTCGGTCGAGGCCAGGATGCCGATATCCGGCACCAGAGGGGAGTCGCTCCAGGGCACGCAGTCGCAATCCGGCGTGACGTTGAGCAGGAAATTGATGTAGCCCGTTGTTTTTTCCTTGCCCGCCACCGCGCCGAGGGCATATTCCGCCATGCGTTCGTTAAAGGGGCCGACCTCGGTTTTCCAGTCAATCCACACGGCCTTGGGTTTGCAGACCGTCAGGCACTCGCCGCAGCCGATACAGCGGGCCTTGTCGATGGCCGCGACCTTGCGCTTGTCCCGTTTGATAAAACTGATGGCGTTCTCCGGGCAGCTCGCGATGCACGCGCCGCACCCGATGCACTTTTCCTCCTGCACCATGAAGCGCGAGGCGTGCTGATCGCACTTGCCCTGCGAGGGCGTGCAGCCCATGGCCAAATTCTTGACGGCCCCGCCGAACCCCGCCAACTCGTGCCCCTTGAAATGGGACAGCACGATCATGGACTGGGCCGCCACAATGGCCGAGGCGATTTTGACCGAGGCGAAATGCTTTTTGCGGATGACGACCTTTTCGTAACTGGTGCTGCGCAGCCCGTCCGCGACGATGAACGGCGCGCCGACCGTCGCGTAGCCGAAGCCGTGCTCGATCGCGGTGGCGATATGGTCCACCGCGTTGTGGCGGCTGCCCTTGTACAGGGTGTTGGTATCCGTGATAAAGGGGTTGCCGCCGGCGGCCTTGATGCAATCCACAACCTTGCGGACAAGGACCGGGCTCAGAAAGGTGTCGTTGCCGCGTTCGCCCACGTGCACCTTGACGGCGGTCAGGGCATCCTTGGGGATGCGGGCGTCGAACCCCGCCTTGGCGAAAAGCGCGGCGATTTTCGCGAGCTTGTTTTCCCTGGGGCCTCGCGCGCGCAGATTTGCGAAAAAGACCTTTGCCGGATCAGGAGATTTTGCGGTCTTGCGGACAGAACGTGTTTGCGTCATGGGGGGAACCTCTGGTATGGGCAGATTAGGAAAGCGCTGATTAATGGTCTTTTTGCCCGCTGCCCGCGTCAGACTCGTCCCGTGCGAAGCTCATGTATGTCTTGATACACTTCGCTCCGCCCGGCTAATTCCGCAGGAAAGCGGAATTACACGCCGAAGGCGCCCCGAAGGGGCGAGCCGCAGGACGCGGCGAGTTTCCTCGCCTTCCTTGACAGCGGGCAAAAATCCTCATTAATCAGTGTCTCCTTAGGCCGCCGCACTGCGGGCCGGAGAGGCCCATGCGTGCAGCCGGGTAAGTATAGTCGAAAACCTTGTGGGGGACAATGGCGCTCTTTTTTATCAGCACAGCCTTGGGGAAGCTGCCTGTCACGCGGACCGCGCGGTTTTTCGCCGCCGTCTGCCTTGTCGCGCTCCTTTTGCCCCCCGGCGCCGCTGCCGCCGAAAAAATATCCCTCCGGTACCTCAGGGGCGTCCACGTCCTGCAGCAGATGACCCCCGGCGCCTCCTGGCCCGCCGTTTCCGTCCCCCGCCAGGTCAGAACCCACGACACGACCAGCGCCCTGCTGGCCCACCGCGACACGGCCTTTGTCCTGGAATCCGTTTCCCGCGATCTCACGGCGGCCATGAAAACCGGCAAATATCCGGAATCGGGATACTACGCCGCCCAGGCCCTGTCCCTGCTCGGCAGACACGCGGAAGCGGCGGAAGCCATGAAAACATACCTCGCCAAAGCCCCGTTCCGCGAGGCCGATTATCTTTTCCTCGTCCGCGAACTCTACGCCGCCGCCGATTACAGCGGTACGCTCGCCCAGGCCCAGGCCTGGGAAGCCCGCAGCCACGCCACGGACAACCTGTGCTCCGAGGAACGCCTCGCCTACACCTGGGGCAGCCTCCAGGCCATGCGCCGGTATCGGGAAGCCATGGAAGAGGTGCTCTCCGACCCCTGCGCGTCGTGGCGCGGCCAGGTGTTTTTCGCAAAATCCAGCCTGGACCTGGGCGACGCGGAAGGGGCGCAGGCCCGCATCGAGGCCGCCATCAAAATTTTTCCGGACAAGCGCCCGGAAATAGAAAACTTGTGGGACCGGCTCGCCGCTTCGGCGCTGTACCCGTGAGCGCGGCATGCGCCTGCCGGGGCCGGGCGCGGCATCAGGGCAAAATGAGTCCTGACCCTTTCTTTTTGATTTTTGGTCCGGAAAAGCATAGACTGCTCATTCTTCTGTAATCCGGAGAGACTCCGTACATCATGAGGGTTAACCATGCCTGAGACCATGCCCGAAAAACCCAAGGCCCCGCTCTGCCCGTCACTCTGCATCAAGGGCGCGGCGTTTGCCCTGGTCGTGACCGGGGCGGTGTTCCTTGCCGTTTTCATCGCCGCCACCCTGCCGGAAAAGACCACGGGCTGGCAGGCCGCGCTTCCCACCGCATCCATGTCCGAGGCGGAAGCAGAGGCCGCGCTCCTGCGCGCGCAATACCTGCACGAAGCCGCCGTCAGGCCGCGCCTTATCCGGGCCGGCTTTTTCTCCACCAACGACGTGACCGGCAAGCGGAACCCCCACGGAGCATACCATAACGAGAACGCCTTTTCGGAAACGCTGGTCCGCGCGCTCTGGAACGTGCGCCCGTTTCCGGAACTGCACGACGCGTTCCTGACCGCGCTTCTCGACACGAAGACGGACCCAAGGGAACGCGCGGCCGCGTTCTCCCGCCATGCCGGTTTCCTTGCCGCCACGGCCGAGGCCATCGCGTACAAAAACAGCGACGGATACCGGGCGCGCGACTCCTATGACCGGAACTGGAACGCTGAAAAGGCCGAAACCTGGTTCGAATATTTCCGCTACGACCCGCGCGTGCAATACGGTGACGACGGGGAACGGCGGTACTCTTCCCGGCGGGAAACGGCAAAGGACGCCGCCACGGCCGTCGCGGAATTCGATGCGAAGCTCGCCCTGGCCCGCCAGGTCCTGCCCATGGTCCTGGCGGACGTGCGAAAAGAGATGGCCGCCCAAGCGACTTTTGCGGAGGGCAAACCGCGAGGCGGCACGGGCAAGGCCCGGGGCGGCGCTCCCTCACCGGAGCGGTACCTGGAAGAACTGAGCGGCACCATCAACGAGGCCGTGCGCGCCATGTGGCGGGAACGCGCCAACCCCGCCTTCCTCCCCCTGGCCAAGGATATGCTCAATTCCGGCGAAGGCACGGTTATCCAACGTTACGAGGCCGTTCCGCTCATCGCCCAAAAACCCGGTCTGCCGCTTTCCGAATATTTATTCTGGCAGCAGTACAAAGAGGATCTGGCCTCCGTCACCGCCTGCGTGGGCACGTCCCCCTCGTCCTACGCCTATCTCCTGGGCTGCATGGACAAGCTCATGACCGCCACCACCAGCGAAATGAAGGCGCGCGGCTCCTTCCTGCTGGGCGGGCAGACCGGCCCCGGCGTCACCATGACCCGGACCGGCGCTTTTGCTCCGGCGCGCAATCTTTCCGGCAGCCTCTACCTGCTCGCGGACATGGGCCTTGCCATGAAAGACGCCCCCGCCTACGACCTTGACCGGGCCTACCCCATTTTCCGGGGCACGCTCTACCGGTATATGGAAAACCAGCCCCTGGTCCTGCCGCTCAACCCGGACAACCCCAAGGACGCCGCCGTCATCACATGGTACGCGGACAAAGGCTGGTACCAGGGCCGCACGCTGCTGTTCAGCGCGGTCGGTTCCCCGGCGGATATGGCGCGGCATTGGGCTTCCGTCCACCTGCTCTGGTGGCCGAGCGGCAAGGGCAAGGCGGACGCGGACCCGGATCTGGCCTACCTTCACCCCGTGAGCGGGCATTTCATGACCGGCCTTGTTCCGCAGCTCAAGGGCAAGGGCGTGTCCCGGTTCCTCGGCCCGGTTACCGGGCTCTGGTTCGGCAGGCGGAACGTGGACAAAAACGGCTGGTTCGATGAAAAGTTCGAGGCCAGACCGGAAGCCGCGCCCGCGACAGCGGCCGCGCCCCGAACCCCGCTGCGCTCGCCGCTTCTCGACTGGTTCGCCAAAGAAACCACGCAGGGGGATACGGAGCAAACGGAAAAACCGCTGCCGGTCCAGACGGCCCCCGCCTATTCGGAAGCCACGGCCACCATCATCCTGAGCAAAGAGGTCCGCAAGGCCACGGGCGACGCGTACCGGTATAACTACAGGATAATCCTGGCACGGGAGATAGACGCCAAATTCAAGGACGACAAGGCCGCGCCCATGGATGTGTTCTCCTTTGTGGACAACGCCGTGACCATGCTGAGTGAATGGGGCCTTACCAACGGCAGGGAAGTCACTCCCGCCACGGAATACCTCTGGCGGTTCCGCAACGATCCGGCGCTGGAAAAGCGCGTCCGCGACATTCTTTCCGATACCAAACAGCGCCCGTACGAGCGGATGCGTAAAGTGCGGCGGGCTCTCGGCCTGCCGGAGAAAACGAGCTGACGGGAGCTGCCATGAAAAATACGACCCACCTTCCCTCCCTGTTCCGCTCCCTTCTTGCCGCCGGGTTCGCGGCCGGGCTCCTGCTCGCCCCGGCCCAGGCCGCCGAGGCCGCCACAACAGCCCCTGCCGCCGCAACCGGCGCCCAGGCCCAGGATGCGGCGGCGGAACACACAGCGCTACTGGACGAACTTGCCAAGCGGGCCGAAGAAAGAGCTCTGTTCGCCGCGCAAACGGCGCCCCGCCTCTCCTCGGCGTTCCGCGATTCCCGCTACCGTCACCGCACCGATATGGCGGAAAACCTTGCCGACGCACTCTGGGAACTTCGCTCCAACCCGGCCGTCCAAAAGGAATGGCTGGAAAAGCTGGCCGGGCCGGACCTGGACGTCAGGAAGCGGGAGAGCATGTTGCGGGAGTTTGAATCCTTCTGGGAAGAAACCCACTACCTCGCGGAAACGCTGGGACGTCAGGACTCCCGGAAGGGCAACCTGTGGACGAAATTTCGCGGCAGGTATCTTCCCGATCCCCCCAATTCCGATGGCGGCAAACAACCCGGCCGCCCCACGCACATTTACGCCCGGACCGCCGAAACGCTCAAACAGGCCAAAGCCCGTGAGGCGCTCTTCGCCGACGCCCTGGTTCTCAACAATGCGTTGCGCCAGGCAAAGGCCGGGCGGCATGATATCCGGGAGTATCTCGGCCCGCTCCTGAAACTGAAAGACATGCCGGACGAGCTGCAACTCGCGGCCACCCTTGTCGGCAACGAAGACATTCCCCGCGACCGGGTCTTGGGCCTGATGCAAAAACTTGCGACGGACCCGGCCGCCGCCCGCAGAGAAATCGCGGATGCCGGAAAAATAGCCGCCCTTGAAGGCCGCTACCTGTTCGCCACCCGCATGGAAGGCGCGCGCGACTTCGTCCTGTTGCCCCTGGCAGGCATTCTGCCCGACGCGGTCCGGGCCGTGGAAAAACCGGGCACCATTCCGCTCGCGGCTTACGAGAAGACGGAAACAGAAAAAACGCTTTCTCGGAAACGGATGAAAGAACTGCTGCCGGAGGATTTCCGCTTGCGCTCGGAAGACGGCAAAAGTATGGTTCCCCTCCCGTTCCTGGAAAAGGGCGAGCGGCTGTACATGCTGCTGCCGGAAGGGCCGGGCGCGCGTATTTTTGCCGGCACCCCGCTGGACGCGCTGGCCTACGTCGGCCCGCGCGTGGCCGAGTATGCCCCGGACACGGCTGAAACTCTGTTTGCGCCATTCTTTATGGGAAACCGGGGCAAGGACACCTATCTTATTGCCGCCGCCTGCGGGCCGGAAGAGTTGGCCGCGCATCTCGGCAGCCTGAGCGTGGTGTCCTCGGCGCGTGAAAAAAGCCTTTACGGTCCGTTCGCTGACTTTGTCTGGAAGGAAGAAGACCAACGCCGGTGGCGGATCCACAGCAAACACCTCAAAGAAAAACTCCCCAAGGATATCCCGGGCGAAACTTTTCGCCTGGCCGCCGTCGGCGACGCCAACGCCCTCATTGCCCTGGCGCCCCTCGCGGATAAAAAAGGGCTGGAACGCTTGATGGGGCCCATCCGGGGCGTTTGGACGAAAGACAACGGCCGGTATGATGCCGAGCCCTGGGCCGAGATGCGCTACGCGCCCTCCGCCAAGGCGGAACCCTTCGCGCTGGGCAAATCCCCTGTCCTCGGCCTGAACACAACCGCGCTGAAAGCCCTGATAGCCGGGCAGGAAAAGTATCTCGTCCGCGCCTGGGCCGACTACGCCCTGCGCGGGCGCGAAGAGGCCGCCGATGACGACCGGCGCAAGGAACAGTACCGGGCGGCCATCGTGGAAACGGAAGCCAAGTTCGCGGCCATGCACGCCAGGGGCTTCGTCTCCCCCATGGATGCGGGCACGGCCCTCTACCTGCTGGAAGAATTCCGCAAGGACGCGGTCAAACTGGAAGCCATGCGCGCCGTTCTTGACGATACCGCCAAATCCTCGGCGCGGCGCGTGGCGGCCATGCAGGCCATAGCCTATAACTGATACGCGGTTTTTCGCACCGTGTAGCCGGGCCGTTCTCCTGTTCGCGGGAGAGCGGCCCAAAAACGAGAGTGAAACGGCCATGCACCCTGATTCGCGGTTTCCCGAAGACATGCGGACCTTCATCGTCACGCGGCGGCACGTGTTCCTGGCGTCCCTCCCCTCGCTCGCCAGGCTCTTTCTGGGTGCCCTTGCGGGTATCATTCTGTTTGATTGCTACACGGTATGCCGTGATTACGGGCCGGACCTCATCCTGGAGCATTTCGGCTCCTGGATTCCTGCGCTTCTCACTTCCCTCTGGCCCATGTACTGCCTGTTCGCCGGGCTGTGCGCCTTTCTTTACTGGTGCGCCGGAAAGCAGAAGGTGGTCGGTATCCCGGTCCGGTACGGATTTGACGATACCGGCGTCTACATTGATGATTTCTACGGCTCTTCCTACTGCCGGTGGGAACTTTTCAACTCCACGCGCGAGGGGCGCGAATTTATCCTTCTCAATGACGGGGCCCGTAAGATACTCTGGCCGAAAGCCGTCTGGTCCGACGCGGAACTCGCGGCCCAGAGAACGCTTATCCGGGAGAAGGTTTCTCCCAAACGCGTGTGCGAACCATGACCCAGACGACCATGACCATTCCCGCGAAGAATTCCGGCAGCCCCTGGAGCGCGTTGGCGCGCAGGGCGTTTCGCCGTTTGATGCTGCTGTTGTGCGTGTTTCTCGGCATCACCGTCATCAGCTTCGCGGTCATCCATCTTGCGCCGGGCTCTCCGGTGGACCTGGAAACCACCATGAACCCCCTGGCGGACCAGGACGCCCGCGCGCGGCTGCAAAAACTGTACGGCCTGGACAAGCCCCTGCACATTCAGTACGGCAACTGGCTCGTATCGCTGGTCAAGCTCGATTTCGGCAATTCCCTTTCCGGTGACAGGCGGCCCGTTCTGACCCTCATCGGCGAACGGCTGCCCCTGACCGTGGGCATGAACGTGGTGGCCCTCTTCCTCACGCTTTGTATCGCCATCCCCCTTGGGTGTTTTTCCGCGCGCTACAGGGGCAGCCCCTTTGATTTTTCCATCACGGTCTTCGTGTTCATCGGCTTTGCCATGCCGGGATTCTGGCTGGCCCTCATCCTGATCCAATATTGCGCCATCGAGTGGCAGCTTTTCCCGATTTCCGGCCTGACCTCGCTGAACTTCGCCTCGCTTTCAACCTGGGACAAAACCCTGGACCTGGCCCGGCACCTGGCCCTGCCCATCGCGGTCTATACCTTCGGGAGCCTCGCCCAGGTTTCGCGGTTCATGCGTTCCTCCATGCTCGAAGTGCTGCGCCAGGACTACATCACAACGGCGCGGGCCAAGGGCCTTTCCGGCCGGGTCGTGCTGTTCGGCCACGCGCTGCGCAACGCGTTGCTGCCCGTCATAACCCTGCTGGGGCTTTCCATCCCCGGCCTTATCGGCGGCAGCGTCATCATTGAGACCATCTTCGCCCTGCCGGGCCTGGGGCAGCTTTTTTACAGCGCGGTCATGATGCGCGACTACCCTTTGATTATGGGCAACCTCGTGCTGGGCGCATTTTTGACGCTGGCCGGGAACCTGGTCGCGGACCTCTGCTACGGCGTGGCGGACCCGCGCATCCGGTCCGGCGCGGACAACGGCGGCGCCGGAGGCGCGTCATGAACGCGCAAACCGCACCCATGCCGGTTGCCGCGGCCAAAACGCCGCCCGCCAGAAAACGGCGGCGGTACGGCCCCCTCTTCTGGCTGGGGCTGTTCCTGGTGGTCACGGTTTCCATTCTGGCGGCCCTGGCCCCGTTTATCGCGCCGTTCGACCCCAACGCCATCCATCTTGATGCCGGGCTCTCCAACATTTTCCAGCCGCCCTCGTGGGAACACTGGATGGGCACCGACGCGCTGGGGCGCGACGTCTTCTCCCGCATGCTCCACGGCGCGCGCGTCTCCCTGTGGGTGGGGTTCGTGTCCGTGGGGCTGGCCTCAGCCATCGGCGTGATCCTGGGGCTTCTGGCCGGGTATTACGGCGGGCTGGTGGACGAAGCCATCATGCGCGTCGTGGATATCATGCTCTGCTTCCCCTCGTTTTTCCTCATCCTCGCGGTTATCGCCTTTCTGGAACCGAACCTGGTGAACATCATGGTCATCATCGGCCTGACCTCCTGGATGGGCATAACCCGCCTGGTGCGGGCGGAAACCTTAAGCCTGCGCGAGCGCGATTTCATCGCGGCCGCGCGCCTCGCGGGCACAAAGCCCCGGGTCATCCTGTTCCGCCACGTTCTGCCCAACGCGCTCGCGCCGGTTCTGGTATCCGCCACCCTCGGCATCGCGGGCGCGATTCTGACGGAATCGTCCCTCTCCTTCCTGGGCCTCGGCGTGCAGCCGCCCATGGCCAGTTGGGGCAACATGCTTCTGGAAGGCAAGCAGGCGCTCGGCATCGCCTGGTGGCTGTCCATGTTCCCGGGCTTCGCCATCCTGCTGACGGCGCTGGGCTACAACCTGCTCGGGGAAAGCCTGCGGGACATTCTGGACCCCCGCCTTTCGCGGTAGCGCCATGCACGTCCTGCTCCTGGACCCGCAGTACTGGTTCGATTTCACCGCTCTCGGGCACACGGTCAGCGCCGTCCCGCTCACGGAGTACGAGACGCCGCTCGAGCACATTCTGGCAACACTGCCCGCCCCGCCCGACTGCATCATCCAGCAGGAACAACTCGGCGTGCGGCATTTTGTCACGGGCCTTGAACACGCGCCCTGCCCGACGCTCTATCTGGCCTTTGACGCCCATCTGAATCTCTACTGGCAACAGTATTACGCCGGACTTTTCGACGCGGTCCTCACCCCGCACCGTACCCTGTTCGAGGCCCTGCCGCCGGAAAACAGGCATCCGCAAACCTTCCGCCTGGTCCCGGCCGGAACGGACCTGCCCTGGGTCGACCACGCGGACCGGCAACACCCCCTGGCCTTCTGCGGCCGCATAACGTCCGCCCGCCCTTTACGCAAAGCGATGACCGGCCTTCTGCAAAACCGTTTCGGCCTCGCCGTGCATCGGGATATGCCGCCGGAGGCCATGTTCCGCTTTTACCAAGACGCGCGGATCATCCCCAACGAGGCCATCTGTTTTGAGGTCAACATGCGCCTCCTTGAAGGCGCTTCGGCCGGCGCGGCCCTTCTCACGCCCGACTGCGGCCCGGACCAGCTCGCGGCCTTCACCGACGGCGCGGAAATGCTCGTCTACCGCGACGGCCTGGACCTCTGCGAAAAAGCTTCCTGGCTCCTACGCAACCCGGACAAGGCCGAAACCATGGGCCGCACGGCGTGGGAGCGGGTGCAACGCGAACACCTGCCCATACACCGGGCGGCCTTTGTCCTCGGCATCCTGCCCGGCCTCACCCAAACAAGAGTGACGGGCCGGGACGCGGCCGTCCTTACCTGGCTCACGCGGCTGGAACGCACGCAATCCGGCGACCTGCAATACCCGGCCTCCGGCCTCTTGTCCGCGAGCGCAGCCCTGCCGGACACCCCGGAGGTCCTTGCCGGCATGCTGCGCCTTTTGGGCTCGCCCGCGCGGAAAACCCCGGCCCTGGAATTTTGCCGCCTGCTTCTGAACAGCGGAACCGCCTCCCTCCTCCGCAACGCAACGGCGTCGGCCTGCGCCCTGACACACGGCGACCTGCCCCTGGCCCAGGCGTTCCATGCGCGGCAGTTTCCCCCATCGCCTATTCCGCTCTCCCCCGCCGCGCTTTGCCGCGCCTGGGCCACGGCGTTGCACGAAAACGGCCGCACCGTTCGCCCCGGCTTCGCCTTCCGGCCCGAGGCCGGGCACCTCCCGGCCTGCGCCCTGGAATTCCTGGCCTTTGCCAAACACCTTTGCCCTCAGGAGCGGGAAACCCTCGCCCTGGAGGAAGCCGCCCTGCTCAAACCGTTTCCGGCCTATGCCAGCTACCGCCTCTCGCTCCTTAAGTCCCTGCCGCCTTCCGGACAAAACCTGGACGAGCTTGCGGACCTCCTCCTCTTCTGCTGCCGCGTTGACGAGGGCCTCGCCCTGCGTGAAAAAATCGTGCGGTAGAACAGCCTTCCTCCCCCTTGCGGCTTCCCACCCCCCCGCGTATACTCCGCTCGTGAAATTTCGCCCCATTCCGGGCCCCATCAGGAACAGCATGCTGGAATACCTGCGCATCCGCGACCTCGCGCTTATCGAGGACATGGAGTTGGAGTTCGCCTCCGGCCTTAATGCGTTGACCGGTGAAACCGGCGCGGGCAAAAGCTTTATCCTCAAAGCCATCGGGTTTCTGACCGGCGACCGCCTGACAACGGACCTGGTCCGCCCCGGCAAGGAAAAGGCCGTGGCCGAGGCCTTTTTCGTCATGCCGGACGGCACCGAGCATATCCTGCGGCGCGAACTTTCCGCCGAAACCGGCCGCAGCCGCATTTTCGCCAACGACAAACTCATCTCCCAGGACGCGGTGCGCGACCTGCGGTCCTCCCTTATCGTGCACACCAGCCAGCACGGGCAGCAGCAGCTGTTGCAGCCCGCGTTCCAGGCGGCGGTGCTCGACGACTTCATGGACCGCCCGGACCTCTTGGCCGAGCGGGAGGCCTGCCTCGCCGCCCTGCGGGACGTGGCCGCCCGGCGCGAGGAACTGAACGCCAAAGCCGCCGCCCTCAGCGAAAAACGCGAGATTTTGGAGTTCCAACAACAGGAAATTGACAAGGTCAACCCGCTGCCCGGCGAGGAAGAAACCCTTGAGACGGAACGCGAGGAAGCCAGGAACGCGGAACACGTCCGGGAAGGGGTTGAGGAAGCCCTCTCCCTCCTGCGCGGCGACGGCGACGGCTGGGGCCTGCTTGACGGCCTGGCGCAACTCGAAAAGGCCCTCGCAAGCCTGGCCCGGACCGACGACGGCTTTTCGCCGGACCTGGAATCATTACGCGAACTGCACACCGGCCTCGTGGACCTGGACGGGCGGCTCCGCCGCATGGGCACGCGCGCGCGCCCGGAAGCGGATACCGAACGCATCGAAGCGCGCCTGTTCGCCCTGGCGCAGCTCAAACGCAAGCTCCGCCGCTCTCTTGCGGAAATTCTTTCCCTGCGTGAGGAAATTGCGGAAAACATCTCCTTCCTCGATTCCTGCGAACTGGACAAAAAACAGATCGCCCGTGAAGAAGCGGCGCTGTGCGACAAGCTCGCGGCCCTTCTCGCCACCCTCAACCCGGCCAGGGCGGCGGCGGCAAAAGAACTCGCCGGGCTGCTGGAAGCCGAGTTGCGCCATTTGGGGTTCTCGGAACACGTGAAAGTGGAATTCGCCTTCACGCCCGCGCCGCTGTTCCCCGGCCGCGACGACTGCCTGGAAGAGCGGGCCCGCATCCTCTGGCGCCCCAACCCCGGCCAGGCCTCCCAGCCCCTGGACAAGATCGCTTCCGGCGGGGAACTTTCCCGGTTTCTCCTGGCGCTCGTCTCGCTTATGAGCCGGCGCTCCGTGGAGCAGCCCGTCCTGATCTTCGACGAGGTGGATTCCGGCGTCGGCGGGCTGACGCTCGGTCGCGTGGCCGAACGGCTGGCCCTGCTCGCCGAACACAGGCAGATACTGCTCATCACCCACTGGCCGCAACTGGCCGCCAGGGCCACACGGCATTTCCAAGTCCGCAAGGAAGTGCGCGGCGACGATACCTTCACGCTCTGCACCCGCCTCGACGAGGCAGGCCGCCGCGCGGAACTGACGCGCATGGCGGGCGGCGGCGGCATGGGCGGCGCGCTCGTCCGCGAACTCATGGGGGATCAGCCTCCGCTTCCGTACTAACCGGCACGTCCTTACATCTCCCGCCTTCCCCGTTACTTTCTAAGTATATTGCTCTCTCACGCGGCATACGGTGTTATGCAACTCCACTATGTAATCGGGTGCCTCCATCGCCGGAGCACCTAAATGAGGAGGCAACCCTATGTCGTTACCTGTAATGAGGGCCGTCGGCCTGGGCATTCTCGCCTTGGCGCTGGCTCTGCCGCTCGGCGCGTGTTCCAATGACACCGTCGCCACGGCGGAAAAAAAGGTGGCTGCCGAAAAAAAGGCCCTGGAGCTGGAGAAGCAGCAAGCCGCCGTGAGTATTGAGCAACAAAAGGAGACGTTGGACAAGGAACAGCAGCGGCTTGAAGAAAAAGCAGCCGCCAAAACGGACGAGGCCGAGAAAGCGCTGGAGAAAAAGCTTGCCAAACTTGAGCAGGCGAAAGAACGGGCGCTGGCGCTGGCAGCCGCTGAAAAGAACCAGCTCGTGAGGGAATTTGCCGCCCGCAAAGCCGAGCTCGACAAGCAACTGGACGACCTCGTGGACAAGGGCGCGGCGGAAAAGGAAAAAATCGAAAAAGAAATCGCGGCAGGCAAGGCGGCGCTTGAGGACGAACTCAAACGCAAACTGGCCGAGCTGGAAGCCGACAGAGCCGCCCTGATCCGCAGAGCGGAGCGGGCGTATGAAGAGGCCAAAAGCCAGAACGCGTCCATCTCGGATCTTGGGGCGGAGGACGCGGCGGTCCCTGCCGGCGTGAAAAAATAGAACGTATGGCCCAGACTATGTGACACTTGGAACTGATTACGTACCACAGAGGATGACAATCCGGCGCTTCCCATGGGGGAAAACGCCGGATTGTTTTATTTCTCCCCGGAAAACCGCAGGGCCGGCAGCCCCACGCCGAGCCCGGCGGCTGCTTTGACCAGCGCTTCAAATTCCGCGCGGGTGTAAGTTACCCCCTCCACCTCGTAGCATTTGGCTTCCAGCGGCCCGCGCCGGGTTGCCGCCGTTCCGGCCCGCCGGGGCAGAACCACGCGCTCCACGAACGAGCGCCGTATCCCCAGGGTATGCGTGTGCCGGAAAAAGGCGGCCTGCACCGCCTCCAGCTTGTCCGGCATGCATATGGCGCGGAACACCCCGCCGGGCCGGTTTTTTTTCATAACGCCCGGCAGCCAGATGACGTCCACGGCGCCGGCTTCCTGGAGCATGGCGAACGCGTGCCCCAGTTCCTCGCCCGTCAGGTGGTCGATATGGCTCTCAAGGACGGCCACTGTTTCAACAATACACTCTTTCGTATCCATCCGGGGCCTCAGCGTGCGACCGGCAAGCGTCGCGGGTCAGTATATTTTCCGTTCCGAAAAACCGCGGCCAAGCACGTTGAAGGTGTTCTCTATGATGATGAACGCCTTGGGGTCCAGCCGGTAGACCAGTTCCTCCAGCCGCTTGAGCTGGTAGTTGTGCACCACGACCAGAATCATGTACCGCTCCTGGTTGGTATAGGCGCCCTTGGTGTAGAGATACGTCACGCCCCGCCGCAATTTCTCCATGATCTCCTGGGATATGATCTCCGCGGTGTCCGAGACGATGAAAACCGCCTTGCGCTGGTTGGTGAACTCCATGGAATAATCCACGATGCCGGAAATCACATACACCAGAATGATGGAATACAGAACCGTGTTCAAATCCCTGTACACCAGCGCGAAGCTGAACAGGATGATGTTGAACATCAGGCTGAACCCGCCGATTTTGACGTTATATTTTTGGTATAACACCATGGACACGATGGTCAGCCCGCCGTCGGACCCCAGCGAGCGCAGCATGATGCCGCTGCCGACCCCGCAGGTCGTGCCCGCCGCGATGGCCGCCAGGAGCGCGTTGTCCACGGGCGCGGCATAGATGATAAACTCCGCCGCCACCGTGGTTACGGCCGTGGCGTACAGGCTGTATAACACAAACCGGCGGCTCAGGCCCAGCCAGCCTATGATGACGACCGGGATGCACAAAATGGCATACCAGGCGGCAACGGTCAGCCAGCCCGTCTGGTAGTAAATAAGCATGCCGACCCCGAAAATCCCCCCGGAAATCAGTTCATGCGGAACGGCGAAAGCTTTAAGGCCAAAAGCGTAAATAATCCCGCCCACGGTGAGCAAAAAGATGTTCCACGGTATGCTCAGCGAGAGTTTTCTGAAATCCAGCGACGGCATGGCTCTTTTCTCCGGGCGGCCTGATGCCGCCCTCGCGGGCGGGAGCGGTACCAGGCTATCGCCCATATCTTGTTTTTTGCTAAATTATACCTATTTTAATCGTTAGACAAAATGAGACGCGTGTGAATATAGTCACATGGCTTGAATTCTATTCGGGTTTGTGCCAAACTCCAAGCTGTTATTATTGTTTTAACATGCCGGACGGCATCGAGCATAACCTCAAGGAGGGCTATCACCAATGGCTGACGTGAGCTTTCAGGGCAAAAACTTTGAAGTCGACGAAGACGGCTTCCTGCTTCGTTTTGAAGACTGGTGTCCCGAGTGGGTCGAATTCGTCAAGGAATCCGAAGGGATTACCGACATCACCGGCGACCACCAGAAAATTGTCGACTTCCTCCAGGACTACTACAAGAAAAACGGCATCGCTCCCATGGTCCGGATTCTGTCCAAGAACACCGGCTTCAAACTGAAAGAAATTTATGAACTCTTCCCCTCCGGTCCCGGCAAAGGCGCCTGCAAAATGGCCGGCCTGCCCAAGCCCACCGGTTGCGTGTAAGGCACAACCGCGCAACGATGAAAACGGCGAACATTTGTTCGCCGTTTTTTATTGGCACAGGCGGGGTGTACCCGCCTTTAACGATAACCGCAAGGGGTAACGCGCTATTCCGTAACGGCGGCGACAATCTCCGCCAGAACCGCGTCGGCCCTGTCCACCGGAACCTGGCAGGTCCCCACGCGGACATGCCCGCCCCCCCCGTACCGCAGCATCAGTTTGCCGATATCCGCCTTGCTGGTGCGGTTGAGGATGGAGTGGCCGACCGATAAAATAACGCGCTGTTTTTTATATCCCCACATGACCTGGACGCTCACGTTGCAGTCCGGGTACATCGCATAGGCTGTAAACCGGTTGCCGCCGTAAATTTCTTCCTGATTGCGCAAATCCGTCACGAGCACGTTGCCCGTCTGCCGCGAGCACTGCGAAAGCATGTTCCTGAACAGCGCTTCCTGAGCGAAATAGCGCTCGCACCGTTGCGCCACGTCAGGCAGGGCCAGAACTTCGTCCGCCGGCATGACGGCGCAGGCGTCGATGAGCTTGATCATCAGATCGTAAGGACTCAGCGCGAACCCGGACTGGTTCTGGATGCCCGTTCTCGGGTCCATGACAAACCCCAGCAGCGTCCAGCCTTTGGGGTTATTGACGTCGTCAGCGGTAAGCATGCCGCTGTCCACCTTGTCCACGGCATCAAGGAGGCTGTCCAGGTGCGCGGAAAACTTCGCGTGCCCGCCGTAATATTCCCAGATGACCCTGGCGCAGCTCGGCGCGACCTTCACCAGCCCCTCGACGGGAGAGCCGCCCACGCGTTCGATCTCGCTGGAGTGGTGGTCGAACCACATGCCGCAACCCGGAGCGTACGCGACGTTCGCCAGAATATCTTTTTTATCAACCGCGAAAAGACCGTCCTGCAAATCCTTGGGGTGCACAAAGGCATAGCGGTCCACAAGGCCTTCCACCTTCAGCAACACGCCGCATACAAGACCGTCAAAATCGGAGCGGGTAACGAGACGCATACATCACCTCTGGTATTGGCGGTAATCAGCCCGCCATACGGACATCAGGATTGTTTTTTACCCTAGCGTCACCCGTGAATAAAAACAAGGACCGGAAGCAAAAAAACTTTCGGCGGGTTTTGCTGGATACGTGATACGGTCCTCTCCTTTTATAAAAGGCGTTGCCGCAGTCCGGCAAAAGCATCTTCCCCGAAAGTCTAGATTTTTTCTTGATTCTTGCACAATGTTCCGGTATGCTCACTCAATAAGGCGGAATATGGTATATTTGTAGGCATTTATCCGGCCCGTGCCGGGGGAGCGCCGTCCGCCGTAAATGCTCAGGAGCAGGGGGCTTGCATGCCGCAGGTAGCCGCCAGGATATCAGACGACCAGGAAAAATGGCTGAAGGATTACTTCCGCACCAAAAGCGCCGGGGCCGAATTCATCCTGCCCTGGGCGGTTGATACGTTTTTCCGGGCCATTTCCACGATCAAAAACTCCTTCACGCCCGGCGAACTCAAAACCATCGTCGAAGCGCACAAAGACGTGCGCCTTCTGCCGGAAAACACGCGCGGCTCCTATCTTGTTCTGCGCGTTACGGACGCCTGCGACCTCAACATGCTCCACACCCGCCACGGCGCGAGCAAGGCCAACCTCGAAGCGAAGCTCAAGCGACTTGACGACACCCAGGCAACCGCCCTCATGGTCTGGGCGGCCGCGTTCTGGGTCAGCCGCAACTGCTCCGCCGAGAACCTGGACGATTATATCCGCGGCTATTAGAAGCTGTCTCAAAATCGCCTTTTTGCACTCTACCTGCGTCAAGCTCGCCCCGTGCGAAGCTCATGTATGTCTTGATACACTTCGCTCCGCCCGGAACTCGCCTTCCTTGGCAGAGCACAAAAATTCTGATTTTGAGACAGCTTCTACTATGAAGACGCGCATCACGACGGAACGGCCTCAATGAGGCCGTTTTCCATGAGGACGGCGATTGTTTCAGCGGCGGGCAGCCCCACGACCGCCGACCACGAGCCGGAAACGCTCTCCACCAAAAACGCGCCGAGCCCCTGCACCGCATAGGCCCCGGCCTTGTCCAGGCCTTCGCCGCTCATGGCGTAGGCTTTCAGCACGTTCTCGGGCCAGGTCCCCATGCTCACCTTGGCCTCGCCGTGGAATGATATGCCCTGGTCCTTCCCCAGCCGCAGATGGCAAGCCGTGCGGACATGGTGCGTTCCGCCCGCGAGGGCCTGCAAAAACTCCAGAGCCGCCGCCGGGTCCTCCGGCTTGCCCAGCATGCGGCCGTCGCGGAAAACGACGGTATCCGCGCCGAGCACGGCCGTATCCTTTTCGCCCAGCAAATCGTAGACGGCGTCGGCCTTGGCTTTGGCCGCGCGCGCGGCATACTTTTCCGGCACTTCTCTTTCGAGCGGCGCCGGTTCGGCCTCGTCCGGCGGGCTGACGATGCGGCACTCGATGCCCATGGCCCGGAGAAACTCCTTTCGCCGGGGCGAATTTGAGGCCAGCACCAGGGGGCGGCTCAAACGGAATAGTGTGGAAGGCTGGGAAGATGTCATGGCGGCTCTCCGGTATCGCTTGCTCATTCTATATCCGGAGAGCGCCGTAAAAACAAGATGTGAAAAAGTTTACTACGCCGCCAACGCGATCGAAAAAATAATACTTTTTTTCCGATACGCCCTAAAGCATCTCCCCTATACTGCCGAAAAGCGTGGTGAGGGGAGTATTGGCCTATGAGCAGCTACTATATGCAACACATGCTGTTGCAATACGGAAGGCAGTTGACGACCGCCCGCCGTCTTGCACGGCACCGGCAGGCGATGCGCCTTGCGGGAGGGCTCGCGCCGGAGCAATCCCCCGAGGAAAAGCGCAGGCTCATGGTGCGCCGGGTCACCAGCGAAATTGTGGAAAACCTGCTCCTTACCGGCTCCGACAACCCCATTGTCACGGAAGTCACGGACCGCCTTAACGAGGCGCTCGGTGAAGAAATCATCTTCCGGTTCCCTCCGGGAGAATTGGATATGCTCCTTTTCCGGCGCACGGAGAATGGCGACGAGGAACTCGGCGCGGAAGAAAAGGGAAAGGTCATGGGCCTGCTCTGGCATATCGCCGAGGAGGTTGTGAACGAGACCATGCTGTAGGGAAACGCTGTCGGCGGCGTTCCCCGGTTATTTTCCGAAAAGTGAAAAACTTTGCGAAAAATACATATGAAGGGTAAAGTAACGCACCGAACCGCCGATAAAAGGGATATGTGACGGCAGTGCGCCATGGAAGGGGCACGACGCAGGGAAGCTGATCCTTGCGGGCAGTCGGCGGGTCATGGACGGCGCGACCGTACTGCAAAGATGAGGGGAGGCCCCCATGGAAATCAAGAACAATCTTAACCCGCTTGATCCGTATACCCAGACCAAGCTGACGAACACCACCCAGACGAACCAGGCGGCAAACCGCGCGGCGGCGGGCGCTGCCGCCCCGGTGAGGGAAGGCGGCGACCGCGTGAGCCTTTCCCCGGAAGCCAAGCTCCGCACTGAAGCGTTTACCGCGGCCATGGGCGCGCCCGAGGTGCGCGCGGAAAAAGTTGCCGCGTTGAAGGCCCAGGTGCAGTCCGGCGAATACCAGGTTGACAGCAAGGCTGTCGCGGCCAAGATCCTGCAGGAAGAACCGGGCTTGTTCCGGCCCTGAGCGCGGGTGCGCGCAAAAAAGATACAGCATAAAAAAGACCGTCTGCCCATGGCAGACGGTCTTTTTTATGCTGTGAAAGGATGGAAAAGTGACGCCGTTATTGTATCGGCGTCAAATCCGCCGTGCGCAATTTCAGTTTTGTCGGCCCTTTTATGTCCGTCTGGGGGGCTTGAATGCCGATCTTCGCCGCATGGTTGATAAGAATCGGCCCGGTCAGGCTGAGCACGGTTTCCTCCGGCCTGCCCGGCGGGATGGCAACGGTCACCAGCACCGCGAGATCGTCCCGTTTTTCAACTTGCAGCATTTTCTGCTCCGCATCCCCGAGCTTGAGGGTATAGTCGGGCAAAAACCCGTACGGGTCTGCGACAAGAAGACCCAGCCCCGGCTCGTCCATGCTCTGCAGCACCAGAAAGGGCGCGTCCGGCCTGATCTGCAACAGGGTGAATTCCTTGCGGTCTTCAAAACCGATAATCCCGCGCGGGAAATGGATGACTTTGTCGAGATCCACCGTCTGCCGCCCGAGGCGCGTATCTATTTCTTTTCTGTTTTCCATAACCGCGTCACCGCCAGTAAATCATTGTCACTCGTTTGCATGGCCTGCCTGTTTTCATCCTTGATACGCTGGTAGACCTCATCCCGGTATACCGTCATATCCCCGGGCACGTCGATGCCGAGTTTAACCTGCTTGCCCTGCACGCTGAAGACGGTGATCGTGATATCATCGCCCAGGTGCAGGCTTTCGCCAGCTTTTCGTGTCAGTATCAGCATAGGGACATCCATTTCCCTTGCGCGGGCATCCGCGGTTGTATTGCTCTCATGCCGCGCGTCCCTTTCCTGGATTGCGCCGCATGCGTTCTGTTGTGCCTCTCGATATATCGCCGCGCCGAAAAGCGTGGTTTTCGGCTTGCTCCGCCGCCTTTCGGCGGCGCGCCAGGCACAGCCTGGCGGCTAGTGCCATGCCATTCTTCGAGAGGCATGACACTAGCACGTTAAATAAAATTCATCAAACTCATCTGCATAATCATGGAAGAGGACTTGAGCACCGTGTTGTACGCCAGCTGCTGCTGGGCGAGTTTGGTCATAAGGGTGATGGTGTCCACATCCTCGATGGAGCTGCGCGCGTTGTCCTCGGACAACTCGCGGATGGAGGCGGTTTCAAAGGCGACCGTCAGCCGGTTTTCCCGTCCCCCCACGTCCGCGAGTTTGGTGGTGACCACTTTCAGGCACTCGGTGAGTTCGTCCATGCAGCGCTGGATGCCGTTCTGGTCGTTGAGCTCGCAATACCCGATGAGCTTGCCCACGGTCTCGAACAAGTTCGGGTCGGCCGCGCTTTTGGTCGCGGTCACGCCGCCGACGGTCGTTGCGTAATTGGTGAACGGCTCCTGGTACAGGCCGCCGAAAATATCCTTGCCCACGTTGTTGACCGTGATGGTCTGGGTGCTGGAAATTTCAAAATTGATATCCGCCCGGCGCGGGTGGACCAGAAATTCCTGCCCCCCCTGAAAACCGTTTGTCGCGGGCGTCGGATACGCGGGCGTGGGGGGATTGATGCTGACATACCCGCCGGGAATGGCGAGTTGCGCCGTGTGCACGGGCGGGGTACCGCCCTTTGCCGGCGCCGTGGCCTTGATCCAGTTGGAGCCGTTATCCAGGCTGTATTCGTATTCAATGGTGTTGCCGTCGTTGGACTTGACGCGCACGGAAACGTCGCGGGCGAAGCTGCCTTCCCCTTTCAGGCCGGTGACGGACGCGCCGTACTGCTGGGTGGTCTGGGTATCGTGGTCGTCGCCCTTGTAAATGGCCGTCGGCCGCACGGAAAGCCAGGTGCCGCCGGCGCTTTCCTTGGAGGAGTAATCTATGCCATTGACGTCCGTCATATCCGTGGTCACACCGACCACTTGGGGCCAGGTGCCGTTATAGTCCTTCAGGACGGGTTCGATCATCGCGCCGCCGCAATCCATGAGGCCGGCGGTATTGTACAGGCCGGCATACTTGGGGTCCTCAAAGGTCCCGGTCGTCCAGCTGCCCTGCTGCCAGGTCTTACCACCGTCTTTCGAGTAAATAAACGCCGGCTGGTTGTCCAGGGTGCCGGATTCCGTAAACTGAATCTGCACCGAGGAACTGGTGCCGCCCGTCGTGACGAAATCGACGCTCCGGTTGAGGTCAATGTACGTGCCGGGGGTCGCGGGGTCCTCATACTGGTGGCTGGTGACGGCCAGGCTTTCCACATAGGCCGCATTTTCCACCTTATGGCCCGCGAAAATATGCTGGCCGTTATATTCCGTGTTGGCAACATTCAGGAGCTCGCCGAAAAGGGCGCGGAGCTGCGTTGCGACCTGCTGGCGGTTGTCCGCGTTCACGGTGCTGGTGGCGCCTTGCAGGTCAAGGGCCTTGATTTTGGAAATGATGTCGGAAACCTGCATCAGACCGTGGTCCGCCAGGTTGAGCCAGCCCGTGGCTTCGCTGATATTGGCCTTGTTGCGGTCGATATTGCTGAGCGACTCGCGGTACATCATGACGCGGGCCATGTTCGCGGGGTCGTCGGACGGCCGGTTGATCTTCTTGCCCGTGGAACCCTGGTTGTTGGAGTCCATCAACCCGGACAAGGAGTTGTTCATTTCACAGATATATTGCGAGAACATCTGGCGTTGGGAAACACGCATAACGCACCTCTCTCGGTATTACTGCTTCAGCCCGATGACGGTCTGCAGCATCTCGTCGGCGGTGGTAATCAGTTTTGCCGCCGCCTTGTAAGAATTCTGGAACTTGACCAGGTTGGTCATTTCCTCGTCCAGGCTCACGCCCGCGTTGGAATCCTGCTGGTTGCGCAGGTCCCCGGCCATGGTGCCGTACATCGTGGCATTGTACTTGGCGGTCTGGGTATCCGCGCCGACCTTGGTGACGTAGCTGGAATAGTAGGACAGCATCGTCTGCTCGGTCTTTTTGCCGGTTCCGTTTTCCGTGATGGACACCTTCTTGGTGGCGAGCTGGGATATTTCCAGAGCCGTCAGGGTGTCGCCGGAGTTCCCTTCGCCCCCGCCGTTGATGGCGGCGGCGTTAATCAGGTTGAGGTTCCGGACGATGTCCGCGTTCACGGAAAAATCGGCCGCCGAATCTCCCTTGAAGAAGGTGTTGACGCCGAGCCCCGCCAGCACGCCGGTGGTGTCGTCCATGAAACCGAAGCCGCCGTTCAGGCTGTTCAGGTCAAGCTTGCCGTCGGTGACGGAGGCGGAAAAACTCACCCCGCTCCCGGCGAGCTTCGTCGCGGCCTCGGCGTTGATTGCGTCCGTCAGATCCTGGAGACTGCCGGTCGTGGGGTCAAAGGTGACTTCCAGCACGATATGTTTGTTGGCGGTATCCAGAAGCGGCTTGCCGTCCACATCGAACATGGCCACGGAGAGCGTGCCCGCCTGCATCTTGTCCCCGAAGGTCAGGCCGGAATAGGGGCTGCTCAGGGGCACGGTGCCGTTTTGGACCTGGTAGTCGCCGAGGATGCTGTTGCGCGCCCCAAGGCCGAACCCCTGGCTGTGGATGCGGTTCACTTCCCAGGACAGGGTGTTGGCGAAGGTATCCAGCTTGTCGAGGTAGCCGCCGAGCAGGTGGTCGCGGAACTCGAAATAGGCGCCCAACGTCCCGCCGGTCGTGCGGCGGGGGTTTTCCGAGCCGTCCGCCATGCGCATCGGCGTAATGTTGACGCGTTCCTCGCCCGTGGGGCGCTTCCAGTAAAGGCCGGACTTGGGCACGATTTCGAATTTGTCCGAGTCCGCGTAAACCGGCACGGTCGGGTCTGTGCTGGGGTCGCCCTTGGCCACGAGGTTGCCCTGGCCGCTGTCGAACCAGATCTTTATG
Source organism: uncultured delta proteobacterium (assembly GCA_900079685.1). Classification (NCBI taxonomy): domain Bacteria; class Deltaproteobacteria; species uncultured delta proteobacterium. The sequence continues at coordinate 1,860,669 of LT599018.1, forward strand.
CCGTTGACGTAAGCCGGTTTCGAGCTGTCGTTGGCTTCATATTCCATGAAGCCTTTTTCCGCCTGGTCGGCGGGCGACATGGCGTTGACCTGCGCCTCGGTACGGTAGGCGCCGTCCTTGCACTGCCAGGTGTTGCCGGAATCGAGGGAGACCCTGAACGTGGCCGTTCCCGCAGCGCCCGCCGTGCCCACGGACCCGCCCTTGACCACCTGCACGGTGTATTCGTAGTGGTCGGAACCCTCGAAATGCACGTCCCCGGTATAGGTGGACGGGGGAACTTTGGACCGGTAGTCGTTGACTTTCGGGCCGTGGAACTCCAGGTTGAAATGGTTGGTTTCGTCAACCAGGGTCAGGCCGGACTTGGTGTTGACCGTGTAATGCCCCTCTCCCCTGTCGATGATGTCGATATCGATGATTTCCGACAGCTGGCGGACCTTCAGGTCGCGCTGGTCGAGCAGGGCGTTGGGGTTGTTCTGGCCGGGAATGCTGAACTGGTTGATCTGGCCGTTGAGTTCGGCGATTTCCTGCATAAGCTTGTTGGCGCGGTCCACGTCCGTCTGGATCAGGCCGTCCATCTGCTGCTGCATGTACTTGAGCGTGGCCGACTGCTCGCTCACGAAGGTGGAGAGCGTCTGCGCGTCGGACAGGAGCGCTTCGCGGCTGGAAATCAGCGTGCCGTTGTTGGACAGCGTCTGCCAGCCTTTGAAAAATTTGTTCAGGGTATTGGCGACGCCGGGAATGGTGTCCGATTCGTACACCAGGGCGTCGACGTTGCTGAGCATGTTGTACTGCTCGGCCCAGCGGGACGCGTCGGACGATTTGTTGATGTACGCCTTTTCCACGAACCGGTTGAACATACGGTAGACTTCCGTCGCGCGGACGCCCTGGCCGATCTGGCCGGGGGACGCGTTGAGCGACGGGTTCGTCTCATACCGGACGCCCTGGCGGGAATACCCTTCGGTATCCACGTTGGCGATGTTGTTGCCCGTGGTCTGGATGGAGTTCTGGTGCGCGTAAAGCGCGCCCGCCCCGATGCCGAGAATGGAGTTGATGTTGGAAGCCATCAGGCCCTCCCGCTCAGAATCGACGGCCCGGACCGGTGGGTACGGAACGCGCCCTTCCTGCCGTATACGACGTCACTCTTGGGGGCCACCTGGTCCTGCAAGTAATCCAGGAGGCCCTGGCTCTGGTCGAGCAGGGCCAGGGAAAGGCGGGTGTTGTGCCCGGCCTGGCGCGCGGACTTCTGCTCGGCATCGTCAATGCCCCGCAAAAGCGCCTTGATCGCCGCGCCCTCTTCCGGCTCGAGCATTTCGGCATATTCCGCCAGGCGCGTGTCCTGCATGACGGCTTTCACAGCCATGCGCTCGTCCGCCAGCTGGCGCAGCAGTTCATGGATGGAGAATTCCAGGGCGACCACGTCATCGGTGCTGTTTGTCTGCAACAAGGAAAATTCTTCCTCCAAAAGCTGGAGGAGGAGCTGCATTCCTTTTTCCTGCCGGACAAGATTACCGCGTATTTGTTCGTAACTGGTCATGGTCGACTCCTGAATGATCGCTTCCGCGATGGCGATGTTCCGTCAAAAAACGTCTATGCCAGAAGACTTTCCGGGTTTATCGCCAATTCGCCCCGCCGGACTTCAAAATGCATCCGGCTCGCCGTCTCGGCTGTTCCGGCATCGGTAAACCCGGTGCCCGCCGAAATTTTTGCAATTTCCATGCCTGCCGAAACAGCGTCACCCGGAACGAGGCCGGTCGTCACGTTGCCGTAATGGCTCGTCAGCCCGTTCGCATGGGCTATGACCAGATGGCCCCGGCCGTCCTTCTCGCCCGCAAAGGCGACGGTTCCGTCCGCCGGCGCGGTGACCGGGGAGTCCGGCGCGGCGGCGAGCGATACGCCGGTATTCCAGCCGTCATTGCTCTGGCGGCCGTACGAACTCACCACATCGCCCTTCACGGGCCAGGCGCCGCCAAGCGCGGGACCGCCCAAGGTGGACGCGGGAATGGCGCCCGGCGCTGCCTGGATGCTGTCCGGCGGGGCCTGCACGTTGGAGACGGTCTGACCGGCTTCCGGCGCGGCCTGCTCGCCCTGCATGGAAGGAGTTGTCCGGGAGGCTTCCTGTCCCGCCATGGTATTGCCCGGCGCCGTCCGGACGCTTTCCGCCGCCGCGCTTACCGCCGGAGCGGCTTGCACGTTCCGCGCGGCCTGCGTGGAGGCCGCCGCGTTCGGTTGCGCCGCCATAACGTCCGGCCGGACGCCCGGCTGAGCGCCCGGCTGCATGGTGGCGGGCACGGCCTCAAGGTTCCGCGCGCCCTTGGCCGCCCGTTTGGCATTGCGGGCCGCGTTCCGGCCATTGCCGACGGCGTTGGAAGGCCGCACCTTGCCCGGCGCGCTGACCCGTTCCGGCAGCGGCACGACGTCAAATTCCCGTTTCGGGGCCGAGTCTTCCTTCATTTTTTCCGCCAGGACGTTCATGGGGTCGCCTGTTTGCAGGTCGAACATGGGATACGTCGCATTGGCCGGGTCGAGCGAGGGGTCGCGCGAGGCCGCGAGTTCGTCGAGCGCCACGGTAAGCGGATTTCCCTTGGGTTCTACCGGCACTTCCAGTTCCTCGACCTCGGCGTACAGGTCCAAGGGAGCGGCGGCCGGGGCTTTCGCCACTTCCGGCTGCGGCGGAGCCGCCGGATCAATGGGCAGCGGCGCGCGCATAAGGCCGGACCCGGTCGTTTTGCTGGCGTTGTGAAGTTTCTGGCCGAGTTGCTCGTACAGCATGTCCGCAAGGCCTATACCCCCGGCGGACGCCATTTTCTTGGCAAGCTCGACGTCAAACATGGACTGGTACGCTTCCTCATCCTTACTATGGAGGTAGCCTTCCTTTTTCACGTTTTTGCGCATCTGTTCCCACATTTTCTGCAGGAAGATGGATTCAAACCCTTCGCAGGCCTCGCGCAGTTTCGCTTCTTCGGACGGCCCGCCGCTGACGCGCTTACGCATGGCGTCAATGGAAAGTTTCTTCTGCACCAGGTCCGATTCGTTGGCCGAATCAAGGGCGGTACGCGGATCAACGGGAGCCGACATCATGTTAGATAACCTCCAGGGCCGCGTGGAGCGCACCGGCAGCCTTCAGGGACCGCAGGATGGAGATGAGGTCGCGCGGGGTGGCGCCCAGCGAGTTCAGCCCGTCCACGAGTTCCTGCAGCGTCGCGCCTTCCACGATGTTCAGATTGCGCTGTTCCTCAAGGGTGTTGATGTCCGTGCGCGGCACGGCCACGGTCGTGCCCTGCCCGAACGGGGCGGGCTGGGAAACGTCCGCGCCTTCGGAAACCACGACCTGGAGGTTGCCATGAGCCACGGCCACGCGGGATATGCGCACGTCGCGCCCGAGGATGACCGTGCCGGTCTTTTCGTCCACCACCACGCGGGCGGCGGCGTCGGGCATGACTTCGATGTTTTCCAAAGACGCCATGAGCGGCACGAGGTTGCCCTTAAAGTCCGCCGGAACATTGAGTTCCACGGTGGAAACGTCCGTGGCCCGGGCGAAGTTGCCGCCGAGCGCCGCGTTGATCCGTTCCGCCACCTGGTTGGTGGTGGAAAAATCCGCCGCGTGCATGGCCAGCGTCAGGTTATCCTGGGTGTTGAACTTGAAGGGGATGCCGCGTTCCACGATCGCCCCGCCGGGAATAAGGCCGACAGTCGTAACGTTCTTCTGGGCGGTGGCCGCCGTTCCCCCGACGCTGAAGCCGCCGATGGCGAGCGCGCCTTGGGCCAGGGCGTAGACGTTGCCGTCGATACCCTTGAGGGGCGTCATGAGCAGCACGCCGCCGAGGAGGCTCGTGGCGTCGCCGAGGGAGGACACGGTCACGTCGAGCTTGCTGCCGGGTTTGGAGGACACGGGCATTTTGACCGTGACCATGACCGAGGCCACGTTTTTGGGTTTGAGCTGTTTCTGGCTGACGGAAACGCCCATGTTCTCCAGCATGTTGACCATGGAGCGCATGGTGAAGGTGGAGTCCTTCTTGTCGCCGGTGCCGTTGAGACCGACCACCAGGCCGTAGCCCACGAGCTGGTTGTCGCGCACGCCGCTGAAGGTGGCGATATCTTTGATGCGCACGGCCTCGGCCGTGAAGGGCGTCAAGATAACGGCAGCCAACAAAAATGCTGCAACAAACTGTTTTTTATTGAAATATCGTTTCATACCAAACCTCTTTGGTCGAAGTGACTGTTTTCCGATGCGTCTTTTGCACAAAGCGGGCCAAGTTTTGTTTTTGGGGCTGGGGAGTGGGGAAAAGGAGAGAGGAAGGAAGGAAGGAAGGAAGAACCTCCCGGTTGTTTGAGTAGGTTGGGAGGGCGGCTACGCCGCCGAGGTAAGTCGTCTTTGGGTGTAGTTGGTCCGCCTCCGGCGGGGGGACGGGGGGCTACGGCGCCCTTGAACTGGTTGTGCTTACTATTAGGGTAGCGGGTTTAAACGCTTCTTCATGCGAGTTCCTTCTTCCCCTTCTCCAAAAAACGTTCGGGCAGGAACGGGTTTTAAGGGGCGGATTTTTCTCCTGGCAAGGAAGGCGGGGATTTGGGAACGGGGATAGTACTCTAAGGTACAGCCCCGGTCCCAAATCCCCGCCTGACGCAGCCAGGGGGAAAATACGCCCCTTAAAACGGCCAGACGATATCAAGCAACCGCGTCAACCACCCGGACTTCTGCTTATCCGCAAGCACGCCCTTGCCGTAATAATCGATGCGCGAATCCGCCATCTGCGTGGACAAAATGGAGTTATCCGTATCGATATCCCGCTGGCGGATCAACCCGGTGACGACCATATACTGGGTCTCGTCGTTGACCTTGATCTCCCGCGCGCCCTGCACCTGCATGATGCCGTTGGGCAGCACCTGCACGATGCGCGCGCCCATGGTGGCGGTAACGTAGTTTTCCCGCTTGGTTTCGCCGGTGGCGTTGAGGTCCGAGGTCGAGGACGTGGACAGCATGGGGCTTGCCCCGACCTTGCCGGAAAGGGGGCCGCCGCCCACGAAGAAGGGCGAAACGGTGCTCGCGCCGAACGCCGCGCTCACGGAAAGGTTGTTGGACGTCTCGCGCTCGGATTTGGTGTCCACCTTGCTCTTGGATTTGGACGTTTCCACGATCTTCACCAGTACAATATCGCCCACTTTCCTGGCCCGGTTGTCGTCGAACAGGTAATGGGATTTCGCCTCGGAAAAGAGCGAACCGGGGTTGGCGTAGCTTTCTTCCGGCTCGGTGTAGGCCTGGGGGGCTACCATCGGCGGCATGGGGGATGCCTGGCGCGATGCGCCGTTGCACCCGCCGAGGAAAATACCCACAGCCAGAATGCCCGCCAGAGGCAGGGGGGACCGTGTCCAATGCGTATGCAGTAAATATTTCATGGTGTTTCTCCACCCGGAGTTCCGGGATAGTCTCGTTATCTGACGATGACCGTCTGGCCGTCGCGCACGGTCGCGCGGAGCTGCTTTTTGCTTTGCATATTGCGTACCGCGATGGTCTCGCCGTGGGCGCCGTCGCTTAACGCCTCGCCCGGAACGCTCAAGGTAAAATTCTTGCCGATAAACATCATGGTGACCGGGGCGCCTTTCACCACGGTGGGGATCACCGCGACATCCGCCTGCATGATGGGCTGGCCCAGGGGCACGGGGCGCTGCATGCGCCAGGGCCCGCCGCGCCCGTCCCACACGACGCCCTTGACGTGCGCCAGGTTCTTGCGGGCAAAGGTGACCCGTTCCGGGCTGAGCACTTCGTCTTTGTTGAGCGGCACCCCGGCGCAGGGGATCTCGGTCCAGAGGTCCAGGAACACCGTGCCGGTCACGCGGCGCACCACGCTGCCGTCAATATCCCTGACCGCGATGCGGACCGACAGCCTGCCCGGCACCAGGTCCATGGGGCCTTCCAGCTCCACGCTCTGCCCGCCCGCCGGGAGGAACAAGGACGGCGGCAGCCGGAAATCCTGGAGGGACGCTTCTCCCGGCAGGTTCCGGATCAGGGGCGTCAAGGTTTTGACCACCAGATTCCGCAGATCGTCGCCGTCAAGGACCGTTCCGCCCTGCTGGATGGTCATGGAAGCGGGATACGAGCACAGGGAGGAAAGTTCCTGGGCGTAATGGGCCATGGCCTGCTGGACCTTGGGGCGCGTCATGTTCATGGGCTTGCCCGCGGGCGGCGACGGCCAGAGTTCCACGGCGGAAAGCTTTTGCCACAGCGCCGGGTCAATGGTGCCGATGGGCTGGGCGATTTCGCCAAGCGTCACGGTATCCCCGCGCACGACGGCGGCTTCCTTTATTTTCAGCTTCCAGCCGCCGTTGTAGAGCCCTTCGCCGAGCCCCACGGCGGGCAGCGCGGCCACAAGAGCGCACGCCATTGCCAGGGCCAGCAGCCCCCACGCCGGGCGGAAGCGCTTTCGCCGCATGCCGTCTGTCATTGCCTGATCCATAACCCCCTCCCTCAGTATCCTAAGCAATACGCTCAAAATTACGTCCGCTTGAGCTGCACGGCTATCTGCAGCATGGAGTCCGACGTCTGGATGGATTTGGAGTTCATTTCATACGCGCGCTGGCCCACGATCATGTTGACCATTTCATCCACCACTTCCACGTTGGACATTTCCAGGAAGCCCTGGGCGATGGTGCCCACGTTGTCTTCGCCGGGAACGCCTTCGGTTTCGTCGCCGGAAGCTTCCGTGGGCGAATAGAGGTTGCGGCCCCGCGAATCGAGACCCGCCGGGTTGATGAAGGTATAGAGCGGGATATCCGCGGCGGCCAGTTCCTCGCCGTTGGAATCGAGCGCCGCGATGTGCCCGTTTTCAGTAACCACGATGTTCTTGGTTTCCGCGGGAACCGTGAATTCCGGCTGCAGCACGTAGCCGTTGGACGTCACGACCGTGCCGTCCTGGTTGAGCTTGAACGCGCCGGCGCGGGTGTACATAAGCTCGCCGTTCACTTCCACCTGGAAGAACCCGTCGCCTTCAACGGCGAGGTCCAGGGCGTTGTTGGTGTTCTGGTAGTCGCCCTGGGAAAAGAACTTGTGCACCGCCGTCGGGCGGACGCCCAGACCCACCTGGATGCCGGTGGGGATGCGCTGATCGCCGCCGGTGCCGGTGATGGACCCGGCCATCTTGGAGGTCTGGTACATAAGGTCTTCGAATTCCGCGCGGCTTTTTTTGAAGCCGATGGTATTCACGTTCGCCAGGTTGTGCGAAATGACGTCGATGTTGAGCTGCTGGGCCACCATGCCGGTGGCGCCTGTCCAAAGGGAACGCATCATGAGTAAATCCTCCTCGCGTAAAACGCGTTGTATCCAAAAATAGTTTACGGCCCGCCCGAGGCGGCTTACGCTCTTTGTCTGCCGACCTTGGTGGTAGCTTCGCGGTCGATGGCGTCGGATGTCTGCATAACCTTCTGGTACGCTTCAAACTGGCGCTGGGCTTCGATCATGTTCACCATCTCGTAGACCGCGTCCACGTTGGCGGATTCCAAAAAGCCCTGCGCCACCCAGGTCCGGTTGGGATCGACCTCAACTTCCGCCACGGCCGCGCCCTCGCGGGCCCGGTACATGTTCGACCCCACCTTTTCCAGATTCGCCAGATTGTCGACGGTCACGATCTGGATCTGCCCCACCAGTTCCTCGTCCGCGAACACACGGCCGTTTTCGGCGATCACGATGTTTTTCGTGCCCTGCGGGATGGTGATTTCCCCGCCCTCGCTCGTGACCGGCCAGCCCCGCTCGTTGACGATGGTGCCGTTCTGGTTGATCGTGAAATGCCCGTTACGGGTGTATTGCTCCCCGTCCGGGGTAGCCACCTTGAAAAATCCCTCGCCGCTGATGGCAAGATCAAGCGGGGCGCTGGTAACCTTCATCCCGCCCTGTTGGAAATCCGTCACGCTGGTTGCGATACGGGTCCGGGAAAGGTGCTGCGGATCCGGAAAAAACTTTTTATCCCGGATGCTTGCAACGGGCTCCATGATATGGTCGTGGGCATACAGAAGCATGGTGTCCTTAAAGGCCAAAAGGTCCCGTTTATAGCCCGTGGTGTTCACGTTCGCCAAATTGTTGGCGATGCTGTTCACCCGGTGTTCGTTGCTCAGAGCGCCGAAAAGCGCGCTGTACATAGCATTATCCATCAGTGCCTCCTCAAGCCGTCCGGTTTCCCTCCCGTGGCTTGCCCGTTGTTATGCAAGTGGCGGGCCAAGTTTGTTTTTGGGATCTTTGGCTTGTGGCGGAATACGTTTGCACCGTTTGCACGCAAAAAACGGAGAGGCCCCCGTAACCAGGAGCCTCTCCTCTCTTTTCTCTCCAAAAGACTTATTTCACGGTATAAATATGCTCCAAGGTCATGGGCAAATCGTCATTGATACCCTTACTGAAAACAAACTGGTGCACATCCAGATCGCCGATGGCGAGAAACGCGGACGCCATCCGCAAATACAGCCCCCACATCCGGACAAAAGCCTGGCCGAACATAGCCCGAACCTTGGCCACCACCTCGGGCTTGCTGAAATTGTCGTACCAGGCGTCCAGCGTCTTCACGTAATGGCGGCGCAAGCTCTCCGCGTGCAACAGATGCAAATCGTGCTCGGGCAACCGCGCGACAACCTCGGTCACCGCCGGGATATGGCCGCCGGGGAAAATGTGTTTGGCAATCCAGGGGTCGGTCTCCCCGGGCTTGTTCTTGGTCAGGGTATGCAGAAGGGATACGCCGCCGGTTTTGAGGAGCGAGCGGACCTTGCCGAAATAGTCACCGTAATGTTCCTTGCCCACGTGCTCGAACATGCCCACGCTCACGACCCGGTCGAACTGTTCCGCCTGGTCCAGTTCAAGGTAGTTGCACAGCCGCACGCCGCAGATTCCGGTCAGGCCGTGTTCCTCATAGCGTTGCCTGACGGCGGCGGCCTGCTCCTCGCTGAGGGTGACGGCCAGCACCCTGGCCCCGTAGTCTTTTGCCGCGCGTATGGAAAGCCCGCCCCAGCCGCAGCCGATATCCAGCACCCGCATGCCCGGTTCCATGTGCAGCTTGCGCAGGACAAGGTCGAGCTTCTGTTGCTGGGCCGTGGCCAGATCGTCGGCCGCGTCGCGGAAATAGGCGCAGGAATAGCTGGCAGTCGGTTTGTCCAGCCAGAGGGCGAAAAAGTCGTTGCCGAGGTCGTAATGGGCCGCGATGTCCTTTTTTTGCTGGGCCAAGCTGCGCGCGGTCGAGGACAGCGCGGCGACGGCCCTGGACATGATCGTGTTTTTCAGGGTCGCGACGCCCGAATCAAGCGCCGCGTCGAGCGCCCTGGCCACGGCGTGGAACGATCCGGCGATGTCGATTTCCCCCCGCATGTAGCTTTCGCCGAAAAAAAGGGAGGGGGAGGCGAGCAGATCAAGCAGGCCGGGCTCTTTCCGGAAATCGATCGTGAACTCCGGTTCCCCGTGCCCGTATACGGCGCGCGTCCCGTCCCAGTATGTCACGGCAAAGGCCGGATCGCGCACGGAAGAAAAAAAGGTGTCCAATAAAGAGCGTTTACTCAAAAATTTGTCGTGGGCCGACCGCGTGGATTCATTCACTGTGGTCATGGCAACCTCCTGACACTGTAGTCATTTTTTTTGCTGCATATGGCTCCGTTACGTAAAATGGTATTCCGCCGAGAACAGTTCATCCATACCAGATATCGCGCATTGAATCCAGGTTCCCGTATTATGAATGCAAAAAAAGGGGGGGAGAATCTTCGATTCTCCCCCCCACAGACCTCTGACAAACCCCCGTTTTTTTGAGCGGGGGTTTGTTTTATTGCAGCGTTTAGTTATGCGGGCACTGCGGATTTTGGAGCGGAGCAAATTCTCCAAAGATGGGAAAACAAGCGGGAAAGTGTCGTTTGGGAGCGGGAAAAGCCTGGGCCGCAAGGGCCGTTTGACCGCTCCCAGATGCGCAGGGCTATTTTCTTCATGTTCTGGCAGGCGGCGGACAAGAGGCATTGCATCTGGACCTTCGCAAGGCCTCGGAAGCGGGCGTAGCGATGCCCATGTAATTCCTTGCCGTCGGCAAAGCTCCGCTCCACTGTCTCCTTACGGCGTTTGTAGATGGCTTTGCCTTTGTCCTCGTAGCGATATTCGTTGATTATATCTTTATATTCCTGCCAGATATGGCGCGTTACTGCTTTGGTATGGTTGCGACTGGCGGTGCATTGCCCGAGAAGGGAGCAGTTGCGGCAAACGGACGGGTCCGAGACATATTCACGGTAACCGTCCCGGGTCGTTGTCCTATAGCGCAGGACTCGGTTTTGCGGGCAGAGCTGGCAGTCACAAGTCTCATCATAGACAAAATCCCTTTTGCGCAGGTAACCCGCGCGGTGTGTGGGGCGGCTGTACCCGATGACTCCATAAATATCTCTTTCCACAAGGCCTTTGCAGATATGGGGAGTGAAGTAGGCTGCATCAAGGCCTGCGGACTCGACGTTGAAACCAAAACGCTTCCGTTGGCGATCAAGGCGGGAGAGGTAGGGCTGAGAGTCATGCACATTGCCGGGGGTAACGAAACTGTCGGTTATGATGCCGCAGATTCCGTCCACGGTACGGTGATCCAGATAGAAAAAACCCTTGGGTTTGCCCTCGCGCACCATATACCCGCTGTCCGGGTCCGTGGTGCTGACCTTGATTTCCTTGGTTTCCGGAGTCTCATCGCGGGGCGGCAAAGGCTTTTTGCCATGCTTGCGGCGGTCTTCATCAATGTCCCGGTCAAGTTCCTCCACATAATCGCGTACGGATTTGAGCACCTGGGCCTTGTCATATTTTCCCTTGTTGGCACTGGCTTTCAGGTGGGTTGAATCGGTGTACAGCGTTTTGCCGTCCACCATCTTGCGCTTTATGGCCTGGAGCACAATCTCGTCAAAAATTTCCTGGTAAACCGGGCTGTCATTGAAACGCCTGCGGCGGTTTTGGCTGAAGGTGCTGGCGTGGGGGATTTTGTCGGTGAGAGTAAAGCCGAGAAACCAACGATATGCGACATTGACTTCGATTTCGCGAATCAACTGTTGCTCGCTGCGAATGCCGAACAAATACCCAATAAAAAGCATCTTGAATAGCACAACCGGATCAACTGCCGGCCTGCCGTTATCGGGACAGTATCTATCTTTGACCTTGTCATAGATGAATCTGAAGTCGATAGCCTTGTCGATTTTACGAAGAAGATGTTCTTTAGGCACGAGTTGCTCGATATATACCAGTTCCATCATGCCTTGCTGTTCGGTTTTGCGCTTTATCATGGAGATATAAAAACAAAATCCCGGCTAAAAGGCCAGGACTTTGTCAAGGGTACGCTCGCTCCGGCGTTTAACGGCGGGAATGAATCCCGCCTACGCCTACGCGGCGGGCCGCTGCCAAAGAGGTATATGGCCCCGCCTTGAGGTCAAGAGCTTTCTTTATCGGAATTCAACGAGTTCGGATGCAAACGTATATCCGGCGTCGTAAGCGCCTTTATGGGAATCCGCGCTTTCGGTCCTTATCGACTTTGCGGCATCGTTGTGCCTACTCTTTGGTCAGGTTCTCCGAAAGCAGGTCCGACCGTTTTTTCCATAATTACTGCTCGTGCACCCTCTGGGGAAATTCACATACCCAAGAAAAATAGTTTTTCTTTATTGGGAAAACTCAAATCGCGAGTTTCTGGTCAGCATGCACCAAGCTATGCGGGCAAGTTTGTTGGCAAGAGCCACAGTCGCCTTGTGCACCCCACGCCGTGAAACGATGTCCGCAAGCCAGGCGGCAAGTTTACCCTGTCTCACAATCGGATTACCTGCGAGGAAAGAGCGGAGCACTGAACGACTGCAATGGATCAACAGCGTTCGCAGATAACAGTCACCACGCTTATGGATGCCCAGAAGTCTGCTTTTGCCGCCACTTGAATGCTGGCGTGGCGTCAGGCCAAGAAAAGCGGCAAAGCTGCGACTTTTCTTGAAATCCCGCGCTACCCCTTCCAAGGCAAGCAGAGAGGTGGCCGTCAGCAAGCCTATGCCAGGAACGGCACGCAAGCGTTGGCACAGATTATTGTCGGCGGCCAATTTTTTTAGAGAATCTTCGGATTGTTTGATCTGTTTTTCCAGATGTATGAAGTGCTCGTATTGCATTCCCAAAAGGTTTCGCATCAAGCCGGAGAGGGCATTTTCTTCATCGCCGAGGACAGCAGGCAACGCCGAGCAAATATTGCGTATTCCCTGCTTCACGGCAATGCCATTATCCAAAAGCAAGGCGCGGATCCGGTTGGCCGTGGCTGTACGCTCTTTCACCAAGCCCTGGCGTACGCGGTGAATTGATTGAATATCAGCTTCGCGTTGCGATTTAAGGGCCACAAAGCGCATATGAGGTCGCTGTGCCGCTTCACAGATCGCGGCAGCGTCATTGGCGTCGTTTTTCCCACCAATACGGAACGGAGCCACATAGCGCGGGTGTATAATTTTAACGGTGTGCCCATAGGAAGCGATACATCTCCCCCAATAATGGGATGTGCCACACGCCTCCATGGCAACCACGCAAGCGGGAAGTTTGGCGAAAAACTCAGCCAGCGAATCGCGATGGATATTTTTACTTACAACGCATCTGCCATTGGCGTTGACGCCGTATACGCGAAAAATGTTCTTTGCCAGATCAAGACCGATAGTGCTAATCGTCTTCATGGGGTGGCCTCCTTGCAAGGTGTTTGGGTATACCTATGCATGCCCGATTTTTTCGGGCGGGGCCATCCCATCAACTTTGTCAACGGCCTCGGGGGGAGAATCTTCGATTCTCCCCCCAAGACCGGCCCTTTCCGCATTCGGGCTGTCTTTTTGCCGTTACATGAAGCTCAAACCGATTTCCATATACACGGTCTGCGCGTCTTCGTTGGTCCAGGCGTGATAGTCGGTGCCGCCGACGGTCACCACGCTGCTCTCGTCCACGGTCCAGGTGCCGCTCGACACGATCTGGTCCGCCTGGTCGCCCTTGATGAACAGATCCGCGCCGCCGGGAAGGCCGTTGCCGAGGAGCTGGTCGATCGAAAGGGTATCCCGGCCGCCGTTGGTCATATCCAGCAGCACGCTCTCGAACCCGCTGATGGTGTTCTGGCCGAAGAACGATTCCGCCTGGCCCGCCACGTCGCTCTGGCCGTCAACGGTCAGGTGCAGGACGTCGTGCCCGGCGCCGCCGTCCAGCACGTTGCCGAGGGAGGCCGCGTCAAGGGAGAGCCAGTCGTCGCCGTCGCCCATGAGGACCGTGAGGTCCGCCACGGTGCCCAGGCGCAGGACGTCGTCGCCCGCGCCCGTTTCCACCTGGGTCAGGTTGGGCAGGTAGCTGTGCAGCCAGCCCAGGTCGCCGAGGTCGGCGTTCACGCCCGCGGCGTCGTCAAGCCGGACGGTCACGGCGTCAATGCCCATGGAGTCGATCATGCCCTTGCCGCCGAGGTCCTGGAGCCAGCCTTCATAGTAATGACGGAAGCTGTCCGCGTCCGGCGCGATGAGCACGAGGGTGTCGTGATCGCCGCTCCCGGCGATGATGGTCAGCGCGCCCGCCTGCACGTGCCCGTGAAGGGAGATGACGTCATCGCCCGCCCCGGTTTCGATGCGGTTGCCGCTGCCGGTGATATCACCGGTGACGCTGACCGTGTCCCTGCCGGAACCGGTCTGGACCAGGTTAACGCCGCCGTTGCCCGCGTGCATGCCGCCGACCAGGCTGATTACGTCCGCAGTATTGGTGACGGAAGAGCCCTGAATGCGGTTCACGGAGCCGCCGCCGTTCGCCCAGAGGGCCAGCGCCTGGCCGGTGGCGCCGGCCGTAGCGGTGATGGTCACAACCACCCCGAGACCCACGTGGCCCTTGACGAGGTTTGTGCCGCCGTCCTTGGCCGCCATGCCGTAGCTGGTGTTGGTGCCGCCCACGGCGCTGATGGCGACCGAGCCGCCGGTAACCGTGTTGGCGCAGCCCTCGGCCCGGACGCCGCTGGTGGTGTAGCCGTACTGCGCGGTAATGTCCACCGCGCCTTTGGCTTCAAGGGTGTTGGAGCCGTTCAGGAAAGCCCACACGCCCATGGCCCGGTCGCCGATGTCGGTTCCGTTGGCCACGGCCCCGGGACGCCCGGCGGTGATCGAAAGGTCACCGGTGCTCGTGATGGTGTTCTTGCCCTGGGAAGAAGCGCCCACCCCCACGGCGTCCTGGCTGGTGATGCTCGTAATCGTCACGCCGTTGCCCTTGATGGTGTTCACGGCGCCCGGCTGAAAGGCTTCCACGCCGCGTCCGTAATGCCCGCCCTCGGCGGTAATGGTCACGGCCCCGGCCGCTGTGAGCGTGTTGGCGCCGGTATCCGCGAACACGCCGCGCGTGCCGCCCCGCGCCGTTTCCGTGGTGGCGGTTATGGTGATGTCGCCCTCGGCGCTCAGCTTGTTCACGCCTTTGTACATCACTTGCACGCCCCGGCTTTCCACGTCGTAGTTGGGGTTCCGCAACTGCGCGTCCGCATTGATGATTATGTCGCCCTTTGCCTTGAGGTCGTTCACGGCCCAGTCGGTGGCCTGGACGCCCACGGCGTACAGCGTGCCGGCCTGCGTGCCCGCGTTGATGGTTATGTCCCCGCCCGCGTTCACCTTGTTCAGCGCGCCGCCGTAGCCGCCGCCCGCTGCCAGGCCGAGGGATTGCCGCCAGCCGTCGACGTTGACGGTCACGCCGTCAGCCGCGTCAATGAAGTTGCCCGCGTTCATGAACGCGTCAAGGCCCCGGGCCATGAAGGAGCGCTCGCCCCCGGCCTCGACCGTGACGCTTCCCGCGCTGCTGATCTTGTTGGCGGCCGTGATGTCCGTGCCCCAGGAGGTGTCGCCGCCGCCCGCGTACATGCCCGTGACCGACCCCGTGCCGCCGACGGCCGTTATTTTCACGGCTTCGCCTTCGCCCGCGGCGACGATCTTGTTGGTGGCCGCGTAGAGCTGGCTGCTCTTTTCCGCCGCCGTCGCGTTGATATCGTAGTTCACGCCCTTGGCGTGCATGGCGAAGGTGTTGCCCGTGGACGCGGAACCGTCCGCCGTGACGGAAACGGTATCGCCCTTCACGGTGGTGCCGGTCGTCTTGCCCGCGTTGGGCCGGTCGATACGCATGCCGTAGGCGATGCCCGCGCCGCCGGAAGCGGCCGCCAGATCCACATGGCCGGAGGCGGTGATGCCCGCGTTGCTCCGGTCATACGTATAGATGGCCGCCGCGTCGCCGCCGGTGTTCCCGGCCCGGATGCTCACGTCCGCCGCGTCGATGGTGACCCCGGACTGGCCGTGGACGTGCAGGCCCTGCGCGCCGTAAGCGCCGGAGGTGATGATGCCGGAAGTGGCGTCAACCTGGATATCCACGGTGTTTTTCGCTTTGATGTCGGCGGTGCCGTAGATGCCCACGGCTTCGTTGCCGCCGTTGATATCCATGCGCACGTCGCCGTCTTCCGCGTTGAGGGAAAGGACTTTGGAACCGTAAATGCCCCAGGCGCTCTTGCCGTCAGCGGACGTCGCGTTCAGTTCGATATCCCCGGCATGGGCCGTCAGGGTCACATCCCCGCCGTTCATGCCGTGTACGGCGATGGCGCGGGAGTTGGTTGCCGAGCCGGTGGCGTTCACGGTGATGCCTTCGCCCGCGTTGACGACGATGGAAGAACCCGTGTCGTAGCTGTAGACGGCGTCCGTTTCGCCCGTGCCCGTGCCGACGGCGTTGATCACAACGTTGCCCTCGGCGTCGACAGCGCCGGAACCGCCGTACATGGCGGCAAGCGCGTTGTCCGCCGCGTTGAGCGTGACGTCGCCCTTGCTTTCAAAGGTGTTCTTCGCGCCCGCCTGCGTGGCCATCACGCCGTTGCCGACGGTTATATCCCCTTCGGCGCGCAGCGTGTTTTTACCGGCTCCGTTGGTTGCGTCACTGTCCGCGTAGACCTGGCCCTTCACGGTGAGGGTATTCTCCGCCGTGACGGTGTTTTCCCCGCCCTTCCGGGCGTTGACGGCGCCGCCGATTTCCACGTCCGTATCGCCGGTCAGGGTGTTTTTCCCGTTCGCGTACCAGGATTCCACGTTGCCTTTGACGGTCAGTCTGCCGTCGCTCTCCAGGGTATTTTCGCCGTTGACCGCGTACACCCTGCCGCCGACGGTCATGTCGCCGCCGCTTTTCAGGCTGTTGCTGCCGGTGTACCAGGCGTCCACAAGGCCGCCCACGGTCATGTCGCCCTTGCTTTCAAGGGTGTTGTGCGCCGTATTGGCGTACACGTAACCGCCGACCGTGACGTCGCCGCCCGAGAGGCCGTTTTGCCCGCCGGTCCCGGCTTCCACGTTGGTGCCCACGGCAAGGGTAGCGCCGCTTTCCAGCGCGTTCATGCCGTTGTTCGCGGCGTAAACGTCCGCATCGGCCTTCAGCGTGCCGCCGGTTTTCAGGCTGTTGGAAGAGCCGTCGTACTCGGCGTACACGCGGCTGCCCACGTGCAGGAGGTCGTTCTCGCCCGCGCCGGTATCCACTGTATTTTTGCCGCCCTGGGAAGCGAAGACCCAGCCCTTGATATCCACGCTATCCGTGCCGTTCCCGGCGGTCACGGCATTGACGCCGCCGCTCTGGGCCCAAAGGTGCTGGCTGACGTCCAGGCTGTTGTCGCCCGAGCCGAGATGGACCGCGTTGCTCTGGCCCGCGACATCCGCGCGGATGCTGCCTTTGGCGTGTACCGCGTCGTCGCCCGCGCCGGTTTCCCGGCTGCCGCCGTGCATGGCCGTGGCCGTGCCGTTATCCAGCCAGACTTCGTCGTTGCCCGCGCCGGTTTCCCGGCTGCCCTGGCCCGTGCCCGTGGTCTCGGAATGCCATTCGCCGTAAAACGCCGCGGCCGGAGCCCTGTCCGCGTCCGCGTCGGATGGAACGTAGGAACCGCTGGCGTTGATGACCACCTGCATGGTGTACGCGCGGCCGTCATAGGTGAAGGTAATGTAGTCGAAAAGGTTGGCCGCCTTGGCGTAATCGCCGCCCGCCGCCGCAAGGGCGTCCGCGAGCGCGGCTTTCCCCGCTTCGGACAAGCCGAAGGAGAAGGAGCCGTCCGCGTTACGGATAATGGCGTCCGTGTCGATGAGGCCGTTGGCGCTGACCGGCGCGTTGCCGTCCAGTTCCCCGCCTTCCGCCTTCACCGGACGGCCGTCCGCGTCCATCAGATAGAAGCGCACGGTATCCGTGGCCCCGTCCTTGGTCTGGTACAGGACCGCGCGCGCGATGTAGCCCACGGGTTCGGTGGAGCCGCCGTTCCCGCTGCCGTCAGTCCCGGCGTTATCAGTACCGGCGCCGGAAACCGCGCCCGAAAGGGCCGTTCCGGCCGCGAGCGGCAGTTCCGCTTCAGGGGCGTTCATGGTCCACTGGTCCGTGCCGAGGCTGCCCAGGCGGTCCACGCCGCCCAAAAGTTCGCCCGCGCCGTCGGCATACTCGCCCGTGCCGCTCGAATCAGCGGAATGCGCGGCCACGGCGGGCCCGGCCGCCGTTTCAATTTCCATGTCCGGGTTCATGCTCTTGAGAAAATCGCCGCTGTTCAGCGTCGTGCCGTCCGGCAGCGTAATGCTGGGCAGGCTCCCGCCTTCAAAAAATCCGGGAACCACAATCTGCCCGCCGTTCGCGAAGGTAAGGATCAGGTTGCCGCCATCGCGCGCGAAGGTCGCCGCGTTGGCGTCAAAGTGAAGTTCAAGCGCTTCCTCCGGCGTGTAGACGAGCGTCGAGACCTGCCCGGCAACGGGCGCACTTAATACATGCATGTTCATTATTCCCCCAACTGCGGCCGGATGGCCGCCCGTGAATGTCATAGTTAATTGTTACAACCCACCGGCTTTCGCCGTATCCGGCCCTCGCCCCTCCGGCATCTCCCTAAAATGCCTTTGGCGCTCACATCATGGCCGAAATAAATCCTACTGAATTAATATGCTTTATCAGCGATTAGTCAAGCATTTCATATCATAGTTCTAATATTATCTCCTTTTCGGCCCGGCGGCATTGTTTTCCGGGCCAGGTGAACTCTGCATATCGCATGCCACTCCCGTAACGGCGGGAATCGGGAAGCATTTGCCGCCGTCGCGCGGAACCGGCCGAGGTCAATGACAAAATTCCGCCGTCGGGTATCTGTCACAGCACCACCAAAAACGGTGGCTCAGTTTGGGCGTCAGGCAAGGAAGCGTGCGATTTTCCGGAGGGGAGTGGACTCTTTGGTCCATGACCCGGCTCGGTTCCACAGGAAGTGGAACCGCACGGAGCCGGAGGCGACGCCCGCAGGGGGCGGCCCAGGAAGGGCCGCATTGGAAAATCGTGCGCTGACGCAGCATCACGCCCAAACTGAGCCGCCGTACTTGACCTTAGCGGCAAGGCAGCTTAGGAGATGCCCATGCTTGATACCGCCTCTTTCGCCCGCCTGGGCCTTACTGCTATCCGCGAAAAAGTCATTGCGGGGGAACGCCTTTCCTGTGAGGACGGGCTCCGTCTTTTCGCCTGCCCGGACATTTTGGCCGTGGGCTCGCTCGCCTTTCTCGCCCGTACCAAACGCCACGGCATGCGCGCCCACTTTGTGCGCAACCGCCAGATAAACTACTCCAACGTCTGCCATACCGGATGCCGGTTTTGCGCCTTTGCCCGGCGTGACGGCGAGGACGGCGCCTTCACCCTCTCCCGCGAGGAAATCCTTGCCCGCGTCGCGGACGACGGCGGCATGCCCTACGCGGAAATCCACGTTGTCGGCGGCTGCAACCCCATGCTTCCCCTTGCCTGGTTTGAGGAAACCTTCCGGGCCATCAAAAAGCTGCGGCCCGACGCGGTCCTCAAAGGCCTGACCGTTACCGAGATCCACCACCTTGCGCTCATGGAAGGGATTACGGACGGGGAAGCCTTCGCCCGCCTCAAGGAGGCCGGGGTCGCCATGGTGACCGGGGGCGGCGGCGAAATTTTCAACCCGGCCGTGCGGGACAGCATCTGCCCCGGCAAAATCAGCGGCGGCGAGTACCTGCGCCTGGCCGGGGAAGCCCACAAGGCCGGGCTTATGTCCAACTGCACCATGCTGTTCGGCCATGTGGAGAGCCACGCCGACCGCGTGGACCACCTCTGCAAGCTGCGGGCGCAGCAGGATGCTTCCGGCGGCTACGTCTGCTTCATCCCCCTGGCGTTCCAGAACCGCAACAACGCCCTGGCGGACGAACTCGAAGCCGCCAACGGTTTCCCCGCCGCCGGGCCGGAGGTCACCCTCGACCGCCTCCGCACCATCGCGGTCAGCCGCCTGCTCCTGGACAATATCGAACACATCAAGGCCTACTGGGTCATGCTCGGCACCAAAACGGCCCAGGCCGCCCTGTTTTTCGGGGCGGACGACCTGGACGGCACCATCGAGGAAGAGCATATCGGCCGCATGGCGGGCGCGGCCTCCGGGAAAGTGCTCGGCGACGGCGGTCTGACCCGCTCCGCGCTGGAGTATATGATCCGCGAATCCGGGTTCGAGCCGGTCAATCGCGACGCCCTGTTCCGGGATCTTTCCGCCGGGCGCTCCCGCCCCCGCCCCAAGGGCGACGCGGATGAAACAGCCGCGGCCGTCAAAAAAGCCGCGGACGGCGAACGCCTTTCCTGGGATGACGCCCTCACCCTCTACCGGCACGCGGACCTCTTCACCCTGGGCTCGCTGGCGCGCACCGTGCGGGAAAAGCTCCACCCCGGCCCGGTGGTGACCTACGTCGCGGACAGGAACATCAACTACTCCAACGTCTGCGTCTGCGCCTGCCGTTTCTGCGCCTTTTACCGCGCGCCGGACCATCCGGAAGCCTATGTTCTGACAAAGCAGCAGCTTGCTGAAAAAATCGAGGAAACCCTGGAACTGGGCGGCACCCAGATCCTGCTGCAAGGCGGGCATCACCCGCATTTGCCGCTCTCCTTTTACGAGGACATGATCCGCTGGATACGGGATACCTATCCCGCCATCCATATCCATGCCTTTTCCCCGCCGGAGATCGCCTTTTTCGCGGCAGAGGCCGGTCTTGCGACCAGGGACGTCATCGCGCGGCTGCGCGCGGCGGGGCTCGCCTCCATCCCCGGCGGCGGCGCGGAAGTGCTGGCGAACCGGGTCCGCACGAAAGTTTCGCCCAACAAGTGCCCGGCGGATCAATGGCTTGCCATCATGGCCGAAGCCCACGAACTGGGGCTGAAAACCACGGCCACCATGATGTTCGGCCACGAAGAGACCGACGTGGAACGGCTGGAGCACCTCTTCCGCCTGCGCGGGTTGCAGGACGAGTCCCTGGAAAAAGGCAAGGGCGCGTTTACGGCCTTCATCCCCTGGACTTTCCAGGCGGCCAACACGGCCCTGCCCCATCTGCCGCCCATGCCCGCGCCGGGGTATCTCCGCCTCCTGGCCCTTTCCCGCCTGGTGCTCGACAATTTCCCCAACATCCAGTCGTCCTGGGTGACCATGGGGCCGGAAATCGCGCAGCTGGCGCTCTTTTTCGGGGCCAACGATTTCGGATCCCTGATGATCGAGGAAAACGTGGTGGCAGCCGCCAACGTGCGGTTCCGCATGAACCGCGAAGCCATTCACCGGGTGATCGCAGCCGCAGGATTTGAACCACGGCAGCGGTTGATGGATTATACGCTGGTGTAAAGGCAAGGTATTGTTATGGCACAACCGAAACCCCGCATGGGGCGCATTGAGTACCTGAACGTGCTGCCCATTTACCACGCCCTGGAAACGGGCCGCGTGCCGCACGGGTATGAGCTCGTCTACGGGCAGCCTTCCGCGCTGAACGCCATGATGCAAAACGGCGAGCTGGCCGTGGCGTCGACTTCCAGCGTCGAATACGCCCGGCGGCCGGAAAAATACTGGATTCTCCCGGATCTCGCCATCGGCAGTTACGGCACGGTACTCAGCGTGCTCCTTGTTTCCCGCTGCCCGGTGGCGGACCTGGACGGCAAAACCGTGCTGGTCAGCACGGCCACCCACACCTCGGTGACGCTGCTCAAACTGCTGCTCAAGGACCATGCGCGCGTGTCCGTCAAATTTGAAACCGGGAACACGGCGGAATACCTGACAATGCCGGACAAACCCGGTGCTCCGGCGGCCATGCTGGTCATCGGCGACGAGGCCCTGCGCTCGCGCAACCACCCGGTGTATTCCCATATGTGGGACCTCGGTGAGGAATGGCTCGCCTGGACGGGCCTGCCGTTCACGTTCGGACTGTGGGTCGTGAGCCGCGACGCGGCGAAACGCCAAGGCCTTGCCGAGGACCCGGCCCATGTGCTGCATGCGGGCCGGGACTGGAGTTACGCCAACATGGATACGCTCCTCGCCGCCGCGCAAGAACGCTACCCCTACTCGCGCGAGGCGCTTATCGAATATTTCCACTGCCTGTCCTACAAGCTCGGCGACCTTGAACAACAGGGGTTGCGCCTGTTTTACGACCGCCTTGCCGCTGCCGGAGAAATTCCCAAAGCTCCGGACCTCGCCTTCTGGCCCGGCATATGAAAGACACCGCATCGGTTTCCGTATCCGTGCGCAAGGCGCACCTTTTCGTCGTTGCCGGGGCGTTCTGCATCAGCTTCGCGGCCCTGTTCGTGCGGGGCGCGGCCATGGACCCCAGCATGGTCGCCTTTTACCGCCAGGTTTCCGGCGGCATCGCGCTGCTGCTCTTCGCCCTGATCCGGCGCGACAGGCTCATGCCCACCCTGCCCATGATCCGCGTTTTCGGCCTGGCCGCGCTGTGCCTTGCGGGCGACCTTGTGCTCTGGCATGCCAGCATCGTACGGGCAGGGCCGGGGCTCGCCACCATCCTGTGCAACTTCCAGGTCTTTTTTCTCGCGCTGTACAGCGCCTTTTTTCTGGGAGAAACACTTTCCCTCCGCCACAAGCTGGCCATGCTCCTGGCTATCACCGGGCTGTTCATGCTGGTGGAAATCAACCCCTTGCGCATCCCCTCGGCCATGGGGACGGGCATTGCCCTGGGGCTGGCTTCCGGCGTTTTTTATACCGCGTACATTCTTTCCCTGCGCAAGTCCCTGCTGCTGCGGGATCATCTCTCCCCCGTCGCCAACATGGCCATGGTCTGCTTTATCACGGCGGTAGTCATCGCGGCGGTCTGCCTGGCCCAGGGGGTATCCTTCGCCATCCCGGATGTGGAAACCGCCTTGTGCGTCGCCGGCCTCGGCGTTTTTTGCCAGGGAATCGGCTGGGTCCTCCTTTCCCTGGGGCTGCCGCACCTTACGCCTTCCCGGGCCGGGCTTATCATGCTGGCCCAGCCGGCGCTCGCCTTTCTCTGGGACATCCTTTTCTGCGGCAGGGTCACGGGCATGGTCGGCTACCTTGGCGCGGCAACGGCGATTTTTGCCATCTGGCTCGGCGTCAGCGGGCATGTGAAAAAAATATAAGAAGGAAAACAGGGCGCCGGGTTCAAAAACGCTTTTCACCGCATGCGCGGCGCGTCCTTCGACCCGCTCCCGCGAATGTTACCTTCTTGCGCGGTTTTGCAATTTCAGATACTCAATGAAGTACTACTCTTGAAAAATGGAAAAAGCATGACTGACGTCTTCAATTTCCTTTCTCTTCCGGGAGCGGGGAGCTTTCTGGAAATTCAGCGCCATTTTCTTGAGCGCACGCTGGATATGAACGCGATCCGCGAAACGCTGATCGCGGTAGGCGTTGTTGTCGGCATCATTCTTCTGGTCATGCTCATTCTGCATTTTCGCCCCAAAAAACCATACGTGCCGCAGGATTGGATTTTTGACGCCAAACAGATCAGGGATCTTTTGGGCGTGGCCCTGAACCAGCGGGCAAAAATCGAGCTCCATTTTTCCATGGAAGGGGAAGCGCGGCGCCCGGCGCTCCGCTGTTCCGCCGTCGCGCTTGAAAACGGCACCATTCTTCTGGAGGCTTCGGGGCTGGCTTCCCTTTCGCACAAATGGCAAGGGCGGAACGTGGATTGCTTCTTCATCTTGCGCAAACAGGATTCATACGCGTTCTATGCCTTCTCCACGACAATCGTGGAAATCAGAACGCTCAAGGAAGCGTGCCTTATCACGGTGAAAGTGCCGGAAAAAATCGAGTCCCGCCAGAAACGCTCCTACCTACGCATCCCGCCGCCCGAGGAATACATGCTGGGCGCCGCCGTTTGGCGCGGCCTGGACATGCCCGAATCCCTCGAACGGAACGACCTCGCCCTCTGGCCGAAGCCGTCGCGCATCTGGCTGCCCGGCATGCGCGAGGAATTCACCTTCCGCGACATCTCTTCCGGCGGGCTCCGCCTGCACCTGCCCCGGCATATCCTGGCCGAGGAAATGGATTTTATCCACGTCAGCACCCAGTTCATCGTCATGCTGGACCTCTGGGAGCCGGACAAAGCCCAGCGTCTGCGCTTCTGGCTGCTCTGCCGCATGCAAAGCCCGGTGCTGGATTTTGAAACGAAGGGCATGGATATCGGCGCGCAATTCCTGTCCTGGGCGAAACCCGCGGAAAGCGGCGGCAGCAACCTGATCTGGCTCAAACTCGCCTCCTCCGGCGAGGTCGAGCCGCTGGGCAACTGGATTATGCGGCGCCATCTTGAATTTTTCCGCGAATCGGAGCAGTCGCTCTCGTTCGCGCACCGGCAGACGGCCTGATGCTTTTTTTGGGTAGCCCCTCAGTTCGCCGTCAGACGAGGAAGGCTCGTTTATGATTCCGGGAGTCCGACCCGAAGGGCTTGTGCCCGTTGTTGGTCCTCGACCGGAAGCAAAAACGAAGCCTGACGAAGTATCACGGCGAACTGAGGGGCTACCCGCCAAACCAAGGAGTTGATTTTGGAAGAGGGTTCGGAGAGTAGTATCTGGACACGTATTTCCCGGCTGTTTCAGGCCAAAGGATCGACGGACAGCGTCGAACAGGCCATCATCGAGGCGAGTGAGGACGGCGAGCTGGAAAAAGAAGAAGGCTCCATGCTCCTCAGCGTTCTGCACCTGGACGATCTGCAGGTGCAGGATATCATGACCCCCCGCACCGACGTGGCGTGCGCGCCCGTGACGGCGACCACGGCGGAGATCGTGGACCTCATCCTTTCCACGGGCCATTCGCGCATTCCCATTTTCAGCGACAATCCCGACAATATCGTGGGCGTTATCTACGCCAAGGACCTTCTGCGCCTGACGATCGACCCTTCCTTGCGCGAGCGGCCGGTCACGGAAATGATGCACGAGCCTTTTTTCGTGCCGGAAACAAAAAGCGCTCCGGCCCTGTTGCACGACTTCAAGACCAACAAGAAGCACCTGGCCGTCATCCTGGACGAATACGGCGGCACGGCCGGCATCGCGACCATTGAGGACGTGATTGAGCAGATCGTCGGCGATATCGAGGATGAGCACGACACCCCCCGCCTGGAGGACATCATCCTGGAAGGCGGCGGCAAGGCGGTGCTTTCCGGCCGCGCGGACCTGGAGGATATCGCCAAGGAAATGGGCGTTGCGATTGAGTCCGACGAGGTGGATACCATCGGCGGCTACCTTTGCCACATCGCCGGGCGCGTGCCCCTCCCCGGCGAGCGGTTCACCGTGGCAGGCACGGTGTTTACGGTCCTGGACGCGGACGCGAAAAAGATCCAGTCCATCCGCGCCGAGCCCGCGGCTCCCCGGCAGGAGGCGGAACTCGCGGAAGAAAACAGCCTCACCCACTCGTCGTGAACGCGCCCGTCATGCTGACAGTCCCGGAGCGCAACGCGTTGCGCGCGACGGTCCTCTGCCTCGCCCTTCTCGGCGGGGCCGGGCTTTTTCTGGGGTACGCCAACCCCTTCTACCAGCTGCCCCCCCTGGTCCTGTTTTTTCCCGCTTGCCTTGCGACGCTCGCCCGCATTATCCCGACGGTCAAGGGCAGCTTTTACGCGGGCTGGCTGTGCGCCACCATCGGCAACAGCGCCTGTTTGTACTGGATAAGCGTGCCCATGCACGATTACGGCATGGTCCCCTGGGCGCTGACCGTGCCCGCGGTGCTGGCGCTCGGCGCGTACCTGGGTCTGTACGGCGGGCTGTTCGCCCTTTTCTACCGGCTGTTCCGCGACCGTCTGCCCTTTTTTGCCGCCCTCGTTCTCGTCTGCCCGCTCTGGGCGGCCCTGGATACCGCCAAGGAATATCTGTTCACGGGCTTTCCCTGGGTGACGCTCAGCGTGGCCTTCATTCCCTGGACGGAATGGGTCCAGGCCGCGTCCGCCGTCGGCTCCACCGTCCTTTCCGGTATTTTCGCCATGGTCGCGGTGGCCCTCGCCGAAGCCAGGCCCATCCGCCTGTCCCTGGGTTCCGCCCCGGCCATCATGCCCAAAAAACGGGAGCGGCTCTGCCTCCTCCTGGCCGTTCTTCCCCTGCTGCTGGTCTACGGTTGCTCTTTTCTGCCCCCGTTGCCCGAAGGCAGGAGCGTCACGGTAGGCCTTGTCCAGGGGAACGTGGACCAGAACCAGAAATGGGACCCGGCCTACCAGACGGGCACGCTCGCCCGCTACCTCACCCTTTCCGAGTGGACGGTGAACCCGGCCATGGGAAGGCTCCAAAAACCCGTCGACTTCATCCTCTGGCCGGAAACGGCCATGCCCTTTTATCTGGAAAGCAACGCGGCGCTCGCGGACAGGCTCATTACCTTTTCCGCGCGGTTCTCCGTGCCGCTGGTGTTCGGCGCGCCGGGCAAAAGCGACAGGCCGGACGGAACCGGTTTTTACAACCGCATGTGGCTGCAGACGCCCACCCTTTTCGAGCGCCAGTCCTACGACAAGCAGCACCTGGTCCCGTTCGGGGAATACGTGCCGCTCTCCATCCCCCTGCCGTTCATCGAGTACCTTATGCAGGGGCTGGATTTTATCCCCGGAACCTCGCAAGCGCCGCTCAGGACGGGCGACCTTGCGCTGGGCGGTCTTATCTGCTATGAAGCCATCTTTCCCGACCTTGCACGGCAACGCGTTGCGGACGGCGCCAACATACTGGTCAACATCAGCAACGACGCCTGGTTCGGCTACACTGCCGCGCCGGTGCAGCATCTGCACCTGACGGCCATGCGGGCCGTGGAGCAGGGCCGGTATATCGCGCGCGCGACGAACACGGGCATCAGCGCGGTCATAACCCCTCGCGGCGCCATTGCCGCGCGCGGCTCCCTCTTCAAGGCCGAATCCCTGGTCGGCACGGCGCGGCTGGTTTCCGGCCTGACCGTCTACCACCGGATCGGCCCGTTCCTTCTCTGGGGCTGTATTATTTTGTCCCTCACGACAGGGGTCTGGTGCCTCGTTCAGGAACGACGCCGCGCCAA
This sequence comes from uncultured delta proteobacterium, assembly GCA_900079685.1. Classification (NCBI taxonomy): domain Bacteria; class Deltaproteobacteria; species uncultured delta proteobacterium. The sequence continues at coordinate 1,886,924 of LT599018.1, forward strand.
AGACCCGCGCGAGAGAGCATAATCTAAGGAAACACAACGGTAACAGCATGCATCATTTAGCAGAATTACGGTCATCGGCCGCGGCCGCCTTTTCCCATTTCGACGCCATCTGGGGGCGTCTTTGACCACTCCAACCACAAATACCGCCTGGAGGAAATAGAACGCCAGCTCGCGGCCCCGGGCGCGTGGGACAACCCCGAAGCCCTCACCCCCGTATTGCAGGAAAAAAGCCGCCTGGAAAGCGAGATCGCCCGCAGCGAACGGCTCCAGGGGCTCAAGAACGACGTGGCCGACTGGCTGGACCTGGCTGGGGAGGAAGAATCCCAGGAAACCCTGGAACCGCTGGCCGAAGCCATTGCAACGCTCGCCGAGACCCTGGCCCAGGCGGAACTGGACATGCTCCTTTCCGCGAAAGAAGACAGGGAGAACGTCATCCTGGAAATCCACCCCGGCGCGGGCGGCACGGAAGCGCAGGACTGGGCCTCCATGCTCTTGCGCATGTACCAGCGCTGGGCGGATGCCCGCCACTTCACCACGGAAATACTGGACTACCTCGACGGCGACGAGGCCGGCCTCAAGAGCGTGACCTTGGGCATCAAGGGCGAGAACGCCTACGGGCTTTTGAAAAGCGAAAAAGGCATCCACCGCCTCATCCGCATCTCCCCCTTTGACTCCTCGGGGCGGCGGCACACCTCCTTTGCGTCGATCGACGTCATCCCGGATGTCAGCCAGGATATCCAGATCGACATCAACGAAGCGGACTTGCGCATCGACGTCTTCCGCGCCAGCGGCGCGGGCGGCCAGCACGTGAACAGAACCAACTCCGCCGTGCGCATAACGCACCTCCCCACAAACATCGTGGTGCAGTGCCAGAACGAAAAGTCCCAGCACCGGAACAAGGACACCGCCATGCAGATCCTGCGCGGCCGGTTATACGAAAGGGAACTTAGACTGCTTGAAGAAGAACACAAAAGCCAGTATCAGGAAAAAGATGCTATCAACTTCGGCAGCCAGATACGCACATACACCCTGCAACCGTACCGGCTGGTCAAGGACCACCGCACGGGCACGGAAGTGGGGGACGTGGATTCGGTTCTTAACGGGAACCTGGACACTATAATCAAGGACTTGCTCCTTTACCGCCATGCCGCAAAAACCACCTGACTTTTCAGCGTTGAATCTGGAACCGCAGCTTATAAAAAAGCTTGAAGACGTGCTGCGGAAAATCCAGGAAAAAATCGCCGTGGAGCGCTCTCCCGGACACAAGTTCGCGCTTATCCACCTGGTGGAAGAACTCAGCCTTGAGGAGTGGCACTCCATCGCTTCCCAGCTTGAGCTGCACGGCTGGCTGGCGCTCCCTCTGGACAAGGAGGACGGCGTCCCCCTTGAGCGTTTGCGCCAGACGCTGGAAGAACTCACCCGCCAGCGGGACCACGACTTCCTGACCGGCCTCGCCAACAGGCGTCTGTTCGACCGCATGGCGCACCAGGAACTGCAACGCGCGCTCCGCACGGAAACGCCGCTCAGCCTGGTCATGATTGACATCGACGACTTCAAGGACGTCAACGACACATACGGCCACGCCGTCGGCGACAAGGTGCTGGCCGCCCTCGGCGACCTTTTGGAAAAATCCCTTCGCGCCTATGATCTCGCCGCCAGGCTCGGCGGGGAGGAATTCTGCCTCATGCTTCCCGGCGCCACGAGCATCCAGGCCTACGACCTCGCCATGCGCATTCTGGACGATTTCAGAGCCGTACACTTTGAGAGCGCCAGCGGGGAACGGTTCTCCTGCACCTTTTCCGCCGGGGTCGCCACCAGCAGGAACCGGCCGGGCCGCGATACCGTCACGGATCTTCTCCGGCAGGCCGACGACTTCCTGTACCAGGCCAAAAGCCTGGGGAAAAACCGGGTCTGCACCATGGTGGCGCGGCATGTCGTTTCCGAAAACCCGGCCCTGGTCCAAGTTGCTGAAAAACAGTTTTTATTCACAGGAAAAATGGCGCAATGACCGAACAGGCGACTCTCAGCATAGCCGTTGTCAGCGGCAAAGGCGGCGTGGGGAAAACCAACATAGCCCTTAATCTCGCATACGCGCTGCACCGCGCGAAACAACGGGTGCTGCTCATGGACTGCGACCTCGGCCTTGCCAACCTTGATGTGCTGCTCGGCATAGCCCCCAAGGTCTCCATCGAGCGGGTCATGCTGGGCGAGGCCGCGCTCGAGGACGCCGTGATGGGCGTGGAGCCCGGCGGTTTTTCCCTTCTGCCCGCGTCTTCCGGCGTTGAGGCGCTTGAGCAGGGGGCAAATTCCCTGCGGTCTTCCTTCCTCAAACAGCTCAACGCCCTGGCCTCCAAATACGACTATTTCATCATGGACGCGGGCGCGGGCATCTCCGAAACCGTGCAGGCTTTCGCCTCCAAGGCGGACATGCGCGTCGTCATCGTCACGCCCGAGCCGACCTCCATCACGGACGCCTATGCGTTGATTAAGGTGTTGTCTTCCCAGCGCGGCATCACGGATTTCCACATACTCGTGAACCAGGCCGAAACGGCCCGCGAGGAAAAAGCGGCCTTCAGCCGGCTGGCGACGGCCTGTGACAAATTCCTGGGCATCACGCTGCAATCCCTTGGCGCCATCCGCCACGACCCGGCCATGATCCAGGCCGTCCGCCGCCAGGAACCGCTGCTCAAGTTCTCCGCGTCCTCCCCGGCGGGCAAGGATCTGGTCGCTGCCGCCGTCCGGGTGCATAAACTCAGGGACTCGGTCTCCCGGGATCCGGGCGGCCCCCTGAGAGAGTCGGACTACCTCCACGCGGCACACGAGTAGACGCGCCGCGTCACTGCACAACTGTACAGAGCGTGTACTCGGCCTTTTGTAATTTGGCTTGCACTGCAACATTTTTTATGTCATGAAAAAGAACGGGTTGCCATAAAGCAGACGTCAAACGGGAGGCCTTGCATGAACAAGAGCGAACTCATCAAAGTATTGGCTGATGAGTGTTCTCTGCCGGCGGAAGAATCCACCATGGTGGTCAATGTTTTTTTTGACAGTATGAAGCAGGCGCTTGTAGAAAACAACCGCGTTGAAATACGCGGTCTGGGCAGCTTCAAACTGAAGAACTACGAAGGCTATGTCGGCAGGAATCCCAAAACCGGCAAAAGCGTCACGGTTGCGCCCAAAAAACTGCCTTTTTTCCGGGCCGGTAAAGAGCTCAAAGAATTTCTTAACGACTAACCGGCTGAGCGCCTTGTTTTTTCAAACCCTTTATTCCCCCAGGAAAATTTCGCGCGTACCGCGGGTTGCCGTAACGCGCGTTTTCCTTTTCTCCCTGCTCGTCTGCTGCGCCTGTCTGGCCGCGCCCGTTCCGGCGCCGGCGGCGCTTTTCGGGCCGGGCGCGCGCATCGTCTACACGGCGGACACGTTAGGCGACGTCAATCCCTGCCGAACCTGCGGCGGCGCCTCCCAGGGCGGCCTCGCCCGGCGCGCCGCCCTGCTCCGCACACTCGCGGCGGAAGGGAACAGGCCTCTTATTCTGGCCGGTCCCGACGAATTTTACAGCGACCGGGGCGAACCTGCCTCCGCCAGGGCAAATTCGTTCACCACCGCCCTGCATGCGGCTTTCAGCTCTATGCCGTATACGGCCGTCTACCTCTCTCCCGCCGCTGCCCGCGACATGCGGGAGAACAACCTCACACCGATGCCCAACGCCGTGCCCGTGACGGATCAACCCGTCACGCGCGTTTTCCGCGCCGGGAACCTTACCGTCGCCTGCGTGTTTTTACCCGCCGCCGCGTCTCCCGGCGGCGCGCCCTCCCCGGACCAGATCCTGGCCGCGCAGATCGCCGCGAAAGAAGCGGCCAAGGATGCCGCCTGCGTCATCGCCGTCTCTCCCTGGGGCATACAGGTTGAAAACTCCCTGGCTTCCTCTTTTGCCGGATATTTCCACATCGTCCTCGGCGGCGGGGAAGGCATTGCCGTGCCCGGCCAGGCCATGGGGGACCACGGTTCCCCCGGCCCGCTCTGGGTGCGTTCCGACCGGCGCGGCCGGGCCGTCAGCGTGCTGGACATCATCTCTCTTCCCGCGCCGGGCAGCCCCTGGCTGGAGGGCATCAATTTCTCTTCCCGCCTCCTCTTCCTCGACCCGGACATGCCGCAGGACGAAACCGTCCTCACCATCCTCCGCGACCTGAAAGACGGTGAATAAGACCATAAAAAGCGCCCTATACTGTCACGGTATAGGGCGTTCGCAAAAAACACGATAAAAAATCTAAAAAATCGTCCGCCTCAGCTCATGGCCTTGATGGCCAAGGCAAAGAAGTCGTCGAGGGAGAGGTCGATCTTCTCGCATTCCCGGATGCGCTCGCGGCTGACGGCAGCGGCAAAGGTCTTGTCTTTCATCTTCTTTTTCAGGCTTTTCGCCTCCATGCCGTCCATGCCCGTGGGCCGGACAAGGGCCGCGGCCATCACCATGCCGGTAACGGTCTCCCCGGCGCGCAGGGCGTAATCCAAACGGGTTTCGGGCAGAGCGCCCGTGCATTCGCCGTTATGCGCCTTGACCGCGGTCACCACCTCGGGGGGCAGCTTCCCGGTGAGCAGCCCCTCCGCCACGAGCCCGTGTTTCTCCGGCGTTTCCCTGGTATGGGGAAAATCCACGTCGTGCAGGAGCCCGGCCAGCCCCCAGAGTTCCTCGTCCTCCCCGAAATGCCGCGCCAAGGCCCGCATGACCGCTTCGGACGCAAGGGCGTGCTGGACCATATGCTGTTCGGGGTTTTGCTCGTTGAGTAATGCGAGTGCCGCGTCACGGGTAAGCATCAAACAAATCTCCGCTGAATCAATTGGTTATACGAAGGTACAAATCACCCTGCCATTTCCCGATGCGCTTGCCCATCCCCCTGAGGCGGATGGGTCTGCCCGGCTCGAATTCCGGGGGAAGCGTGAGTTCGATGGTGTGGGATTTGCCGAAAACGCCCTGATGGATCTGGAGCCGCAACCGCTTGCCGGGCACAAGGGGCCCGGCCACGCGCACGGTTTGTTCCTCGTCGATCTGGCGGCGGAACCAGTCGGAAACGTTGTCCGCGGTCCGCTCAAACAGGCCCGGTTCCTGGGGCGCGGAGGTCTTTCTGCCGCCCGCCGTCCCGCCCCGCTGCTGTTTCCGGGCGGCTTCCTCCCGGATCTGGGTATAAATATCTTCGAACACGCGGCGGGCAAAGGGGTCGCGCAACAGGTCGCGCAACACTTCCTCGCGTTTCATATCGCGGGTTTTTTCCGCGCCCGCGCTTTTGCCGTTCCCTGCCTCCGTCGCCTCCTGCCTGGCGGAACCGGACTGCTGCTCTTCATGAACCCGTTTTTTCGCCCGCTCATACGCTTTGTGCGCCTCGGCCCGCGCCTTTTCCGTGGCTTCGGCCTGGGCCTGGGCGCGCGACTGCGCGCGTGAACGCCCTCCTCCCGGGGCCTCTTGCGGCCCGGACGTGAGGAAAACGTACGCTTCGTTCAAAAGCTGGAATTCTTTTCCCGCGTTGGGATTGTCCGGGTGCAGGTCCGGATGCAGCTCAAAGGCGAGCTTGCGGTATGCGCGTTTACGCTCTTCCGCTGTAGCGCCGTCGCTGAGACCGAGCCTGGCCAGCGCCTGTTTGCGCGTCATCAAACCTCCCCTGCCCCGGCGTCCCCGGCATCACCCCCGGAACCCGCGAGCGTGTCATCCCCCGCCAACCGGATCAACTGCGTTTTTGTCAGCAACACGGCCGGAACCCGCAATTCCTCAGGCTCCGTAAATATCCCCTGCGAAAGCAATTCCCGCGCCCCGGTACGGCAAAAAACGGCAAACGCCGCTCCCTCGGGGATGCCCGGGCAACCCTGCTTTGCCATGGCAAAACTGACGGGATCGGTCAGATTGCCGCGAAAAAAGGGCCACGCGCGGCAGACGTCCGGCTTCGCGGGGTGCACGGAACAGCCCTTCGCGCCGAAAAACACGCAGCCCCCGTCTTTGCCCATGATGAGCCTTTTCTTGCCGCGGCTCTCTTCCGCGAAGCGCTCGTGAAAAACCGCCACCGGCAGGCCGAGAAACGCGGCCAGCCGTTCGGAATCCGTTTCACGCAGGATGATGCCGCCCTGTCCGCTACAGCATTCGCCACAGCGGCGGCACGCGAAGACGCCCGCCAGCGCCCGGTCGTCCCGCTCCATCGCGGCTTACCCTTGCGGGAAAAGACGGCGGTGTTCCACCATCAGACAGGCGTCCTGGACAACCGCTATGCCTTCCTTTTCCAGAAGCGCGGCGGCTTCCGGGCTGGAAATGCCCAACTGCATCCAGAACACGCGCGGTTTCCACGGCAGGGCCAGCACTTCACGCGCATGGCCGGGGCAGTACTCCGCAGCCCGGAACAGGTCTATCAGGTCCACGGGGCCCGGAAGATCCCCGATGCTTTTATAGGTGGGCAGACCCCACACGTTCTGCCGGACCGGGTGGATGGGAAAAATTTCGAACCCGGCTTTCATGAGGTACCGCCCGACGCGCTCAACGGCTTGGTCCGGCGCGTCCTTGGCGCCGACGACGGCTATCGAGCGGACGTTTTGCAGCAGCGAGCGAATGGTGTTCTGATCTGGTGACATATATTCCTCCTGGTTTGGCATGCGGCACACCGCAAAACCTCCCGGATGGCGTTCGGCCCGGTAAAACTCAGCCAATCTACCCCATTCCGGCATGGAAGCGCAATTGCTCTCTTGCCGGAAATCCGGAATCGCCGGGGAGACCATCTCCCCGTTCTCTGGCAACGGCTCAGTTTGCGCGTCAGACAAGGAAGGGCTGTTGTGTATCAAGACATACACGAGCTTCGCGCGGGACGGGCCTGACGCAGTATCACGCCAAACTGAGCCGTTGCCCCACTTGCGGTTTGCCGGCAGATACCGTATCACGCGGGAAAACACTTAGGGAATTAGCAATGTTTACTCCCGGCGAACGTCTGCCTCTTGAGGAGCTCCAGAGCCGTCATGCGCGCTGCCGCGCTCTCCTCGCGGAACATATCCCCTCTGCCGGGGGCATCCTGGTAACGGGAACCCCCAACCTGTATTACATGACCGGCACCGCCGCCAACGGCCTCGCCTGGCTGCCCCGCGAAGGCGATATGGTGCTTGCCGTGCGCAAAGGCCTTGACCGCGCGAAGCTGGAAAGCCCGCTCGCCGCCGTTGTGCCGTTCCGCAGCTATAAAGAACTTTCCGGCCTGTGCGCGGACATGGGCTCCCCCCTCGCCTCCGTTCTGGCCGTGGATCAGGCCGGCGTAAGCTGGGAACAGGGCCGCATGCTCCTGGACCGGATGCCGGAGAGGACGTTTATCCCGGCGGATGCCGTCATCGCCCGCACGCGGGCCGTCAAGTCCGCGTGGGAACTGGTAAAAATGCGCGAATCGTGCCGCCTTATCGCGGAAAGTTTTGAAGAGCTCGCGCAGCGCATCCGGCCCGGCATGAGCGAGTATGACGTCGCCCGCGCGCTGTGGGAGATCTACCTTGGCCGGGGGCACACCAGCACCTTCCCCACGGGACTGCACGGCAGCATGGTCTCCCTCGGGCACATCTGCGTCGGGGACAACGGCAATTACCCCAGCGCCTATGACGGCCCCCTGGGCGTGAAAGGCGTACACCCGGCGTCGCCCTCCATGGGCAGCGCGGCAACCGTCTGGAAAACCGGCGAGGTTTTGTCCGTGGATTCGGGCTTCAACTTCGAGGGGTATATTTCGGACAAAACCCTGACCTTTTTCGCGGGCCGCGCGGACGCCATCCCGGCGGAAGTCCGCAAGGCCCAGGACGCGGCCATGCTGATCGCCGAAAGAACGGCCGCCGCCCTCCGGCCCGGCGCCATCCCGTCCGAGGTCTACGCCCTGAGCCTGGATATCGCCAAACAGGCCGGGTACGAAAAAACGTTCATGGGAGCCGGGGACAACCACGTGCGGTTTCTCGGCCACGGTATCGGGCTGACCGTCAGCGAATGGCCCATTTTCGCGCGGGGGTTCAACGATCCGCTCCAGCCGGGCATGACCGTGGCCCTTGAGCCGAAAATCGCCCTGCCGGGCATCGCCATGGTCGGCGTGGAAAACACCTATGAGATAACTGAAACCGGAGCGCGCAGCCTGACCGGCGAGATACGCGACATCGTTTGCGTGGAATAGCGCGCGGCGCTTCCGCCGTTACCTGCCCGCCGTTGCCGCTTCCAACGCGGCTTCCACCTGCCCGGCCGTCACGATATCGCGCAGCACAAGGGGGGAGAGAGCATCATCCCCCGTGCGGAACACGGCGATAACCGGAATGCTCACACTGCCCACGGCGCGCAGCAGCGCTTCGCCCTCCGGGTTCTCGCGGGTCATGTCCACGCGGACCAGCTTGAGGGCGTATTTTTTCCCCCAGGCGCGAAGATTGTTTTCCCGCAGCGCGGTTGCCTCCACCACCTTGCAGGTGGGGCACCAATCCGCCGTGAAATCAACAAGCATGACCCGCTTGCCCAGGTCTTTTTCAAAGGCCGCGTGCGAATAATCCGTCCACTCGCCGGTGGCGGGCACCGCCATGAAGGGCCAGACGCAGGCCAGGGCGATGCACACGACGCCGAAAAGCCGCGCCGCTCCCCGCTTTTGCCACAGCCAGCCGCCGAAAGCCGCCAGCACAAGGGCCGCGACCACGCGCGGCACAATGCCCAGCGGCAGAAAACCGACAAGATACGCCACCGTGCCGAGGAGCAGGAACCCCAGGATCTGCTCCATGGTTCGCATCCACGCGCCGGGCCGAGGCAAACGACCGGCAAGACCGGGAAACGCGGCCAGCAAGAAGTAGGGGCACGCCATGCCCAGCCCGACGCATTCCAGCGTCAGGGCGAGCACGCCGAGCGGCTGCATGAGCGCCCAGCTGAGTACCCCGCCGAGCAAGGGCCCGCCGCAGGGGGTGGCGAGGAGCGTTGCGCCGAACCCTTCGGCAAAGGCCCGGAGGTCCGGATTTTTGGCGTTGCCCGCCCGCAGATCGATGAGGGGCAAGGAAAACACGCCGAAAAGATCGAGCGCGAGCAGGAGGAGCATGACAGCCAGCGCGAAGACCACAACGGGCGACTGGAAAATCTGCCCCCAGGCCAGATCCAGAAAGTGGAACAGCCCGGCCATGACCGTGAACCAGACCAGGATGCCGAGCGCGAAAAACAACTGATGCCGCCGGAACCGCCGCACCCGCTCGACCGTGCCGCCGCCGGGCGCGAGCAGCGCCGCGAGCTTGATGCCGAGCACAGGCAACACGCATGGCATGAGGTTGAGGATGATCCCGGCCAGGAACCCGAGAAGGACCGCCTTGCCCATGGACGCCACCTCAAGTTCCGGCGTGAAGGGGACAGGCGTAATTTTTCCGATGAACGCGCCGGGCTGCGGGGCCAGGGAGATTGCCGCGCCGCCGGTTCCCCCGGTCCCGCCGCCGGATCCCGAAGACAGGGAAACCGCCCCGAGGCGAGGTACCCCGGAGGGGCCGGGAATGGGGGAGCCCGGAGCCGGGGAAGCCGGAACGGGCATATCCCCCAGGGGTTCGGCAACACCGGCAACAAGCGCGCCCCACCAGGGGGAAGCCGCCGCGTCCGGTAACGCGACGCGGGCCTGGGCATCCGGCACGGGTATTTTTTGGGTAAGGACGAGGGGCGTGCAGTTCACGGCGGAGCAGGCAAGGCCGGTCAGACGCAGGTCCAGGATTTTCCCGGCCAGTGCCGCGTCCGGCAGGGGAATGAGCGCCGTAAACGCGCCCGCGAACATGCGGGTTACTTCGCCGGGCACGAGCGGATCGGGTTTTTCCATCCCTGTGGGGAAAACGGCGCGGGCCTGAATGGGAAGACCGCCCGCCGCCACGGCTATTTCCGTCACCTTGCCACGGGCCTGGCTTTTACTGGCGTACAGGGAGACGCCCGGTTCCAGCGGGGTTACCGTGATTGCGAGATACAGGGAGGCGGACTCCCCGGCGCCGCCCGGCAGACGGCGGCCATCGTCGTGACGCGCGCGGAAAAAGGCGGCCTCCATGGCGTACGGCAAACGGATTGCCGCACCGGCGGGCCGGACCAGCTGATTCGTCATCACCTGACCCGTTAGCTGGCCGGGCGACGGCAAAAACAGGCTGAGCAGCAGGCCCGCCAGCAGAATTGCCGTACATTTTTTCGCCGTTTTAGCCATTTTCCACTTGACCTTTACCCTGTATCGCCATATCAAAAACGTCGCTGCACAAACGGGCCATTAGCTCAATAGGTAGAGCAGTTGACTCTTAATCAATTGGTTCGGTGTTCGAGTCACCGATGGCCCACCAGAAAATACAGGCACCTGCCCTCACCGGCAAGTGCCTTTTTCGTTTATAGGCAGCGGTTAAATCTATGTTTCAGTAACGTTCTCGGAATCAGGGAACTCCCCGCCGCTCAGCCTGGTTTGTTCACTGCCACCGTTCGCAAATCCGCAATGCGGATATTGAATTTTCCCAGCTTGGCGTAAAGGGTCGCGCGATGAATACTCAAAGCCTTGGCCGCCTTGCTGCAATTGAAATTATTCTCGCGCAGAACCGCCAGTATGATGCTGCTTTCCTGCTCGGACGAGAGGTGCCGGAGTTCGCGCCCCTTGAGCTGCTGCATCTCCGTGTTCAGGAGGTGCTGCGGCAAATTCTCCACCTGGATGACCCTACCCTCGCAGGTGATAAAGGCCCGTCCGATAACGTTTTTCAACTCACGAATATTGCCTGGCCAAGTATAACGCTGCAGCCACGCGAGGGCTTCCGGGGAAATTGTCCGCCTCGGCTCGTATTTGTCGTTCAGTTCGCCAAGGAAGGCATACGCCAACGCGGGAATATCCTCTTTGCGCTCCCGCAGGGGCGGAATGACTATAGGCAGAACGTTCAGGCGGTAATACAAATCTTCGCGAAAGGTTTTATCTTCTATTTTCTCTTCCAGGTTCTGGTTCGTGGCGGCCAGGATACGCACTTCCGCGAAGGTTTTTTTCTCGCCGCCGACCTTTTCAATATACCCGTCTTGCAACACCCGTAGCAGCTTGACCTGCATGGCGAGAGGCATATCGCCCACTTCGTCGAGGAGCAGAGTCCCCCCGTGCGCCAGTTCGAATTTCCCCCGCTTTCCCCCACGCCGTCCGCCGGTGAACGCGCCGTCCTCATACCCGAAGAGTTCCGACTCCAACAGTTCCGCTGGAATCGAACTACAGTTTATAGAGATGAAAGGGCCGTCACTCCGGGCGCTGGCCGCGTGGATCGCTTTGGCGAAGACTTCTTTGCCCACCCCGGTTTCTCCCCGCAGCAGCACAGGCAAATCACTTTTGGCAAAGCGTTCGGCCAGCTTCTTGACCTTGCGGTAGGCCGCGTTGGAAGTGGGAATGTTCTCAAAGCCGGATCCCTTATCCGCATGCCGGCTCAATTCGCTGCGGTAGTATTCAACCTCTCCTTCCAGTTCGTGAATGGACTGCAGGAGTTTGTAGGCATATCCGGAAAACTTGGTCAGGGCCGCGCAGGCGATCACTTCGCCGGTGTCCAACTTGATGGGGATGCGCGTGCTTACGGCCTTGCGCTCGCCCGAAACGGTCAATCCTTCCGGAAATTCATGGAGAACGTCGATTTCCAACAGGTCGTTTTCCATGGAGTATATCAGCCGGGTGTTGGGGATCAGCTTTTCGATCGGCATGCCCAACGCGTCTTCGCGCTTTACACCGAACTGCTGGCAGTAGGCCTGGTTTATGTAGTCAATGGCACCGTCCTTGCCAATAACAATGTACCCCTCGGCAATCATGTCCACGGCGGCTTCAAAACACATGGCCTTTCTGGCGAGCGCGGAGTTTTCCGCTTCCAACCTGCGAATCTCTTCCTGTAGCCGCTCAATTTCATGAGGGGTCATTAATGCCTACCCGTCGGTTTGAAAAATGAAGAACCGGATGGCCCGCCTGAACCGGATGGGCCAGCGCAGGATGAAGAGTGGCGCCGCGCATTGGTAATACCATATGTCGTATAATGACACAATCCGACAGGGCCGCGACACTTTTCGGTGAATCTGTCTCCTAGCGCAACATGTCGCTAAAAAATTCAAGAAAACGATATCTCAAAGCAGGTACATCTTCCTATCTCTTTGATTTTTTTTTCCCTGAGGGAGCGGCCGGATGATGCAATCCATCTTTAACTATTCAAAGGCTGATAAGAAAGTGTCTCTTCACGACACAATACCCCTGCCAAAACGACATGTCGGCGACGTATCCACGGCAGAAAATACCGTTATTTTACGTCAGATAAAATAACTTGTTAATTCAATATATTATTAAAAATGAGGGCGTTATTTTTTTTGGCCCGTTTGTTGCTTTTCCCGAAGCACCGGTGTTGTTTTTTGTGATAACATTTGAGGATAACAAGAATTTTTTACGCGCGACGCGGATTACGAAAGGAGAAAAGATGAAAACTATCGGTTTTATCGGCCTCGGCATCATGGGAAGACCCATGTGCAAGAATCTTCTGAAAGCCGGGTATGAAGTTGTGTGTTTTGACATGGTAAAGAACGCCCTGGACGATGTGGCGGCAGCCGGGGCCAAACCCGCGGCCTCCGTGGCCGAAGTGGCGAGCCAATGCAAGCGGATCGTCACCATGCTCCCGAACTCGCCGCACGTAACGGCCGTAGCCCTGGAAGCGGGCGGCATTGCCGAAAGCGCCGTTCCCGGAACCCTTCTCATTGACATGAGCTCCATTGCTCCACTAGCCAGCCGGGCTATCCACGACGGCCTTAAAGCCAAGGGAATCCGCATGGTGGATGCCCCGGTGAGCGGCGGCGAACCCAAAGCCATTGACGGCACCCTCTCGGTCATGGTCGGCGGCGCCCAGGCGGATTTTGACGAAGCCCTGCCCATCATCAAGACGATGGCCGGTTCCGTGGTCCGGGTAGGGGAAGTCGGCGCGGGCAACACCGCCAAACTCGCCAACCAGATCATCGTGGCCGTGAACATTGCCGCTCTGGCCGAAGCCATGGCCCTTGCGGCCAAGGCAGGGGTTGACCCCGAACTTGTCTACAATGCCATACGGGGTGGGCTTGCCGGGTCTACGGCCATGGAGGCCAAGATGCCGATGTTCCTCGGCCGCAACATCAACCCGGGCTTCAAGATCAATTTGCACATCAAAGATCTTGGCAACGTCATGGACACGGGCCACGGGGTAGGCGTGCCGCTGCCGCTGACGTCCACGGTCATGGAAATGATGCAGGCCCTGAAAGTGGACGGCATGGACGACGCCGACCACTCGGCCCTGATCCGCTACTACGAAAAACTGTCCAACTTTGAAGTGAAACGGATGTCATAGACCGCATTAGGCCGGTAAACGTTTTTTCGACGAAATCCGCTTGAAGGCAGACGCCGTGCGCGGCCAGGGAGGTGCGGCAACCCCGGGTTCCACCCGGGCCCCCTGGCCGCGGGGATACAGTGAGTTTTTTGACCGTCAACCCGACAGGAGAAAAAGCATGAGAATTCACCACCGCATCATAAAAGCTTTCGCGTTTGCAGCCGCTGTGCTGTTGCTCGCAGGAACCACGGAAGCGACCGCCGCTATCCGTGCGAACCTGGCCCACGTCGGCGCGCCCGACCACATTTTCGAAGTGGGCGCGAAAAAATTTGCCGAACTGGTGGAACAGAAAACAAACGGACAGATCATCATCAAGACATATCCCGGCGCAGCGCTCGGTGGCGACCGCGATACCTTCGAAGGCCTGAAAATGGGCACCATCAACTTCAACATTCAGGGCCCGGTGGACTCTTTCCTGCCCATCACCTCGATAACGACCCTGCCCTATATGTTCGATAACAGTGGACAAATATACAAATTCCTGGACAGCGACATCGCCGAAGAAGTGTACAAGGGCCTTGAAGGCATGGGCATAGTCTGTCTCGCCCACATGCAGAACGGCTGGCGGCTGATAACCTCCAACAAGCCCATCAACGCCATGGCTGACCTCAAAGGCATGAAAATCCGTACTCCGGAAAGCCCCACCTGGCGCGCCACCTTCCAGGCTTTCGGCGCCAACCCGGTGCCCATAGCCTTCAACGAACTGTATAGCGCATTGCAGCAGGGCGTTTGCGACGGGCAGGAAAACCCCACCGCGCACATCGTGACCCAGCGTTTCTATGAAGTGCAGAATTCCCTCGCCGTCACCCGCCACATGTACCTGGACGCTCCGCTCCTCGTCAGCAAGAAGTTCTGGGACAAACTGACCCCCGACCAGCAGACGGCCGTGCGCGAGGCCGCGAAAGAAGCCACCAAGCATCAGCGCGAAGTTTCCGAAGCGCGTGAACGCGCGGATATCGAATTCCTAGGCAAAGAAGGCAAGATGACCGTCACCTACCCGGACATCAAGGAGTTCAAGGCCGCCACCGAGCCGGTGCGAAAGGAATGGGCGGCAAAATACGGTCAGGATCTGTACGACCGCATCGTCAAGCTCGTCAGCGAATAACCCGCACGGTAAGGAGGCGTTTTATGCTGAAACGGATGATAAGCCTCTTGGAAGGCGTCAGCGTGGCATTTTTTTGCATAATGACTCTGCTGGTGCTGTATCAAATCGTCATGCGCAAGGTGTTCAACGCCTCCCCGCCGTGGACCGAGGAGCTTGCCCGGTATGCCATGATTTGGAGCACGCTCCTCGCGTGCGCGGTTTTGCTGCGCGAACAGGGGCACATTATGCTGGATTATTTCATCGAGTTCCTGCCTCCGGGATTGAAGAAAGCCGTGCTTATGTTTGTCGGCCTCTTGATAATCATCCTGACCGCCACCTTCGGGTACGGCGGACTGGGGATGATCCAGACCAGTATAGCGGTAACCCAGCTTTCCCCGGGAACGGGCATCCCGATGTGGGCGGTATACATCATAATGCCCCTGTCCGGTATTTTGATGGTGGCCTGCCAGCTTATGGCGATGGCGGATATCCTGCGCCGCAATGCATCAGCGGACAAGGAAGGGTGATCGTCATGTTCCGTAGTCATAACCTGAGTTAAGGAGGGAACATGTCGATCACACTCATGTTATTGTTGTTTGTCGTGCTGTTGTTCTTAGGCCTGCCCGTAGGGTTCACCATTGGCATTACGTCTCTTCTGGCCATCGTGATAATGGATTTCGACGTTTCCCTTATTACCCAGCGCGTATTCGTGGGGCTGGACAGCTTCCCGATGATGGCGTTGCCGATGTTCATCCTGGCCGGCAACCTGATGAGCGGCGGCGGCATCACGGACCGGCTGTGGATCTTCGCCAAAAGCGCGCTGGGCTTCATTCGCGGAGCTTCGGGCTATGTGAGCGTTGTTACCAGCATGCTGTTCGCGGCCATGAGCGGCTCGGCGCTTGCCACAGTCGGCGGGCTGGGCAAACTCCAGATCGACGGGATGGTGGAAGACGGGTTCAAAACGGAGGAAGCCTCCGCCATTACGGCGGCCGCCTCCACCATCGGTCCCATCATTCCGCCCAGCATTGTCTTTGTGCTCTACGGGGTGTTGGCCGGTGTTTCCATCGGACGCTTGTTCATGGCCGGCATGGTGCCCGGCATTCTGATGGGACTTGCCATTATGGGCTACATCGCCGTTCGGGTGAACCGCAACAAGGTCAAGTACGTCAAGCGGCCCATGTGTAATTCCCGGGAATTGGCAAGCGCGTTTATCACGGCCATCCCGCCTCTCATGACCCCGGTCATCATTCTCGGCGGCATTTTGGCGGGCCTTTTCACGCCCACTGAAGCTGCAGCGGTTTCCAGCGCTTACGCCTTGGGGCTGGGCATCATCTACCGCGAGTTCACGCTCAAATCCCTGTACGCGATCATTCTGGGAACGGCCAAAACCTCGGCGGCCATTATGCTGATTATCGGTTTCGCCAACGGGTTCTCCTGGCTTTTGACCGTTCTCGGTGCTTCGGAGGTCTTCTACGACTTTATTACCGGCTACGGCGATTCGAAGATTATGATTCTTTTGTTGGTCAACTTGGCTTTGCTTGTTGTCGGCTGCTTCATCGAAACAAACTCCGCCGTCATCCTGTTAACACCCGTCCTTGCACCGGCGCTGGTCGCCATCGGGCTGGATGCGGTGCATATCGGCATCATCCTGTCGATCAATTTGCTGATCGGCATTCTTACCCCGCCCATGGGCATGGCGCTCTATATCGTCCAGCGCATAGGCGGCGCGCCGTTCAACAAAATCGTTGGGGCCGTCATGCCGCTGATCTTCTGCCTCCTGCTGGTTCAGTTGGTGGTAACCTTCATCCCGGCGCTATCCTTGGCGCTGCCGAAATTGATTATGGGGTAGTTTGTGGCGTCCGGCAGACCAAGCCGGACGCCACAAACCGGAAAACGAACGTCGCTCCCGCGGCACGCAACAAAAAGGAACAGGTGACTGTTTCTGCAAAAGGAGAAAGGTATGGACATCAGAGTAAGTTACGCTAAGGCTTCGAACGGCACAGTTCTCGGACGAGTGCATCCCGGTTCGGATGTCATCAAGGGCATCGAAAAAATCTGCGCGGAATGCGGCATCAAAAATGGCTGGGTGGACTGCATCGGCAGCCTGCGGGAAACCAAATACTTCATTCTGACCAAGCAGCCCCAAACCAAAGCCGGCGCGGGCTACGGCGCCCCCATCGCGGTGGCGGGCCCCGTGGAACTGATCGCGGCCCAAGGGCTGCTGGTCAACGGTTCCGTCCATCTGCACGGGATCATGTGTGACGACCAAGGCCGCACCTTCGGCGGCCACATCATCGCGGAAGGCAGCCCCGTGCTGGTAACCTGCGAAGTGTCCATCGCCGATTCCCCGGGCCTCTCCTGCGCCCGCGGCGACGATGGTGAAGTGGACGGCATGCAGTTTTTCCCCAAAGGCCTGTAATTGCCCGTCCAATGAAGCAACGCGCCCGCATTCACTGCTGCGGGCGCGTTGCCGTTTAGGCAGCCTCTTTAGCTCCGGCAGCTGTTGGGGACCACGTCTTTTGAATCGGCTGATACGGAACGGGCACGCCTTCCGGCGCGCCTGTTCCGTATTTAGGAGAAAAGGAATTACAAAACAGCATGTTACGTCAGCTCAAACGCCATGGCCATGCCAAGCCCGCCGGCGATGCAGATGGCGGCAAGACCGTAGCGGACGTTGCGCTTTTTCATCTCGTGCACCAACGTCGTGGCAATGCGCGCGCCCGAACAGCCGAGCGGGTGGCCCAGCGCGATGGCGCCGCCGTTGACATTGACCCGGGCGGGATCGAGTCCCAGTTCCTTGACACAGGCCACCGATTGGGCCGCAAAGGCCTCGTTGATTTCGATCAAGCCGAAATCGTCAAGCGACAGGCCCGAAGGGGCGAGAATGCCCATCAGCTTTTTTGTGGCGGCCACAGGGCTGATACCCATGATACGGGGATCCACGCCGGCGGAACAGCCCGCCAGAATGCGCGCCATCGGCTTCAGCCCCAGGGCGGCGGCCTTTTCGGCGCTCATCAAAACGAGGGCGCTTGCACCGTCGTTGCGGCCGGAGGCGTTGCCGGCCGTCGTCACGCCATCGGGGAAGATGGGCTTTAGTTTGGCCAGTTTTTCAGCGTCGGTGTCGCGCTTGGGGTATTCGTCGGTGTCAAACACAATCGGATCGCCCTTGCGCCGCGGCATGACGACGGGGACGATTTCGTCGCGAAAGCGTCCCTCGTCGATGGCCAAAACGGCCCTGCGCTGGCTTTCGAGCGCAAAGCGGTCGCAATCTTCGCGCGAGACGGCAAACTGCTTGGCGACGGTGTCGGCCGTCTGAATCA
This sequence comes from uncultured delta proteobacterium, assembly GCA_900079685.1. Taxonomy (NCBI): domain Bacteria; class Deltaproteobacteria; species uncultured delta proteobacterium. The sequence goes on from LT599018.1 coordinate 1,904,687, forward strand.
TGGTAAAGGTGCCGTAGATGTCAGCCGGCTGGCTTTTGGGCTGGCTTTCGATGTTGGGATCCAAAAAGGCGGTGTTCCCGTTGCCCACGCCGAAGCGGGCGCCGCGGATATAAAAGGGGGCGGTGCTCATGCTTTCAACGCCGCCGCACAGCACGGCATCGGAATAGCCGCACACAATCTGCTGCATGCCCGAAAGCATGGCCTGCATGCCCGAGGCGCACTGGCGGTGAACGGTGTAAGACGGCACCGCGTTCATCGGTAAACCCCTTCCTTCTATCCAATACCGTATTATTTTTCACTATAAAGCAATCATGCGGAGACCGGCACATTTGTGCCGGTCTCCGCGAGGTTGTTGACAAAGTTGATGGGATGGCCCCGCCCGAAAAAATCGGGCATGCATAGGTATACCCAAACACCTTGCAAGGAGGCCACCCCATGAAGACGATTAGCACTATCGGTCTTGATCTGGCAAAGAACATTTTTCGCGTATACGGCGTCAACGCCAATGGCAGATGCGTTGTAAGTAAAAATATCCATCGCGATTCGCTGGCTGAGTTTTTCGCCAAACTTCCCGCTTGCGTGGTTGCCATGGAGGCGTGTGGCACATCCCATTATTGGGGGAGATGTATCGCTTCCTATGGGCACACCGTTAAAATTATACACCCGCGCTATGTGGCTCCGTTCCGTATTGGTGGGAAAAACGACGCCAATGACGCTGCCGCGATCTGTGAAGCGGCACAGCGACCTCATATGCGCTTTGTGGCCCTTAAATCGCAACGCGAAGCTGATATTCAATCAATTCACCGCGTACGCCAGGGCTTGGTGAAAGAGCGTACAGCCACGGCCAACCGGATCCGCGCCTTGCTTTTGGATAATGGCATTGCCGTGAAGCAGGGAATACGCAATATTTGCTCGGCGTTGCCTGCTGTCCTCGGCGATGAAGAAAATGCCCTCTCCGGCTTGATGCGAAACCTTTTGGGAATGCAATACGAGCACTTCATACATCTGGAAAAACAGATCAAACAATCCGAAGATTCTCTAAAAAAATTGGCCGCCGACAATAATCTGTGCCAACGCTTGCGTGCCGTTCCTGGCATAGGCTTGCTGACGGCCACCTCTCTGCTTGCCTTGGAAGGGGTAGCGCGGGATTTCAAGAAAAGTCGCAGCTTTGCCGCTTTTCTTGGCCTGACGCCACGCCAGCATTCAAGTGGCGGCAAAAGCAGACTTCTGGGCATCCATAAGCGTGGTGACTGTTATCTGCGAACGCTGTTGATCCATTGCAGTCGTTCAGTGCTCCGCTCTTTCCTCGCAGGTAATCCGATTGTGAGACAGGGTAAACTTGCCGCCTGGCTTGCGGACATCGTTTCACGGCGTGGGGTGCACAAGGCGACTGTGGCTCTTGCCAACAAACTTGCCCGCATAGCTTGGTGCATGCTGACCAGAAACTCGCGATTTGAGTTTTCCCAATAAAGAAAAACTATTTTTCTTGGGTATGTGAATTTCCCCAGAGGGTGCACGAGCAGTAATTATGGAAAAAACGGTCGGACCTGCTTTCGGAGAACCTGACCAAAGAGTAGGCACAACGATGCCGCAAAGTCGATAAGGACCGAAAGCGCGGATTCCCATAAAGGCGCTTACGACGCCGGATATACGTTTGCATCCGAACTCGTTGAATTCCGATAAAGAAAGCTCTTGACCTCAAGGCGGGGCCATATACCTCTTTGACAACAACCCGCCACGGAGGCGTAGGCGGCATTCATTGCCGCCGTTAAGCGCCGGAGTGGGCGTGCCTTCACAAACCTCGGCTTTGCGGGGTTTGTCATCAGTCTGGCGGAGACCGGCACATTTGTGCCGGCCTCCGCGTCCTCTTCTTCTGACAAACAGTGATTATTTCAGAAACGCCAGCAGCACCCCGGCGGCCACGGCGCTGCCGATGACGCCGGAGACGTTGGGCCCCATGGCGTGCATGAGCAGGTAGTTGTTGGAATCCGATTCCTGCCCGACCTTGTTCACCACCCGTGCGGCCATGGGCACGGCGGAAACCCCGGCCGCGCCGATGAGCGGGTTGATCTTTTCCTTCATGAACAGGTTCATGCCCTTGGCCAGCAGTACGCCCGAAGCCGTGCCGATGGAAAACGCCACCGCGCCGAGCGCGAGGATGCCCAAAGTTTTGGGTTGCAGGAACTGCTCGGCCCCCAGTTTGGACCCTACGGCCAGGCCCAGCAGGATGGTCACGATGTTGATGAACTCGTTCTGGGCCGTCTTGGACAGCCGCTCCACCACCCCGCTCTCCCGGAGCAGGTTGCCGAAGCCGAAGGCCCCCATGAGCGGGGTCGCGTCCGGCAGCAGGAAGGCGCAGAGCAGCACGATCAGCAGCGGGAAAATGATCTTTTCCCGGCGGCTCACGGGCCTGAGCTGCCGCATCACGATTTTGCGCTCCGCCTCTGTGGTCAAAAGGCGCATGATCGGCGGCTGGATGATGGGCACCAGCGCCATGTAGGAATAGGCCGCCACCGCGATGGCCCCGAGCAGGTCCGGCGAGAGCCTGCTGGTCAGAAAGATGGCCGTGGGGCCGTCCGCCCCGCCGATGATCCCGATGCTGGCCGCGTCCCGGATGGAGAAATCCAGGCCGAGGTTCGCCAGCGCCAGCGCGCCGAGCAGGGTCGTGAAAATGCCCATCTGCGCGGCCCCGCCGAGGAGCGCGGTTTTGGGGTTGGCGATCAGCGGGCCGAAGTCCGTCATAGCCCCCACCCCGATGAAGATGAACAGCGGGAACAGCCCGGACCCGATGCCGAAGGTGTAGATGTGGTGCAGAAAGCCGCCCGGCGCCGCCATGCCCGCCATGGGAATGTTGGCGAGCAGCCCGCCGAAGGCGATGGGGATGAGCAGGAGCGGCTCGAACTGCTTGGCTATCCCCAGCCAGAGCAGGAGGAGACAGACGGCCATCATGAAAATCTGTTGCGGCTCCACGCCGTAGATGCCCGTGCTTTGGAGCAGCGTTGCCAGCTTGAAGGTGGTTTCCATGGCCCGCCCCTATCGGATTTCCGCAAGCAGGTCGCCCGTCTGGATCTGGTCGCCCTGTCTGGCTTTGAGGTGAATGACGCCCGAGGCCGGGGCCTTAAGCTCCGTTTCCATCTTCATGGACTCCAAAACAAGAATGGACTGGTCCTTGGCAACCCTGTCGCCGTCCTTCACGCTGCAGCGCAGCAGCATGCCCGGCAGGGGCGCCGTGAGGGACGCGGTATCGGTGTTCGCGCGCGCGACCGCGAGCGCCGCCTCGGTAGATGCCTGGATATCAAAATCATAGGTATGCCCGTTGACGGTCACCCTGCGGTCATCCAGGGAAACCGTGTACGCGCGGCCGTCCAGTGTGATGGTGCAGGGCGCTCCGGCAGCGGGAGCCGCCTTGCTTTCTTCCCGGCCTTCCCCCTGCTGCGGGACTATTTTGCGCACGTTGGCCTTGCCCTTGCCGTCCAGGAATAGGATGCCCTTGTCCCCGCAGGTCGCGGCGATGAACACGTTCTCGTCGGTAAGGGGGAGGCCCGCCGCCCGCAGTTTTTCTTCCGCCGCTTTCCGGCCCTTTTTGGGGTTGGCGTCGTTCAGCACGCGGACTTTTCCCGTGGTGGGCGGCAGCCCCAGCTTTTCCGCAGCCAGCTTCACCACGTCCGGGTCCGGCGGCACGGGGGTTTTGCCGAAGTACCCCAGCACCATCTTGCCGTAGCCGTCCGCGAACTTCTCCCACGGGCCGAAAAGCGTGTTGTTGAAGGCCTGCTGGAAATAGAACTGCGAGACCGGCGTGACGGACGTGCCGTACCCGCCCTTGCGCACGCACTCGCCCATGTTGGTGAAAACGTCCTCGTACTTGTCCAGAATGCCCGCGTCGCGCATCATCTGGGTGTTGGCGGTCAGGGCTCCGCCGGGCATGGGCGCGAAGGGGATGCGCGAATCCGTCGCCAACGCTTCGGGCGGCAGGAAATAGTCCTTCATGCAGTCTTTGAAGATCTTGGCGGCCTGGAGCATTTTGGTCACGTCGATATCCAGGGTATAGCCGCTGCCGCGCAGGGCGTGCCACATGGTAATCACGTCCGGCTGGCAGGTGCCGCCGGAAACCGGGGCGAGTGAAAGATCGATGCGGTTGGCTCCGGCCCGGATGGCCGCGAGGTAACAGGCCACGGAAGCGCCCGCCGTCTCATGGGTGTGGAACCCGATGCGCACGTCCTCGCCGACGATTTTCCGGGCCATGGCGATGGTTTCGCCCACGACCGCCGGGGGCGTCGTGCCCGAAGCGTCCTTGAAACACAGGGAATCGAATTCGATGCCCGCGTCCAGGATGTTCCGTAAGATACGCGTGTAAAATTCCGGGGTGTGCACATGCCCTTCGTTGGGCCAGCCCGGGGCCATGCCCATCATGGTGACCACGACCTCATGCTTCAGGCCCGCGTCTTTTATGCACTTGCCGCTGTAAACCAGGTTGTCGACGTCGTTCAGGGCGTCAAAGTTGCGGATGGTCGTCATCCCGTGTTTTTTGAACATGTCGGCATGCAGCTTGATGATGTCGCTGCTCTGGCTTTCGAGCCCCACCACGTTGACGCCCCGGGCCAGGGTCTGGAGATTGGCCTCCGGCCCCACGGTTTCCCGGAACAGGTCCATATTCTCGAACGCATTCTCGTTGGCGTAAAAAAACGCGCTCTGGAACATCGCGCCGCCGCCCGCCTCAAAGTGGGTTACCCCGGCCTCTTTTGCCGCCTGTACCGCGGGCATGAAGTCCCCGGCATGCACCCGGCAGCCGTAAACGGACTGAAACCCGTCCCTGAAGGCAGTCAGCATGAACTCTACCTTTTGCATAACCCACTCCTCACACGTTGTGTTACCGGCCGCGCCGCGCCGCGATCAGAACGGCCGCCGCCACCATCGGCAATTCCGCCGCCTCCCTTTCCTCCGGCCGCTTTTGGCCCGGCTCGGGAGATACCTTTGACACCATGTCCACGAACGTCTTCAAATTGCTCATCAGCAGCGTCATTATCAGCAAAAAGGCGAACACCGTTCCCATGCCGATGGCCGTTAACAGCAAACCCTGTAGCATCATCGCATCTCTCCTCCCCGGGTTATTGTGATTTTTTTCACTTTTAAACACACGCCACGCCGCTACGCGCCGGAAAAATCCGCATTATGTGTTTTTTCCTGGTTACACATCATGCTCCCCTTTTTCAGGTGAATATTCCGGCTTGATTGTGAAAAATTTCACTAAAAACGCCGCACAAATTCCCGCCCAGCGATTTCCCCGGGCTGCGCTTTTGTGAATTTATTCACAACGAGAAAAATATACCCCTATCGTTTTCCCTTGGCAAGTCTTTTGTGAATATTTTCACTAAAATTTATATGGGAATTTTTCTTCTTTTTTGAAAAAACCATTCTGTAAGAATTGAAAAAATATAGAAGCATAGCGGGAAAAAAGTCCCGTTATGCTAACCGGCGAGATTGACCCCACGCCCCGACGTAATCCGCCCTATACCGTTTTGCTCTGCTCAAACGGAAGGCGATGACGATTGCCTCTTCGAATCATCCATAGCCACCAAAAAAGGCAGGCCGTTCAAGGGGGTACCCTTGAACGGCCTGTTGCACAACGGATTAAAATGAGCCGGCACCGGTCATGTGGTACGCGCGTTTGCGCACCACCTGCGCCGTAATTTTTACGCTTCCACCATGGGGGCGGCTTTTTTTTGCGCGCGCCTGCTCTGCAAGAGGTGCTTGATTACCGGGTAAAACAGAGCCGCGACCGAAATCAGGATAAACGTCAGGGAAATGGGTCTGGAAACAAATATCCACCAGCTCCCCTCGGACATGGCCAACCCCCGCCGCATGCTGCTTTCCGCGATAGGCCCGAGAATCATGGCGATCACCATGGGGGTCACGGGAAAATCCAGTTCAACCAGGATATAGCCCACCACCGCGAAGCCGAGCATGAGTATCACGTCAAAGATGGTGTTGTTGCAGGCAAAGGCGCCGGTAATGCACAAGATGACCAGCAGAGGAAGAAGAAGGGCGGTGGGAATGCGGGTCACATTGGCGAATATCTTGATGAACACCCGGCCCTGGAAGAACATAAAAATGTTAATCACCGCCATGATGGCCACGATCGAATAGATGAAGACGCCTTGGGTCTGGAACAGCGTCGGGCCGGGGTACATGCCGTGCATGACCAGCGCGCCGAGCAGGATGGCCGTCACCGTGTCGCCGGGAATGCCGAGGGTGAGCAGCGGTATCAGGGCCGCTCCGGTGACCGCGTTGTTGGCGGACTCCGCCGCCGCGACCCCGTCCAGCTCTCCCGTGCCGAAGGTTTCGGGGTGCGGGGAACTGCGCCTGGCCTCATTGTAGGCCAGGAACGCCGAGGTTGTGGACCCAGTTCCCGGCACCGCGCCGATGAACGTGCCGATCATGCTCGATTTGAAAAGGGTCCGGGCATACTTCGTCAGCTGTCTGAAGGAAAGCATCTCTTTGGAAAAAGTCGCGATCTCATCGGCGGGCGCGAAAACTTTTTTGCTTTTCTGGAGAATTTCAGTAATGGCGAAAAGCCCGACCATGGCAGGAATAATGCTGATACCCTGCAAAAGATCCGTAACGCCGAAGGTCAGCCGGTCCGTGGCGCTGATGGGGTCCATGCCGATGCACGAAACAAGCAGGCCCAGCATGCCGGAGAGCAGGCCCTTGGCCAGGTTGCCGCTGCTGATGCTGGAGATCATGGTCAGGCCGAACAGCGCCAGAGCGAAGTACTCGACCGGGGAGAACCCGAGCGCGAAACTGGCCAGTTGGGGAGCAACCAAAAGGAGCATCAGCGTGCTGATAAGGCCGCCGATGCAGGAGGCTTTCAGCGCCATATCCAGGGCAAGGTTGGCCTTGCCCTGCTGCGCCAGAGGGTAGCCGTCCAGCAAGGTCGCGCCGGAAGCGGGAGTGCCCGGAGTCGCGGTTGTACGGGGCGTCGTATTTTACGACGACGCACTGGGGTTCCTGGTTCAGGCCGCAGAGAATGCGGTAGTCGTTAAGGGAATACTTAACATCCCGCATGAACGGCTGCACGGTGAACAACGCGTTGGCCGTCAGCAGCACACTGTAGCCGTCCTTTTTGGCGTGCATGAACTCGGCCGTTGCCGTAAGGCCGCCGACCCCGGCGCGAAAAACCAGGTTCAGGGGCTGCCCGAGATAATCCGGGGCTATTTCGGCTATCTTGTTGCCCATAAGGCCGGAAGAGCCGCCCGGGGGGAAGGGCACCACAAAGGTAATGGGCCGGGTCGGAAAATCTTTGGGTTTCGCCGCCGCAAAGGCCGACCCGGCGAACAGGGCCGTGAACAGGCTTAGCACTGCCAGCGTCATCACAACTCGCTTCATACACACTCCTTGCTGCTACGGGTTACGGTCTGTTTCCAGATACGGGAATGCCTGCTCCGCCCGCTTCGCGCGGGCAGGGGCGTGCCCCTGCCCGCGCGAAGGAGCTACTTTTTCGCCACGCCGAGTTCTTTCAGAATCTTGTGCGTTTCCTCGATTTCCGGAACGATGCGGGCGGTGATGTCCTTGCCGGTCGCATCGAACATCACGTTGTAATTCTTTTCGCTGAACTCTATCCAGCGCTTGTCCCTGAGAATTTTGATGAACGCGTCTTCCAGGAAGGCCGCCCGGTCTTCCGGGGTCCCCGCGGGCACGCAGAGGAATTTGTATATCATCAGCGGATCGCCGTACCCCAGTTCCTTGAACGTCGGGACATCCTTGTACAGGTCGCTGGTGTCGCGTTCCTCGGCGAGGAGGCCCAGGGGCTTCATCTGCTTTTCCCGGATATAGTTGAACACCTCGGGCGTGCCGCCGGTGGCTATGTCGATATGGCCGCCGAGCACGTTAATCAGCGGTTCCGCGCCGCCGCTGAACGGCACGCTCTGCGCCTCGATCCCCGCCCGCTTGTACAGGAGGACCTGGTTGTTGTAGTTCATGCCGCCGGTTCCGGAACTGCCGAACTTGAGGGGACGGCCGGCTTTTTTGAAGTATTCGGCCATCTCTTTGATGGTGTTATACGGGGCGTCATAGCGCACCACGATCAACTGGGGGTCCTTGTGGACGCCGCACAGGATGCGGTAGTCGTTGATGCTGTATTTGACGTCCCGCATGAACGGCTGCACCGTGAACACGGCGTTGGGAGCCAGGAGCACGGTGTACCCGTCCTTTTTGGCGTGGGCGAACTCGGCCGTTGCCGTAAGGCCGCCCACCCCGGGCCGGTAGACGATATTCAGGGGCTGGCCGAGATACTCTTCGGCATACTCGCCGATTTTGTTCGCCATCAGCCCCGAGGAACCGCCGGGGTTAAAAGGCACGATGAACGTAATGGGCCGGGTAGGGAAATCCTTGGGTTTTTCCGCGGCGGACGCCGCTCCGGCGAACATACCCGCAACCATGTATACAACAGCCAGCAGAACCAGTCCTTTTCTCATTTTCAGGTCTCCTGTCGGGTTATGGATCGTGCTAAAAAACTATGATGCCGGGAAAGCCTTTTCCGCGGCGGTCAGGTAGTCGCTGCCGAAGCGTTTGATAAACTCGAAGGTGGCCGCGTCGTACGCGTCCTGCCCTTTCTCGCCCAGTTGCGCGATTATTTCTCCGCCCACGGTCCGTAAAACATGACCCGTGTGGAACGTGAAATCCTTGGTGAATGTGGTGCCGAATGCCGCGCGTTTTCTGTCGAATTCCGCGCGCATGGGTTCCGTCATTTCGAACCCCCAGTCAAAGGTGCACTGTTCATGGCCGAGCGGGATAAGCGTTGGGACCTCCACCACAAAGTCCTCGTTAAAGGCCCGGTACAGGTTCTTGTCCATGTTTTCGCAAAAATAGAGGCCGTACTCCAGCAAGCCGTGCTTTTTCCAGGCTTCCACCCATTCGCAGCGCGTGATGGAGGTGACGTAGCTGGGCGAATACTGGGTGGGGCCGGGGACCATTTTGCCGGGGCCCTGGTCGGGCCATTCCCTGTAGAGCCGGTAATTGTTCCGCGCAAGTTCGTCCCCGTTGTCCAGGGCGTTTTGGCGCATCCTTTTGCCGCGTTCCGTGGCGTGCTTGACCGTGCCGTCGACCAGCGCCTTTTTTCCGGCCTCGCCGCACCGCCGGATGGCTTCTCTCGCCAGCAGCCCGTAGAGCACCCCATGGTGCTCCATGGTGCAGGTCACCTCTTTGGGCGGGTCGGACAAGTGGTGCCGGGTATGGTCGATAACCTCACGGAGCATATTCCGTGTTTCCCGCTGCAGCGCGTCGTACCAATCCTGACCGGGGAGTTCTTCGTCTATCTTGCTGAAACAGGGCGTGACGAGCGGTTCGATGCGGCGGAAGAACTCAATGCAGGCCCGTTCCAGGATGCCCCCCCGGGTGGCGTGCTTGCGCGTCTGCCATTCAAGTTGTTCGCGTGGTTCCAGCTGGGCGGTGTGGAGTTTGATGTCGATGTTGATGTTCTCCAACGTATCCGCCAGTTCCGCGCTCAGGCCATGGTCGCGGAGTTCCGCTTTCATGCCTTCGGCGTAAACGGCCAACGCCTTGGAAAGCACATCATATATACGCGGCGGCACGGCGGCCTTGTCGCAAGGAGTGCTCGGAACCGGCGGGGTGTAGCGGACGCGGTGCGATGCGCGCATGGCCTCGGCTATCTTGTTATGGGATATTTTCCTGCCCAGCGCGTCGGAAACCGCGAACACGAAATCGTTCAGGATCTGGGTGCTGGAAGAGGAGGAGATCGCCACGGCGAGTTGCTCGGGAGCGAAGCGGATTATCCTGCCGAGCGGCGCGAGAAAACGTTTTACCCGCTCTTCGCGGTCCGCAGGCCAGGGCTGTTCCTCGGGGAGAGTCAGACGGGAATACCCCTCCCCGGCGATGTCCAGGTCGCCGATTTTCGTGTTCATGTTGGGCAGGATATTGGCCACGTAAACATCCTTGCCCAGGAGATTCAGGTACCATGTGCCGAGAGGCTTGGGCGGGAAGGCGTAAATGTCCGGCAAGGGCGCGCCCTTGGACCGCAGCTCGTCATAATAGGGTTTGAGGTCTTCCTCGGCGATGGCCGGGGCCACGTGCGGCGGGGGCGCGAAAAGAATGATGTCGGGCTTCAGGCGGCGCAGGGCCTCGCCGTTATCGCCGAGCTGGATGGGAAACCCGAATTTTTTCCGTTTTCGTTCCAGGTCGCGGGAATCGGCTGTGACGGCAAGGAGATTGGCGCCGCAGTTTTCCTGAAGAAAAGCCTGATAACAAGGGGCTATGTATTCCATGAGGTAGCCCATGCCGATGATGACTATTTTCGAATCCTTGTCGGCTTTCACAATACCCTCCGGGATTAAGGAAATGCTCTTTGGATCGCATCCACGCACTGTTTGCCGAATTTTTCCTCAAAAGCCTTGAGGGCAGCGGCGCGGATGGCCGCGCCCGTTGCCGCCCCAAGCTGTTCCGCGAATTCGCTGCTCAAGGCGTGCAGCACGTGGCCGGTGTGGTAGTCAAAGTCTTTGACGTACTTGGTGCCCAACGCGGCGCTTTTCTCGGCCAGTTCCTTTTCCAGCTCCGGCGTCAGGGCGTATCCCCAGTCAAAGGTGCACCGGTCGTCCCCTTCCGAAAGCAGGGTGGTGATGTTCACCTCATAATCCTCGGACCAGCCGCGGCAGAGATACCGGTCGACATAGCGGCAATACATTTTGCCGAACTCCGCGAGTTCGTGCCGCTTCCAGCTTTCCGCCCATTCACAGCGGAGCTGCTGGGTTATGAAGGAGGGCGTTTTCTGGACGACCGGCCCGGGAACCATCAGCCCTTGGCGCGGCGGCTGCCATTCCTTGTACAAACGGTACGCGGGCCTTGTGAGGGGCTCGTTGTCGGCGATGGCCTTTTGCGCCATGCGCGCGCCCCGTTCCCGGCCGTAACGGGCCGTGGCGTCCCGGGCGGCTTTGTCGCCCGCGGCACCGTGTTTGAGCGCTTCGCGTATCAGGAGAGCGTAAAGAACCGCATGCTGTTCAATGCCGCACAGGGCGGTCGTTCCCGTCGTCATTCCGTACTCCCTTTTCAAGAGGTTGTTTCGGCGGTCAAGGGCACAAATCCTTTTGCAGTCCGTGAAAATTCTTCCTTGACCCTTGCCAGCAGGGCCGGGTCCTCCAGCAGGGCAAGGCCGGCCTGGGCCATGACTTTGGCCGCGTAGCACATGCCTTTCCAGCCGATGCCGGAGTCGGAGCAGGCCGCGAACTGCCAGCTGTGCAAGGGGAAGCCTTTCGGTGCGCAGACCGATTTCATATAGCCCGTGGGAGCGACCTGGCTGACGTCGGAAACGTCCGTCGATCCGGCCATGAAGCTGACCATGCCGGTCAGCGGCGGCAGGACGGTTTCAATGGACCCGTCGGCTGCCGGATTGTCCACATGCTTGGCGAGTTTCGCGGCAAAGTCCAATTCATCCCCGGTATACGCGGGCAGAGGGGTCTGTTTCATGACAGTGTCGTACAGCCCGCACAAGGTGTGGTTGACCAGCGTTTCATAGCCTCTGGTCTTGAATTCCCACGAAGCCCGCGTGCCGGTCATCAAGGCGGCCCCTTTGGCGATGTCCAGGATGCGGGAAGTCACGTCGTCGACGGTTGTGCGCTTGCGCGCGCGGATAAAGTACCAGAGCCCGGCGTTGGCCGGAACGACGTTGGGTTTTCCGGGGCCGTCCATGTAGGCGTAATGGATACGCACATCGTCCGGGACATGCTCGCGCAGGTAGTTGGCGCCCACGTTCATCAGCTCGGCCGCGTCCAGGGCGCTGCGCCCCATTTCCGGCGACCCCGCCGCATGGGACGCTTTGCCCTGAAAGAAAAAATGCACGGAATCCATGGCCAGGTAGCTGGTTTCCCCGAGGCCGTAAACGATGCCGGGATGCCAGCTCAACGCGGCGTCCAGTTCCCGGAAGCAGCCGTTGTTGGCCATGATGATCTTGCCCTTGAGAATTTCCTCCGAAGGGCAGCCGTAATAGACGACGGTGCCGGGAATGCCTTTGGCTTCCATGGCGTAGCGCAGGGCAACGGCGGCAGCCGCGGAACCCGCGCCCAGCAGGTTGTGCCCGCAGCCATGGCCGTTCCTTCCGGCGTCGCCGTCGCGATAGGGAACCGGTTTCTGGTCCAGCCCCGGCAGGGCGTCGTATTCCCCCAGGAAGCCGACGGTGGGCGAACCCTTGCCCCATACGGCCCTGAACGCCGTGGGCAGCCCGCCGGAATTGCTCTCCAGGGAAAATCCGTGACGCTTCAGATAGTCGGCGATCCGGCGGGTAGATTGGTTTTCTTCGTCGGCGACTTCCGCGTAGGTAAAGATGTCGTGGGCCAAGGATTCAATTTCTCCAGAGTGGTCCTCAACCCATTGCTGCACGCTTTGATCCATGCCTTGTCTCCTTGACGGCGGTAGAGGAGGATTCCATGCTTGCGCTCCCACCCGGAAAGTGCCCCGGCAAACGCCGCGGCCGCCGCGTACCGGGCTGCCCCCCTGGGCCAAGAGCATGTGCGCTCCACAGAGGTTTCGCCTATATGTCAAGAATTACAGCATAAAGTGTACCAAATTTTATAACAACGGAATATGGTGATATACTTATGGATATAAAAAGGAGAACGGCGATTTCTCATATTTTTTTATAATTCTCATAAGACTTCTTATAAATGAGAAACGCTTGGCATCATCCCGTGGATCCCGCTGTCCGATGCGGCAGCAGGCCAAACGGTGCGAAAGGAAAGAGAAAGGTGCCATGGCGAACCACAACACCTATAAAAATTAGGGCTAATAGATGTGCAAACGGCTCTGCCGCCGTCCCAAAAACCGATTAGAGTGTAAAGAACATATACCGCCCTACTCCCTCGCCGAGAACGAGCAGAACAACCCCGGCGGCGGCAACCCCCGGAAGGGACGCACCGCCGAAAAGCACGCGGAAGCCCGCCACCAGGCCGAGGGCCGCCAGAAGAAACCGGGCCACGGCAATGGGCTCGCGGACGCCCCCGCCGAAAAATCCGGCGTTCAGGATGAACAGAACCGCCCCGAGCCCGAACAGCACCCGGAGGATGCGCAGGTCGGACGGGTCATCGTGCCGCCAACAGCCGACCAGAAAGGGACCGGTAAGCAGGGCCGCGGCGAAAAAATCCGCATAGGGGCAACTGCTCGTCCATTTGGGCACGACCGTTCCCGCGTAAACCCGCGCGGAGACGAACACCAGCAATATCCCGGCGATCGCGGCCAGGGGCAGCAGAATCGCCGTCATGTTCCCTTTCCGGGCGAACAGAGCTGCCAGAACCGTGAGCGACGCGAACGCCACCACGAGCAGGGCTTCCCGGCTCAACCAGGAAGAGGAAACGTGCAATAGCGCCCGGTACGCGCCGGCCATGTCGCCGAGGTGCGTCAGGGAAAAGACCGACCCGGCCACGGCGATGACGGCGAAGAGGCCCAGTTCGCGAGAACCGGCCCTGCCGCTCCCCAGGCGGTCGACAAGAGCCAGAGCCACAACCCCGCCGACAGCCACTTGCAGCGCCAGGGTAAAAATAAGGAGTGACCATTCATTCATGACGTATGCCCTGCCTTTACCCGGAATTCAGGATTTTTCCGCGTTCTTGTGCGGTTTGATGACCAGGTTGGGGCGGGTCGTGGCCGATGCGGGCAGCCCTTTGATATCCGCCAACGTTCCATATTGCGCGCGCAATTCCTCTATGGGGCCGAACTTGATCAATTCCAGCGGACAGGCGCCGACGCAGGCCGGTTCCTGCCCTTTGGCGATGAGATCAAGGCACAGGTCGCACTTGCTCATCTTGCCCTTGCTCGCGGCAAACTTCGGCGCGCCGTAGGGGCAATTCCAGACGCAATACCGGCACCCCACGCAGAGGTTTTGATCCACGGCCACGATGCCGTCCTCCGGCCGCTTGTGCATGGCGGTCGTGGGGCACCCGGAAACGCATTTCGGCTCGGAACAGTGGTTGCAGGCCATGGAAACCCAATAAGCCCAGACGCTGTTCGTATACGCCTTGCCGCTGGGCGCGAAGGCGCCGCCGCGATGCGGCGTGACCGTTCTGAAAAACCGTTCGTCATCCAGATTGTTTTTATCCTTGCAGGCCATGGCGCAGGCATTGCAGCCGCTGCACCTGCTCTCGTCGATGTAAAAACCGTACTGTTTTGTCATGGTGGTCGTCCTTCACCTAGGCCTTTTTGATATCCACAAGACAGCTATGGTGCGCGTTACCGTGCGCCAAGGGTGTTTTGCGCATGGTCGTCAGCACGTTGAGACAGCCGCTTTTGTCCACGCCGTCCGGGCCGGGATTGTACCAGCCGCCGGACGGTACCGCCAGAACGCCGGGGATGATCCGCTCGGTCACCTCGGCGGTGATCACAATGGCGCCCCGGTCGTTAAACACGCGGACAACGTCGCCGTGCCGTATGCCTTTCTTGTCCGCATCCAGCGGGTTGATCCACATCACCTGCCGCGCCACCTGGGTCAGCCACGGGTGAGTGAAGAACGACGAGTTGTCGCGCTGCTTGTTTTTCCAGCCGATAACCTGGAAGGGATACTTTTCCGCCAGCGGGTCCGCCGGTCCTTCCCAGGCGGGAACGTACTTGGCCACGGCCGGAACCTGCGGGTCGTTGCGGTCATACAGCCGCTTGGAGAACAGTTCGATTTTCCCCGAAGGCGTGGGGAACGGGTTGGCCTCAAGGTCGTCTATCTGCTTTTTGAAGGTGACCATGGTAGGGTATTTGAAATAGTAAATGCCCTGTTTTTTCATGGCTTCCCACTCGGGAACGTCCGGGTATTTCTTACGCGTTTCGTCCAGCATGAACCGGACCCATTCCTCCTGGGTGCGCCCTTCCGTGAACTCCTTTTCCACCCCGAGCTTTTTGGCAACGTCCGTCAGCCAGTCGTAGGGATGGCGCGCCTCAAACATGGGCTGCACCACTTTTTGCGAAAGAATGAAATACGCGCCGCTGTTCCAGGTTGAGGCAAGATCCCACCCCTCGAAGAAGGTCGTGGAGGGCAGGACGATGTCCGCGTAGTTGCAGGTCTGGGTCATGAGCAGGTCGCTGGCGAGGAAGAACTCCACCTTGCTTTCGTCTTCCAGCAGCTTCCTGGTGGCGTTCAGGTCCGGGTTCTGGCCCATGACATAGTTGCCCGCGATGGAAACGAGCATTTTTATGGGCACGTTCAGCTTTTCGCCGTCCACCAGCCCCTCGGCCTGGCTGACCCTGGTGTAATCCTCAATGGCGTCCGTCCACTGCATGATGTTGATTTTGTGCTTGATCGGGTTTTTCCCGCTGGGCATCGTGGTCTGGAAGGGGCGCGAAACCCCGCCGTACCCCCCGGCCCAGCCGCCGAGTTTGCCGACGTTCCCCGTGATGCAACACAGCATGGCTGAGCCCCTGGACGTGCGCTCGCCGCTGGAATGGCGTTGCGGCCCCCAGCCGGAAAGGATGGCGGCGGGTTTTGCCGAGGCGTATTCCCGGGCCAGCTGGCGGATGGTGTTGGCTTTCACCTTGCAGATGCCTTCCGCCCATTCCGGGGTTTTCTTTACCCCGTCTTTCACGCCCATAAGGTACGTCAGGTAGGATTCCCCTTCGGGAACGCCCTCCGGCATGTGATCCTCGTCAAAGCCCAGACAGTATTTGTCCAGGAATTCCTTGTCGTGCAGGTTTTCGGTCACGATGACGTAAGCCATGGCATCCATGAGCGCGGAATCCGTATTGGGCAGCAGGGGAATCCACTCGTCCGCGTAGGATATGGCCGAGTCAGAATAGCGGGGGTCGACCGCGATGATCTTGCAGCCCCGCTCCTTGGCGAGATTCAAATAGTAGTTGCTGTGGCCGAAAATGGTTTCCGTCGGGTTGTGTCCCCAAAGAATGATGAGCTTTGAGTGCAGGACGGAATCCATGCTGTTGCCGGTGTTGGAAACCCCGTAGGTGAACATCGTGGCCGCGGCCGTGTTGCCCATGCTCACGGAATGGTAGTAGTCCAGAAAACCGCCGTGGCAGTTGAACAGCCGTTTGGCCAGGTTGGCGTACACCGTGGCCCCGCCCGTGGTGCCGGTGCCAACGGTGACGAAGCGGGAATCCGGCCCGTACTTTTCCGTAATTTCCTGGGTCTTTCGGGCTATGATCTCGATGGCCTCGTCCCAGGAGATGCGGGCCCACTTGCCTTCGCCCCGTTTGCCGACCCGTTTCATGGGGTATTTCAGGCGGTCCGGGTGGTACTGGTATTTTCTGTAGCCCCGGCCGCGTACGCAGCCTTTCATGACCGGCATGTCCGGGTTGAGTTCCGAGGTTGTCCTCGTGCTGATGCGGGTTATGACCCCGTCCACGAGGTGGACCTTGTTAAGACACCGCCCGCCGCAATCCAGCGTACTGGCCGTGGGGATGACCAATTCCCCGGCGGCCCCGCCCTGGGCGAACGCCAGCTCCAAGAACGGGTTGCTGTACAGCATGAAGGGCACCGCCGCCGCGCCGGCGGCCGACCACTTCAAAAACGTCCGGCGCGACATGCCGGGAGTTTCTTTGTCATTCGAGCTCATGAGAAATATCTCCTAAAAGTTCGGTGAGAAAAGAAGCGTCAGTAGGAAGAAATTCCGCGATCAGGCGCGCCAGCCCCGCGTACAGCCCGGTTTGGGCGTGGGGGAACTGGAGGGTGAACGATTGGGGAGCCCACTCAAGGAGGTGGCTTTTCAGAAAATCCAACTGGTCCGAGCATAGGGAAACAAAACGGGGCAAGGCGGATTCCGTGTCCTCCCCATCCAGCGCTTGCACGCTTAACGATGTGAGGTGCCACATGAATTCGAGTTCCGGCGCGATATGGTCATCGGGTTCCGTTCCCTGCCGGGAAAATCCCAGGCCGTACCGGCCGTAAAACCGGCGGACCGCCAGCGTGGCCTCGCCGAAAAGGACGTGCTCCGGGTCGCGGTACACGGACTCCCACAAGGGCGAAGGCAGGGCTTGCGGCCCCACGTAGAGGCGCGCATACTCCTCTTCCGCCTCTTTCATGGCGGCGGGGTTGCGCAGACAGGCCGCAGCGCTTTCCGCAATCCGGGCAACCGGCTCCAGTTCCCTGGCCAGAAGCGGCAGGGCCGGGTCCGCGTTGATGCGGGACAACAGCGCAAACGTGGGCGCATTGCCCGTCAGCGCTTGTCCCAGGCTGTAAACCCGCCCGCGTAAAATCGCGGGGGAACGGAGTTCGGCGATCGGTCGCACGTAACCATCTCCATGCCACCCGCCCTGCCCGGCAAAAGACGCGGGACCAGAATGCGGATGACGCTGCTGTCGTTCTTACGAAGGAAATACAAATGACCATGAACCGCGTAACGCGGCCATGCGGGCCGGGAGGCCTCATTGAAAGGGTACCTTGAACGCTCCTTTGATCCTGCGGTCACGTAGCCGCGACGGTAAACGCCCGGCGGCAGGCCAAAAAGTACATACCCTGAGGGAGAAACAAACACGGCATACATGCGTGCATTGCGGCGCGCATGATTTTGGCATACGAAGTTTCCTTCAAAATAGCAACTTTTTTATATAAGAAAACTGTAAAAAGGATCTCCAGGGCTACTTGAGAAAGCCGCACTTCGGCCAGGTGCAGGCTTTGCAGTTTTTGCAAAAGCCCCCTTCGCCGAAAGAGGCCATGTCTATCCGCGTGAGCGTTCTGCCCGCCAGGACGCGCGGCAGCAAGGCATCGAAAAACGTGGTTTTGTGGTACAACGCACACGCGGGCACCCCCATCACCTGCATCGCCCCCGCCGGCGGGCCGGCATGCCCGTCTTCCCGGCGCGGCCCGGCGGAATCGGGCGCGGGCAAATACCCCACCAGGCTCATGGCGCCCGGCAGAACCGGCGCGCCGTAGAGCATATCCTCCACGCCCTCTTCCGTCAGGGCCGCGCGGGTCAGATCGCCGGGGTCGACGGACATGCCGCCGGTGGTGATAAGCAGATCCGCCCCGGCCGCGCGGATATCCGCAATACCTTGCCGCAGCAGGGCCGTGTCGTCCGGCGCGATGACGGTCTTGACCACGGAACAGCCGTAGGCCTGCACTTTCGCGCTGATGACCGGAATGAATTTATCCTCGATCAGCCCCTGGAATATCTCCGTTCCGGTGACGAGAATGCCGACCTTTGCCCGGCGCATGGGCGCGACGGAAAGCAGCGGGCCGTCCAGCGCGCCGAGGGCTTCGGCGAACCGCTCCTCGCTGATGTACAGCGGAATGACCCGCGTGCCCGCGACCTCGTTGCCCGCCGCGACCACGCTCCCGTCCTGCCGGGTCGCGGCCATCACGTCCGGAACCAGGTTAAAGGCAAGGAGCCGCGCCTTATTGAGCGTGAACAGCCCCGACGCCGTGGCCCTGAAAGTGATTTTTCCTTCCTTCGGGGGAAGGCTGTACTCGATATTTTTCCCGGCCATGCGCCCGGCGAAGGCCTCGGCCCCCCGGTTCTCATGCACGAAACCCGATGGGGCGCCTTCTTGCACCGCAACGGTGAACCGCCCCATCTGCTGCAACCGGCAAACGTCCCCGGCGCTGATGATCTGCCCCGCTGAAAACGCCGCCCCCTTGGATCGGCCGGGAATGATTTCCGTCATGTCGTGCAGCGCGGTTTTCCCCACGGCCTCTTCCACGGGAACCACGGCAACGGCCGGGACGGACGGCGCGGGGGAAGGAATCCTGTCCCGTTCCGGCAGCAAACTGGTGTAAGGGGTCTCCCCCTGGCAGCCCCGGCAGATGAGCCCGTCGGAAGAGGGGAACGCCTCGTTGCAGCGCGGGCAGACCGCAATGCCGCTGGAATGGCCGTGGCCGAGAAAACGCGGGCTTATCCGCACGGGCATGATGGAGCAGACCGAGTCGCCTGCGGTTTCTATTTCCCGCAGCAGGATGTCCGTATCCTGATCCTTTTTGGGCTTCAGTTTCAAAAACCAGGCGCGAAGTTCCGGGTATGCCCGGATTTTTTCCGGGTCGACATGCACCCTGAACCCTACGCCCGTATATTTGTCATAGAGGGAAAGCGCGTACCGGCCGAGGTTAAGCACCTTCATCCAGTTGTTGCCCGTGCTGCAGAGCGTCAGGAGCTGCACCGCGTCGGGGAGGCATTTTCTGGATTCAACGAGCGCTTCGAACAGCGTCCCTTCCGGAAGGTCCTTTCTGGCCATTTCGACCATATAGCCGCCGAGCAGCAGGCCGGGAGCGGGATACCCGTGAAAGTCGGCGGCCTTTTGCTTGAATTCCGCAAAGGTATACTGTCCTATGTTCATGCATCGTCCCTTCTGTCCCGGCGGCATAGCGAAGAGTAGAAGACATGCGGTCCGCCGCCGGGCGGGCCGCATTGGGCCTGAAACACAAAGAGACGGGCGTCATTGCCCGGATTTCCCGGATTCGTCTTTTTTTTCTTCCGCTTTCGGGGTTATGTCGATCTCGTCCTCGCCGCCGACGGATTTTCTGAATTCCCGCAGCGCCTTGCCGAGCCCTTTGCCGAGCTCCGGCAGTTTCCGGTAGCCGAAAAAGATCACAAACACCGCGAAAATAATAAGTATCTGCCCGATGCCGATTTTCCCGAACATAACCCCTCCGCCTTTTCGCCGGAAACATACCGGCGCATGCATGCCCACTGTCATACATTCAGGCCGCGCGCAATGCAATCCGGATCGCGCCGCATTACCGGCGCGCTGGACATTTGACTCCGTGAACGATAGCGTCCGTCCCATGGAGCATCACGAACTTCCGACCGGAACCGTTCTCGCGGGCGGCAAAAGCTCCCGCCTCGGGCGGGACAAATGCGCGCTCGTCCTCGGCGGCGCGGACATGCTGACGCGCACGGTCCACCTGCTTCGGAAGATCGTGCCCGAGGTCGCGGTCATCGGGCGGGAGCATCCCGGCGCCATTACGGTCTTTGACGAGGTTCCCGGCGCGGGGCCGGTCGGCGCGATCACCACGGCGCTGCGCCATGCGCGCGGCCCCTGCCTCGTTCTGCCATGCGACCTGCCTTTCATGCGGCACCAAACCCTCGCCCTTCTCCTGGAGGCCTGGAAAAAAAAGAGGCCGGACACGCTTGTCACGGCCTTCCGGCACTCCGGCACGGGGAAAAAAGAAAATCTGGTCGCTGTTTACGAACCCGGAGCGTTGGCGTTCCTGGAGCCGAAGCTGCAACAGAACCTGCTGAAAATCGCGCTCATCGTTCCGGAAGAGTGCTGCACCTTCGTGCCGGTCCCTCCCGAGGCCGAAGAAGATTTTTTCAATATCAACCGCCCCGAAGACCTGCGCGAGACGGAACGCAGGCTCTCCATGCCGTGACTCGCGGCTGGTTCCACCCGGGAAAACACCCAAACCTTATCCAACGGCTCCCGAGGCGGCAACGGGTCGCGGCTGCGTGAAAGGCATGCCGTTTATTCACGGCGCTCTTTGCCGCGTTGCGGGCCTAGCCGCGCAACGGCCCGCTCAGTCATCCGCCAGCAGGCAGGCGAACCCGAGGCCGAGGGCCAGGGCCGCTCCGGCCACCAGAAGGACCGGCGCCGAGGCCATCCCCGCCGCGCCCAGTCCGGCGGCGCCGAGCTTGGCCGTGGTTCCCGCGCCCACGGCCGTGGCGGTTGCCGTACCTCCCAGCACGGCGTTGCCGGCCGCGCCCGCAAAAACCCTTCTCGCGGCGAACATCCCGGCTCCGGCCATGGCCGCCGTCGCCCTCTGTACCTGCCCGCTGTGTTCCAGACCGCACGCGCACCAGGTGGCGAAATGCTCGCAGTTTTGAAAAACAAGGCTGTAGCCGCTTTCGCCCATCCGGGAATAGGCGCGACGCACGATCTCGTCCGGGCTGAAGGTGTCCAGGATCAGATAGGTGACCGCGACCGTGGGCATGCCGCCGGCAAATTCCTCCAGCGAGCATTCGCAAATGCCCCTGTCGTCCAGGTAGTGCAGCACCTTGCCGTCGCCGGCGTAAATACCGTGGTGCGCGTACCCGACGCGCATCGCCTTGAGGTGGTCGCCTTTTGTGAATCGCATACGCCCCCCTTTGCGAAGAAGAAGATACCCCGCACAATAGTACCGAAAGCCACGGCGGCTGGTCAAGGATTCCACCGGCGCGGCAGGTAAAACCTCACTTTTTGACGGAGGCGGAACAAACATTGCCGCCCGCGCCTGATGAGGCAAGGGCGGCTCGGCTACCTAACCATCATCCACCATAAATTCCAGCATCTTAGTAAATAACTCGCATGGATGCACGCCAAGGGCGGTTGCAACCCAAAGAATCGTCTCCACCTTTGGAGAAGATCTGGCTTCTTCAACACGCTTCACTTCGCTTGCCTGCCGTCCTGCGGCCTTGGCCAACGTGTACTGTTTCCACCCTTTTTGCTCGCGGTAAAAAGCCACAGCCCTGCCGAAAGGATGGGGAGTACGGTCTTGCTTGTCCTTGTCCATTTGTCCAGATTAAACAAATACTTCTCTTAATATAATTCCCTATAAGTAAATACCTATAGATACGTATCTAAAAACAATCCCTTGCAAATAATTACTTGAAAACAATTATTCTAAATACTATTACACTATCTGAGTATATACTTTTGTTCATAACAAAGATACCTTAAACATCATTTGGAGCCTCGTTGCCCAAGCCCATCCCTGAGCGTATTTGCGCCATCATGACGGTTCTTGAACGGCTTGCCGCCGATATCGAAATTATCCGGAAAGGCGCTGATGCCCTGGCGTTGGCTTTGCCTCAGGACTACGAGCCGCACCGTCATCTTCTCGCCGCGCAGGCGGCGGCTCTTGAGCGTATTGCCACCGGAATCGGGATGGTCCGGGAAACGGTGGCAAGCCTTGAAGAAATCAGAGGGCTCGCGAAAGCGTCCGTGCGGAAAAGGAACTGACACGGAAACTGTTCGAGGTGTGCGGCGTCCCACGAGAAGGCGCAAGGCATATCACGGCGCGAAGGGCGGCAGGAGCTTGCGGCTCCCCAAAAAAATACAGGCACCTGCCTGACGGCAAGTGCCTTTCCCCGTAACGATCGGCGTCCGAAAAACAGCCGATCCCTATACTCTCTAAAGCGTTTCGAGCAGTTCGGCGGCCGGGTCCGCAACGTCGGCAAGCTCTATCCCGGCAACAAGGTTCGCGTCTTCAGCGGTTTCATCGGTCCCGTCGGAAACGGCAAGCCCGCCCTTTTCACTGTCATCGCCATCAACGATACCCGCGAGCTCGTCGCCGGAATCCCCGGCATCGCCCGTCATATCGCCGGGGGACGGGTCCTCGCCTTCCGTGGGATCTGGCACCGGGATGACCGGATCGACCGGGATTACGGAGTCAGCGGGAACGGCGGGATCTTCCGCGACGGGCGCGGGCCGGATTCCGTATTTCGCGTTAAAGATCTCGCGCACGGCGGTAAGATCGCCGCCCTCGCTTTCCCTGAACGCCTTGCGGTAGTGGCCCAGCCCCCAGCCGCCCAACGGGGTGCCGCTTTCATCGGAAAGCTGCCGCAGGGCCGCTTTCAGGGCGTGTGTTTCATTTTTATACACCGTGCCGGTCGTGGCCGTGGCAGCAGCTTCGCCGTCTTCCCCTGTAACGGCAGCCGCATGCTTGCTCCTGGCGGATGCGGAAATGGAAACACTGTCCCGCGTGTCCGCAAAACCATTTTTCTGATGCCCGACAGCCTTGCCTTTTGCCGTGGATGCACCCCTTACGTTCTGCAACGCTGCATCCGTTTCCGTGACATACGACGTATCTTCTATCACGCTCATCACAAAAACCTCCTTTCATATTTCCGGCACAGGGAGAACGCTGCCGGAGAGGAAGAACTTTCCCGCCCAAAGAGGGATATTTCATGATAAGCAAGTTACGCGCCACGTTTAGCCGGTCGTTCCGCAAAAATCACGGCGGCGCAAGGAGATGTTCCCAACAACTCCGGTTTGTGCTAGAAAATTAGGCACCTACAATTACGATACAACCTGTGCGTTTTCCGAAGATTCCGTAACAACGGGTCGCGGCGTACAGCCAACGGAGAACCGGCCATGAAAAAACTTCTGCTCCCCCTCATGATCGCGGCACTTCTTTCCGGATGCGCCTTCAAAAACGAAGTCGCCTCCAACGAACCGCCGACCGGGGAATACGCCTATGTCGTGGGCACGCACCCGGAATTCCGCGACCGGTTTTCCTTCATCCGCTGCGACTATTTCAACCTGTATTCCATGGCCATACCGGACGACATGGCCTTCGCCGTGATGATGGGGGACGACTACACGGTCTTCAAAGTGCAGCCGGGCCGGTATTGCATTGAAAAAAGCCCGACCGTCAACGACGAAAAGGTCACGTTCAACAACCCGGCGGGTTTCGTGGTTCTTGAAGCCGGAAAACTGACCTATATCGGGGACATCGACATGGACCTCAAGTACCTTTCCTCCCCGTCCGGCGGTTCCCAAGGCTCGTCCCTCCCGCCCCGCACGGCGGCGTACCAGGTTTCTCCCATCCTGAACGTGAAAAACAGGAGCGAGGCCGCGAAGCAGGCCATCAGGAAAAACTACCCGGCGCTTGCCGGGAAGCTTGACGCCATCTTTGTATACAGACCCGTTCAATGACGGACGTTTCGGCGCGCGCCACGGCTGAAGCCCGCCGGACTCTCTAACTTATTTTCACACTAGTTGCCCTCTCATGCGGAATGGCTTTCCGTGCTGTTCCGGTTTGCCGTCGCGGCACAGCCGGAATTCTTTTTGAGAGGCAGACACCATGAAAAGACAGTACGCGAGAATCCTGAGCTCGTTCATCATCATAAGCGGTTTCGGGTTTTCGGCCCTGGCGGGAACGGCATTTGCCGCGGATGCGCCGGACGGCGGCAGTATCCGGGCCGAAAAGAGCCAGGGGGACCAGGAGCCTCGATTTCGAGCAGGTTGAGGCCCCCACGCGGGAAAAACACAAGGACTGGGACAAGGAGCTGCGGCGCGCGAAGGAAAAACTTGAAAAGTGGAAGAAAAAGAACCGTTCCCTGCGGTTCTGAGCAGTGTCCCCGAACCATCAAAGTAACGCCGGGCAGGAACTCCTGTCCGGCGTTTCATGTTGCGGGGCCGCGTACTCAATACTGCACGTAGGCCACCTGGGTCTGGAGGTATTCCATGAGGCCGTGCTTGCCGTCCGCGCCGCCGATGCCGGATTTGCGCCACCCGGCATGGAAGCCCTGCATGGCCTCGAAGTTTTCCCGGTTTACGTAAGTCTCGCCGAACTTGAGCTTGCGCATGGCCCACATGGCCGTGCTGAGGTTCGTCGTGTAAATGGACGAGGTCAGCCCGTATTCACAATCGTTGGCAAGGGCGATCGCTTCCTCGAAATCGCCGAACGAAAGCACGGGCAGCACCGGGCCGAAGATCTCCTTGCGCACCACTTCCATTGTCTGGGTGCAATCGCCGAGGACCGTGGGCTCGTAAAAGTAGCCGCTTTTGGTCTTGGGGATGGAGCCGCCGCACAGCACCGTGGCCCCTTCCTTTTTGGCCCGCTCGACCATGCCCGCAATCTTTTTCTGCTGGGCCCCGTCCACCTGGCAGGCCATGTCCGGGACGTTTTTGGCCATGGGGTCGCCGTATTTCACGGCCTTCATGGCCTTGACCAGCATGTCGGTGAATTTCTTCTCGATCTTCTTGTCCACGTACACGCGCTCGCAGCAGTTGCAGACCTGCCCGCTGAAAATGACCCGCGAGGCCACCACGCTTTTGACCGCCAGCTCAAGGTCCGCGTCGGCGCAGACAATGGCCGGGGCCTTGCCGCCGAGCTCGAGCGAGGTTTTGACGATGTTGGCCGCCGCGCCCGCGATAACCTGCTGCCCGGCCTCCACGCTGCCGGTCAGGCTGACCATGCCGGTAATGTCGCTGCGGACCAGCGCTTCCCCAAGCGTTGCGCCGGGTCCGGTGATAATGTTGAGCACGCCCTTGGGCAGGCCGGTCTTGGCCGCGATTTCGGCAAAGGCCATGATGGTGGCCGGGGCGACGGAGCTGGGTTTGATGACCGCCGTGTTGCCCGTGAGGAGCGAAGGGGCCACCTTGCGGGCCATGACGAAGAAGGGGAAATTCCAGGGGCAGATGCCCACGATGACGCCGATGGGTTTGCGGAACAGGAAAATGCTCTCGTTGACCCGGTCGCTCTGGATGATCTCGCCTTCGTAGATGCGCGCCCAGCCCGCGTAGTAGTCGAAATAGTCGGCGGTGAAGTCGATTTCCACCTGCGCGAGCGGGAGGACCTTGGCCTGCTCCTCCACCAGGATTTTCGCCAGCGCGGTCCGGTTTTTGCGGATGCCCTCGGCCATGAGCTTCAGGTATCCGGCCCGGTCCGCCGCGCTCCTGGCCTCCCAGGCGGGCTGGGCTTCCTTGGCGGCCTCCAGCGCTGCCCTGGCATCCGCCACACCGCCCTTGGGCACGGTAGCCACGATTTTCTGGGTAAAGGGGTTTTCGACCTCGATGACGTCTTTGGAACGGGAAGCCTTTAAGGATCCATTGATGAACTGTTTGTACTCACGCATGGAAGCCTCCTTTTGCCAACCTATACCATATTTTTGATAGGAGACAATTAGAGACGGCGGCGGCCTCATGCGCAGGCATCGTCTGCCCTCTATTATAAAGACGATAAAAAAACGCGGGGCACGCCTTGCTTCAATTCATACTATTCTTATATGTTTTCTTGCCATGAAAAACGAACCTATCACCACACTTGAAGAGCGTATTATGCTGGCGGCCGAACAGTTGCAGCAGGCCAAAACGGATGACGCCATCGCCCGCTGGCTGGAAAAAGTCTATGAACTGGAATTGGAACTGGACGCGCGGGACGACCGTTGCGGCTGTCAGGCCTGCCCCGGCGATGACTGACCACGCCGCCCGCCCCGCCCTCCTTTATCAACCGCCGCGTAAATAATGGAACAGGCCCGACAAACTGTATATTCCTCTGAAAGAGTCCACAAATACACCGGCTTTTCAGGAGGGGTTATGGAAAGAATCCGCAATTCCGAATGCGGCGAATATCTGGCGGAGTTTTTCGGGACCTTTGTTTTTCTGCTCTGCGGCATAGGGTGCGTGGCCGCGCTGAAACTGGCCGGGGCCTCCTTCGGCCAATGGGAAGTAAGCATCGTCTGGGGCATGGCCGTGACCATGGGGGTATACCTGACCGCCGGCGTTTCCGGCGCGCACTTAA
Organism: uncultured delta proteobacterium; assembly: GCA_900079685.1. NCBI lineage: Bacteria > Deltaproteobacteria > uncultured delta proteobacterium. Next base: position 1,930,830 of record LT599018.1, read on the forward strand.
ACCCTTCGGTGACCATCGCCCTGGCTATTTTCGGCACCTTCCCCAAGCGCAAGATCATCCCGTTCATCATCGCCCAGACCTTCGGCGCCTTTTGCGCGGCGGCCCTGGCATACTACCTGTACCAGAACCTTTTCGATATCGCCCTGGCGAAAGCCGCGGGCGACGCCGCCGCGAAAGTAGGCCTGGCCGGGACCTTCTGCACCTTCCCGAACCCGAATATCACCCTGACCCAGGCCGCCCTCACGGAGACGGTCATCACCGCCCTGCTCATGGCGCTCATCATGGCCCTGACGGACGACGGCAACGGCGTTCCCAGGGGCGCTTTGGCCCCGCTCCTCATCGGCATTCTGGTGGCGCTCATCGGCGCGACCTTCGGCCCGCTGACCGGGTTCGCCATGAACGCGGCCCGCGATTTCGGCCCGCGCCTCTTCGCGTATCTGGCGGGCTGGGGCCCGGACGTCATGACGGGGTACCCCTTGAGCGCCAACATCACCATTCCCTATTTCCTGGTGCCGCTCGTCATGCCCGTTATCGGGGCCTGCCTGGGGGCCTTCCTGTACAAGCTGATTATCGGCAAAAGTCTGGCCTGCAAGCTGCATTAAGCGTATGACGGAAGACGAAAAGGAGCGCTCCATGGAAAAACAATACATCGTCGCCCTTGACCAGGGCACCACCAGTTCCCGCACCGTTGTCCTGGACCGTGACGCGTCCATCGTGGCCGTGTCCCAGCGGGAGTTCCCGCAGATATTCCCCCAATCCGGCTGGGTTGAGCACAACCCCATGCAGATATGGGCCACCCAGAGCGCCACCATGACCGAGGCTCTGGCCGAAGCGGGCATCACCTCGGACCAGATCGCCGGCATAGGCATCACCAACCAGCGCGAAACCACCGTGGTCTGGGAGGCGGATTCCGGCAGGCCCGTGTACAACGCCATCGTCTGGCAGTGCCGCCGCACGGCCGCCATCTGCGAAGAGTTGAAAAAAGACAAGGAATTCGAAGCATACATCCGCGAAAACACCGGCCTCCTGCTCGACCCCTATTTCTCCGGCACCAAGGTCAAATGGATCCTGGACAACGTCGAGGGAGCAAAAGCCAAGGCCGACAAGGGCGAACTGCGCTTCGGCACCATAGACACCTGGCTGATCTGGAACATGACCCAGGGCCGGGTGCACGTCACGGACTACACCAACGCCTCCAGGACGCTGCTTTTCAATATCCACAAGCTGGAGTGGGACGACGTGATCCTCAAAAAGCTGGGCATTCCCCGCTCCATGCTGCCGGAAGTCAAATCCTCCTCCGAGGTCTACGGCCAGACCAACATCGGCGGCAAGGGCGGCACCCGCATCCCCATCTCGGGGATCGCCGGGGACCAGCAGGCCGCCCTCTTCGGCCAGTTGTGCGTCGAAAACGGCATGGCGAAGAACACTTACGGCACCGGCTGCTTTTTGCTGCTGAACACCGGGAAGAAAGCGGTCAGATCCCAAAACGGGCTTATCACGACGCTCGCCTGCGGCCCCAAGGGGGAAGTGGCCTACGCCCTGGAAGGTTCCATCTTCGTGGCCGGTTCCGCCATCCAATGGCTGCGCGACGAATTGAAGCTGGTGTCGGACTCCTCCGATACCGAATATTTCGCCGGCAAGGCGGAAACGTCGGGCGGCGTCTACGTCATCCCCGCCTTCACCGGCCTTGGCGCGCCCTACTGGGACCCCTACGCGCGCGGGGCCATCGTGGGCATTTCCCGCGGGACCAGCGCCAAACACATCATCCGGGCGACGCTCGAATCCATCGCCTACCAGACCAAGGACGTCCTGGAAGCCATGCAGGCGGACTCGGGCATGACCCTTCAGGCCCTGCGGGTGGACGGCGGCGCTTCCGCCAACAATTTCCTCATGCAGTTCCAGGCGGACATTTTGGGCGTCAAGGTCGAGCGGCCCAAAATCCTGGAAGTGACGGCGCTGGGCGCGGCCTTCCTGGCCGGTATGGCCGTGGGCTACTGGAAAGGGCTGGATGACGTGAAAAGCCGCCTGGCCGTTGACCGCATCTTTGATCCCTCCACGGACAAGCAGAAGCAGATCACCCGCTACAACGGCTGGAAAAAGGCCGTCACCAAGGCGCTTAAATGGATTGACGTGGACGGCTGACCCAAACGGCCCAAACGTTGCGCGGGACCGTGGCGAACGCCACGGTCCCGTTCTGTTTCCGGGGGTTTGAAAAAAAAGGGAAAATAGAAGAGTATGGCGCGGCGACCACCGTGCGCCGCGCGCGCCGATACTGTTTGTCCAAAGGAAAAACCATGGCGTACCAAAGCTTTCCCTGGCAGCAGGGCGATTCCCGGAGCTTCGAAAAACTCGTCAGGCTGTATTTGCCCGTGCTGCAAGGCAAAACCCTCCTCGACGTGGGGTGCAACACCGGCTACTTCTGCGGCTGGGCGGCTTTTCAGGGCGCGGCAAGGGTCAGGGGCATCGACGCGAACCCCGCCTTTGTCAGCCAGGCGGCCGCGCTGTTCCCGGAGTGCTCGTTCGCCTGCATGTCCTGGGATGACCTCGGCCCGGAAACATTCGACGTCATCCTGTGTATTTCCGCCATTCACTACGCCAAGGATCAGCAGGAACTTATCGGTAAGCTTATGGATCGTCTGAACCCGGACGGCGTGCTCGTTCTGGAGATCGGCGTCGCGCCCGGGGATGCGGATGCGTTCATTGAGGTCGAACGCTCCATTGATACGCGCTTGTTCCCCACGCGGGCGAAAGTGGCTTCCATGCTGGCGCGCTATGCGTTCAAGGAACTGGGGCAAAGCGTGCGGCAGGGCGGCGACCCCGTGCCGCGCTATATTTACCATGTGGCCCACGCCCGGCCCTATGCCGTCACCTTCCTCGACGGCCACTACGCGGGCAAAACCAGCGCGATAGCCGCGCTCCTCCGCCCGGAGATCCGCCGCATTTCCGGCGACGCGACGTACCGCGACATCGCGCAAGGCAACCTTGCCGTCAGCGCCCCCTTGCGGGAAACCGTCACCTGCGTACCCGGCACGGACCATATCGACAGCGCCCTCGTGACCGGGAATATCTGCGACAAAGGCCTGCTCCCGGCCCTGATCGCGGTGTTCCGGCACTTGGCCGGCGGAAAGGACTTCATCCTGGATCATTTCATCCCCCCGCGCCACAGGCCGGGCGTCCATGCCATGCTCCACGCCAACGGGTACTTTGTGGTGGACGCCGCCCTGTTTGAAGCCGCGTACCCGCCCTGGCCCCGCAAACGCCCGCCGTTCCGGCAGTACGAAGCCTACACCCGCTACCTGGAAAAGCGCTACGCCATCAACGAGGAAGAGTACCTGGCCGCCAACCCGGACGTGGCAGAAGCCGTGGCCGAGGGCAAACTGCCGAGCGGGCAGTACCACTACATGCATTTCGGGAAAAAAGAAAAACGCAAGCTGCGCCCGGAGTAACGCGCCGGGAAAACAGCACAACAGCCTGAACGGCAAAGTATCTTTACCGTTCAGGCTGTTGCCGTTCCCGCATATCCCCTGCCGGGACGCGCTTTTTACACGGGACGCGCGATTTGGCGCAGCCGCACGAGGGAAGCCAGCGTGGCGTTGACCGGCGCGGGTACGCCCAGCGCCTTGCCGCGCCGCTCGATTTCCCCGTTCATGACCTCAATCTCCGTCATGCGGCCCGCGCGCAGATCTTGCAGCATGGAGGTCTCGTTGGCCGCGACCTTTTCCGCCACAAGGCGCATATGTGCGACAGGGTCGTCCGTTTCCAGCCGGATGCCGGAAGCTTCGGCCACGGCGGCAGCCTCGCGCACGGCAGCCGCCGCGATGGAGAAGGCCTCCGGGTCCGTGGCGATCCGCCCGTTCCGGAACCCCGTCAGAGCGCTGACCGGGTTAAGCCCCACGTTGACCATGAGCTTCGTCCAGAGAGCGCCGGATATATTTTCGGAAACACGGGTGGGAAAGCGCGCCTTCATGAGCAGGACGCACAGCTCTTCAAGCCGCGCGGAAGGCCCGCCCCGCATCTCCCCAAGCACGGTCTGCGCCGTGCCGCCAAGCCGGATATGCCCGGTGCCGAGATTTATGGCGCCGTTCCCCGTGATGCCCGCCGCCACCTGGGCCGGCGGCAGGTGGTTGCACAGGACTTCCACGTTGCCGAGGCCGTTTTGCAGGGTCACGACCAGGGTATTGGCGGTCAGGTGCGGGGCCAGGGATTTGGCCGCGATTTCCGTTGCCGAGGCTTTCACCAGCACCAGCACGGCCGACGCGCCGGCGGCGGCGGCGTAGTCCGCTGTGGCCGCAATGCCCGTCACGGTCCGGGTGTTCCCGTCCGGGCTATCCAGACGGATCCCGTTTTCCCGGATCACGGCGGCGGATTCCTCTGTCCGCACGATCAGGGTCACGTCGCAGCCGGCTTCAAAAAGGCCCGCGCCGAACAGGCAGCCCATGGCGCCCCCGCCGAGTATCGCGATATGCGGTTTTGCCATATTCCCTCCGTAAGCTGGAAAAGGGGAGAATGCTCTCCCCTTTTCGTTGATGAACAAATTACACGTACTTGTAGCCCAGGCTCTTCAATTCCGCCATCACGCCGTCCACCTTGTCCGGCGCGCAGGGCATCAGCGGCGGACGGGGCATGGCCCATTCCGGGTCGTTCAGTTCGCGGGCGATGACGGCCTTCATGGAGGCGATCATCGGGAGCTTGGCGAAAGCCTTGCGCGTGGCCGTTATCGCGGCCTGCTTGGCGTCCGCCTCGGGCGTTTTCCAGCTGTTGTACATGTCCATGATGGCCGGCGCGTTGGTGTTGGCCGTCGCGGTGATGCAGCCGGCCCCGCCCCCGCGCATGTTCTGCAAGAGGAAAACCTCGCTGCCGCAGAACACGTCGAAGCTCTCGGACTGGAAGTTTTTGAGCAGCATTTCCGTATTACTCCAGTCGCCGGAGCTGTCCTTGATGCCCGCGACGGTGCCGGGGTAGGCCTTCAGGAGCCGCTCGATCAGTTCCGCGCTGATGGGCACCACGGCAATGGGCGGAATGTGGTAGAGATACAGGCGCAAATTGGCATTGCCCACCCGCTGGATAATCTCGGAATACGACCGGAACAGCCCGTCCACCGAGACTTCCTTGTAATAGAACGGCGGCAGCATGAGCACGCCCCCGCAGCCCCTGGCCACGGCGGCTCTTGTCAGGGTGACGGAATCGGTCAGGGCGCAGCAGCCCGTGCCGGGCATCAACCGTTCCGCCGGGATGCCGCTCGCGAGGAGGTATTCCAGGAGGTCCAGTTTTTCCTGCACGGAAAGGGAGTTGGCCTCCGAGTTGGTGCCGAAAATCGCCAGCCCCACGCCCGCGTCCACCAGCCTTTTGCAGTGGGCGAGGAACCGCTCGGGAGAAGGATCGAGGTTGGCCTTGAAGGGGGTCAGAACAGGGGACAACACGCCGCGAAGACGCGGGATGGCTGTGGACATGGTATTTCTCCTCAAGAAAAAGGTTAACCCCGGTACCCCATGGCCCGGGAAATGGCGGCACAGGCAGCGCGCAAAGGCTCTTGCAGCGTATGCAGCCGTTCCAGCCCGCCGCGCACGACCGGCCAGGAAATGCTCACCGCGCCCACGGGCTTGCCCGAATAGTCAAACACAGCCGCGCCCACGCAGAGGATGCCCATTTCGTTCTCCTCCACGTCCACGGCATACCCTTTGGCGCGGACTTCGGAAATCTGGGCCAGGAAAACCTCCCGGCTGGTGATGCTGGCCGGGGTTTTGGGTGTGAAGGTGAACCGCTCCTGCAAATAGGCTTTTTCGTGATCCGGCAGGTTCGCGAAAACCGCCTTGCCCACGGCCGTGTTCACCCAGTCCGCCCTGCCGCCGATCTTCGAATGCATGCGTAAGGACTTGGTGCCTTCGTATTTGTCGATATAGATAAGGTCGCCAATATGGTAGGCGGCCAGGTTGATGACCTCGTTGGTGGCGTCTTCCAATTCTTCCAGGATGGGCCGCGCGGCCGCCCGGATATCCAGGGACTCGATCAGCCTGGTGCCCAGCTCAATGAGCTTGAAACCCAGGAAATACCGGCGGGTGGCGTCGTCTTTCCGGACAAATCCCTGGGCCGCGAGGGTGGACAGCATCTTGGACACGCTGGCCGTGTTCACGCCGGAGGCGGCTGCAAGATCCTTGACCCTGGCGCCGTTGCGCTCTTTGCCGACCAACTCCAGGAGCTGCAAGGCCGAGCGGAGCGATTTGACCGTGCTCCCGGCTCCGGGGGTATTTTCCATATCCATGCCGCCACCTTTGAAGTTGAGGATGAACGGGTTCCCGTGCCATGGCGGAAACCCGCGCGTCTCGCTGTTCAGCCGCAAACGGATGTCGGCGCATCCGCGAGGCATGTAGCAACTTCCTCAAACTCGTTGACGTTGTCAAGCTCCGTGCCCATGGCGATATTCGTCACGCGCTCCAGGATGATCTCCACCACCACCGGCACCTTGTACTGGTCGCGGAGTTTCGCGGCCTCGGCAAAGGCCGGGGCCATGTCTTCCGGCTTGAACACACGGATGGCTTTGCAGCCGAGGCCCTCCGCCACTTTCACGTGGTCCACGCCGTATTCGCCGATTTCCGGCGCATTGACGTTTTCAAAGGACAGCTGCACGCAGTAGTCCATATTGAACCCGCGCTGCGACTGCCGGATAAGCCCCAGGTAACTGTTGTTCACCACCACATGGATATAGGGCAACTTGAACTGCGCGCCCACGGCCAACTCTTCTATCAGGAATTGGAAGTCGAAATCGCCGGAAAGCGCCACAACGGTACGGGAGGGGTCGGCCTTGACCACGCCCAGCGCCGCGGGCAGCGTCCAGCCCAAGGGCCCGGCCTGGGCGGAGTTGATCCAGTGGCGGGGCTTATACACGTGCAGCATCTGGTTGGCCGCGATCTGAGAAAGGCCGATGGTGGTGACATAGGTCACGTCTTTCCCGAAGGCCTTGTTCATTTCCTCATACACGCGCTGGGGCTTCACGGGCACGGTGTCGAAGTGGGTTTTGCGCTGCATGGCCGCGTCGTTCTTGCGGTCCCGGCAGGTCTTGGCCCAGCCGGAAAAATCCGGGAGCGCGGCCTTTTTTTCCTTGGCGAGGTCCACCAGCCCGGCGAGCGCGGCTTTGGCGCAGGAGGCGATGCCCAGATCCGGGTTGAACACGCGGCCGATCTGGGTGGGTTCCACGTCGATATGCACGAATTTCCGGCCCGCGGTGTACTTTTCAATGGAGCCGGTGTGCCGGTTGGCCCAGCGGTTGCCGATGCCGAGCACGAAATCCGATTCCAGGAACGAAATATTGGCGTAGCGGTGGGAACTCTGGATGCCGATCCGCCCGATCATCAGCGGGTGGTCGTCCGGGATGGCACCCCAGCCCATGAGCGTGGGGATGACCGGGACGCCGGTCAGTTCGGCGAATTGCACCAGCAGATCGGCGGCATCCGCGTTGATAACGCCGCCGCCCGCGACGATGACCGGTTTTTGGGCCGCCATCAGCATGGCGAGAACTTTTTCGAGCTGCTTTTTGCTGGCCCCGGGTTTGTAGACGGGCAGCGGCTCGTAGGTGTCGATGTCGAACTCGATCTCCGCCACCTGCACGTCAAAGGGCAGATCGATGAGCACCGGGCCGGGCCGTCCGGACCGCATGACGTGGAACGCCTGCTGGAACGCGCGCGGGACCTGCCCCGGCTCCAGCACGGTCATGGCCATTTTGGTGACGGGCTTGGCAATGGAGGCGATATCCACGCACTGGAAATCCTCCTTGTGGAGTTTGGCTTTCGGCGCCTGGCCGGTGATGCACAAAATGGGGATGGAATCGGCGGAAGCCGAGTACATGGCGGTTATCATATCCGTGCCCGCCGGGCCGGACGTGCCGATGCACACGCCGATGTTGCCGGGGTTGGCGCGGGTATACCCTTCCGCCATATGGGACGCGCCCTCCACGTGCCGGGCGAGGATATGGTCAATGCCGCCGGCCTTGTTCATGGCCGAGTAAAAGGGGTTTATCGCCGCGCCCGGCACGCCGAAGGCCGCCCGGACGCCTTCCTTGAGCAACACCTGCACGGCGGCGTCAACAGCTCGCATTTTGGCCATAGGTCACTCCTTGTGTGTATGCCCCGGCGGCAGCGCCGTCGTGGGCTGTTATTATTTCTTAATAAGAAATTTAATTCGTTATTAAGAAAATACTCGCCGGATTTTTTTCTGTCAAGCTGCCGCGCGCTACACCCTTTCTTTCTCTGACCAAAGGCGAAACCGTGCATAGTGTAACATTCCCGCCCGGCAGAAAAAATAAATATTGTTTCTTAATAAGAAACAATATTTATTTTTTGAGAAACACCTTCCATGAAATGGCGTCCTTCCGGCTCCTGGCGTACAGTGCGTGCATACTACCCCCAAACGGAGGCGATGATGAACGTTTACGAAGCGATCGCGGCCCGCAGAACCATCCGGGACTTTGAAGACAGGCCGGTTGCGATGCCCCTCATTGAACGGATTATTGAAGCCGGATTGAAGGCCCCGACCAACAACCACCTGCGTCAGTGGGAATTTGTCATTGTGGAAGGGAAGGAAGAACGGGCGAAGCTTCTCCGGGTCAGGAACATGACCGACAAGGACGAATGCGAGGCCATGCTCGACGGGTTCGGCATGACGGACCAGGTGCAGCGCAATATGTACCGTGAGGCCATGCCGCGCCAGTTTTCCATGCTCTACAGCGCCGGTTGCCTGATCCTTCCCTTTTTCAAGGTCAGGGAACCGTTGCTGCGGCCGAGCTCATTGAGTTCGCTCAACGATTTCGCCTCCATGTGGTGCTGTATCGAAAACATGCTGCTGGCCGCGGCATCCGAGGGTATTCTGGGTGTTACCCGCATCCCGATGCAGGAAGAATCCGACCATATCAAATCCGTGCTCGGCCACCCGGACGCCTATGTTATGCCCTGTTATCTCGCCCTGGGGTATCCGGCGAAAAACGCCGCCATACCTGCCCAGAAAGTCATCCGCGCGAAAGACAAGATCCATATCAATTCGTGGGAGTGAAGAGGATGAAAGGCCCGGAGAGCCGGGCCGTTGCGATGGCGCCCCCCTGACGAAAAACGCCTCCGGCAAAAACCCCGGCAATCTGACGATCGCCGGGGTTTCGTTTTACAGTGAGCGCACCGCACGGACGGTCAGCCTGCGCTATTCGATGCCCTTGGGCAGGACCTGGACCGTGTAGCTGTGGGAGATGGTGCGGTTCAGGACGGGGTCGTGGATTTCCACTTCAAAAAAGTCGCCGAAAACGAGGGTGTTGTTGACCGTGTTGATGGTGCCGGAAATGAAGATGTTGTTGTCTTTGTTCACGCCGATTTTTTCAAACTTTTCCGCCCAGGCGTCGGGCAGCAGCATGGCCTTGCAGGGAGCGTCCTGGTATAGTTCGCGCTTGCCGTTTTTGGTAACCCAGCACTTCAGTTGCAACTCGCCGAAATGGTCTTTCACGTCGTCCCAGGCCCATACTTCCGGCGCGAACACGTCCGGGCAAGCCTGTTTGGATTTGGGCACGCTGAAGCTTTCCAGGTTGCGGTCCGTATGGTCGCAGGCGACGGTCACATATTTTTTGCCGCCGTGCCAGATGACGGCGTATTCCACTTCGCCCGAGGTTTCGCCGTGCTGCACCTGGAGGGTGTCGCTGGTGGTGGCGAGGTAGTTGGACAGGGGGTACAGGGTGGGCGTGGTCGTGGGCGCGGGCACGCCGAGTTTGGCGAGTTCCTCGATATGTTCGCGGACCAGGTGCTGGTTGGTGCCCGCGTAGCCGCCGTTGAAAATGATGTTGACGGGAACCTGCAGTTTCTGGCCCGTACCCTGAACGGTGAATTCCACTACGTTTTTCATGAACTGAGCTCCTTCGTTGGATCGTTGGCGGCGGCAACGGGGCCGCTGCCGCCGTGAAGATAACGCCCGGCGCAACGGTTGCGCTTATTTCGGTTTTTGCACGTCGTACAGTTCCGGCCGGCGGTCGCGGAACACGTTGATGCGTTCCCGGATATCCGCGATGACGGCAAGATCGAGCTTGCCGACCAGGAGCTGCTCCTCGCCCCCGGCCTCGGCGATGATTTCGCCCCAGGGATCGACCATGATGGAATGCCCGCAGAAGGTAAGGTTGTTCACCGGCCCGACCGTGTTCACGGCCACGACGAACATCTGGTTTTCCACGGCTCTGGCCTGGGCCAGCAGCCGCCAGTGGTTCAGGCGCGGGTGCGGCCAGGCTGCCGGGGCGAACAGGATTTTGATGCCCTTGAGGGCCAGGGTTCTGACCAGCTCGCCGAACCGGATATCGTAGCAGATGATCTGCCCGACGGGCACGCCGTCCAGCTCGTACACGGCGAGTTTGTCGCCCGCTTCAAAATTTTCGTGTTCCTTGGAGGGGGAGAAAAGGTGGATTTTGTCGTACTGCGAGACGAGCGCGCCGCCCCGGTCGAACACGTAGGACCGGTTCCGGATCTTGCCGTCCTTTTTGTGGATGATGGACCCGCCCACGAGGTTTATCTTGTATTTGGCCGCCTGCTTCGCGAGAAAGGCCTTTGCCTGTTCCCCTTCCGGGTCGCCCAGCTCCAGAGCGTTGACCGGGTAGAACCCCATGTCCCAGAGCTCCGGCAGCACCGCCACGTCGATCCCGTGCCCGGCGGCCAGGGCCAGCTGTTCCTCCACCTTGCGCATGTTGGCGGCGCGGTCGCCGACCGCGGCCGCTATCTGCACGGCACATACCTTCATAACGCGTCTCCTTGGTTTTGCGGGGTCTTTTTGACCCGGCTTGAAATAGCCTCATGGGTGTGGACTATATGGTAGAGCATGGCCTGTTTCGCGGCCATGGCGTTGCCTTCCTTCAACGCGTCGACAACGGCCCTGTGTTCCTTAAGCGTGGCCTCGAAGCGATTAAGGTTGCCGACCGTTTCCACCCCCAGCCGCAAATGGATGTCCCGCAGCTGGGTCATGAACGAGAGCAGGCGCGCGTTCCCGCTTTTCTCCGCGAGATACAGGTGGAACTCCTGGTCTATCGCGATGAACTGCCCGCCCTGGTCCGGGCTTGCTATCCTGGCCTGCCGCCGCAGGAGTTCGTCCAGGCTGTACAGTTCCGCGCGGCTTATCCTGCCGACGAGCATCTCCACCACCACGGGCTCCAGAACCAGCCGCAGCTGGAAGACTTCGTCAACTTCCTCGGGCGTCACGGGCCGGACCACCACGCCCCGCCAGGGCAGCACCGTAACCCAGCGCTCGGCCTCCAGCATTTGCAGCGCTTCGCGGACCGGGGTCCGGCTGATGCCCAAAGTCTGCGCAAGGCGGCGCTCGTTGACCATGTCGCCGGGAGCGATGCTTTTGTCGATAATAGCCTGTTTCAATTGGTTGTAGGCTTCTTCCCTGCGGGAGGACGTTCTTTTTTCCACGGAGTCCATAGAAAGCCCTTATGCGGCGCATGCCGCCTGTGCATGGTGGGTAGCATGCCCGTACACGGAACATACCACTGCCCGGGGCTTTGCTGTCAACACAGCCTCCGGTATTTCTTTTTCCTGAACCAGTTTTCGGCGGTTTCGTACGTTGCCCGTGCCGATACGCCGCAGGATTCCGGCGGGAGGCGAAAACGTTTTCCCTTTCGCGCATGCCGTCCGGGCGTTTTTTCCACGGCCGGCATACGGGAAGGCGGGGCCGGCATGTTCCGCACTCCGGAAATGTAAACCAACTGGTATTTATTTCAATACCGATTCCGGCACGCACGGCGCACCGGAAAAACCATTCTCCCGGAAAGATTGGAAGTAATCATCATAAAAAAATCCCCGGCGGGAAATTTTCCCGCCGGGGATTGTGCCGGGCAGTCCCCTGGGCAGAGGATCAGCTTTTCCCGGCGCCGCGCCCGTCGTCGCAGGGTTCGCCGGAATCGGCTCTCGCGGATTCCGGGTGCGGCGGCGTGATGCATTCTCCGCCAAGGCCCACATTGGCGTCGTGGGACTGCACGTCAGGGTCCGGCGCCACGCCCTTGCCGGGTTTTACGTCTTTTTTCTGGCGTTCTTTGATATCATGCGTGTTCATGGCTTATCCTCCATGTTGCCTGTTACTTCTCTATTCCACAATACCACATTACGGCCGAATCTCAATGATAAAGCGAAAAGAAAAACAAGCCACGCCAAAAAAGGCCGGGATGCATACGCATACCGGCCCTTTTGTCGTCTGTTGCAGGGATCACCCGCCGGTCGCAAGCTGGAATTTGAGCAGCAGTTCGGCTCCATCGTTGGTATACCAACGGACGTGCCGTCGAAAATTTATTTATCTTATATACAATAATATGTGGGCAAAATTTCGCCGACACCACCCCGGCAATGAGTGGATTTTCGCTCACGGCCGGGACGCCCAAAATAACAAACCCTATCAGTTCAAGGGGATTTTATTCTCCGGCCGGATGGCATCGCTTTTGCTATTTTATCACGCGGCCCTCTATGCCTGCCTGGAAACGGAAATCGTTTTCATTAAGAACAGGGCCTGCAACGTCGCGGGAATCACTATCCCCGGCCGGCCCGGGGTGCCGTGTATTTGGACCATGAACCTATTTCTGGAGGAGTTCCATATGAAAAAACGGTTATTGTCTGTTGTTCTCACCCTTGCCCTCTCGGTTGTGTTCTGTTCCGCGGCCTTTGCCGCGCAGGTTAAACGCGGCGATTACTTCATCACCGTTTTGACCGGCCCCTCCAGCGGCATCTACTTCCCCATCGGCGGGGCCTTCTCCACCTTTATCGGCTCGCTGGGGTATAAAACCTCCGCGACAGCCACCGGCGCCACCGCCGAAAACATCAACGCCCTCAATACCGGCCAGGGCGAAATGGCGATCGCCATGGCCGACGCGGTCATCCAGGCGGTGCAGGCCTTCGGCGCGTATGAAGGCAAAAAGCCCGCCACCAACCTGCGCGCCATGATGGGCCTGTGGCCCAACTACTGCCAGCTCGTCACCACGGCCGATTCCGGCATCAAGAAATTTGAAGACCTCAAGGGCAAGCGCGTGGGCGTGGGCGCGCCGAACTCCGGCGTGGAAGTCAACGCGCGCATGATGTTCGAAGCCCACGGCATGACCTACAAAGATTGCCGGGTTGACTACCTCTCCTACGGCGAAGCCATTGACCAGATGAAGAACGGTCTGTGCGACGCGGCGTTCGTCACCTCCGGCCTCGGCAACGCCACCATCCGCGAATTGGGCGTGACCAAGAAAATCGCCTTTGTGCCCATTGAAGGCGACGCCCGCAAAAAGCTGATCGAAAAGTATCCTTTCTACATCGAGGCTGTCATTCCCGCCGCCACCTACGGCACCGACAAGGATACCCAGACCGCCGCGGTCATGAACATCATGCTGGTGGACAACAAGCTCCCCAACGACGTTGTGTATGACCTGCTTGAAAACATTTACTCCGCCAAGGGCCTTGAAGCGATAGGCGCGTCCCATTCCGCCGCGAAGGCCAACATCAAGCCGGATACCGCGACCCGCGGCATCGTCGGCACCGCCGTGCCGTTCCACCCCGGCGCTGAAAAGTACTACAAGGACAAGGGCATGTTGAAGAAGTAGCCCTCCAGCTACCCTTGCGGGAGGGCGGGGCGTTCCCCCGTCCTCCCGGACGTCACCCGCACAGTCCTGGCGCCGATTTGTTCAGAGGAGGTAACAATGGCCGACACGATGCATGAAGATATGAAAAAAAACCGGACGGAAATGGAGCAGGAAGTTTCCGACGACGCCATCGCAAAAGCGATGGGCGGGGAACTGACAGAGGCGCAGCAAAAGCTCATAGAGGAACTGGACAAGGAATCCTCTGTCCGCAAGCTGGCGAACTCCTCTCTTGCAAGGGCCTTCTATCTGGTGTGCATCGCGGTGACGCTGTACCATTTCATCACGTCGTTCATCGGGACTCCCGTCATCCTCAAGCACCGCTCGCTGCACGTCGCCATGATGCTGGCGCTGACGTTCATCCTCTACCCTTTCAGCAAGAAAAGCAGCTTCAAGACCGTGGCCTGGTATGACTGGGTTCTGGTTCTCCTGTCTCTCGCCGCGCCGCTCTATATCTGGTCCGACTACATGGGCGTGGTTGAGCGGGCGGGCATGCCCGACTCCATGGACGTCGTCATGGCGACCCTCCTGGTGGTCCTGGTGCTGGAAGCCTCGCGCCGGGTTTCGGGCTGGGCGCTGGTCGTCCTTAGCCTGGTGTTTATCGCTTACGGCCTGTTCGGCCGCGACATGCCGGGCATTTTCGGCCACCGCGGCTATAACTGGGTCCAGATCTCCAACCACTTTTTCGCCAACACCGAGGGCATTTACGGCACCTCCGTAAGCGTGGCGGCAAGCTACATCTTCCTGTTCATCCTGTTCGGCACGGTCATGGGCAAATCCGGCATGGGGGCCTTTTTCAACGATTTCGCCATGGCGCTGGCCGGCCACACCAAAGGCGGCCCGGCGAAGGTGGCGGTTCTGTCTTCCGGGCTCCTCGGCTCCATCAACGGCTCGGCCGTGGCCAACGTGGTCACCACCGGCGCCTTCACCATACCGCTGATGAAAAAAACCGGCTATTCCAAGGAATTCGCCGGGGCGGTCGAAGCCTCGGCCTCCGTGGGCGGGCAGTTGCTGCCCCCGGTCATGGGCGCGGCGGCCTTCATCATGGCTGAAATTTTAAGCGTGCCCTATTCCGTCATCATCGTGCACGCGGCCATCCCGGCGCTGCTCTATTACCTCGGCATCATCATTCAGGTGCAGCTGCGCGCCGGGAAAACGGGCCTCTACGGCCTGCCCAAGGACAGGCTCCCCAAAGTCAAGGCCGTCATGCAGGACAAGGGGCATCTGCTCATCCCCATCTTTCTCCTGCTGTACCTTCTGCTCTTCTCCGGCGTCACGGTCGTGTTCGCGGCGGTCATTACTATCGTGACGACGATCATCGTGTCCATGTGCAAAAAATCCACCCGCATGAGCTTCAAGGACATCTGCGACGCCTTCGCGGACGGCGCCAAGCAGACCGTGCCCGTGGCCATCGCCTGCGCGTGCGTCGGCATCATCATCGGCGTGACCTCCAAGACGGGTTTCGGCCTGACCATGGCCAACGCCATCATCACGCTGGGCAGCCAGACGCTGATCTTCACTCTGGTCTTCACCATGATTACCTGTATGATCCTGGGCATGGGCGTGCCGTCCATCCCCGCGTACATCATCACGGCGACCATCGCGGCCCCGGCGCTGGCCAAGCTCGGCATTCCCGCCGTGGCGGCCCACCTTTTCGCCTTTTACTACGCCATGTTCGCCAACCTCACCCCCCCGGTGGCGCTGGCGGCCTTCGCCGCCGCGGGCATCTCCGGCGGCGACGCCATGAAAACCGGCGTCGCGGCGGTAAAACTGGCCATTGCCGGATTTATCGTGCCCTTCATGTTCGTGTACTCGCCGCAGCTTCTGCTCATCAACACCACCTTCCTTGAAGGGCTGCGCGTCACCATCGGCGCGTGCATCGGCGTGTTCATGATCGGCGTTGCCGTGGAAGGCTATCTCTTCACCAAGGTCAATATACTTGTGCGGATCATCGCGTTCGGCTGCGCGGTCTGCCTCATCGACGGCGGGTTGATTACCGACGGCATCGGCCTGACCGGCCTGGTTCTGCTGTTCGCGGTCCAGACGTTCCTTGCAAGGCGGTTGCCGCCTCAGGCTCCGGCCAGGGAAGAACAAGCGGCGTAACGTTTCCCTTCTTTCAACACAACAGCCCCCTTTCCGTCAGGGGGCTGTTGCGTTTCCGGGCAGGTTCGGGCTGTCGCGGCGGCTACTCGAGATCCTGCATCACGGATGATCTGGAAATGCCGAGTTTGGTCATTTTTTCGTTCAATGTGCGGCGCGGCAGACCCAGGTCTTCCATGACGGCGCGCATGTCGCCCTTGTGGCGCCGCATGGCATCAAGGATGAACTGCCGCTCGAAATGGTTCACATGGTCCGTGAGGGAACCGCCCTTGCCCGCGGACGCCTGCGCGGCTGCCGTGCCGGACGGCGCCAGCGCGTCAAGGGCGCTGGCGCCCGAAAAAAGATAGCGGTCCGCCATGTTGCGCAGTTCCCGGACGTTTCCGGGCCAGGCATGGGCCATGAGCCTTGCGATAACCGCGTTGTCCGGGCGGAGGACCTCCCGCCCGTAAGTTGCGGCCGCATGCTCGAGGAACAGGCCGAACAGCAGGGGGATATCTTCCTTGTGCTGCCTGAGCGGCGGCAGATTCAGCTCAATGGTGGCCAGCCGGTAATACAGGTCTTCCCGGAACCGTTTTTCCTCGATGCCCCGCCGCAAATCCTCGTTGGTGGAGGAGATGACGCGAAAATCGACCGGTTTCGGCACGTGCGCGCCCACGGGCGTTACGGCCTTTTCCTGCAGGGCGCGGAGCAGCTTGCCCTGCACTTCCAAGGGCAGGCTGTTGATTTCATCAAGGAACAGCGTGCCGCCGTCCGCGGCTTCAAGCTTGCCCATGTGGTCCCTGTCGGCCCCGGTGAACGCGCCCTTCACATAGCCGAACAGCTCGCTTTCCGCGATGGAAAGCGGGATGGAGGCGCAGTCCACCACCACGAAAGGCTTGTCTTTGCGCGGGCTGCAGTCGTGCAGACAGCGGGCCACGACCTCTTTGCCGGTGCCGGTCTCCCCGCACAGCAGCACGGCGGCGGCCGTGGGCGCGATGTCCATGATCCGCCGCTTGATCTCCCGCATGCCCGGGTGCGCGCCCACAAAACGCGAATCAAGCCCCTGGGCGGCCGCAAGGTCGGTTTTGACGCGGCGCAGGTCCAGCACGAGGCGCCGTTTTTCCAGGGCGCGGCGCAGCACGTCGACGAGTGTGTTCTCGTCAAAGGGTTTCTCGATAAAATCGTAAGCCCCGTCCTGCATGGCTTCCACGGCGGTGGCCACATCCCCGTGCGCGGTGATGAGGATGACGGGCAGATCTTTGTCGATATCCCGCACGCGCCGCAAGAGCGTGAGCCCGTCCATTCCCGGCATGCGCACGTCCGAGAGGATGACGCCTTCGAACAGGGGCGTCGTTTTCTCCAGAACGTTTTCGGCCTGATCGAAGTCGTGGACGGTAAAGTCCATCAACTCAAGGCACTGGCGCACGGAAAGGCGCAGGCTGCTGTCGTCGTCGACCACGTATACGAGAGACTGTACTGTCATTGCGTGTTCCCGTCATGTTCCGCGAGGCGCAGCCGCAAGGCAAACCGCGTGCCGCGCGGCAGGTTGTCCGCGACGCGGATTTCCCCGCGCATCGAACGGACAATGTTGTCCACGATGGCAAGACCGAGGCCGATGCCCTCGCCGGATTTTTTGGTGGAAAAAAAGGGGGTGAAAATATGGTCCCTGTCCGCCGGGCCTATGCCCGGCCCGTTGTCCGTGACGGAAACCGTCACCATGTCCGTGTCCACGGCAGCCTCTATGCTCACCGTCCTCTCTTCCGATTTTTCCAGGGCGCCCACCGCGTCAAGGGCGTTATGGATGAGGTTGATTAACACCTGCTCCAACTGCATCGCGTCCGCCAGCACGGCGGTATTGTCCGGGCAGACGACGCTCACCGCGCAAGCCGCTTCCTCCTGCTTGAACTGGAGCACGGTCAGCGCGTTGGCGATTGCCGCCTTGAGCGGCACCATGCCGGTATGCCCCGGCGCCTTGCGTGAAAAATGCCGCAGCTGGTCGATGAGAACCTTGATGCGGTCCACCAGGCCCGTCATGTGGCCGATGGTCTGCACGACCTTGTCCTGGCGGCCTTCCTCGGCCAGGCGCCGGCAGGAGGCGGCAAACATGCCCATGGCCGTCACGGGCTGGCTGAGCTCGTGCACCACGGAGGCCGCCACCTGGCCGAGGGCGGCCATGCGGGAGGCGTGGAGCAAATCGTCCTGCGCGGCCAGCAGTTCTTTTTCCGTTTCCTTGCGGATGCGTATCTCCTGCGCCAGACGCCGGTTCACGGCCTGGATGCGCTTGGCTTCCATGGCTCCCCGTCTGGCCCGGCTCCAGGCGAGGACCGTGCGCGCCAGAAGGAGGAGCAGGAGCAGAATGCAGACCGCGCTGCCGCCGATAAGCCACAAAACCTGCGTTTCCTGTTCCAGGGCCGTGACCGGGGTGAGGAACCAGAACGTCCAGCCGTACTCCACGAACCGGCGGGTGGTGTACATCCAGGTCTCGCCGCCGATGTCCATGAGGTCGAGGCTCCCCCGTTTGTACGCGGCAACCTCAATGGGGTCGGGCAACGTATTGCCGTATTGCCGCTGGTACAAAAGAGCGTCCCCGGCCTCGTCGCTCAGGGGTTTGGTGGCCCGGTATCGCCATTCGTCCCGGCTGGAGAGAAAAATGATGCCGTGCTCGTCGGTGATGAAGACGGTCTCGCCGCTGTCGCTCCATTCCCGTTGCAGCATGGCCAGATTGACCTTGGTGACGGCCACCCCCGCCGGGGTATGCGGCCCGCCGTCTTCCGCCTTGTCCGGGTCCGGGATGGGCTTGGTGAAGAAAAACCCGGGTTTGCCGGTGGTCGCGCCCACGCCGAAAAACTGGCCGTGCCCGACGTTCATGGCGTTCTGGAAATAGGGGCGGTAATGGTAGTCGTGGCCGACGAAACTCTCGGAATTGTTCCAGTTGCTGGCCGCGATGGTGATGCCTTCCCGGTTGATGATGAACAATTCCATCGACTTGGCTGTTTTGTTCAGTTCTTCGAGGTAGCGGTTCATGGCGTCGATATTGTCGCCGCGCGTGACGGACCGCTGCACCTCCGGATGGCTCGCCAGGACGAAGGAAAGATAGCTGAACCGGTTCAGCGCGGAATCGAGCGTGCCGGAATAGATGACCAGCCGCTCGCGCGCCCTGCGCGCCATGGACTCGGCAAACCGCTGTTCCGCTATATGCGTGAAAAACCAGACCGCGCAAAGGCACAGGGGAAACCCCAGCAGGAGAGAGACGGCAAAACTTTTGCCGCCGAGATGGTAGCGCCATCGTTGAGCCGGTCGCGGTGAGGCCATGCCGGGTACGTCCTTGCGATATCGCCGCTTGCGCGGGCCGGGTGAAGACCCGGCATACCGGCACTATATACAAATATTCCTCCTCTTTCCAGCGCCCACGCGGCGACTGCGCGGAAAAGGAGTACCCATGGGAACAAATCCGGCACGCATCTGCAATGCCGTTCTTCTTTGCGCGGAAGGTAAAATGCATTGAATTTTTTGATGTAATATCCTAATAGTACTTATGTTGCAGAGAAGGGAGAAACAATGCCCAAACCGCTACCGCATCTTTTTGCAGTGATTGTGCTTTCCGTCTGTCTGCCGCTTTCCGCCGGGGCCGCCCGGGATCCCGCGCAAAACGCCGCGGAGACCGGCCGCGTTCCCGGCCCCATGGTCCTGCCGCAGGCCTGGCCCGGCGGCGAAACGTTCCCCGCCGGGTTCGCCGCGCTGATGAACCACGTCAGCCTTTCCTCCGCAAAACTCTACAAGGGCTCGTCCCGCTACGACTACACTACCCCCATGGGGACCAAAGTCGGGCCCAGGCGCAACGACCAGTTCGTCAACGTGTTCAAGATCCGCTACGGTATCACGGACCGGCTGGAAGTGCGCACCGCGACCCCCTACATCAGCGCGAACATCAAAAACCACTCGGACAGCGGCGACTGGAAAGGCGGCCTCGGCGACACGACCCTGATGTTCCGCTACGGCCTGAAAAAACGCAGCGAGGATTCCCCTTTTTCCGTGGCCGCCGACATCGGCGTAACCCTGCCCACCGGCGAGGTGGGAGATCAGGAAAAATACCTCGCCACCAACGCGTTCAGCGTGATTATGGGCGGCGGGTTCAGCTGGGTGGACCACGACCAGCGCGTGGATCTGGACGGGCGGTACGCCGCCTACACCGAAGGCGCGCACGGCATCAAGCCGGGCGACTTCGCCCTGTTCCACGCCCATTACGCCTATGCCCTGACCCGGAACTTCGACATCGGGGCCGAGGCGTATTACCGGTTTGAACAGCAGAGCGAAGTGAACGGGAAGGACCGGCACGACGCTTTTTCCGAGGCGTACATGGGGCCGAAAATTCAGATAAAAGTGCCGGAGTGGGCGTACATGATGGTGGGCGCGGCCGTGCTTTTCCCGGTGTACCGCGGCTATGACAGCCCGCGCTTTTCCACGGACGCGCGCTATGAATTCTCCCTGCTGTTCGCGTTTTAAGGCCTTTTCCTGACCGGAACGGCGATGCGCCGTTGCCGGCACCCTCCAACCGAGGATTCCATGCATATGCACCGTTCCGCCGTCAACACCGCCGCCCTGTTCTTTTCAGACAGGCTTACCGCCAGTCTCGCGGCGGTCTCCTCCCGCTCCCTGACGCTGGTGGAAGCGCCCATGGGGTACGGCAAAACGGTTGCCGTGCGGGAAACCCTGCGCAAAAAAGGCGCCAGGGTGATCTGGGTTTCCGTGCTGGGCAGGGGGGAAACGGCCTTCTGGCGGGATTTCTGCCGCGCTCTCGCCCGCGTGTTCCCCGGCCAGACGGATGTGGTGGAATCCCTCGCCCGCCTGGGGTATCCCGGCGATTCCGTGCGTGTCGACGCGGCCCGCGAGCTTCTGCTCCAGTTGTACCTGGACCGGGAAACCGTGATGGTGCTTGACGACATCCACTTTTTGCCCGCATCGGTCTCCGGCGGCGGCATGGGCAGGCTCTGCACGCTGCTGGCCCGGCAGGGCGTGACCAACCTGCGCGTGGTGCTCATCTCCCGCGATACCTGGGGCGGCGAGCGCGAGTTACTGTCCCTCAAGGGCGAACTCGCGGTCATCGGCCGCGAGAGCTTTGCCCTGACCCCGGAGGAAATCCGGGGGTATTACGCCGCCTGCGGCGTCATCCTGAAAAAAAAGGACGCCGCCGCCCTGCACAAGGCCACGGACGGCTGGATCAGCGCCCTGTACCTGTATCTTCTGCGCTACAGCGCGGACGGTTTTTTTTCCCGGCCCCCGGCCGTGAGCGCGCTGCTGGAGAAAGAAATCTTCGCCCGGCTGTCCCCCGGGGCGCGGGAACTGCTTCTCGCCCTTTCCCCGCTTGAGCGGTTCACCAAAGCCCAGGCGGAATTCCTGCTCGGCGGAGCGGAAGGGGATGCCTCCGCCGTGCTGGCCGGGCTTCAGGAGAAAAACTCCTTCATCTCCCACGACGAACTGAGCGGCACCTACGCCCTGCACAGCCTGTTCCGCCAGTATCTGCAAGAGCGCTTCGCGGCGCTTGACGCGCAAAAGCAGAGGGATATCCACCGCCGGTGCGCGGCATGGTTCACCTTGCGGCAAGATGCCTTTTCGGCCATAGAGGCCTACCATGCGGCGGGGGATTACGAAGACGCCCTGGCCGTGCTGGAAAGCGACATGAGCCGCAACTTCGTCACGGAACGCTCCCTCTTTTTCGTGGACTTTTTCAAATCCTGCCCCGAGGACGTGCTGGCCCGCCACATGGGCGCGGCCTTCAAGTACGCCATAGCCGCCTTCACCACCGGGGATTTTCGCGCCTTCGGGGAGCAGATCGGCTGGCTGGGCAAAAAATGCGCGGAACGGGCCGCCGCGCACGGCGAAGACGACCCCGAAACCAAAGCCTGGCGCGGGGAGCTGGAGCTTTTACTCTCTTTTGCCGCGTACAACGACATCGCGGCCATGTCGCGCCACCACCGCCGGGCCAACGAACTTCTGGGCAGACCCACGAAGCTGTTCGGGCCGGAATCGCCCTGGACGCTCGGCTCCCCCTCGGTGCTGTTCATGTTCCACCGGGAAAGCGGCAAACTGGACGAAGAACTCGCCCTCATGGACGAATGCCTGCCGCACTACTACACCCTGGCCGCCATGCACGGCGCGGGCGGCGAGCACCAGATGCGGGCCGAGGCCCTGTATTACAGGGGGAAGTTCCAGGAGGCGGCCATCGCCTGCCACCAGGCCGAGGCCATGGCCCGGGCCAACGGCCAGCTCAGCGTGGCGCTCTGTGCCATGTTCCTGCGCGCGCGCCTGGCCCTGGCGAACGGCGATTACCCGGCCGCCGAATCCCTCATCCGCGGCATGCGCGACGCCATCCGGGAAAAGCGGGACTTTTTCCTGCTGCATACCGTGGATTTGTGCTCGGGGTTCCTTAACGCGGCCCTGGGCAGGCTTGAGGATATCCCGGACTGGCTGCTGTTCAGCGCGGGCGAGGAAAACCGGCTGTATACCTTCGCGGGCGGGTATTATTACATCGCGCACGGCCGGGCGCTGCTCCTCGAGGGGGAATACGCCGCCCTGGTCGGGCTCTTCGCCTGGCTGTTGCAGACCGGCGCCTTTGCCGGCAACGCGCTGTTCACACTGTACGCGCATATATACACGGCCGCCGCGCGCACTGCCATGGGAAGGCAGGCGGAGGCGGAAGCTTCGCTGCGCGCCGCCCTGGCCCTGGCCCTGCCGGACGGGCTGTACCTGCCGCTCGCTGTGAACGCGGCCTTTCTGCCGCAACTCAAAAAGCTGGGGCAAGAGAGCGCGTTACACGAAGGGGTGGCGCGCATACTGGGGATGGCCGCCGGGCTGGGCAAGGCCCGCAAGGCTATTTTCGCGGAATGTTTCGGGGAAAACGGCGTGCCTTCCCTGACCAAGCGGGAGGCCGAACTGGTCCGCCTGGGGCTTTCCGGCATGCCGTATAGAGAGATCGCGGCGGCGACGGGGCTTGCGCCCAGCTCGGTCAAGCGGTACTTCGCCACGCTGTATAAGAAGCTCGGCGTCAACAACCGGGCGGAGTTGATTGCGCGGATGGGCGCGAAATAGCTCCGGGCCGGAGGTTTCCGCATGGTTGCCACGGCATGAAAAGACTTCCCCCTTCTTCCCCTGCCCCGGCATTTCCAGCAATCCTACCGTAACACAGCGATATGTCTTGCTATAATATTTATTATCGCAATCACTTTAAATCATTACCATTATCTCTGCACTATCACCCTGGGTGATATTGCAAAAAAATCAATGCATTGTATACATTGCACTGGAGTCTCCCGTATTCCACATATCCGCTCCTCCATGGCCGCGCGCGGAGGGTTGGCATGGAGAGGCAAGTGTGACGGGGAACCAGCAACACTCCGGTATAGCTTAATTTTTGTCGTCAGAGCGACCGTTCCACACAGGACCACGGGCGGACGCCGTACAATTTGGGCATAGCGCGGCTGCCGCGCGAGTTCGCAAGAATTCGTTGCCGCCTGGGGGGGTAGAAGCGGCCGCATATGCCCGACCGGCCCGGTTTCCCGGGCCGGTTTCTTTTTCAGGTATTTTGCCCCGGATTCACCGGTTCGCCCGCTTCCGGCAGGGCGGGAAGCGCCGGGAACCGCGCGCAGACCTCAAGGCCCGGGTTCGCGTTGCGGGCTTCCAGCACGCCGCCGCACAGCGTCGCGGCTTCGCGGGCGAGAGCCAGCCCCAGCCCGGCCCCGCCGGTCGCTCTGGTACGGGAATCGTCCGCACGGTAAAAGATCCGGAAAATATTCTCCAGGTCCGCCTCGGCCACGCCGGTGCCGAAATCCCGGATATGGATGCGAACCTCCCCGTCCCCGCGGGCGAGGTAAACGTAAACGGGTCTTCCCGGCGGGGTGTAAAACAGCGCGTTCATGCCTACGTTCATCAGCATCGTGCGGAACAAGGGCGCATACCCCATGACCAGCACGCCGGAAGGCACAACGCTGGTGACGGTTTTACCCTCGGGCTGCCCGTTAAAGGCGATATCCGTGACAACGTCTTGCAGCAACGCGCTCAGGTCCACCGCCTCCTCTTCCGCGTTCAGGGCCAGCAGACGCTCCCGGCTTTGAGCCAGCAGCATCTCCACCAGCTCGTTCATGTGGCGGACATCTTTTTCCAGCCGCCGGATGAGCCGTTCCCGCTCCGCGCCGTCCTCTTTCAGAGGCAGAAGCTCCAGGGCGATGTGCATACGGGCCAAAGGCGAGCGCAACTCGTGCGAGATATCCGTCAGCAGCCGGCGCTCGTCCGCAATAAGGCTTTCCAGGGATTGAGCCATGTCGTTAAAGCTTCCGGCCAGACGGTCGAACACGTCGCGGGAGCCGGGGCAAACCTCCAGCCGGGCGGCAAAGTTCCCCCTGGACATCCGCGCCGCCGCCGAAGCCATGGCGTTTATTTTCCGCGCCAGGGCGTTGGCGAAAAAGTAGCTGCAGGCAAGCGCGGGGATGATGACACTCGCCACCCACAAAAGCACGTCATGCCAGCGCCGCACCTCCCCGGAAAAGGACAGCAGCATATCTTCCGCGAGCGGTTCGGCAACCCCTTCCACCAGTGCCACGAGAGCGAGCATGGATATGAGGAGATACAGGAAGGTTTTCCAGAAAAAACTCAGTTGCCGCCACCAGGAGCGGATCTTCATTGCGCCTCCCCGGCGGCCAGGTAGACGTAGCCTTCGCCCCGGACGGCCTTTATCCGGTCCCCGCCGTCCCGCCGGGGGCCGAGCCGTTTGCGCAGCCGGCTCACCAGCATATCCAGGCTGCGGTCGTACGGATAGGCCGGATGCCCGAAAATCGCGTTGCACAACAGGTTTCTGTCCACCGGTTTGCCCGGCTCCATGACGAGCATTTCCAGGAGCCGCATTTCGGGAACGGTGAGTTCCACGAGCTTGCCGTCAACCGTCACGCTGAGCCCGGTTTTGCTGATAACGAGCCCGCCCGCCGTCTCCCGCGTCCGGCCGGTCTCCCCGGCCGCCCCGGCGATCGGGGCCGAACGCCGGATAAGGGCGCGGACCCGCGCCGTGAGTTCCCTGGCGCTGAACGGTTTCGCAAGGTAATCATCCGCCCCCATTTCCAGGCCCACGACGCGGTCCACCTCGTTGCCCTTGGCGGTCAGCATGAGCACGGGCAGCATGCGCCCGGTTTCGCTCGCGCGGATGCGTTGCAGCAAGGCGAGCCCGTTCATGCCGGGCAGCATGATATCCAGAATGACCGCGTCCCACGCCTCTTCCTCAATGCGCCGCAGGCCCGTCGCCGCGTCTTCCGCGCGCGCGCAGGTAAACCCCTGCTCCCCGAGGTATTCGGCAAGAAGGTCCTGCAACTCCCGGTCATCGTCGATAATCAGCAACTTGGACATGCGTCCTCTCCGGCGGTCTCTGCCGCGAATGGTATTGTTCCGCAATCTTGTTACATCTTCCATTTCAAGGGCACAGCGCGAAACCGGGGAAAAACCGCAACGAGAACCTGCCGTAAACACGGCCGGCCTCCGGCGGGGCGTTCCGGTTCAGATCCGCGCGGGCCAAAACCGTTACGGGCCCGGAGGGGAACGCTTTGCCATCCGCGCCAGCACGGCGTGCAGTTCTTCCATATCAATGGGTTTGGACAAGTACATGTCCATGCCCATGTCCAGGAAAAGCTCCTTGTCGCCGGTCATGGCGTGAGCCGTGAGCGCGGTTACCTGCAAGTCCCGCGGGACGGCGGCAAGGCGTTCCGGATCCACGTCCGGCCCCACGCCCGGGATGACGGCGGCCACGGCGGCCACGGCCGCCGGTCCCGGCGTTACGTCGGCGGACGCGCCCTGGCGGATGCGCCGCACCAGTTCCAGCCCGTCCATGAACGGCATCTGGATATCCGTGAACAGGCAGTCAAAAGGATGCAGGCGCAACGCTTCCAGCGCCTGCATCCCGTCGGTCACGCACACGACGCGGTGCTTTGTGCGCCGTAAAAACGACTGGACGGCAAAGCGGCTGACCGGATCATCCTCCGCCACAAGGATATCCAGGCTCTCGTCGGAGTGCCCTGCCGGACCCCGGCGCCGCGCCTGCAGATCCCCCGCCCGCTCAAACGGCAGAACGCAGTGAACGGCCGTGCCTTCGCCGACTTCACTGTCCAGCGCCAGGGTGCCGCCCATCATCCGGACCAGGCGTTTGACAATGCCGAGCCCGAGACCGGTACCCGGATACTTGCGGGTTCTGGACGTGTCCAACTGCGTGAAGGCGTCAAAAACAGCGCCGTGCGCATGTGCCGGGATGCCGATTCCCGTATCCCGCACGGCAAAATAAACCCAGGCCTTGCCCTTCGCCGTATGGCCGAGGAGCGAACACTCAAGGGCGATGCCGCCCGCCTCCGTGAACTTTAACGCATTACCCACCAGGTTGAAGACGATTTGCCGCACCCGGGCGTCATCGCCCAGCAACGCCCGCGGCAGATTGTCGTCAAGGCGGACGGCCACATCCAGGCCCTTGCGGTCCGCTTCAGCGGCAAACAGCGCCATGGTGGAAAGCAGCGTCGCGCGCAGGTCAAACGGGGCGGCGGCCAGGTCCATCTTGCCCGATTCCATGCGCGAATAGTCCAAGATATCGGAAATAATACGCAACAGAGTCTCGCCGGAAAGGCCGGCTGCCTGCGCATACCCCCGCTGCTCCTCGGACAGCGGCGATAACTGCAAAAGCTGCAGCATGCCGAGCATGCCGTTGAGCGGGGTGCGCAGCTCGTGACTGACGTTGGCCAAAAACTGGCTTTTGACCCGGCTGGCCTCTTCCGCGGCTTCCTTCGCGGTTTTCAGGTCATGCACGGAACGGGTGCGCCGCAGCACCAGCCATACGCCGTTGATGAACAACTGCATCTGGCGCAGGTCGGCCTCGTCGTAATCCTTGTCTTTATTGCAGACGGAAGCGATGCAGACCACGCGGTTATCTTCGAAAACAGGCAGGAGGATATAGCGTTTGACGGTTAATACGCCGAAAACCTCATGCCCTCCCTCCTCGTCGCTTATATTCACAAAGCACGGGGCCGTTACTTCGCCGTGGAAGCCATGCTCGCGGCCGCAGCATTCATGCGGCATTGTATCCGTGGGCAAAGCGGCCGCGCCGACCAGGTCCTGCATGCTTTGCGACCAGTGGATGCGCCCCCTTCCCCCCTTGCCCGCGCCGGGAAAAAACAGATAGCTGTGCCTGCTCCTGGTCAGCAACGCTATCTGCTCCAGAACAAAGCCGATAATTTCCCGCTCGGGAGCCTCCTGCATCTGCGTCAGGCGATACAGGGCGTCAAGCCGCTCTTCATTCAGCCGCAACGCCTGTTCCATACGCGTCTGCGCGCTGCGGTCGCGCACCTGGCAGATAACCGTCCTGACCGTGCCGTCCGGAGCGAATTCCGGCCCGAAATAGAACTCGGCGGTCACCTGGCCGCGCACGGCGGAGTGAACGCTCACGGTTTCCTTGATTATGCCCCCATCCGCGAAAACACTGACAATGCAACGCCGGAGAAAAACCCTGGACTCCCAGGCGATGCCCACCTCGTCATAGAGGCCCGGTCCCAGAGACGGCGTGTTTATGTTCAGGTACCGGCTGGTGGCGCGGTTGGCGTATAAAGGGAGAAAATTGCGGTCAAAGCGCACGATCATGTCGGGAGAATTTTCCAGCATGGCCCGGTATGTTTCCGCGTCGTCATCCATATGCGGCAAAAAATGCTGGTCGGCTCGCAGGTTCGTGACATCGGAAACATAGCCGGCGATGCGGGTGGCGAATCCGCTTGCATTAAGCAGGGCCTTGCCCTTGACTTGCAGCCAGGCCGTTTTGGCATCCATCCGGAGTATGCGCAGGGTGATTTCAAAAACGGGCCGGTTTCCGGCGGCACAATCCACGCAGGCTTTGCGGAACGCTGCTTTATCCTTTTCATAAACCCGCTGCCACCACCACTCCAGGTCCGCGCCCGGCTGAGGCCCGGCTTTCAGACCGAGCGAAACATCCCAGTCCGGCGCATAGGAGACCTGCCGGCTGGCAAGATCAAGCTCCCAGAAGGCCAGACCGGGGACGGACCGGCAGGGAGAATCCGAAGCGAAGAAAGCCTGCATGTCAAGAGAAGGGACGGGATGCCGACGAGGCTTTGCTGTTCGCATACTGCATCTCTCCTCTACATGGAACACGCTGCCTATGCCGCAAGAATATCTTTAGGTTAATATAGATTGCGTGTTTTGAGGTCAAGGCCAATACCATTGTTTTTGCGGCATGCCGCGCTGGTGGTATGCCTTTCCACAAAATAGTCCCAGAAAAATTGGAAATTATTGTAAATATTGTTTTTGACGATGGTATGAACAAGCCCCTGCTTCGGGGCATCGGAACAGTACAATCATAAAAGAGACAGAAAACGGCCGCGGACCGGGGATGTGCGCCGCGCACACGGTATAAGAACGCCGCAGCGTTGCCTGAAAGAGCAGGAACGGCGGTTTAAAGACCTTGGGCGTCACCATAAGAATCCACGGAGTTATGCTATACTCCACGTTCTTATTTTTACGCATTGTCTTATAAAAAGGGATGATTTGGATTTCTTGTTTTCGGAGAAAACAAAAAGAAGGACTTTGATTTTACTCTAAGTCCTTCTTTTTATTATGGAGCCGGAGATGAGACTTGAACTCACGACTTGCTGATTACGAATATTGTTCCCTGGGAGTCACAGGACATCACCAGGGATAATAGCGCCTCATTTTTCTTGTTATCTCTGGGGTTTTCGAGCGAATGCTTTTCACAGGGGTTCATAATTTACCCCGAAGCAAGCTCGAAAAGCAGCTAGAAAAAGCTAGAAATACGTTTCTAGCTATAAGGGAGCTAGAAAAATGAAAGGCATGATCAAGACCAAGTTTGTTGGGGTATATCGCTATGTTAGCGACACAAAACGCTTCGACGGCAAGCCCGATGAGTGTTTTTATTACAGTTACCGGGATGAGGACAAAAAATTCCGCTGGCATAAGGTCGGCTGGCGTAGCGAAAAAGTTACCGCCCAATATGCTGCGGACAAGCGTAGCGAATTTATGGTCGCTACCCGGAACGGGGAAAAACCCAAGCAAACGCGAAAAGAAAAGGGAATCACCCTTGGTAAAGGGTTCGATGTTTTTGAGGATAAGTGGTTTCCGAATCTCAAAAACAACGGCGCTGATATTGCGCTTCGATACCGCGTCCATACGGCTCCGCTGTTTGCAGATACGCCGATAGACAAAATTACTCCCCTGGCTTTGGAAGATTACAAACTTGCCCTGTTCAGAAAAGGACTCGCTCCGGCCACCGTGCGCCTCATTCTTGGCGACATGCGGAACGTGATCAACAAGCTCAAAAAATGGGGGTTGTTCAAGGGCGACAGTCCTTTTGAACAGGTGGACATGCCCAAAGTGGATAACGCCCGCACCAGATTCCTGTCCAGAAATGAAGCCGACTTGCTTCTGGAGACAATAAACACGCACAGCCGCAAATGGTTTTTGATTTCCACCATAGCTTTGAATACCGGAGCCAGGCTCGGTGAAGTGACCGGCACCAGGATTCACGATTTGCAACATGAAACGCGGGTCTGGCAGATTAAGGGGAAAACCGGGCGACGCAGCATCACCCTGAATGATGCGGCCTGGAACGCTTTCATGGAAGCTCTGGAAATGCGGCAAAGGATTATCGTCTTTACGAGCGGGCTTGTGGATCAGGCCACCATAGACTTTGTTTCCCAAGAAACGGGCCTCTTTCCCACGGACGTATGCTATCTCCATCTGGAGTGCGTAGACATGGAACGCGGCCTTATTACCTACCGGAGAAGAAACAGCGCAAAATACAAAACCTATCGCATTACGGAGGCCGTCAGGCCGGTATTTGAAGAATGGGTCGGCAAATGCTCTTCTGACTTGGTATTTACCGGGCGTGGCGGAAAGCGAATCGGCAGCAACAAAACGAAAACCTTTGACCGCTCCGCAAGTGAATGCGGCCTCAACCCTGCCGGAATTGATTCGCTTGATAAAGTCGTTTTCCATACGTTGCGGCATACATATTGTTCCTGGGAAGCCATCAAGGGAACGCCCTTGTTCAAGATCGCCCGTCTTGTCGGACACAAAACCACTACAATGACGGAACGATATTCTCACCTATGCCCGATTACCGAATCACAAAACCTGATCAGTAAAGATGCCGACTCCACTATGGAGCAGTTGAACTCGATCCTCACCCACCTGATCAAAGAAAAGGGCATCGAGCAGCTTCCGCAGTCCGTCATTGATTGGCTGGCAAAGGTTGGCTAATCGTCATTGGTCAATATCTCGCGGTCATTGAGATATTTTTGCAATTCCTTTTGGGGGTAGAGAACTCTGCCCCCTACTTTTATATACGGCGGGCCTGTGGCCTTGGTTCTTTGGTTCGCCAGGGTCGCGGCGTTCAGCCCATAAACCCTTTCAACCTCTTCCGGGGCAAGGTTGACCTTCCTTTTGATCTCTTCAATCTCCTGTACGGAAATCGCCAGAGGGCCGAGCGTCCGTTCAAAAGTATCCTGCATGGAGTCCATACGGGCCAGGACGGTACTTAGCTTTCCGTTGAGTTCGGCCTGAATCCTGGCGCTCATTTGTTCCATTTCCAAATAGCGTTCAAGCTCTTCCTTGGTGGAGGGGAAAAAGTCTTTGGACGGCATTTAATTCCTCCAGTTTTGACCTGAAAAACAAGTCGCATTGCACAAGAAATTCTTGTGCAATGCGACAAAAAAATATAGCTATTTTTCTCCGGCAGAAAGCCGGGATACGGCGATAAACGTGTTCACGGACTCCCGAACACTCATTGCGGCAGAGGCCAGAGCATCCCCCTGGAGCGGGGTTGGCTCCACGGGCTGCATCAACTGTTCCTCGCACACGTTGAGCGTCAAGGACACTAGCTCTTTCGCCTTTTCCTCGTATGCCTTCATCTTTTCCGACTGTTGCCGCGTCATAATCCAACTCCTTTTGTCGGCATGTTTATTTCTGCCCGCTGGCTCGTTCTGTCGCAACCGCCACCAGATGGCTTAACTCTCTTCCTATCACCGCTGCCATGCGGTGAGCATCAGCAATCGAAACAGATTGCGGCTTGCCCGTATTGGACGCCCGAGTTCGCACGGAAGTCCAGCGCGAAGCCGCCGCCTTTGGCGACATTTCCGGCCAGACCTGTGCAGCGAACTCGCCTTTTTTTAAGTTCTTATTCTCCGCTCTTTCCACAATGAGTTCGACAAAGGCCCGCTCGACCTTTTGGGAGAAATCATCACCCTTCATGGCTGCTCCTTAAAAATTGCATTATTGCATGGTTTTTCCACTACCCGGATTTTCTGACCTTGTCTACAAGAAAGTAAAGGTATAAGTAAAAAGAAATTCTGGTTATCAAAAAAACAGGAGAAATCCTATGGCTGACGCGGTTAATTCGCTTTTTGCTCAATTCGGGTCGCATGAGAAAGTAGCTGAAATACTTGGATATACTCCAAGACATTACAGGAAAATACGGAGAAAAATCGAAAGAGGTGAAGAACTCCCCCCGCGCATTGAGGTGTTGTTGGACACAAAACTGCGCGACATTCAGCGTTCTTGCGAGTCCGAGCATGTCTCACGGTAAGCCCATAAAGCGCAGAGAAGCGCGTATGGAGTTCGCCGCTTGCGCGGACGAGATACAGGCCATGCTTGCCCGATGCTGCACCAAAAGGTTTATCCATGCGGAATTGACGAGCAAGGGGCATTTTACAATGGCCTACGTCACCTTCTGCCAGATTTTGCAGTTGGCTGAAAAACGGGGATTTGACTACCAGAATCTTTTCCATTCTCCCCAAAAGGACGGCAAAACGCCTTCTCCCGCGCCCGGTCAAATCTCCAGCCCGCCGCCAGCCCCCAAGACACTCCCGTCCTCCGGCCCCCGGATCGTCAATACAACCAAAGAATCGTTTCCCAATCCGCGCGACATGCGCCCGGAAGACGGCATTTAACCCTTACAGGAGTCTAACCAATGGCAACAGTGCATTTCATTCAGCAAGGCAAGGGCGGCGTAGGTAAATCCATGATTGCGTCAATTCTGTATCAGACATTGGGGCTGCTCGGTAAAAAGGTTGCCGCCTTTGATACTGACCCGGTAAACGCTACGCTGGCCGGATTTCAGGAATTTGAGGTGACGTGCCTTGATATTCTGAAACAGGGAGATATTGACCCGCGCCAGTTTGACACGCTGATTGACAAGATCATGGAGCAAGGGCCGGAAACTCACGTCATTGTTGATAATGGCGCTTCCTCTTTCCTCGCCCTCAACAGTTATATCAAGGAAAACGGTATCATCGGGATTCTGGAAGAATCCGGGCATTCTGTCTTTTTCCATTCGGTGATCACGGGCGGGCAAGCCATTGCGGATACGGTTCTCGGTTTGCGCTCCCTGGCTCTCGGTTTCCCTGAAACGCCCATTGTGGTCTGGCTGAACCCCTACTTCGGGGAAATCGTCATGGATGGAATGTCATTTGAAGAATTTAAGGTGTATCAAGAATTTCAAAATCAATTCCACGCCGTGATCACTATCCCCCAAGGCAATAAAGCCACCATCGGTAAAGACCTGGAAACCATGTTCGCCAAGCGTTTGAGTTTCAAAAACGCGATTGAGTCCAGTCAGTCCATAGTGGTGCGCTCCCGCTTGCAACGCTACCGGAACGAGTTGGTGGAAGCCGTGACCAGCGCGGCTCTTGTCTAGGGGGAAGCCATGTCGCAAGAAAATCCTCCTATTGTGGACGCTCCCGCCGCGCAAGCGGCTGACGCGCCTACTCCCCTTGAAACGGAATTGGGTAAAGCGCCGGGCGTGGGCCTCACGCTAGAGCAAATCCGCTCCGTGGTTTCCAAGGCCCATGACGTGATGCTACCGAAAGACGATGCCACGCTGATGATCGCCACAATCCTCAATGCCTATTTGACGGAAGTGGACAAGCTCCAGGCCCGGCATGAAAAGGGGCTGACCCGGCTCATGGCCGAAAAGACGGACGAGTATGTTTCTGGCGTACAAGCGGCGGTAAACCAGCTTTCCACAAGCCTTTCCTCGGCTTCGGTTGAAGGTATTCGCAAGGTCTTTGACGATCACGCGGCCACGCTGAAAACCTTCAAGAGCAATGTCTACCTTGCCGCCGTGATCGTGGGCATGTCCGCGCTGCTGAATGTGGCCGTCTTTATATTGAAGGCGGTGCATTGATGCTCCGGGCTTGTGACGATCCACGGCTGCTGGCCGGGCTGCGCCATTCCTGCGGCCCTGTCTTCATGGACGCGCTGGAAAACCCGGAAGTCATAGAAATCATGCTCAATCCTGACGGTACGCTGTGGATTGAAAAGTACGGGCAAGACCATGAATGCGTCAGTACCATTGAGCCAGCCAAGGGCAGATTGATACTTTCCCAGGTGGCAAGCGGCCTGAATCTGACGGTCAATGAACGTAGCCCCATAGTGGAAGGCGAATTTCCGCTGGATGGTTCACGATTTGAAGGGACGTTCCCGCCGATTGTCGGCCCCGGCCCTTCGTTCTCGCTCCGTAAAAAAGCCAGCCGGGTATTTACCCTCCAAGAATACTTGGCTTCTGGCTCCATCACGGCGCGAGTAATTGATATTATCCATGACGCTGTACTGCGGCGCTGGAATATCGTGGTCGTGGGGGGAACCTCCAGCGGAAAAACTACCTTTGTTAATGCGGTCATTGACGCGGTTTCCACGCTCACGCCGTCACACCGCCTGATTATCATAGAGGATACGGCGGAACTCCAATCGAAAAGCCCCAACGCCGTGTTTTTCCGTACATCGGTCATTGCCGACGTTGATATGCGGAAGCTGGCGAAGGTCAGTATGCGCTACGCCCCGAAACGCATTCTAATAGGCGAAGTGCGGGATGCCGCCGCCCTGGAACTCCTGAAACTGTGGAACACGGGGCATCCGGGCGGGATAGGCACATTTCACGCAGACAGCGCGGAAGAAGCCTTACCCCGCCTGGAAGAATTGGTAGAGGAAGCTGGCCTTGGCCCCAAACAGAAATTGATAGGCCGGGCGGTTGATATGGTGGTCTTCATGGAAAAGACCCCGGACAATCGGCGGCAAATATCAAATATTTTGCGCGTGGACGGCTTTGACCCGAAAACGGAAACCTACAAAACGGAGTATCTCTACAAGGTGGAACAAAGCGCATGAACACTGAACAGGCGCACGATCCCGGCAATCTTCGCTGCGGGAAGTGCAACAAACTTCTGGCAAAGGGCCGCATAGAAGCTGGAGAAATCGAGCTTTTCTGCCCTCGCTGCAAAAGCAGAATCGTCCTGCGGGCTACAAGCCCCAACGCCGCGCCGCATGACGGCCTCTACGGAGATCGTTATGCGCGGAACCAATCTTCTTCCCACTCGTAAAGTCCCTTTCTCTTCCTTTGCCGTTTTCGGCTTTCTGGCTCTCTGCCTTTGCTTTCCCGACATAGCCGCCGCATCGGGCGGCATCACGGAATTTTCCAGCCCCCTGGAACGGGTGGTGAACACCATCACTGGCCCTGCGGGTAAATGGATTTCCATTGTCGCTATGGCGCTCTGCGGTGTCATTTTTATTATGAACAAAGATGACATTTCCGGGGGCTTCAAGCTGCTGCTCTCGGTAGTCTTCGGCATCAGCTTCATTGCCTTTGCCGCATCCATCGTCAACAGCGTGTTTTCCTTCTCCGGGGCGGTTATATGAGCCGTCCGCTCCCCATTCATCAATCTTTGCACCGCCATGCCCATATCCTCGGCGCGGAAAGGGAGTTGGTTATGACCAGCGCCCTTATCGCGCTGCTGGTGGGCGTGGGCGGTCTGACGGCTGTTTCCGTCACGTCCGCAGTCGGCTTCTGGATTGCGGCGGTGTTCGCGCTCCGGCGCATGGCAAAGGCTGATCCGATTATGAGCCGGGTCTGGCTGCGGCATATCAAGCAACAGGAGTTTTACCCGGCCAAGGCAAGCCGCTGGCGGCCTGTAGGGGGTTTCAAATGCTGAAACTTACCGACTACCGTTCCAGGGCCAAAGGTCTGCCGGATTTGCTCCCCTATGCCGCGCTGGTCGCGCCGGGCGTCATTCTCAACAAAGACGGCTCGTTTCTGGCTGCCTGGGAAATCCGGGGGCAGGATACCGCCAGTTCCACGCCTGACGAGCTGGCTTTTGTGTCCGCGCAGTTCAATAACGCGATCCGGCTGCTCGGTACGGGCTGGATGCTCCATATAGATTCCATCCGTAGCAGTCACCGGGCTTACCCCGCGCAGGAGAAAGGGCATTTCCCCGATCCTGTGACGCAGCTCATTGACGATGAACGCCGGGCCTATTTCAGCGGAAACCGTTGTTTCAGTACCAGCACCATTTTTTCCGTCACCTACAAGCCGAATTTTGAGGCTGCAAAGCTGGCCGGAAAGGTACAGGCAGGAACAACGATAAGCCCCGTACTGGAAAAAGCCTTGGGGCAGTTCCAAAACACCCTGGAAGAACTGGAAGATGCCTTGTCTTCGGTTCTGCATATGCAACGACTTTCGGAATATGAGACATATTCCGATGATGGTGAAACCTATACGCAATCTGACCTTTTAACCCATATCCAGCATTGTGTTTCCGGCGATTTGCACCCGCTGCGAGTGCCGGAAAAACCCATGTATCTGGATCA
The DNA here is from genome assembly GCA_900079685.1 of uncultured delta proteobacterium. Classification (NCBI taxonomy): domain Bacteria; class Deltaproteobacteria; species uncultured delta proteobacterium. Next base: position 1,966,201 of record LT599018.1, read on the forward strand.
CCTTCTTGCCAGCAATGATCTGGTCGGGGGAGTAATCCCCCGGCTTGGCGGGAAGCACCTTGCGCTGATTTCCATTGACGGACTGCCGCAAGAATCCTTCCCGGCCATGTTCGCGGATTTGGAATCTCTCCCTTTGGAGTATCGTTTCTCCACGCGGTTCATCTGCCTGGATCAATACGATGCCACAAAGGAAATAGACTCCTATCGTAAGGGCTGGCGGCAACAGGTGTACCGCTTCCTTGATCAGTTCTTCAACAACCCCAACGCCCGCGCCAACCGTGACGCGCTGCTTATGGCCGAAGACGCGGAAACCGCCCTGACCGAAGTTCAGGGCGGTTATGTGGGCGCTGGCTATCTGACTTCCTGCATCGTTCTGATGCACGAAAATCAGGAGCAGTTGCAGGATTGGGCGCGGGAACTGCGCCGAAACATCCAGACGCTTGGTTTCGGCTGCCGGATTGAAAACATCAACGCCTTGGAAGCCTGGCTCGGTACGCATCCGGGCAACGGATACGCCAATCTGCGGCGGCCTATGGTCAATACGCTGAATCTGGCTGATTTGCTTCCCCTGGCTTCGGTCTGGACGGGTTCACCCGTCTGCCCCTGCCCGTTCTACCCGCCGAACTCCCGGCCCCTGGCCGTGCTGACCACGGATAAATCCACGCCGTTCTGGTTCAACATCCATGTGGGCGATCTCGGCCACACATTGATTTTCGGGCCAACTGGCGCGGGTAAATCCACGTTGCTGGCAACGCTGGCCGCGCAATTCCGATGCTATGAAAACTCCCGCATTTACGCCTTTGACAAGGGCATGAGCATGTTTCCGCTCTGCCTCGGCTCCGGCGGAACGCATTATAACATCGGCAATTCCGATCAGCTTTCTTTCGCACCGCTCCAGCGCATTGATTCCGAAGCGGAACGGGCCTGGGCGGAAGAGTGGATAGCTTCCCTCATGGAGTTACAGCAAATCACGGTCATGCCGTCACACCGCAACGCTATTCACGCGGCAATGCTGGACTTGTCGGCACAGCCTGAAAATCTGCGCTCCCTGACCAGTTTCTACCACATCGTTCAGGATAACCAGATTAAAGACGCTATCCAGCACTACACCGCGCAAGGGGCAATGGGGCGGCTGCTGGATGCGGACACGGACGATCTGACGCTTTCGCCCATGATGGTCTTTGAAATTGAAGACCTGATGAACCTTGGCGATAAAAACCTGATTCCGGTTCTGACCTACCTTTTCCACCGCATTGAAACGTCATTGGACGGAACACCGACCATCCTTGTGCTGGATGAAGCGTGGATCATGCTCGGCCACCCGGTATTCAGGGCCAAGATCAGGGAATGGCTGAAAGTCATGCGCAAGGCGAATTGCGCGGTAATCCTTGCCACGCAAAGCCTTTCTGATGCTAAAAACTCCGGCATCCTTGACGTTCTGGCTGAATCCTGCCCGACAAAAATATTCCTGCCCAATATCACGGCCACACAAGAGGCGCAGCGTGAACTCTATGTGGGCATGGGCCTGAATGAAACCCAAATCAACATTATCGCCCGTGCCACGCCGAAGCGCGATTACTACGTTGTTTCGCCCCTCGGCAGACGGCAAGTACAGCTTGCCCTTGGCCCCAAGACGCTGGCCTTTGTCGGTTCCTCCGACAAGGAAAGCATTGCCCGTATTCAGGAGCTTGAAGCGGAATACGGCGTCAACGGCTGGCAATCTGAATGGCTGCGGGAGCGCGGCGCGGCATAACCACAACGCCGGGGGAACTCGTTTCCCACGGCCTCTCTATGGGAGTTCTTATGAAAAAGTACCTTTTGAGCCTCGCCGTGCTGGTGATGTTCGCCACGCCCGCCCATGCGCTGACGGTTACATGCACGAATTGCAGCACGAACTTGGTGCAACTGCTTGATCGGATTACCAGCATGGAGCAGTTGCAGAACGTCATTGGTCAGTACCACGAAAATATTCAGCAAACCGCACAGCAAATCCGCATGGTGCAGCAAAATATCGAGCAGTACGCCAACATGGTGCAGAACACCATGCAGCTTCCGGCGAACCTGATCAATGAAGTCAAAGGAAGCCTGACCAGACTTTCCATCCTCACCAGCAAACTGAAAACCCAACGCGGTGACATTGTGGCCCTTGGGGAAGTTTTCAATTCTTTATTTCCTGAACTGAACTTCCTCGGCGGCTTGGCTGCCTCCACTCCTGAACAGGTAGAGGCGGCAAACGCCAGATACAGGGAACAGTGGGACAAATGGGCCGAAACGGTTGATCAGGCTTCCCAAGCTACTTTCCAGCTTTCCGGCCAGCAGCTTGAAGAACTGCAAAAAGACGCCGGGCGCTTCGATCAATACCTTGACGAGCTGCTTTCCACACCTGACGGCCAGCAAAAGGCGATTATGGCCGGGAACCAGCTTTCAGCCCTCCAGGTGCAGGAAGCCCGGCAGCTCCGCGAACTCATGGCCACACAGGTGCAGTCGAACTTGGCCAGCCAAATGAAAGCGGAAAAAGAAAGCCAAATGTCGGAAGAGGCATGGCGAAACACCTTGAAAACTGACCGAATCGGCAAGGCGAAGGCCAAGGCCGATCCCTTTTAGGAGCGGCCATGAAAAAGCATTTTCTGCTTCTGGCCGCGCTCTGCCTCCCGGCGCTGGCGCTCCTGCTCCTGCCGGAACAGGCGTATGCGGCTGATGAAGATTTCGTGTCCCGGCTGGTGCATGAGTTTTATACCAAAACAAGCACCTGGGAGCCGACCTTGAAGCGGTACGCGCTAACCGTGTTTCGCTGGCTGGTCATTCTGGAAGTCTGCTTCCTGGGTATCAAAGCCGCGCTCAACCGTGATCAGCTTGGCGATATTCTGAAACAGTTCGTCATGCTCCTGCTCATGGCCGGGTTTTTTATGGCCGTTATCAACTACTATCAGGAATGGGCCTGGAACCTGATCAACGGCCTTGGTGCAATCGGCAGGGAACTCACGCCGGGCGGCTACTCTTCGGAATCTCCATTTTTAACCGGGATGCAGCTCGTCAAACTGGTTCTGGACAAACTCTCCATCTGGTCGCCGGGCAACTCCATTGCTCTGCTTATTGCCGCCCTGGTGATCATTGTCTGCTTTGCGCTGATTTCCGCGCAAGTGGTGTTCATCAAATGCGAAGCCATGATTGCAATGGCGGCGGCGATAATTTTGGTTGCCTTCGGCGGTAGCGCCTTTTTGAAGGATTATGCCGTCAACGCCATTCGTTACGTTCTGGCCGTGGCTTTCAAACTCTTTGTCATGCAGCTCGTTCTTGGGGTGGGCATTGCCTTTATTGAGGGTTTTTCCACGTCCACAGCGGAGTTGCAGGACATTTTTGTAGTCATTGGCGCGTCCGTGGTGCTTCTCGCCCTGGTTAAATCCCTGCCAGATGTATGTGCGGGCATTATCAACGGTTCCCATGTTTCCAGTGGGGCGGCTCTTACCGCCTCGGCTGCCGCCGTGGGCGGCGCGGCCATCGGCGCAATGGTCGCCAGTAGCAACACCGTCCAGAACGTGAAGGACGCGGCGAAAATTGCTGGAATGGAAGGCGGGAGCGGCCTCGGCAAAGCGGCTGGCATGGCGAAAGCCATGTGGGGAGCGCGGCAGGAAGCCAAAGGCCCATCGGAAAAATCCCTTAGCACCCGTACCCGCTCGGAAATGAAAGAGCGGCTTGAACGGGCCAAAATGAATAACGACAACTCATAGGTGGTATCTATGTCTCTTTTCAAAAGTAAAGCAAAACCGCCCGTAGCGGAAAAAGGGGGAAGCCCCTATCTGAACGGGCGAGAGGAATGGCTTGAACGCTACGGCTCCTATATCAGCCGGGCGGCGCAATGGCGCATGGCAGCGTTTATCTGCCTGATTATCACGGTGGTTTCTATCTCCGGCAACGTCATACAGGCCAGCCAAGTCAAGACGGTTCCCTACATCATCGAGGTAGACAAACTTGGCAACGTGGGGGCTGTGGCACGGGCGGATCGAGCCAGCGCAACTCCGAAACGGCTGATTCAGGCCGAAATTGCCAAGTGCATCAGTGATTGGCGCACGGTCACGGCGGACGTTGAACTCCAGCAAAAAATGATCGAGCGGCTTTCCTTCTTCATGGCCGGAAGCGCCAAAGGCGTTTTGCGCCAATGGTATGAGGCCAATAATCCCTATGAAATCGCCAAAACCGGAAAGCTGGTGCATGTGGAAATCAAAGGTCTGCCGCTGCCTGTCAGCTCCGATTCCTACCGGGTGGAATGGGTTGAAACCGTCCGCAGTCATGCGGGTGTCATGCTGGATTCGCACACCTATGAAGCCACGGTGACAATCCAGATCAACCCGCCCACGGCGGACGCTGTTCTGCTTCGCAATCCGGGCGGCATCTACATCACGGCGCTGTCGGCCGGAAAGGTCGTTGGAGCGCAAAACACTCCCATTCAAAAAGAACAATGAGGTTCGCCATGAAAAAGATACTGTTTCTGACTCTCGCCCTGGCGCTTTGCGCCAATACCGCTTTTGCAGCCCAGGACGTTCCCCCCGGTTATCCTCCGGCCATTGACGGCATCGGTGGCTCCCAAAATAACGGCAGGGCTACCCCGGAGATCGACTATATCAGCCCCAAGGTCGTGCCGCTCACGCCAAAGGAGAAAAAGGCTCTCAGTCTGTCGAATGATTGGGCGCGGCAAAATATTGATCCGGTTTTGTCCGGTGGCGGCAAGGTCGTTTACGTCCACGGGGCGAGTCTGCCCACGATTGTGGCAACGCCCATGCAAGTTTCTGACGTGGAACTGGAAGCCGGAGAGGTGGTCAATGAAATCGTGGTGGGTGACTCGGCCCGCTGGATGGTGGAATCCGGTTCGGCTGGCTCCGGCCCTGACGCCAGAGTGCATTTGTTTATCAAACCTGTGGACGCCGGGCTTGAAAGCTCCACGGTTATCACCACAAACCGCCGCGTTTATCATCTGCGCCTTGTTTCCCAGCGCAAAGGGTACACGCCCTATGTCGGTTTTCTCTACGCGGATTCGCTGAACCGTCAAAGCGCGGCCCGGCAAGCCAAAGCCGCCAAGGAACAGGAATGGAACTCAACCACCATTGACGGCCAGCAAGCCGATTTATCCAAACTGAATTTTAACTACGAAGTGAAGGGCAAAGCCGCCTGGAAGCCGGAGCGCGTCTATGATGATGGGCGGCAAACCTTTCTCCGGCTGCCGGAGAAAACCGCGTCCGGGGAAATGCCCGTGCTGCTCGTCCGCAAGGGGAGCCGTGACGTGCTGGTGAATTACCGGGTGAAAGACGCGGCAATGGTTGTTGACGGGCTGTTTGAGCGGATCGCGCTCATTGTCGGCGTGGACGGCGATCAAGAAAAAGTCGAAGTCATAAGGGGGAAAAAGTAATGCGTACTTTCATTTTTCCGCTGTTGCTTATGGTGTTGCTGGCTTCCGGCTGCGCGGGGCGTGGCCCCGTGGGTTCCTACTGCGGGCCGCTGCCGGAAGATAGCGCCGTTACTGCTATCGCCGCCGATGCCGTGGACTGCCTCTCTACTTTGTATCCTCCTGGGCATACCTCCGTTCACCTTGTCCCGGCCAAGGACGTGGGCAATAACTTTGTGCAAGCCTTTGAAAACGGTTTGCGGACAAAGGGTTTTACGCTGATTCCCGATGCGCGGCCTGATGCCCTGGCTATCGCCTACACCCTGGATGCAATGGACGAAAAAAGCGCATGGTATCTGCAACTCCGCATTTCGGACACAGCGGAACAGGGAAAATCCATTGCGCGGGCCTACACCGCCAGCGGCCAGCCGGAAGCCGGGCAAAGCCGCACGGAAATAGAGTTCAAGCGTTCCATGTTGCAAAAGGCTGCGGAAAAAACAAAGGAAACGGCGGGGAAAGCCTATGATACTACTCGCAGTTTCCTCATGGAATAGGGGGGAATCATGTCTGATACCACCCCTAACAGTCTGGAGCCGACAAAAAAGGTCGATGCCGCCCGCATGAGCAAATGGCCGCTCTATGCCGTGCTGCTGGTCGGGCTGTTCCTGCTCGGCATTCTGGTTTACAGCGTGAACTTTGCCCATAATCAGGAAGAGGAACAGGCCGGGACGCCGAAAGTCGATATTAAAGAGGAAGAAAAGCCGCTGCTCATGGGCGAAGGGCGCGGCCTCGCCCTGGCCCCGCCAGCCGGATCGCCCGCTTTGGTTGTGCCTGATGCTCCCGCGCAGGACGGCGCGAAGCGGGAACCGCTGATAGTCGTGCAATCCGACAAAAGCCAATCCGACAATTACCGTCAGGAATTGGAAAACCTCCGGCGCATGAAGGCGCAAGCCCAACTGACCGCGCTTTCAGCTCCGCTCGGCGTTCAAAAGGCCAGCCAGTCAAGCACGGCTCCGGCTTCGTACCCTGGCTCCGGTTCCGCGCCTGACAGACCTTCCATGTCCATGCCCGATACTTCCGCGCTGCGGGAAAACGGCTATGACCCGGCTGCCGACAAGGATAAAGAGGCGTTCTTTGACCGGGCCGGGAAAGATACAAGCTGGATTCTGCCGCACTCACGCACAGCCGGGCAAAAGTATGAAGTCAAAACGGGCGCGGTGATTCCCGGCATTATGGTGACGGGCATCAATTCCGATCTGCCCGGCAACATCATTGCCCAAGTTTCCCAAAACGTCTTTGACACGGCCACGGGCAACCATCTGTTGCTGCCGCAAGGGGCAAAACTCTTCGGCGTTTATGATTCCCGCGTAATCTACGGACAGGAACGGGTTTTGGTGGCCTGGAATCGCGTTGTTTTCCCTGACGGCTCGGCTGTTACCCTTGGAGCCATGCCCGGTTCTGACCAAAGCGGCTACGCCGGATATACCGATAAAGTGGACAATCACTACTTCCGTATTTTTGGCTCGGCCATTCTTATGAGCATGATCAGCGGCGGCATGGCCTACACGATGGATACCCTGGATAACAGCGGCGGTGATAGCGACAATCCCACGCTCCAGAATGAAATGGGTTCCGCCCTGGCCGCGCAACTCGGACAGGCCACGCTCCAACTTCTGCAAAAAAACCTGAATATCAAGCCCACGCTGGAAATCCGGCCCGGCTACCAGTTCAACGTCATTGTGACCAAAGATTTGGTATTTGAGCGGCCTTACCGTCCGCAACGATAAGCCTTTCTTCCTGCGGGCCATGCGCCCCAATCCCGCGCCGCCTGACGGCCTCCACAAGAGAACGTCATGTGCGCGAAAAAAGTTCAATACGGTTTGGGGGAGAAATCCCCGCAAAAAACGCCGCTGCGCTGGCTCTATCTGCCGTTCATGCTGCTGCTCGGTTTTGGTAGCATGGTTCTGGCTACACAGCGCATTGCGGCGTTTTTCGATTATCAGGCCGCGCTCGGCCAGCCGTGGGGAATAGCCTTCGGCCTTCCCTGGTATGCTCCCTGGTCGGCTTTTGTCTGGCAAGAGCGGTTCGGGGCAAGTGATACCTTCGGTTTTATTGATCAGGCCATTACTCACAGCCAGGCTCTTTTCCTGCTCCCGCAATTTCTCGTTATCGGATTTTGGCTCTGTTTCCAAAAGAAACTGCGTTCAAACGCCAATCTGCACGGCTCGGCGCGGTGGGCGGAAGAGAAAGAAATCCGCACGATGGGCTACTTTGAGGGCAAGGGCGTCTATGTAGGCGGCTGGCTTAAAAAGTATGCCGGTTTATCGTCCATACTCCGCGCTTTTCGGGGAAAGCCGGAAGAGGTGCAACACTACCTCCGGCACAACGGCCCGGAACATATCATGGTCTTTGCGCCTACCCGCTCCGGCAAGGGGGTGGGCCTGATTTTACCCACTCTCCTGGCCTGGGAAGGTTCCAGCATCGTCCTTGATATTAAAGGCGAAAACTGGGCCTTAACTGCCGGATGGCGCAAGTCGCAAGATCAGGTTGTTTTGCGTTTCGATCCCTCTGACCCTTCCGGCGCTTCGGCCCGTTTCAATCCCCTGGAAGAACTCCGCATCGATACCATGATGGGGATACCGGATGTTCAGAATATGGCCGCAATGCTGGTCGATCCCAACGGTAAGGGGCTTGAAGACCACTGGAGCAAAGCGGCTTTCGCCATGCTCGGCGGAGCTATCTTGCATTGCTGCGTTATGACCCGCCACGCTCAAAAGCGGGCGGCAACCCTCTATGACCTCTCCTGCATGTTGGCGGACGAGAGCCGCACCATTCAAGACCTGTTCAAAGAAATGGTGGAAACGGATCACGCCAAGCTGCTTCAGGAAATGTTCCCAGGTGCTGAAGGTGGCGACAAAGCGCATATCTTTATCGCCAGTTCCGCCAGAGAAATGTTGAACAAAGCCGAGAACGAGGCCAGCGGCGTGGTTTCCACGGCTCTAACCAATCTCGCGCTCTACCGCGATCCGGTGGTGGCCCTGAACACCGCTTCTTGTGACTTCCGCATTCATGACCTGATGAACCATGAAAAGCCCGTGAATCTGTATCTGGTGATTTCCCCGGCTGACATTGACCGGATGCGGCCCTTGCTCCGGCTCATGGTGGATATGTTCGTGCGGCGCATCTGCTCCAAGATGGAATTTGCCGACGGTTCCAGCAAGGCCGGGTACAAACACCGCCTTTTGCTTCTGCTGGACGAGTTCACCAGCCTGGGCAAGCTCCCGATCATGGAAAAGGCGTTGGCCTATATCGCCGGGTACGGCGGCAAGGTCTACATCATCGTTCAGGACATTACCCAACTCAATGCCGTGTACGGCAAGGATAATGCGCTCATGGCAAACTGTCATGTTCGTATTGCATACGCCCCCAACACCATTGAAACAGCCAAAACCCTTTCCGACATGACCGGGAAAACCACTGTCGTGGAAGAAAAGGTTTCTCTTTCCGGCTCCAGAACCGGGCATATGAAAAATGCTTCGGTCAACGTGACGGAAACGGCCAGACCTCTACTCACGCCTGACGAGTGCATGAGGCTCCCCGGGCCGGAGAAGGACTCGCAAGGCAAGGTGATAAAGCCCGGCGATATGCTGATTTTCACAGCCGGACAATCGCCTATCTACGGTCGGCAAATCCTCTATTTCTTCGATCCGGTTTTCTCGACCCGCGCCAAAATCCCGGTTCCCGGCCTGACTCCCCAATACCAAAGCGGCATAACGGATTCCATTTATGAGCCGCGCCCTGCGGCGTGGTATTCGGCTACGCCAGTTCCCGCCGCAACCCCTGAAAAGAAAGAGGCTTCCAGTGAACAGTATTTCGTTGCGTAGATTGGCGCGGCGGACGCTGTTCGCCGTGATCTGGCTGGCTCTGGCTCTCGCCCTGGCCTTTAGCGCGGGCCTTCGCTTCAATCCAACACCGTCTTTGCCAAAAGGCATCTACCGTATTGTTTCCGGCGCTCCGGCCCCAAAAGATTTCGTAAGAGGCGAGCTGGTGAGTTTTTGTCTGGAAGGCGAGTTCGCGGAACTGGCTTTGGAGCGCGGCTATCTGGAGCCTGGTTCCTGCCCCTCCGGGCTGCGGCCCCTGCTCAAGCGTCTGGCCGGGTTGCCCGGTGACTCTGTTGATCCATATTCGCACCCGATCTGCGCCGTGGACAGCCACGGGCGCTCCATGACTCCTGCTCTGGTTCCGGGTGTCGTTCCGCCCGGCATGGCCCTGGTGCTGGCTGATCACCCCGGCAGTTTTGACAGCCGTTATTTCGGGTTTGTTCCGCTGGATTCCCTCCAGAGGGTGAAACCCGTTTTTCTCTTTAACCCCAAAGGAAATTGACTATGCAAAACAAGGAATATTTACGCGCTGCGGCAAAGGCTATCGCGCAGCAGATTGAAGGAAATCTCCTGGTAATAGGCGTTTCGCTCGATCCTGATGTGGCGGACTACATGGGCGCATTTGAAGAAGAGGCCATTACGTTGGCCGATGTTGTGGAAGATGGCCTTTTAACCGTTACCAACTCCGGCGAGGTGATGTATGTCGGCAACAACTGATAGCAAAAAGGCCAGCAAGAAGGCTGAAAAGGCGAAACGGCCCCCGTTCCATGAAGAGTTTGCCAACAAAATCATCGAGCGCCTTCAAGAAGGCACGGCCCCGTGGCAAATCCCCTGGACTCCGGGGAAAACGCCTCTGGTTCCCCACAATCCCGCCTCCGGTACTGTTTACCGTGGCATGAACCGGGTGCATCTGGCGCTTTCTGGCTATGACGATCCGCGCTGGATGACTTTGAAACAAGCCAATGACAACGGCTATAGCATTTTACCCGGTAGCAAGGCCACGCCCGTGGTCTATTATCAGTTCACTGACGAAAAAAACAAGCTGGATAATGACGGCAAGCCCGTTCTCGATGCGGACGGCAAGCCGGAAAAAGAAAAAGTGGAACTGGACAAGCCCATTGTCCGTTTCGCCCACGTCTTCAACGCTGAACAGGTTGACGGTATTCCTCCGCTCCAGCTCACGGATAAAGCCTATGAGTGGGAACCCATAGAAAAGGCGGAAAACATCCTTGCCGCCTCCGGCGCGGAAATCAAGCACGATCAAAGTAGCCGGGCTTTTTATCGCCGCATGGAAGACGCCATTCATCTGCCGCCCAAAGAAAACTTTGACGCGCCTGATAAATACTACGCCACAGCTCTGCATGAATTGGGGCATTGGACGGGTGATGAAAACCGCCTGAACCGCGAATTTGGCCCCTTTGGGTCGGAAAAATATGCGCGGGAAGAGTTACGGGCGGAAATCGCGTCATGGATGCTCGGACAGGAAATCGGCATCGGCCACGATCCTGGCCAGCACGCCGCCTATGTGCAGTCATGGATTCAAGTTCTGAAAGAAGACCCCTACGAGATTGTACGGGCTTGCCGGGATGCGGAAAAAATCAAGGATTACGTCTTTGACATGGAACGGAAAAAAGAACTCCGGCAGGAAGCCCCGGAAAATGCTGTCCAGCGGAGCAATGTTCGGGAGAGAAAAGAAGAAATTGCAGCTATCCAAGGGCTTCCATTTGTTCCAGCCAAAGAAAAAACATTCCTTGATGTTCCACAGGACAACTTTGAAGAGAAAAAACAAGTTTGGCGTCTTGGTGGACAGTGGGATGATGAAAGCAGGCGGTGGTTTGTACCGGAAGGCAATAACCTTACTCCGTTAGAGGCATGGCTGCCCGGCAAAGAGTTGGAGAGCGACATTGCTGCTATGGGCCTCCCCGTTGATCCCGCCAAGGAAAAAACCTTCCTCGCTGTTCCGTACAAGGAAAAGGAACAGGCAAAGAAGTTCGGTGCGAAGTGGGACAAAGAAAACAAGCTCTGGTACGCGCCGGAAGGAACCGACCTCACGCCATTGGCAGCATGGATGCCGGAAAAAGCCCCTGTGCCGGAACCGTCCATGCCGCCACAGGAAGAATTTGCCAACGCCCTGGAACAAGCCGGGCTGGATCTGCGTGGCAAAGCTCCAATCATGGATGGACAGATACACCGCGTTCCGCTCATTGGCAGAAACGGCGGCGACCTTGACGGCGCATACTGCGGCTATCTCGATGAACGTCCTGCCGGCTGGATGCAGAATTTCAGTGCCGGCGAAAAAACGACTTGGGTTGCCACAGGCCATACCCTGACCAAAGAGCAGTTGGAAGTCCAACGCGCCGAGATAGCCCGAAAGCGGGAAGAGCGGCAGCGGTTAATTCTGGAGCAACAACAAAAGACAGCGCGGGAAGCGCATACAGAATGGATCGCCCACGATTGGGCCTCTGCCGATAACCCCTATTTACAGGCCAAGGGTATTCAGCCTTTCGGGGTGCGTGAGGATGTGGACGGCACTCTGCTTGTTCCCGTTATGACGGTGGACAAGGAATTACGCGGTCTGCAAACCATTTCCCCGGAAGGCGAAAAGCGTTTCATGTACGGGATGGAAAAAAACGGCAATTTTCATCTGATTGCCGACCCCGGCAAAGACCTTTCCAAAGATCTGGCTCAAGGGGAAATCATTCTGGCCGAAGGATACGCCACGGGCGCAACGCTGCACATGGCAACGGAAAAGCCTGTTGCCGTAGCCTTTGACGCTGGAAATTTGGAGCCTGTAGCCAAAAAATTGCGGGAAAAATTCCCCAACGCCGCGATCACTATCTGCGCCGACAATGACCACCAGCATACCCGCAAAACGCCGGAAGGTGTTGAACCGTGGAACAAAGGCGTGGAATTGGCCCAAAGAGCCGCCCAAGAGGTCGGCGGCAAGGTTGTTGTGCCAATCTTCACCGATGAAGAACGGGGCAAGGGGCTGACGGATTTTAACGATCTGCACCAGTCGCGTGGGCTGGATGAAGTGAAACGGCAAGTGGGCCTTGTTCTGCAAAAGGACGTTGAGCGGGAAAAAGGCCGGAATCGGGGAAAAGCGCGGGAGTTATCCTTATGAGTACGCATTTTTCAGTAGCGGAGGAGATTTTGATCTTTTCCAAGAATGGTGTAGTCTATGCCCCATGAAACAGTATACTGAAAATGTTCTTGAAGCGTCCGATAATGAATTTGTGTGCTGGTGCGCCCAAGTGTCCGCTGGCGCTATACGGGCTGCGGTGTCAAACGGGGCAAAGACGCTTGATGATGTTCGCACTATGACCGGCGCATGTATCAAGGGAGATTGCAAAAACAATAACCCGCGCGGACGGTGCTGCTCCGTTGAAATCATCAAGTTTTTGCCGCAAAAAGATATTGTACCGAGTGCGCGTTGTTCCTGCTGCACAAATAAACACGAATAGCTCACCGAAAACTTTATCCCGGTTTTCTGAATAATCCTCAACTATCCCTGCGGGCCATGCGCCCCAATTTCGCGCCGCATGACGGCCTTAGAAATAAGGAAACGTCATGTGCGCGAAACTGTTGATTCTTGAATCCCCCGGCAAAGTGAAAAAAGTACAGGAAATCCTCGGCCCCGGCTGGAAGGTTGCCGCCTCTGTCGGCCATGTGCGCGATCTGCCCGTCAAGGAAATGGGCGTGGCCGCTCCCGACTTCAAACCGAAGTATACTCCCACGGACAGGGGCAAGGATGTTTTATCTCGGCTGGCCGGGATGGTGAAGAACGCGGAAGAAGTTTTCCTTGCCACTGACCCCGATAGAGAGGGGGAAGCTATTGCGTGGCATCTGCAAGACGCCCTGAAACTCAAAAACGCCAAGCGCGTCACCTATACGGAAATCACGGAAGCGGCCATACGCGCCGCGCTCTCCGCTCCGCGTTCCATTGATATGGCTTTGGTGGCGGCACAGGAAGGGCGCCGGGTTCTGGATCGCTTTTGCGGCTATATGGTTTCCGGGCCGCTCTCCAATGCCACAGGCGAAAAGCTCTCCGCTGGCCGGGTGCAAAGCCCGGCTGTGCGTCTGGTGGTGGATCGGGAAAAGGAAATCAAAGCCTTTTCCAGCACAACGCATTACGGCGCGGAACTTACCTTTGAAAATGTGGACAACATCACTGACGGCTGGAAAGCGGCGCTTCTGGTAAAGCCCTGGCTTGAAGAGGGGCAGGAATATTTGCTTGAAAAATCTCTTGCGGAAAAGGCGGCTGCGCTGCGGACGCTGGACGTGCTTGATTGCAAAGAATCCGAGAGCCGAACCGCGCCTCCGGCTCCATTCACCACTTCAACGATGCAGCAAACCGCCAGTTCGTCACTGAAATTTGGCCCCAAGCAAACCATGCAACTGGCGCAACGTCTTTATGAGCAAGGCGCGATTACCTACATGAGAACGGACAGCCCCAATCTTTCGCAAGAGGCGATCCAGGCGATCCGGGCGTATTGCGAAACAAAGGGCTGGCCGCTGGTGGAAACGCCCCGCAAATGGAAATCAAAAGAGGGGGCGCAAGAAGCACATGAGGCCATTAGACCTACTCACATTGAAATTGAGGACGCCGGGGAAACGGCGGACGAAAAAGCCTTGTACCGCCTTATCCGGCTGCGTTCCCTGGCTTGCCAGTTGGAAGATGCGGTTTATGCGGTTCGGACGCTCCAACTCGGCGCGGAAATGGACGGGAAACAGGCTCTATTTGAGGCAAAGGGCCGCACTCTGCTTTCGCAAGGCTGGAAAGTTCTGGCCGATCAGGAAAATGGCCCGGATGAAGGAGCAGAAGAAGGCGAGAAAGAGCCTTTGAACCCCGTTCCGGCCATGAAGCCCGGCACAAAAGCTACGGCGCTGACGGGAACCGTCACAACGAAAAAGACCAAGCCCGCCGCCCGGTTCACGGAAGCCAGCCTTATCCGCGAACTGGAAAAACGCGGCATTGGCCGTCCGTCCACCTATGCGGCGATTATAGACACCATTTCCAGCCGGAAATACGTCACCACGGAAAAACGCTTCCTTGTGCCTACACCCCTTGGGGAAAAAATTGTTTCCGGCCTCTGCGGGCATTTTTCATTTATTGAGTACGACTTCACCCGCACAATGGAGCAATCCCTTGACGATATTGCGGAAGGGAAGGCGGAATACGGCGCTGTCATAGCTTCGGCCCATGACCAACTTTCCAGGGAAGTGCTGGAGTTTGCCAAGGCCACGGGCAAAGTCTGCGAAAAATGCGGCAAGCCTATGATTCATCGGGTGAAAAAGCCTGGCAAAGACGGCAAGGGCGGCTATGATTTTTGGGGCTGCTCTGGTTGGCCGGAGTGTAAAAGGAACGGCTAATAAAAAGGGGAGTAAGCATAATGCCTACTCCCTTTCAATTATCCAAAACAATATTCGGATCAGCGTGTTAAGTCCCCACAGCTTCACTCAAAGCCTTAAGCCCACCAAGCGTATAGGCTAACATGTCCTCCAACATACCCTCTGAAACGCCCGCTGTTTCTGGCAGCACAATCAAGCGCAGAGACTCCGGGAACATGATCATGCTGATACAGGGAATTACCACAAAGCCGGTAGCGCGTTGAAGATGCGGCGAATCTGACGGAAGCCCGGTGATTTCTTGAATCAACGCTTTGAGCTTGTCCGCTTTGGGCAGTACCGTTGTACTCATTGCCCTGGTGACAAAAGGCGACGGCGAAACCATTTCCCGCATATACACCTTGATACCCCAAAGTTCGGAAGATGAAGCCGCAGTTTTAATCATCCGGCTAAAAAATGCCCGGAGCTTATCTTCCGGGGCGATGTCGGATAAGAGGATCTCGTCCAGATCCTCCAGACTGACCATCTGCCGGTGGGCTTCCACCAGCACTTCCTCATACAGACTTTCTTTCCCGCCAAAATAGTAATTCACGGCTGCGCTGTTGGCTTCGGCCCGTTCGCAGATTTCTTTGCTTGTAGCCTCGGCAAATCCGCGCTCGGCAAATACTTGTCCGGCAGCCTCAAGAATAATGCCCCGAGTTGAAAGGCCGTCTCGCCGTTGGTTGCGCCTGGGGCGCTTCATAAAATCGATTGTGGTGTTCATGGCATTTTTTTAGCGGAGGTTTTTGCAAATGTCAAATTAAAAAATTAAAGTTAAATTTGAATTTGACATATGAATTTAATTATCATACTGTCCACTCAAGACAGCAGGAAAGCTTGTCTGTTTAGGTTGAAAAATCGCAGAGAAAGGAGCCGCTGCATGCACAAGGCAATAAAGGCAGTAGTATTATTGGTGATAATTGTCGGGATTGGCCTGGTTGCTTGGTATTTTATCGCTTCGCCAAAGGCAACCGGACTCGTACTCTACGGAAACGTGGATCAGCGACAGGTTGAACTGGCTTTCATCGACTCTGAGCGCGTTGAAGCCATTCTTGTCCAGGAAGGTGAAGAGGTTCAGCCGGGGCAAGTTCTTGCCCGTCTTGAAACCAGGCGGCTTCGGGACAAAATTACCGTGCTTGAAGCGCAGGTCGCATCCGCAGATGCCGCTTTATTGAGACTTAGAAACGGCACCAGGCCGGAAGAAATCGACCAGGCCAGAGCGGCGGTTGCTTCCGCCCAGGCGGAAGTTGCGTTCGCCGAGGCCCAGTATAAGCGTTACAACGATATTTGGCAGAAATCCTCAGGTCAGGCCGTGAGTAAGCAAGATGTGGACGAGGCCAGGCTTCAACTGAATGTTTCCCGCGCAAAGCTGGTCGAAGCTCAAAAAGGGCTGCGTCTGGCTGAAATCGGCCCCCGTGATGAAGATATTGTCGAAGCGGAAGCTGTTCTTCAAGAGCGGCAGCGTAGTCTGGTTGAACTGCGTAACCAGCTTGACGATGCGGAATTAAAGAGTCCCTCCCTTTCTGTGGTCAACCGCCGCCTCTTGGAACCTGGCGATATGGCTTCTCCTCAAAGAGCCGCATTTTCACTTGCCGTACTTTCTCCCAAATGGGTTCGGGCCTACGTTTCAGAAACCGATCTGGGGCTTATCCGTCAAGGCATGAGTGCGTCCATTTATACCGATAGTCACCCTGATGAGGCTATTACCGGCACTGTGGGCTTCATATCATCAGTTGCAGAGTTCACCCCCAAGGCTGTTGAAACCACGGAACTGCGCACGTCACTGGTCTACGAAGTACGGATATATGTTGAAGACCCCAAGAATCGCCTACGCCTTGGGATGCCAGCCACAGTGCATTTTCCAGGCGTAGCACAATAGTTAATTGGAGCCGAACATGCAGGACATGCTTTTTGCTGAAAATGTAAGCAAGTCATTCAAGCTAAAAACCGGGCAAGTGCTGGCCGCTCTGGATTCGGTTTCGTTCAGCGTTCAGCCCGGCGGCATCGCCGCGTTGGTTGGCCCTGACGGTTCCGGCAAGAGCACTTTGCTGCGCATTGTGGCCGGTCTTTTGCGCCCGAACTCCGGAAAGCTCTTGTTTGATGGCTACGAAATCGGCGGAAAGAATTCAGAGCTACAGGCACAAATCGGTTACATGCCGCAAAAGTTTGGCCTGTATGAAGATTTGACCGTACAGGAAAACCTTGACCTGTATGCGGATTTGAAAGGTGTAGGGCTTGATGAGCGTGAAGAACGGTATAAAGAACTTTTGGCCATGTCCGCCATGGAGCCGTTCAGGCAGCGCCTGGCTGGCAAACTTTCCGGCGGCATGAAGCAAAAGCTCGGTCTGATCTGTACCTTGATTTCTCCCCCCAAATTGTTGCTTCTGGACGAACCTACTGTTGGAGTCGATCCGCTTTCAAGGCGTGAACTTTGGGAAATTGTGGAGCGCCTTACCAGCGGATCAGGCATGTCTGTCGTTGTCAGCACGTCATACCTTGATGAAGCGGCCATGTGTGATGAAGTTGTGTTGCTGTTTGAGGGAAAGACCCTGGCGCGGGGTACTCCGGAGTTTATTAGGCAAAAGACTGAGGACATGAGCTATCTGGCGAAGCCAGTCATTGGCGATAGCCCACGTTCTTTACAGGCGAGACTTCTCGGCGCTCCAGGCATCATTGACGCCGTGCCGCAAGGTGGGGCGGTAAGGTTCATACACGGCCCTTTGACGGATGGGCAAAACCAATTTTTACACGGCCTCTTGCGCGGTGCTGCAATAAGCAAGGTTCCCGCCAGCCTTGAGGACAGTTTTATGTTATTGCTGCGCACACATATGCAGGTGCCGGAAAATTCAGGGAATGCAGTCTCTTCCTCTCTGCCGCCCGAAGACAATTCCGACCCTTTGCGCAGCGCTAATGGCTCCCCCAAGTCCACATACCGTTGCCCCGCCGATCCTATCGACCATCCCCTCTCTAATGGTCATGTCGGCGAGGACGCGGGGGAGCCTATCATTGAAACAAAAAATGTCTCCCGTCTTTTCGGCGATTTTATCGCCGTGAACGATGTGAGCTTCTCCGTCTATCCGGGTGAAGTGTTCGGCCTGCTCGGCCCGAACGGAGCAGGCAAAACCACCACTTTCCGTATGCTTTGCGGCCTGCTTCCTGCCAGCAAGGGAACCTTGCATGTAGCCGGTGTTGATGTGCGCGAAGCCAGAGAAGAAGCCCGCCGCAGACTTGGCTATGTGGCCCAGAAATTCTCCTTGTACGGCCCTCTGAATGTTCGGGAAAACATGGATTTTTTCGCAGGTGCGTATGGGCTTAGAGGGCAGATAAAAAACAGGCGGATACAGGCGATGATCGAGGAGTTCTCTCTTGAGCGGCAACTACAAATGCCCGCAGAGAGTCTTCCTGGCGGCTACAAACAACGTCTGGCCATGGCTGTGGGGCTTTTACATGAGCCGGTGATTCTCTTTCTGGATGAACCGACCAGTGGAGCCGACCCGTTGGCCCGGCGTGATTTTTGGAAACGTATCTCGCGATTGGCTGATCAGGGAGTCACCATCGTAGTTACCACCCACTTCATGGAAGAAGCGGAATATTGCGACCGAATTCTGATTCAGGACAGCGGAATCATGCTGGCTTTGGGTACTCCGGAAGAAATACGCGCCCAAGCTGAACGCAAGCCCGGCATTGAGCCTACGATGGAAGATGCTTTCATAGATATTGTGGCCAGGGCCAGGGCAGAAAAAAAAGAAAAGGCCGCATAAAGCCGGTAAGGAGCAAACCATGTTGAGTGTCATTACAAAACGCACATCATTTTTTCTGGTGCCGGTAATCCTGCTCACCGTTATGACGGGCGGCTGCACCATGGCACCAAAGTATATACGCCCGGATGCACCGATCCCAAACACCTACCACAGAGGAACAAGCAATGACTCCGTAGAGCTTCCCGGCTGGAAAGTCTTTTTCGCTGACCAGACCATGCAGCGTGTCATTGAGCTTGCTTTGGAAAACAACCGAGATCTGCGCCTTGCCATGCTGAACGTAGAACGAACCCGCGCTCAATACCGCATCCAACGTGCCGATTTGTTGCCGACCATCAATGCTGAGGGGGGAGCCTCCATTCAGCACCTGCCCGCCGACTCTTCTCCAACAGGCGTCAAGGGCATCACGCGTCAGTACACGGCAGGCTTAGGTTTCAGCGCATTTGAACTAGATTTATTTGGCCGTATTCGCAGCCTGACCGATCAGGCTCTTGAAACTTACTACTCCACCGAGCAGGAAGCCAGAGCCGCCCAACTGACTTTGATAGCGGAAACAGCCGCCATGTATTTGCAGCTTGTAGCGGATAGAGAACAGTACGACCTCACAGCCGCAACTATGGAGAACAGGCGGAAAAGTTATGAATTAATGCGGAATATGTTTGAAAGCGAAATTATTTCAGACCTTGAAGTCAGCCAGGCTCAGACGCTTCTCGATGAAGCTAAAGTCAGACTGGCTGCCGCCGCCACTCAAGTAGAACAGGACGCCAATTACCTGGCTTTGCTCATGGGTACGTCAATTCCCTCAGACCTCCCGGAAGTGCGCAAACTTGCGGATGTCACGCAGCTTCACGACATTCCGGAGGGACTCCCGTCGTCTTTGCTGGAGCGCAGACCGGATATTTTGGCTGCGGAGCACATTTTGAAAGGTTCCAATGCCAATATCGGCGCGGCTCGGGCGAATTTCTTTCCGAGAATAAGCCTTACCGGAGCTTTCGGTAAAATGAGTTCGGACTATAACAATTTGTGGGACGGAGCCTCAAAGACCTGGAGCTTCTTGCCGCAAATAACTCTTCCAATTTTTGACATGGGCAGGAATGTGGCACTGCTGGAAGTTTCCGAAGCCGAGCGCGATATTGCCGTGGCCCGGTACGAAAAAACCATTCAGACCGCTTTTATGGAAGTCGCAAATACTCTGATTCAACGTGACCATATAGGCAGTCAACTTAAAGCGCAGGAATCCCTGGTTGCAGCCACAGAGCGCAGCTATCGCTACTCAAGCACCCGCCACTCTTCCGGCATATCCTCCTTTATCAACGTTCTGGATGCAGAGCGGTCACTGTTTGCCGCGCAAAGCGACTTGATTTCGACCCGGCTGTTACGGGAAGCCAATGCTTTGAGCCTGTATAAAGCCTTGGGCGGCAGTTGGGATGAGCTTGAGCATGGCGACAGCAAGTAGGAGAAAACGGCATGGCCAGTAATAATCCACCGACCTACACCGGGAAAGGCCCCTCATCAAGAGCCTGGGCGCTGATTCGTAAGGAAACACGCCAGATGTTGCGCGACAAAAGTACGCTCACTCTTGGCATCATCCTGCCGATCTTGCTCCTGCTCCTCTTCGGCTTCGGGTTGTCGCTAGATGTCAAGCTGGTTCCTGTGGCCGTGGTTCGTGACAGTTCATCCCCCGTCACTCGCGATTTATATACCAGCCTGAAACTTTCCGCATATTTCGATCCGACTATGGTTAATTCATGGAAAGAGGCTGAACACATGCTGCGTGTCGGCTCCACAGACGCCATTGTGCGACGGGATATGAAAGAATCTTCGGACGGGCGTGAACATGTCCAGATAATCGTCAACGGGCGTGACTCCAATACAGCGCGCATTATGCAACGCTACTTGGAGGGGGCGTCCTCACGTTGGGCTTCGTTACGGCAAAGCAATCTGTCTTTCTTATCCGGGGGCGCGGAGGTTGAAACCGTTGGCCGCGCCACCGCCGAAACGCGTATTTGGTACAACAGCGAACAGGAGAGTAAGTATTTTCTCATCCCCGGTGTGACGGTGCTCATAATGACGCTTATCGGAACCCTGCTCACGGCTCTGGTCATAGCCCGTGAGTGGGAAAGGGGTACTTACGAGGCACTTGCCGCAACTCCCGTTAAAAGGTGGGAGATTGTGGCCGGGAAAACGGTTCCGTACTTCGTCCTGGGGATGATTGGCCTTTGTATGTGCCTGACCGCCGCAACCTGGATTTTTGGCGTACCAATGCGGGGGTCACTTCTGCTCATAATCGCTGGTTCGGCCATTTATATGCTTGTGGCTCTTGGTATGGGCCTGCTTATTTCCGCAGCGGTAAAGAATCAATTCCTGGCCAGCCAGATTGTTCTGATACTCAGCTTCATGCCTACGCTGATGCTGTCAGGCTTCATCTTCGACCTTAAAAGCGCCCCTATCGGCGCATACTATCTTGCGCATGTCTTTCCGGCCACTTGGTATGTCGATCTGATGCAGACGTTATTCCTTGTTGGGAACGTACCTGGGCAGGTTATCCGCGATTTTCTCATTATGGCCTGTTTTGCCGTTGTCCTGCTCAGTTTGGCTGGCGCAAGCATCAGAAAATCACTGGAGTAACCGTATGTTTGAATATCTTCACAATATTCTGGTGCTGTTCCGCAAGGAAGCGCTGATGATCCTGAAAGACAAGCGCAGCAGAATCATCTTGGTCATGCCCATTCTGGCCCAGACCATGCTTTTTGGTTATGTGGTGACTTATGACTTGAACAAGATAGAATACGCGCTGCTGGATGAAGACCACTCATACGCTTCAAGGGAGTTGGCGCGACGATTTGAGGCATCGCCGGTTTTCTTTCACATGGCGACGCTGCGCAACAGTTCTGAAATCGCCGAGGTTCTTGACAATAAAAAGGCGATCTTGGTGCTGCACATCGGGCCGCAATTTGAGCGGCAGTTGAACTCCGGGCAGACGGTGCCGGTGCAGGTGCTGGTTGACGGAAGAAACAGCAACGTGGCCGGTACGGCTTCCGGGTATGCCACAAGCATGATTGAAGCATTTACAAATGCCAGGTTGCAGGAAAGAGGCTATGCCGCATCTGCAATTACAATTTCCAGCCGGGCCTGGTTCAACCCGAACCTTGAAACCCGCTGGAACATCATTTCCGGTCTGCTTGCGGTATTGGCGGTTATCCAAGTTACTGTTCTGGCCGGTCAGTCCGTCGCCAGAGAAAAAGAGCAAGGTACTTTTGACCAGCTCCTGGTAACTCCTTTCGGGCCTCTGACCATTATGTTCGGAAAGGCTTTGCCCCCCGTGCTGGTCGGCCTTGCCCAATCTACTATCGTTTTGTTTATCGCCCTGAACTGGTTCAAAATACCGTTTGCCGGGTCGCTGGCCATCTTATATCTGGCGCTCATCATCTTCAATTTCGCCATCGTCGGCATCGGCCTTTGTGTGTCGGCGCTGACTTCAACCATGCAGCAGGCCATGTTGTATTCGTTCACTCTGCTCATGCCCATGATTTTGCTTTCCGGGTTCGCTACTCCGATAACCTCCATGCCGGAAGCTTTCCAGCTTGCCACCCAGATCAACCCTGTACGCTACGGGGTCGAGCTTGCGCAGCGCATTTACCTTGAAGGAGCGGGCATCACCGAAATTTCGCACCTGTTCTGGCCGCTTGGAGTCATGGCCATTGTAACGCTTGGTATGGCTTCGCGGCTTTTCCGCACACGTCTGGGGTAGGTCATGTTTGGTTTTGGAAACTCCATATTGTTCGCAGGAGCTATTATGAGACAGCAACAAGCAGCAGTAAAAAGTCATTTTTTCAATGGCTTTATTGATCATTTGGAGAGCGATGTTCTGGTCGCTGACGCGGGCGGTGTCATACAGGCTGTGAACACCCGCTTTCTGGAGAGTTGGGGCGGTACGAGGGAACAATACTACGGAGCAAGTTGTTTTCAGCTCAATGACCAGGAAAAACATGGCGAGAACAGACGAACTCTCTTTGAACAAGCCGTTATGACCGGCAACAAGGTACATGAGGAAGTAACCAGTCCTAATTCTGACGGCGCAGTGCGCAATTATTCTGTAACTGCGATGCCGGTGCATGATGAATTAGGCGTGATCCGGCATGTTGTTCTGATGCGAGAAGATATGACGGAAAAGCGGCGTCTTGAACAGCAACTTGCTGAGTCGCAACGGCTAGCCGCGATTGGAGAGCTTTCCGCCTATATCGCGCACGAAATCCGAAATCCCCTTTTTGCCATCGGTGGGTTCGCACGGAAGTTGTTGAACAACCCGGATCTGAGTGAACAACTAAAGGATGTTGCCCGCGTCATACTGGAAGAAGCGCAACGCCTGGAAGCGACATGCAAAAATGTTACCTCTTTTGCCCAACCCACCGTTTGCAGTCAGTCCGGCGTGGATGTGAATAGTATCGCTGTCCGGACGGTTCTGCTTTTGAGCATGGGGAATGAAAACAGCAACATCCAGTTTACCCTGGAGCCATCACAGCAAGTACCGATGGCGCACGGAAGTGTGGATCTCATTCAACAGGCTCTGATTAATGTGGTGAAAAACGCGATGGAAGCTGTCGGCAAAGCCGGTACGATCCAGGTTCGGACTCGTTTTGCGGAGGCCACCGTTTACCTGGAAGTGGAAGATGATGGGCCTGGGATACCGGCTGATATGCAGGACAAAGTTTTCAATCCCTTCTTTAGCACCAAAGAAGCCGGAACAGGCCTGGGGCTGGCCATGACTCGAAAATTAATCAACGAGTGCAATGGCAGAATCTTCCTACACAGCAAATCAGGCGGGCCAACAATAGTATCCATGGCTTTACAGCCGTTTCTCGCGGAGAGCGGAACTTCGGAATAGAGATTTATTTCAAACTCATTTGAAACAGCGATTTCGTTATCCGCTAAACAGGTAAGCGCCGTTTAAATTCGTGCCCAAGCTGCTGCGCACAGCAAGGCAATTCACATCAGCATACTGCACTATGCATGAATCTGATGCCTTCGCGTGTGCCATTTGGACGGACTGGATACAAGTCCGATTCTAGCTTGTGGTATTGACTACCACTTGTGTTGTACAGGTGGTTTTTTTCATATGGACAGCATAGTTGCGGCATGTTGAAAACTCCAAATGGAGCTTTGGCATGGATAATGACAAGATTGAATTGGAAAAGATTTGTCTGGAAGTGATTAGTAGAGTTCTACTCACATGCGAATCGGAACTTCTCAAGCACAATGACGAGATAAAGGCTCTGCCTTTCGCTGCAATGGCAGTCAGAGAGTCTATCCTAACTTTTTTGGCCCTGGTCACTTCTAAATAAAATCGAATAACATTTAACCCGTGCCTGCATTTGTGGGCACGATAATCCGTGCAAGCGACAGCCCAGGCTGTCAAACAAATTACACCTACTCGTCTATACTGTACTGCTATGACAGGCAGACGAGAAAAAAAGAGTCCATATTTTGGCGAAGTATTACGCGCTTACAGGCTTGAAAAGCAGTTCACGCAAGAGCAGCTTAGTGAGCGGGTTGATGTTTTGCGGAGTTTTATAAGCTCGCTTGAAAACGGTACACGCCAGCCAAGTTTTGAAATGATATTTCGTCTTGCCAAAGCCTTGGGGATAACCCCTGGGCAACTGCTTGATCCTGTTGCGGAGAAAATGGAGCAAAAGTAACTACCGCTCCATATCCTGTAGTTTTCGGGTTTGTTCTTTCTCCTGCTTCTTTTCCAGCCGCATAATTTTATTCCCTTCCACATGCAGGTTTTTTCCCCATTTTTTCTGCGCGTACTGCACGGCAACATGACGGGCGGCGGTATTATTGCCTGAAAAAAACAGCTCCCTCCCGCTATCCAAAATCCTGCCTCCACCGGGCAATGTAAAGACAACGACCCCCTTGCGATCTACAGTTGCCGAAAAACCTTGTATCTGTGCGAGTTCACCCGTATTCCCTTCCTCGGCTGCAAGCCGTTCCATGCGTAATACCGCCAAAAGCTGTTTTTTCCCCTGGACGCTCACGTTTTCATTCTCCAGGGCGGCAACCTCCTTGGCCGCGTATTCGGCACGGATTTCCGCACGGTTCGCTGCAAGCTGCTCTTTACCGTGCTGTGACCAGTCTTTTGCCTTGGCGGTTTGTGGCTCCCGCTCCGGCTCCGCCGCTTCCCATTTAGAGCGCAGGATGGCTAAAGCCGTTTCATTACCCTGACCAGCCTTATATTGCAGGAATCCATTCCATGAAGTGAAAGGAATTTCTCCGCGTATGGCCTCACGGGGGGATTGAAACGGCAGCTTGGCTCTGGCCGTTTCTTCGGCTTCACGCTTACGGGCCAATTGCAGCAGATTGCGGCGGTTCTTTTTGGCTATGTTCAGCCGTTCCAGTTCACGGCGCTTGGCAGTCCATTTTTCCTTGATTGCTGCAAGTACCGCGTCTTCCTGCTCCTTGACGCTAGTTAAATTAGTTTTCCGTTTTTCGATGCCCTGTTGATACTCAGCATACAACGCTCCCCGCTCTGGAGAGCGGTGCAATGGAGCATGTTGATAGCGGTTTTGCTCCGTTACCTTTTCTAAATCCTGCGCTGGAATATACGGCCCCAATTTTTCAACCAGCTTTTTCAGTGATAGCCCTCTATCTACCGCGCTGGCCTTCACCGTATGCCGCTGGTTATGGCGATCTGCTATGACCAAGCCGTTACCGTGGGGTTTTATCTCCATACCGTAGAGCGAAAGCCCCTTATGGAGCGTTTCCCAATCCGATGCCGCTACCAGTACAGGCACGATTTTATCTCTATGGGCCTTGGCATATGATTCAAAGGATTGCTGACCTGTATGGGCTTCGATAAGAGCAGCTTTTTCGCCTAAAGAGTTCTGCTTATCCTTGGCCCGGCCATTATCAAGCACAAGGCCATATTCCTGCTCAAGCTCCCGGCAAACTCTGTCGCGTATCCAATAGTCCCGAAACTCTTTATGGCGAGTATGTTTCTCCGGGTGGATCGTGTTGTAGGCAATGTGCATATGGAGATTGGCCGTATTTTTGTGAACACCGCAATGCCGCTGATGCTCGGCGTATCCCAAGGCGGTGGCAAAGCGTTCCTCAATGGCCTTGAACACTTCCGGCGTTAGCTTTGCTTCGTCATCCGGGCGGAAGCTGATAACAAGGTGGTAGGTCTTGCTCTGTTTGGTGCGGGTGTTCATGGCCTGAACGTCCATAGCCTCGGCAATGCCCTCCCGGTAATCATCACCCCCAAGGCATCCGGCGCACCAATGCAAGAGGCTCTTTTCGCCTTCATGCCCGGCATCGGCAATGTACTCGGCAAGACGGGCGTAATTGTCGTTTTTCGGGCTGATTCCCACTTTTTTGCTGATCATTTTATGACTGCTATCGCCAGTTGGAGTTCCCGCTGCCGGGTGTCCAGTTCATGCAAAAGCCGATGAACCGTTTGCCTGTCCGCTCCATTTGCCAATGCCTGTTTCACCAGCCCGCCAAGTCTGCCCAGGTCGCCCTTGAGTCGGCGCAATTCAATCCGCGCTTCCTGATGCTCCAGACTTGGGACGGAAAACCCAAGGCACACCCTTTTGCTGAACGTGGAAAGGGACAGGCCCGCTTTGCTGGCCGATGCCCTGATCTGCGCGTATTCCTCTGGAGTCAAATATGTTCTTAGTATCTGTTTTTTTGTAGGCACGGGGAGCCTCCTTTATACCCTTAGAGGCTCTTTGGCCCGCGTAGTGACGATAAACGAGCCACGCATACTGTCTGCCGCGCTCCGGGTCGGGGGAATGGTATTTGCCCACGGCTTTCCAGTTCAGGCCGTGCCGGGCTATTTCCTCGGCCAGTATCCGCTTTCCCCATGCTTCGTTCACATCAGGATCGAGCAGGGAAAAGGGGCTGATGGAAAAACGCTTCATCCACCAGTTGTTTATCTGCATCTTTCCCACATCAAACGACTTCCCGGCTGCCAGGGCTTCCCGGATCAGCCGTTCCGCTTCTTTCTGCGTGGCCGGGTAGTATGATTTTCCGGCGATATTGACCGCCAGGGGATTCAGCCCGGACTCCTGCCGGGCTACGGCTTTAACCAGTTGTGCGGGCGGCCCTGGCTCCGCTGCGAGTGCGGACATAGGAAAACAAAGCAGGACGGCCAGCATGAGTGTCTTTTTCATGGAGTAATTGCCTCTCTGTTTTGGCGTTGAGCGGAACCGCGAATAAGCAGCCCCGCAGGGCAGGACGTGAGGGGGTAGACTTGAAAAGTGTACCCACCTCGCTTGTCCTGTCCTCTTAAATGCCAATACAGTAGCATAGACAAAAAGATTTAAGAATACAGATACATAAATTATGTTTACTTATTCTTATCTATGGCTGTGTATGGCTATCTATGCTTGGGAGTGCTGAAATATGGCTGTGCTGCATTTGCGTATGGGAAAATATGCTTGTGTATTGCTATGGATGGTTTTTCGTAAAAACGCCGTTTGTTGACGGAGTTTTGCTGCTAGCTTACAGGAATATAAATAATCTCAAGAATCCTTGAAGGTGTGTGTTATGAACTTGGCAAAAGTATCGGCCAACGGTCAGGTGACTGTCCCTGTCGAAATCCGCAGGAAGCTGAACCTCAAAGAAGGCGACAAATTGCTGTTTATTGAACAAGGCGGCGAGATCGTCATTAGAAACGCTTCTGCCACGGCCATTGTCCGGGCGCAGGAGGCGTTTGCAGGGGCGGCAATGGATTTTGGCGTTGCCGACTCTGGTGGCGTACAAGGGTTGGTGGATGAAAGTCGGTATGGGGCAAAAGAATAGACAGTGCACACGAAAGTTTTCAATAGTTTTGGCAATAACTTGTTGCCAAAATTGCATCATGCTTAAAGCATTATGAACATACTATTATAACTGTGCTTTATAGAACACGGCAACGTCACTCTGATGAGATGAAAAGCAGTACGATGTTGAGAAAGGGCAATAATATGGATGATATTTTAGCGTCACTGAACACCTGGTTTTCAGAACGCCCCCAGTGGCTCCAGATCGCAGCGAATCGACTCTTTCAACAACCTGATCTTACTGAAGCGGATGTCACGGACTTCGCGAGTCTATGTCAGCAGGAAGCCAATGGACAACTATCAAAAACAACGTACTCCTTTCCAGGTACTACTTTTACTCAAGGCAAAGTGGGTTCCTTGCGGTTATGTTCAATCAGTGATGTAGAAGGAATAAACGCTCTTGCCCCCAAAAAACCGTTAGAGTTTGGCAGGGAAAATATCACGGTTGTTTATGGCAGCAATGGCTCCGGCAAATCTGGGTATGTCCGACTTCTTAAACATATCTGTGGAGCTCGTGAAGCAGGTACATTACATCATAATGTTTATGAGACAGAGTCTGTTCCCCAAAAAGTGCGCATTTCGTTTGAACAAAATGGGGCTCTTGAAAATCACCTTTGGTGCGGGCAAGGGCCATGCGAACAACTCAATAGTGTTGATATTTTTGACAACTCATTTAGCAAATTTTTTATCAGCAGTGAAGACGAAGTCAGTTACGAACCGCAGGTATTGTCATTTTTTAGCTTGCTCATCCTTACTTGCGAAAAAGTGGCCTTAGCCCTTGATGTTCAGGCCACTCAACATCCTTCGAAAAAGCCCAATATTCCGACTGATAAAAAGGCCACCCCAGAAGGGATATGGTATGAATCTATTAGCACCAAAATCACACCATGCGACATCGATAAATTTTGTTCATTTGGCAGCGCTGACGACATGGAGGAAAAGTTACTGCAACAACGCCTAGCCGAGCAGGCTCCGGCAGAAAAAGCAAGACAACTAAGACAGCAGAAACAATATGCCGATGCTCTGGTTCAAGATGTGGAACAATGCATGGAGCTATTTTCTAACGAGAATCTTAAGAAAATCATAACAGCCAAGATAAAGGCGGTTCGCAAAAAATGTGCGGCGGATGCCGCAGCGGGAAAAGTGTTTTCTGGCGGCGAGTTGACAGGTATTGGCTCTGACGTTTGGAGAGAACTTTGGGAAGCAGCCCGAAACTACTCCACAGCATTTGCTTATAAAGAAGTCGATTATCCAAATGTTTCTGATAATTCTCGTTGCGTCTTGTGCCATCAAGAATTGACTCCAGAGGCTAAGGAGCGGTTGCTCTCCTTTGAAAATTTCGTGAAGGGTGAAATGCAAAGAGAAGCCAGTGACGCTGCCAAAGAATATGCAATCGCCAGCCAGACAGTAGAAGCTCTGCCATCACTGGAGGCGATAAAAACCAAAATTGGTGCGGCAGGTATTTCACAAACAGAGTTGGTCACTCAAATGGTGGATTTTTTTACTCAGCTACAGACCATGAAAAACCAACTTCCTAAAATCGATTCAGAAGAAAGCATCCCCGCCCCAATGCCTTCACCAAAATGGGCTGATGAAATAAAGACTCATTCAAAAACACTCGGCGAACTCGCTGCAAAATATGAGGAAGACTCTAAAAGCGACAAGCGCGAGGAGAACAAGAAAAAATTGACCAGTCTTCAAGCAAGGAAGTGGCTGTCTGAGCACCGCGCCGCAATCGATGAAGAAGTTCACCGATTAAAATTACTGAACCAAATCCAGGAAGCCAAAAAAACGACCAGTACAAAAGCATTGTCTCAAAAAAAAGGAGAACTGGCAGAGGTTCTGATTACAGAAGCATTTGTTCAAAGATTTAATGAAGAATTAAAAAAACTTGGTGCATATCGTATAAAGGTGGAGCTGATTAAATCAAAAGTATCCAAAGGACGCGTACTTCATAAACTCCAGCTTAAAGGGGCATCTCGCGCTTCACTCACAGAGGTGCTAAGTGAGGGCGAAAGTCGAATTGTTTCAATTGCTGCTTTTTTGGCCGATGTAACCAGCAAAAGTTCACAAGCCCCATTTATTTTTGACGATCCAATATCTTCTCTTGACCAAGCGTATGAAGAGGCAGTCGTTAAAAGACTTGTCGAATTGTCTCAGAGCAAACAGGTTATTGTATTTACCCACCGGCTATCACTATTAGGAACTGTCAAACATTTTGCTGAAAAAAAATCTATAAAGGCAACTGTGGTTAGCATTCGCTCTACGGACTGGGGAACCGGAGAACCAGCCCCTATTCCACTTTCACAAGGAGACATAAAAACTGCCTTGAATACCCTCATGAATGCACGGTATCAAGATGTAAAGAAAGCAAGTACAAATGGTGAATTTGAACTGGTTGAGGTTTTGCTAAAATCTATGTGTAGTGAATTTCGGGTATTGGTAGAGCGATCTATTGAAAATGACCTGTTGTGCGGAGTAGTTCAACGATTTTTACGCCCAGTTTATACATTGAAACTTAAAGAGCTGCCTAAGTTGAAGAATACAGATTGCAGCTTCCTTGACTCACTCATGACAAAATATTCAGGGTTTGAACATTCACAACCAACAGAGTCACCCATTGAGTTGCCAAGCCAAGAAGAACTCCTCACTGATATGACGGCGCTGAAAGATTGGCGCGAGGAATACACAAAACGTCTTGTGCCCGTAGCACAGGAGTAGCTGCGCCGCCCTGTGTATACTCAGAAATTGAATTTTTCAATGAGAATTGATCATTGCTTCTAGATGCGCGCATTCTTCCAAGATAACGTCAAACTCTGGGGCCTGTACCAGTAGGATCCCATCCTGAATCATGCTGTTATAGTCATCACGCAGAGTTTCACGGGCTGCTCCTTCAGGTACAAGGCATAGATGTCCATTCAAGCATTCTCTATAATCAATAGGTGTTCCAGCCTGATCCTTTTCCTGGAAAAACATCGTCTTGTGTCGAACTACTTGTTCTAACCAGGATTTATCCGCAAGCGAGTTCTGAATGCGCTCGGTTGCAGCCAACCGCAAAAGATCATGCCAGTGTCGGGCAAAACGGTTGCCGCGCATTTTGGCCTGTCGGCAAAAAACATGGATGGCGGTAGCCTTTTCCCAAAATGTGCGCTCCATTTTCATAACCCGTGGCCGGGCTTGGGGAAATACAATCTCAGGCATCAACGAAGCAAGATCACAAACAACCGGCAACACCTCGCAAGGCTCTCCAGTGGATCTTGCTCCGAACTCCAGTCGAATGTTCGGGGCGACATACCCGGTTCCTTGGCGTAACGGCGGGTATTTTACAAGAACGCTATCACTATCCCTGCCTGTTATGTCGAGAGCAGCCTCCATATCGATATCGGCCAAAGCTGCCTGAATAATCGGGAGCACGCTGTCTTCAATCCATTGGGGTAAGCGGGAGCGTACGGCTTTTGTCCATTTTGCAGCTTGGCTGGATGTGGGCGGGATGCCTTCCGGCTCTGTAGCCATTTCGGGGAGCAGGCGTCGAATATCACAGGTGAGGTCAATATCTTCTGAAAAACGGTCAATAACGTTGTAAGCCTTGGAGAGTGACGTGCCGCCCTTGAAGGTAAGCCTGTCTGCCAGAGGGGAAGAAAAAAGGCAGGACAATGTCCAGACAACCCAAACGTCTTTTTCCAGAAGGTGAGCCGGGCGACCAGAACGCGATGAGGCCGTGTCCAAAAGTTCGGCCTGATCTGCGGTGCTAAGAGAAAAATATGTTTCAGGCATGTTGTCCCATTTGACTTACAGTTTTGGCCAACCAGGAAGGCAATTCGGAGCGTACAGCGGCTACTGCTTCCCATTCTTTGGCTGGTATCATTTCGTGCACTTGCTGCATAAGCTCTTCTGCCTGTTCCGGCCCAAGCCAAGCCAAGGCTCTAAGCAATACCCCACCGGAACTTTCTCCAAGTAGTAATTGCCAAGGCGGAGCATGTTTAATTTCCAAAACACGAGAGCCTAGCCGTAAAGTGCGACTTCGGCCAGAGGTCAAAAAAACTTCACGAACCGGCACTTGCGTGGTCAGGCCAAGACGGTTAGCCGCTGCTGCTCCATGTGACACCACGGTTTCGCCGGTTTTTTCTGTAAGAGCCGCAAGCAGTAACTCCGGCGAGGGCGGGCGGGTGCCAAAACGCCCCTGCAAAGGAAGCGTATACAGTCCTCTCCCTACCCGCAGCAACTTTTTTTCTTTCACCAGACGGGTAAAAGTCTGATCAACAGCTTCCCGACTTCCCAAGTGTAAAAACTCCTTGGGCGAGAAAACCCCGCCTTCAGGCAACTGATTGGCCTTGGTAAGTATATGTTGGGCAAGTGAACTCATGATACACCTCTTATGTCAGAAATATATATTAGTTTCTGACAAAGTCAAGATGCCGCGCAGAAACTCAAATTATTTCCACCTTTATTGGCCGCGCCGAAGGCGCATGTCTTTTAGCTCTTTAATTATGGCTAATTCGCCGTAATAAAAAACAGGCGATGACTGAACGCTCTCTATCAAACGGGCTTCCTTCCTTTTCTCTTCTTAATTTTTTGCCTCTTGGGTTTTATGCACGACACTTAGGGGCCAACTAAGCGACACTTATTTTTAATGGTTCCGGCATAGAAGGGGAGAAAATCCCTTTCGTGGTAAATCCGGCCCGGTAATGTCGATTTTTGAGGGAGTAAATAGGCCATGAGAGGCCCAAATATCAGAAAAACCCCATGCGGCCAGACACGCAAGCTCTGCTATGCGTATCTGCCGGGGCTGTAATCGGCTGGTAGTCCGAGTTCCGCGTTTGTTCGCCTTCGGCACTCGTCTGGATCGAGATTGGCGATCATATATTTAGCGCAAGTTGTGTTCCAGCGCCGTGTTTCTTCCTCGCGCTTTTCCAGGTCTGCGCGTGAGCGTTGAGGCTTAAATCGGAATGAATTGCGAAGCCCTTGAGTGATGCGGCGCATGAAGTCCGTTGCCTTACGGTTAGCTTTCATGGCCTTGCGCTGTAGTCTGCTGCTGGCCCTGGCCCTTTCTCTCTGGAGCATAGGGCCAAGGTTCAAAAATTCAAAAAAGAGCGAGGTCACAACGCGGATTGCCCGAAGGCCCACATAGTCGCCCTGGTCGTTGATGGCGCGGGGCTGCTGCACCTTCATAAAACCAGCTTCTTTCAGTAAGGCTATGGCCCGCTCACAACGCCGCTGGCCGATGCCGGAGTCACGGACGATGGTTCGCATGTCTATGTCGATGAAACCATTCTCCAGGGTGGGTGTTCCAAGGCAGAGAGAGGCAAGATCAAGATGGGAGAGGATTGTTTCTATAACGATCTGGCAAGCCTCCCGGCGCTCTGATCGCGTTTTCCGGTGCGGGTGCGACTGGAGCAGCTTGCATTTCTTTGGATGGAAGTACCATGCCTTTGCGCGTTCAGCGGCAAGCGAGAGGATGCGCGGCAAGCCGCTTTTACCTTTCCTGATGGGTTTGGCCGGAGAAAGGTTCGGATTCTTCGGGTCATGGCCGCAACGGTTCCCGCTCATATTTCTACCCCGCGTGGGTAGAAAATCAGGGTAGGCTCGAAATGGGCTAGAAAAGCTGTTTCGCTGTCAGGCTCGAAATAGGCTAGAAATGGCCTCTGGACGCAAAACAGGGGTCTAAGTGCCATTTTAGCACCTAAACCCCTGTAATGAATGGAGCCAGCGCGGGGAGTCGAACCCCGTACCTGCTGATTACGAATCAGCTGCTCTGCCGAGTGAGCTACGCTGGCAAATGCCTGTGTGAGAAGGCTTTTCCGGTCACAATTGCTGCGACTTTTATCTTTTACCCAGTTGACACGCCGTTCTATTACGAATCAGCTACTCTACCAACTGAGTTACTCCGGCAAATCCGTGAACAGACTAAATCGGCAACGCTGTCATCTGAACGTGCCCACGGGAGCAAATTTCTCTATGAGATGCCGAGGAAAAAGTCAAGCAAAGATCAGGCGCCGCCCCGGCACCTGATCTGATATGACGCGATGCGCCGCTGCCCTGGCCGGAGACCGCGCTGTAACGGCCCCGGCAATCCGGCTCGCGGCGAAGGGGTCCGCCGTGAGAGCATATAATCATGGCAATCACAGGGACATTGCTGTGCAGTAAGGAAAATCCCGTCCAAGGCCGTCGTATGAAAACAGCCATACTGATTATAGCCGTCCTCGCCGACGGAAGCTGGCAGACAGAATCGGCATACACCATGCGGAGCCTTGCCGACTGTGAAAAAGTCGCCCGGCACCGGGCCGTGATCGACAGCTACCCCGAGCGGATTCTCCTGTGCCGGGAGCTGTTGACCACCATCAACCCTCCCGACGCGCCGGCAACGCTCTCCTCCCCTATTCCCGCGCGGGACTGACCGTATTCTCAGCAGGGCTGCCCGGCCCGGCCGGTAACCGCACCGCCTTCTTCCGGCGTAAACGGCTCCATCTGCACGGTCACCCGGCCCAGTTCCGGGAATTCCCGGCGCAAAGCCAGTTGCAGCTTGGTGGCGGCGGCGTGGGCCGCCTCGACCGTGGCGTCCGGGGCCATGCGGCAGTGGAAGCTCGCGCACCGGCCGTCGCCGAGGCTGCGCACGAGCACGTTGTGCGCATCGCGTATGCCCGGCTCCGCCGCGACGATGCGGGACACGGTCTTCTGTATCTCGCGCGATTCCATGAGCGGGAGCAGCGTCTCCCGGCCCTCCCCGCCCGCAGGCTCAATGTGCGTCACCATGGAAACCTTGGGGCGGTATTTCCTGAATTCCGCCTCAAAGGCACTCACCCTGCAAAACGCTTCTTTGAGCGGCGTTTCCGGCGGGAATTCCACATGCAACTCAACCAGCACGCGGCCGCCGTCGCGGTCCGGGCCTTCCAGCTCCAGGACGTCCACCGCGTGGATGGTAAGCCCGTGCGCGGCGGCAAGCCCTCTGAGGCGGGCTATCCGGTCGCCCTCTTCCGGCTCGAAGGGCAGAAAGGCGACGTTTACCAGGGCATGCTTCCGCACGCCCCGCACGGCCTTTTCCACCACGTCCCGGATATGCCCGGTCTCCTCAAGCACGATGGCGTTATCCAGTGAAAGCTCCAGGTCCACGAACAGGTCCGGGCCGCTGTGGCGGAGCCGCACGTTTTTAATGGCCCGTATGCCCGCGAGCCCATGGAGCGCCGCCCGGATTTCCCCGGCCAGAGCCGCATCGCCCGCGTCGAGCAGCACGTTCACCGCCCGCTTGCCCAGCGACCAACTGACCCGGAGCACGATAACGGCAACCCCGAGCGCGGCAAGGGCGTCCGCCCGCTCAAGCCAAGGCCGTGCGGCGGACGTTTCCGGCAGCGCTTCGGCCAGGAAAAGCCCGCAGAGCCCCACGAGGACCACGGCGGAAGACAGCATGTCCGTTGAAAAATGCAGCGCGTCCGCTTCCAGGGCCTGGCTTCTGTGCTCTTTCGCCACCCGCATGAGCATGCGCGAGCGTGAAAAATCCACAACAATGGAGATCGCCATGACCAGCACGGCCCAGAAGGAGGCTTTCACGACAGCCGGGTTGAAGAACAGCCGGTCAACGGCTTCCCAGGTGATCCAGACGCAGGTGGCCATGAGCAGAACTGTTTCCACCAGCGCGGAAAGATTCTCGATTTTACCGTGCCCGTAGGGATGCCCCGGGTCCGGCGGGAAAGCCGCAATCCTGACCGCCGCGTAGGTCATGCCTGCTGCCAGAAGGTCAAGGGCGCTGTGCGCGGCTTCGGAAAGAACGCCCAGGCTGTTGGTCGCCAGCCCGACGAAAAGTTTCAGCACGGTCAAGAGTACCGCCGCCGCGACCGAGGCGGCGGCGGCGCTGCGTTTTTCCGCATCCGCGCGGGCCGGTGCGCGTTCGGGCGCCGGGTCGAATGATTTTTTTCCCATAAAGACTCCACACATGGCGGAACGCTTTAGCAAAAGAACGCCACCGTTCGCCGGGAAAATACATAAAAACACATATTTTTGATACTCTTGCTTTCCTCAAAAATATCAGTATACGGTATGAATAGATCTTACTACAATATGCCGGGTTTTGAAAAAATGGAGATGCTTTTCCCGGAATTTTCATAGCGGCGGTTGCGCCGCTTCGTAAAACATACCGCAATGCCGGGTATTTTTCCTGCCCCGCGCCGTTTTTACCGCTCGGCCGCCAGGGACGCACGAAAGGAAAGAGAGGCCGCACGGTATTATTTTTCTACTCCTGCGGCAGGCTCAGCGTCTCGGTACAAGTTTTTTCTTACAAAGCATTGCTTACTTCAAAAGCAATGCATATAGTACTGAACCAGGAGGCGCAGCCGCATGATTGCATTACGCGGACCAATGCTGTCCGGCTAAGGTGCGTTAAATATGTTCAAAATCTCCGAGGTTTATGCTACAAAACAGTTGCATAACCCATTGCAGCCCAAGGAGATTTTGAACATGAGCCATCATAATACACTCTTTTCTCAAATGCTATCATTGATTCCCAGACATGTTTTTCAGAAACTGGAAGCCCGGCATAAAACAGGTCGTTCTTCTCGACAATTCGGCTTTAAGGAACAGTTTACGGTCATGGCTTTTATCCAGCTTGCAGCAAGGCGCTCCATGCGTGACGGATTGCGCTGTTTGGCCGCCTGCGGCAAGAGGCTGTATCATTTTGGCCTTTTTCCCGTTGCACGTTCCACTTTCTCCGATGCCAACAACTCCCGGCCTGTGGGCTTTTTCAAAGATCTATTTGCCGACATGTACAGCCTGTGTGTTCCCAAGGCCTCCAAACACAAATTTCATTTCAAATGCAAACTTTACAGCATGGACGCCACCACCATCAGCCTGTGTTTGTCGCTGTTTCCCTGGGCCACGTTCCGCCAAAACAAGGGCGGCGTCAAAATGAACACAGTGCTTGACCACGATGGTCATATCCCGGCATTTGTCACCGTTGATGTGGCCAAAACGCACGAAAGCCGTATGGCGAAAAGTCTTTCTCTGCCCAAAGGCTCCATCGTGACCTTCGACAAAGGCTATGTCAGTTACCCCTGGTTTCAGACCCTGCTCGAAAATGGCATCTTTTTCGTCACCCGCCTGAAGGACAACGCTGTTTACAAACTGCTGGAGCGCCGCCCGGTGAACCGCACAAGCGGGGTTACTTCCGACCACATTATCGAAGTGAAGCACAGCCGGGGAAAAGTCTTGCGCCTGCGTCGCATCGGCTACCGGGACGCCGAAACAGGCAAGCGTTACGAATTTCTGACAAATCACTTTCGCCTGTCCGCCCGCACCATCGCCGATATTTACAAAGAACGCTGGAAAATCGAACTCTTTTTTCGCGAAATCAAACAGAATCTACGCATCAAAAGCTTTGTCGGGAACACGGAAAATGCTGTATTGATTCAGATTTATACCGCGCTGACCGTCTACCTGCTCCTGGCCTACCAGAAATTCCTGAGTAAAACAGGGCTGTCCGTGCAGCAACTTTTCCAAATCGCCTCACTGAACATCCTCGGAACAGACTCGCTGGAAGAACTCCTGAAGCCCCGACGACGAAAAAATGAAAACCTCTATAACCTCAGTCTGTTATCCTTGGCAGCTTAACCGGACAGCATTGTACGCGGACGATGCGCTCAAGGACAAACGCCGTGCCGTCCGGGCAATACTAAAGAGAGATAACCGCCGGGCGGCATATACTAAGGACAGTTACGTGGCACCAGCTGCAGAAAAACAAACCATTCTTGTTGTTGACGACACGCCGGACAACATCACGTTGCTATGTGGCCTGTTGGGAGATCAATACAAGAACAAAGTGGCCACAAACGGCCAAAAAGCGTTACAAATAGCCTTTGCGGAACCGCATCCCGATCTTATCCTGCTGGACATCATGATGCCCGGCATGGACGGGTACGAGGTCTGCCGTCAATTGCAGGCAAACCCGGCCACGTCCACCATCCCTATCATCTTCCTCACGGCGAAAAGCCAGGATGAGGACGAAACCAAGGGGTTCGAACTGGGGGCGGTCGATTATATCACCAAGCCCATTACGCCCGCCATTCTCATGGCCAGGGTGCAGACCCATCTCGCCCTGAAGCAGGCGCGCTCGTTCCTGCAGGAGCAGAACGACATCCTGGAAGACCAGGTCAAAAAACGTACCCTCCAGCTGGAAGCGCTGCAAGATGCTCTGATTATCTCCATGGCCTCCCTGGCTGAAACGCGGGATAACGAAACCGGCCACCATATCCGCCGGACGCAGTACTACATCCATGAACTGGCGAAATACCTCGCCCAGGACCCCTAATTTGCCCCGGCCTTGTCGCCGAAGCAGATCGAACTCATAT
The DNA here is from genome assembly GCA_900079685.1 of uncultured delta proteobacterium. Classification (NCBI taxonomy): domain Bacteria; class Deltaproteobacteria; species uncultured delta proteobacterium. The sequence goes on from LT599018.1 coordinate 2,003,761, forward strand.
ACAAAACCGCGCCGCTCCACGATATCGGCAAGGTCGGCGTGCCCGACAGGATTTTGCTCAAGCCCGGCCGCCTCACCCCCGAGGAATTCGAGGAAATGAAGCGCCACACCCTCTACGGGCGGGACGCCCTGGATGCCGCCGCCAAAACCCTGGGCACGGAAGAGACCTTCCTCAACACGGCCCGTGAAATCGCCTACTACCACCACGAAAAGTGGGACGGCACCGGTTACCCGGAACACATCGCCGGGGAAGCAATTCCCGTGGCCGCGCGTCTGATGGCCATTGTGGACGTGTACGACGCGCTCATCAGCCGCCGGCCCTACAAGGAACCCATGTCGCACGAGCAGGCTTACGCCATCATCCGCGAGGGCAGGGGAACCCACTTTGACCCCGCGGTCGTCGATGCCTTTGAGGAAATCCAGGCCGAAGTGGCCGCCATCGCGGTCAAGTACGCGGACCTCGAATAAAGCGAGCGCGGGCATAGGAACGAAAAAGGACTGTCACAAGCAGTCCTTTTTTATTGCGCGGCGCAAACAAGATGCCCGGCCCGCCGGATGAGCCCGCCGGGGCGCGCGGTTAGCCTTGGTCCGTCTCTCGCGACTTCATGCCCAACCCCACGCCGATGGTCTTGACGAGCCCTTTGCTCGCCCGCACCGTCTTGTTCTGCGCGGTGCGCACGGCGCCCGTCAGGGCGTCGGCGACGCCCACGCCGAGCTTGTCCATAAGGGAAGTGGACATGGAGAGCAAAATCCCCCCGGCTTCGCGGAACACCGCCGCCCGGGAGGGCCGCTTTTCGGCAAAGGCGTAAGCATAGGCGTTGCGCGTGATAATGCCCGCGCGCAACGCAAGGTAGCAGTTGGCCGTGCCGTCAATGGCGGCCGCGGTGACCGTTTGCAGCGCCTTGCCCGCAAAGGGGATGCTGGCCGTAAGCCCGGCCGGGGCCATGGCGTGGAGCGCCTGGCCGAACCCGACGCCGATTTCCGTAGTGATATCGAGCTCTTCAAGCGAGAGCGCCAGAAAGGTCGTGGTCACCACAGCCCAGTACAGGGAGAGAATCTCGCGCGGGTGGGGCCGCTGGTTGTAGATGGCGGAAATCCGCCAGACCAGGCGGCACAGGGAGATAAAAACGATCAGCGCGTCGAGTTTGCCGTTCTGGGAAAGGGCGGTGGCCAGAAAGACCCGCCGGGCGTTCTGCTCTATTTCCGCGTCGGCCTTTTTATTCAAAAGCGCCAGGCATTGATCGATCCGTTCCTTGTCTTCCGGGCCGGAGGGGACAAGGTCCGCTTCCAGGACATGGGGGTTTGTCCGCACGCGGCGAACGAGTTCCCTGGCAAAAGCCGCCCTGCCTTCCGGAGAATCGTCATCCGCATGCAAAAGATGCTCGCGCCCGCCGAAAACGCCGCGCCAGAACCAGAAAAAGGCGACCGCCTCCACGGCGAGCAGCGAGCCGTGCGCCCAGAGAAGGCTGCCGGGGTAGATCAGATCGGCCAGAGAGGCCAGGTTCCGGTTGATGAACAAGACAATGAGAGCCGCCAGCACGGCAAAGGCGAAAAGGGCATATTTCAGAATGCGGGAGGCGGTTATATTCATGCAGCCACCTTGGGTTTCGCCAAAAACAGGACGGGAAGAGACTGTAACGCATCGGGCAGGGGAACCGCAAGACCCTGCCCGGTCCCGGAAACAGGGAAAAAGCCCTGTTCGGCCCGGAACGCAACGGCCTGCGCCAGCGCCGCCGTCCCGACCGGATCAAGCCTGAAAACCGGAGAATCCTCGCCGTTTTGGAGCACGTCCACCACGGCGCGGGTCGCTGTTTCAAGCAGATCGGCGAGGCAGGCGGGGCCCGCATGCCCGGGGAGGAGCCTGTCCACCACCCGGAGCGACCGCCGCCAGAGCGCGCTGCCGCCGACCGCTATACTACCCTGATAAACGCCGGATTGCAGCCGGAATTTAAAGCCGTTGCGCCGCAGCGTCCTTCTGAGCATCAGCGAAGTGTTTTCGCTCCCCCGCTCGTGGAACACGGCCAACGCGCGTTCCTTGTCCCAGGAAAGCATGCGGTCCGCCTGCATTTCAAGGTACACGTGGGCCATTCTGCCGTTGCCCGGCGCGAGCGGCATGAGGGACGGGACAAAAACGTTGTGGGCGACGGTATCCGCCGCAAGGTGCGACAAATACCCGTAGGCGTAGCTTATCGAGCGCGCCGACTTGGCGCGGGCAAGCAGCGCGAGGCCGCTTTCCCAGTTGTGGCTGTGCCCCTTTTTGGCGACGCTGCCCTTGCCTATAAAAATATCCGCGCTCAGGCAGCCGTGGAGGAAAAAGCCGGGAAACCGCGCCAGCGGCCCGGCCACAAGGGCCGGCAACAACTCCAGATGCTGGAGAACCCAGTTGCCCGCGACCATATGCGCGCCCGGCCCCCAGGCGTAGGCGGCGTCCGGCAGCGCCAGCACGGCGGCTGCCGCGAGGACGCCCGTGACCAGACAACCAATAAAGCGGATTTTCATCATCTGTTGCAGCAAAATTCCTTCTCTCCCGCGGTCACAGCTTTACCGTACTACAAATACCCTGCATTGCGGCCCAATGCAACGAAAGGGAAATTCCCCGGTGGAAAAACCGCGCATTCCGATACAATAAGCACGTTTCGGCGCGTTTCAAGACCGGGTTTATTGGAAACAAAAGAACCGGACCGCTTGCGCGGTCCGGTCCGGTTATGTGTTGGTCGGGGAAATGCGCGGCTGCTTATCAGCCGCCGTATTCCTTGATGATCTGCTGCAGAATCTCGTTAGCCAAAGAGGCGTCAAGGTTCTGGTCCATCGCATAGAAGCCGTTGGACTGGACCGTGATGGTCTGGCTTGCGCCATCCTTGGAAACGTTCAACTCCAGGGTGGTGTTGTTGAAGAAGGTAGCCTCGATACTGGCGCCGTTCTCCGCCTCGAAAGCGAAGGAGCGCGGCGTGCCGGTCTGGGTGAAGAGGATCTCGAGCCCGGAGACATCCGCAAAGATGTCGGAGAAGCTGATCTGATCGCTCTGGAATGAGAAATCCTTGATGACGTCGTCGCCGCCAAAGTTTTCCATGCGCCAGATGAAGGTATCGCTGCCGCCGCCGCCATACAGGACGTCGTTGCCGAGGCCGGCATAGATTTCATCATTGCCGTCACCGCCGTAGACGGTACTGGTGGTGCCTTCGGACCCGCCGGCATAGATGGTGTTGTTACCCGTTCCCCCCGTGGGGTCATTGCCGTAGATCGTGTTGTTGCCGGTGCCGCCGTAGATGGTGTCGTTGCCGGTGCCGCCGTAGATGACGTTATCGCCCGAGCCGCCGTAGATGGTATCGTCGCCAGCGCCGCCGTAGATCGTGTTGTTGCCGCTGTCGGCCCAGATCTCGTCGCCCATGTTGCCCGCGCGGATAACGTCGTTGCCCGCGCCGGCATGGATTTCGTTGGAGCCCGCATTGCCGCCGGTAATAACGTCGTTGCCGTCGCCGGCGAAGATGGTGTTGTTGCCAACACCGTCGATCACCGCGCCGCTGTCCCAGCCGGGCAGGCCGGTGCCATCAACGGTTTCCCCGTTCTGCGCCGTGTACTCAAGCGTTTCCATCGTAATGGTCAGCTTGCCGTCCGAACTGGTCGGCTCGCCGTACGCATCCACGCCCTTGTAGGTGAACGAATCCACATTACCGGGCACGGCATCGGCGTTGGTGAGGTACTTGTAGCTGTAAGTGTAGGTCAGGCCGCCGTCCGCACTCGTCCTGGTGACTTCCAGCGTGCCGTACTCACCGGCCACCGCCCAGACGTCGTTCATCCAGGAGGCCGTGGCGCCGTTGATCGTCGTCAGGAAGACCGCGTCGCCGTCCTTGTCCGTGAAGGCGATCTCACCTTCATAGAAGGGCTGGATGCTGCCGCTTACTTCGCTGACCACGCCCTTGGGCGGCGTATTGGTATCCGTAACCGTGACCACCAGCTTGAGTTGGCCGGATTCCGCGCCCAAGGCGTCCTTAACCGTGTAGGTGAAGGTTTCCTTGCCGATGAAGTCCGGATTGGTCAGTTTGTAGCTGTAAGTGCCGTTGGCGTTGATGGTCAGCACGCCGTTGTCCGTGGTAACCGTCCAGGGGGCGGATCCCACGAGGGAGTTGCCGTTGACCTTGGCCACGCTCATGCTGTCGCCGTCCGGGTCATAGACCTTGTTGGCGTCGAGCATGTTGCCGCTCGCCGTGTCGGCACGCAGGGAGTTCAACGAGCCGTCGACAGTGGCGTTGCCCTTGGTCGCGGGCGCGAGGTTGAATTCCACGCCGTCGGTGCTGACGTCCACGCTCTCGGCAGCCGAGTAAGCGGTGTCGCCATTGGACGTTTCCACGGATTCGGCCACGATTTTGATGGAGCTGTCGTCAACAAAGGGTTCCGCGGTATCCGGGCCGTTGATGAGCACCTTCAGGGCCGCCGCTTCCGCCGCCGTTACCCTGTAAACCGGGCCGTCGGCCAGGTCGAGGCCGCAGCCGGCGGGCAGAGTCGTAAGGGCCGTGCCGTTGATGGACGCGCCCACGGGCAGCTGCACCAGGAAGAAGTGCTGTTCCGAGCCGTCGGTGTCCGGGAAATCGCCCACGATGTTCAGGGTGATCTCGGCCTTGTGGCCGGCGACCACGTTGTTCTGGGCCACGTCCACGTCGGCGGCGTCGATGCTTGTCGCCGCGTCGGCCGTGGCTGTGACGGTGATGGTGGACTCGTTCTCAAAGGCCGTTTCGTTAACCGCGCCCGAGGCGTCCTTGACCGTGGTGGCCGTATTGACGTCGATCGGGTTGCTGTTGTGGTAATCCGGATCAAGCTGCATTTCGAAGTCGGCGTCAAAGTCAAAGCCATTGGGCGTGTCGATGACAGCCTTGGCCGTGATATTGCCGCTGCCGTCAATGGCGGTGACCTTCACTTCGATGATCTGGTCGCCGTACTTGACGGTGGCTATGGTGTCGCCGACGGCCACCCCCGGAGTCGGACCGGCCTGCGTAAAGGTCAACTCGGTCCTGATGACGGTTTCGCCGTTTTCGGCCAGCGTCTGCGCGAGGTTGTCGCCGAGGCTGAGATCGACCCAGGCGCCCGTGCTTTCAACCAGGATAACGTCCTGCAACGCGGCGCTGTCGGTTTCGACCACGCCCACCTTGAGGGTGAGCTTGTCGCTGCCGGAGAAGGCCACGTTGTTGTCGAGGGTCTGCTCGCCGGAACCGATCTGGTCGACGCTCATGCCGCGCACTTCAAGGTCGACGGTGCCGTCCGCGCTCGCCTGGGCCGGGGCCTTGATGGTCACGGTGATCGAGCCGTTGGCGATATCCGCCGCGGAAACCGGGATCTGGAAATAGACCTTGGTCACGCCGTTAATATTCAGGGTGATGGTCTCGTAGTTGCCGTTCCAGTTGTTCTGCTGTTCGACCAGGATGTAGTTGCCTTCGGCCGTCTGGTCCGTGAACACGCCGGTGATGTCGATTTCTACGGCCACCGTGCCGCCGGGCTGCAACGCGCCAGCGCCGCTGACGGCCTGACCGGCCTTGTCGTAGTAGGTCATGGAGCTGATGGACGGATCGTCGCCGATCTGGGCCACGGCGTCCACATCCATGTTGGCCTTGTGGTTGGGGTCGGTCTTGTCGGCCGAGGCGCCGTCGGAAATGACAACCTGGTTGGGCAGGTCAAGGTCGCCCTTGAACTCGCCGGGGTTGACGCGGAACTGGTCCGCCAGCAGGCTCAGGAACTTGTCGGACAAGGCCGCCTTGTCCGTCGGATCGATGCCGTTATACACGGAATCGGAGAAGTCCGGCGTGATGACCAGCGTGCCGTTGCTCCAGGTAACGCTTGCGCCGGGGATGGTGGGCAGATGCGCCGCATCCGCCGCAACCCAGTCGCTGCCGTTCCAGAATTCCAGCGAACCCTGGGGAGTCGTGGTGCCGGAGATGACCGGCTGGCCGAGGCTGATGGACTCGATGACGTCGTTGCCGTCCTGGCCGGCGGCCGAGAAGACAATGATGCCCGCCTTCGCCGGGGCCGCTTCGTCCTGACCGGTTCTGGAGTTATACCAGCCTTCGGCGGCGTCGTCATAGGCCTGGTTCACGGAAACGCTCACGGAGAGGCTGACCGTGGACACGTTGATCGCCACCGGGTCGCCCTTTGCGAAGCCGAAGTTGTTGTCGTAATCCAGTTCGCCGTCATAGTTTTCTTCACGCGACAGGGCGCCGGTGGCCAGTTCGTACTGGGTCACGCCCTTGCCGAGATCCTCGGACGGGATATCGCCGCTGCCGCCGAGACGTTCCAGCGCCGCGCCGTCAACCGTGACCGTCACGGTTACCGTGGCGTTGCCGTTACTGTCGACTTCACTGTCATGCACCGGGATGGTGAAGTAGACCTTTCCGTCCGGTCCCATGATCTCGCCGACGCCCGCGCGGTCAACCGACATGCCGGGCAGTTTTTCCAGCAGCATGTAGTGGCCTTCAGAGCCGTCGAAATCCTGGAACGTGGCTTTAAGGGTCAGCTCAACCTGGTTGTTGGCTCCCATCATGCCCGCGGCCGTGGTGCCGGTACCGGCGTAATCGGGGTCGAGCACCGCCAGATGGTCGGGCTGCTGGGCCACAGCGTCAACCGTAACGTAGGTGGTGCCGCTGACGGTTTCGCCGTTGCCGTAGGTGATCGTGCAGTCGAGTTTCACCACGTCGGCGTCGTCGTAGCGGTCAGGCACATAGCGCAGGCCGGTGCCGTCGCCCGGGATCGTCAGGCTCCAGGTTTTACCGCCGTCGGTCGTCGTCCATTCGCCCTTATCGTGGCCTTCCAGGGTACCCATGGGGCCGTTGGCGTCGCCGGGGATGGTAATGGTCACGCTGGTGATGTCTTCACCCAGGTACTTACCGTTGTTGTCGCCGATGATGAGCAGGCCGTTGTCCTCGTACTTATCGTAAATCCCTTCGTGGGCCAGCGGGGTGGCGTTTTCAAAGGTCGGGCGGGAGTCGATGATGTTGTGGCCGCCGGTGCCGCCCGTGATGTCTATCTCCAGGGTGCCGCCGTGGTCAAAGGCGTAGTTGTTCTCGTAGTTGAACTCCGCGCCGCTGTCGGTCTTGTCCCCCCGGGCGTAGTCAATGGCTAGCGCGCCGTATTCCAGGCCCTCGTCGCAATTGGAAATGGTCTTGCCGTTAACCTCGATGGTGTAGAGGTCCTTGGAAGCTTCCAGCATGAAGGAGGCCCGCACGGTATAGCCTTCCGCATCGCTGCCGGTGACATTGTACGTGACGCCGTTGATCACCCACGTGCCTTCGCCCTTGGCGCAGGCTTCGTCCACCGGGATCAGGAAGTAGCTCTTGCCGTTCACTTCGTAAACTTCGGCCTTGGTGCCGTCCGCGAAGATCACGTTCCAGCCGCCCTGGGCCTCGATGGCTATGTAGTGCTTTTCGGAACCGTCGCCGAAGTCCTTGAAGGAGGCCGAGAGCGTGATCTTGCTCTGGGAACCTTCGTGGAAGGTGGGCAGCACGCCGTCCACCTGGTTCATGGCGTTGGTGGCAGCCTCGTCCAGGGCCGTGGGCATCTGGGCTTTGGCGTCCACCAGGATTTCCACCGTGCCGGAACGGGTGCCCGTTTCACCGGATTTTGTGTCTTCAAAGCCCACGGTGTAGTGGACGGAGCCGTCGGTGTCCGAGTAGAGGTTCTGGTCGTACCGGTATGTCGGCGCGGCCGCGAGATAGTCTTCGTAGGATTCGAAGAGCTGGCCGGGGCCGAACGTAAGGGTACCGTTCGGCAGGTCGGCGGGAATGTTGAGGGCGTGGGGAACGCCTTCAACCGTGTAGGTCAGCGTCAGGGTGCCGTCGGCGCTCACGCTGTCGAACGTGATGCTGGTCACCGTGTCGTTGACGCCGAGGTTGATGTTCAGATCGATTTCCACGCCGGTGGCCGCGATGTTGCGGCCGACGGCGGCGGTTACCGAGTTGTCGTCGTACATGAACACCCTGCCGCCGCCGACGGAACTGTCGATCACGCCGACGTTCAGCGTGTTGTCGTTGAAGGTCACGCCGCGGTTGTTGGTCAGCGGGTCGCTGCCGTCGGGCGTTGCACCGTTAAGGTCGCTGTCGGTCGGCAGATCCTGGGCCAGGGCGCCGGTCCAGAGGTCGATGGTCTTGCCTTCGTACGCATCGGAAGTGACCATGGCAATGTTCACGGTGAGGGAGCCGTTTTCAAAGCTCACGCCGAACTGGTTGAGCAGCTCCGAAAGCGTGCTCACGCCGAACTGGTTGAGCAGGGCCGAGAGCGCGGCGGGGTCGAGGTCCGCCGGGTCGGCGCCGCACGCTTCGATGAGCAGGTCGGCGGAGATCTGGTGGCCCATGCCGTTCTTTTCATACACGGGCACGATTTTCATGGCCTGGGCACGGTCCATGCCGAACAGGTCGGCCAGCCCGTTGATGAAGGCCTTGAAGTCGCCGGAAAGGTCCGCGTCGAGGGTATACTGCACCAGGACGTAATGGCTTTCCGAGCCGTCAAAGTCCCGGAATTCCGCCTTCATCTCAAGATCAAAGGCACCCTTGACGTAGTTCTGCTCGTTGAAGACGTTGCCGGCATCGGTGTTCACGTCCGGCTTCCACGCAACCGCGTCCACGGTGATCTCGCCGAGGCCTTCGCCGGTCCAGGGGTCGGTACCCTGCGGCAGAGGATAGGAGCCGTCGTTCTGGTGGCCGGATTCAAGGTCCGTAATCACGATGCTGTCGTAGCCGAGGCTGAGATCCGCGTCGGAATAGTTTTCGCCGGGGCGGAAGTACATATCGCTGTCGAACTTGCCGTCGTTGTCCGCGTCCCACATGCCTTCAATGCCGGAAACCGTGCATTCCCACTGGTTCGTATCCTCGTTGAACGTGAATTCGAATTCCTGGGCGATTTTCGGGTTGCCGTCCTCATAGACGATATTGCCGTTTTCATCATACTCGTAGATCACGATGGAGCCCATGGGGCCGTCTTCTTTGCCGGCAGTGCCTTCGGCAAAGTCGATCGTGAAGACGATCTTCGCGCTTTCGCCGCCGGCCATGCCGTGCAGGATAACCTTGGCGCCCACGCCTTCGGTCCGGTCGGCCGAACCGGGGCCGCCGGTGGGCTGATTCACCTCGTCGGTGTAGGCCCAGGGCAGGTTGTTCTCATAGACCACGGCCGGGCCTTCAAGCTCGATGGTGGGCCGGGATTCGGTAACGCCGATCTTGACGTCCACGGGGTCCGTATTGACCGCTATGTTGTTGGCCGTATCCAGTTCCTCGGAAGGATCCAGCGTGTACTTGGGCTTGCCGTTCGCGTCGATGCCCTGCAGGCCTTCGGTTTCCATGGCCACACCGCCGACGGAGACTTCTTCGGTGTAATCCGCGTTGATGCCGGTTTCGGGCACCTTGAGATCCACCGTGGTCGTGACCGTGGCCGCGGACCAGTTGCCGTTCGCGTCAACCTCGATAGTCACGGTGATGCCGTTGTCAAAGGTCTTGGTGTATACGCCTTCCGCCGGGTTCTGACCCATCTGCACGACCAGCGCGTCGATTTCATCCGTCACTTCGATGCGGAAGTAGGTGTTGCCGTCGCCGGGCTGGAGCAGACCTTCGGACTGCGCGCAGCTCCACTGGGGATCGCCCTTGCCCACGGCGGGCCGTTCCACCACGATGAACTGGCGTTCGGAAGAGTCGATGTAATCCTTGAAGCCCACGGTAACGTCGATGCTGACCGTGTCGCCGGGAGCGGCGGCTTCCTTTTCCACGCCGGTCTGGCCCGCCTTGTCCGGATAGGTGGCTTCCTCGGGCACCTTCAGGTCAACCGGCCTGTCGGCCACGGCGTCCACGACCACGGAAGACTTGCTGGAGCCGTCTTCGTCCACGATCTTGATCTGCTCGCCGCCTTTGCCGTCGTCGCTGCCCTTGGTCATTTCATCCAGAATGGCCTTGCCGGCGGCATCCGGGTCCGGGGTCTTCAGGCTGTCGATATTGGTGCTCACGACCGTGTCGCCGGAATCCGGGTCCACGATGGTGGCGGCGATGCCGATGGGCACTTCCGCGTCGGAATCGCTTTCCGCGAAAGGCACGTACTTGATGGTTCCGTTGGCCAGTTGGGCGGTCGTCAGGGTGACGGGAACCTCGTTGCCGTTGGCGTCTATCCCGGTGCAGGCGTACTTGCCGTCCGCGCCGAGGGTGATGAACGTGCCGCTAGGGATGGTCACGTCGCCGACCTTGATGACGCCCTGGCCTTCGGCGTCATACTGCAGGTAGATCTTGGTAATCTGCTCGTTATCGCCGTTGCTGACGCTGATCTGCAAACCTTTCGCCTTGTTGGAAACAGGGGCAAGCGGGTCCACGTGCTGGTTGGGGTCGTTGCCTTCGTAAGCGCTGCCGGCAACGAACAGGAGTTTGCCCTGGGCCGGGGCCACGTTATAGGTGACGGGCGCGAGGCCGGTGGACTCGTTGTTGATGTCAAAGACTTCCCCGCCGCTGGTGCGCGGGTCCGTATCCGTCCCCATTTCCTCGGCGTAGCCGCCGATATTGATGCTGTAGGGCGTGTCCTTGGTGGCCGCGTCGCCGACCTGCACCGTGGCGGACACGTTGAAGTCTTTCACGTCGTTGTCGACGTCAACCTTGAAGTACGTGACGCCGTTGTGCTGCACAGTGGTCACGCCGTCGGGAAGATTGGCGGGGTCGCTGACGTCGTAAGACACGCCGTTGATGACGATGGTGATGACCGTGCCGTTGGCGTTGGAGGCCTGCACCAGGATGCTGTGGTCTTCGGAGCCGTCCTGGTAATCCTTGAAAGTAACCTCGCCTTTCAGGGTGACGGTGTCGCCCGGGCGCGCGGCCTTGTATTCGGTACCGTTCGCGTCACGGGCGTAATCCACCGCGTCCTTGTCGGGGTCGGTGGAGGTGGAGATGGTCACCACAGGCTTGTCGGCCACGGCGTCAACCACGACCAGGCCGGCTTCGCCGCCGGTCAAATCGTCGCGCACGATGGCGTCGCCCTGCGTGTATTCGCCGGAAGCGATTTTGTCGCCGAAGGTTACGGTACTGGGATCGTTGTCCGTGTCGGCCTTCCAATCGGGATCGGAACTGATGACCTTGGTGTCGCCAGAGTTCGGGTCCGTGATGCTGGCGACGATGTCGATGTTTACGTCGACGTCGCTGTAGCTGCCGCTGTCCGGCACGTAGCGCAGATCTATGCCGCTCATGAAGTCGTCAAAGGTCTGGCCGCTCGTGGGTTTGGCCATCAGCGTGCCGATGGTGTCGCCGTCGGCGTCCACCACGTAAGCGCCGGTGTACAGGATGGTGCCGTCGGGCAGAGTTTTGGTGGCAAAAACCAGGCCGCCGCCTTCGGGAATGGTGATGGCCGGGTTGCCCCAGGCGTCCATAACCTTGATCACGCCTTCGCCGTTGGCGTCATGCGTGAGCATGATGGCGTTGACACGCTCCAGGGCCGGGTCTTCGGTGTTGCCAGCCACGCCGTTCACGTGGGTGATCGTAATTTTGCCGGCGTTTGCGACGGCTTCGGCGCCGTTGGGATCGAGGACGGTCTCGACCTGCTCCCCGCCGTGTTTGTTGGCATTGTTGCCTTCAAAAGCGAGCGCCGTCTCGATTTTCAGGGTGGAGGTGGCTTCGGCGGACTTGATGGTGGTCCAGTCCGCGCCGTTTTCGTTGACGGCGATGTTGTTGGAGTAGTCGTACTCGCCGTCCTTGTGGCCGTCGGTTTCCGTCTCGACGGTAATGGCCTTGGTATAGAGGGTGGCTTCGCTGCTGCCCGCGCCCGCGTCGGGAGCGGTGACCTGCACGTCGTAAATCAGCTCGCCGGAGCCCATGTCGAAGCGGCTGGAGCCGTCGGGGTCGACGTCACTGGTGACGTCCAGAAGACCGCCGCTGCCGTCGCTGGCCCAGAAGCGCACGCCGTATTCCAGAGGATCGCTGCCGCTGATGGGGTAGGCTTCGATAAGCAGGTACTGCGCATCGGCGCTCGCGCCCTGATTACCGCCGGGAGTGAGAATGGAGAGCATCTGGTCGTACAGGGCCTGCAGCATGTCGTGGTTCGCAAGCGTGGTGTCGCCAAGCGCGGCTTCGAGTTCGGCCATGGTTTCGTAGGGCGCGCCCATCTGCTTGAGCCAGTGGTCGTTGATGGCGTCCTTGCTCAGGAGCGAATCGTTCAGGCCCGTGAAAGACCAGCCCTTGTCCAGGTAGGTCTGTTGCAGGGTCACGACGACGAAGTGGCTTTCAGAGCCGTCGTTGTCGTCAAAAGCGGCCTTGCCTTCCACGGTGGCCGTTTTGCCGGGAGCGACGCAATTCGCGCCGGAATCCACGGTGTTGTCGATATCGGCATCCGTGGGCCGGTCAGCGACCGCGTCCACGTAGACGACGGAGTCGTGGGAGAATACCGCGCTGGCGCCGGAGTCGCCGTCAACAACGGTAATTTCGTAGCTGACCGGAATATCTTGGTCGCTGAAATCCGCATTGGGTTTGAAGACCACGGAACCGTCGGGAAGAGCGTCCGGCGTGGTGCCGGCGGGCGGCGTAAGGATTACGCTTATCTTGCCGTTGGCGCCGGGCTGCGGGTCGACCGTCCAGCCGGCGGCCTGCAGGGCCGTGGTGTCAAGCGTGCCGAGGTTGGAGTCGTATGTCAGTATGATTTCGCTGATGTATTCGTGATCGTTCGCGTCAGCGCCATCAAGGTATATCTGCACCACAGCGCTTTTGCCGTCGTTGGTGCCGCCGGCGACAGCGCCGGGCACATCATGGGGGCTCACCCCGTGCTTGGTGCCGTCGCCGTCTTCATAGAACCAGCCCAGGTTGACGTTGAGGGTGGAGTCAATGATATCGATGGACAACTCGTGCTTGCCGGCGGGGTTGAAGGTATAGGACTGGTTGTTGTCGGTACGCAGTTCCCTGTCGCTGCCTTCGCCTTCGTCGGCCATGGCGCCGGTCCAGATGATGAGTTTATCGTCGGCGGTGCCCGCCTCTCCGTCCTTGTTGTCCTCGTCCTGCTCCATGCCCTTGACGTAGTTATCGTTCTGCAACTCGGCGTTAATGGTGACAGTGGCGCCGGGCTCGTCCTGGTCGGGGTTGGCCTGCTGGATCTGTTGCAGGGTTTCGTTGCTGACCGGGATTTGGAAAAAGTCGGCGTACCCGTCAAAATCATCGGAGTTCTGGTCGGCAAGAGGCACGCCGTCTTTCGTTTTAAGGGTGATGATATCGTCAGCGCCGTAGGTTACGCCATCGACCACGCAGGTCCATTCGGTGCCGTCAGCCGCCGCGGGCGGGCGCTGGATGAGGATGTAATGCTGTTCGCCCACGTCCGTGGGGTCTTCTTTGCCGTAGTCGTAAAACGTGGCCGTCACCTCGATGGGGATGGACACGGATACGCCCGCGCGATCATCCAGAACTTCCGCCATGTCGTGCTTGATAAAGCCGTCTTCCCGCGTTTCCTCGAATTCGGACGCCTTGGTCGGGCCGGAGTAAACCACGCCGTCGGCGGTGGACTCCTTGAAATCCGGCAGGTCCGCGACCGCGTCCACGATGACGACGAAAGAGGGTCCGGGAACCACCGCGGTGTTGCCGGAGCTTTCCGCGCGGATGTCCAGGGTGGAGGTTATGTCCATGTCCGCATCGGAGTTGGCCGGAGGCTCAAGGAACACGCCGCCGTTGCTGAACTGGTCCGCCGGAACGCGCACCGTCTGGTTTATGTCGGTGATGGTGATGGAAGGGGTGGCGGGGTCCGTGGGATCGCCAAGATAAATGACCGCGCCGACATGGAAGCCCGTCATGTTCACAAAGTCGCAGACCGTGGTGCCGGAGCCGCTGAAAGCGAACTGCATCTGGCCGTAGCGGTAGATATCCTGGCCGCTTTCAAGGTATTGATAGGGACGCGCGTCTTCGAACACGCCGACTTCAATGCGGCCGGCGGGGTCCAGGGTCAGGTCGGTGATGACCGAAAGCGAGCCGCCTCCGGACGGATTTTCATCAAGGTATTGTTCCGGGACTTCATAATCGTAGCCCCAGTAAATGGTGCCGAGGCTCCCCAGACGGTCGATGCCGTCGATGAGCGCGCCCGGATCGTCGGCGTATTCGCCGGAACCGCTGCCGGGAGCCCCCGCACCCGCGCCGGGACCAGCCGCCGTCATCGGTCACGCAAGATGAGATCATAGCGGCAATGTGCCGCTTGAACTGGCGGCCTAGAAAATGCCTTGGGTTTAAGACACCCTATGAAGTTTTTTTAGAAGACGCCAATACCCAAGGACTGGGTGTTGCACTTTGAACTTGAAACCGCGTTTTCCTATATAGGATGGGCGGATTTATGGCAAGAAAATATTTTTTTTCTTCAACTAAAGCTGCCAGTTCGCATTCCGGGAAAAGACGGCCCGAAAACTTAACGGCCAGCTTCCCTTAAAAAATACCGGATGGAAAACCCGCTGAAAAATTGCACGGGGCCAAAAAACCGCTTCAGTACCCCGATTGCTCCAAAATTTCGACCGCCGTGACGACCAGATCATGGCACCGCGTCGTGAACAACTTGTTGTCCATGGCAAACTGCCTGCCCTCGGGTGTGGTTATGTCGCATTGCAAGAGATCGCGGCAGGCTATGGCGCCGTGGAGCTCCGTAAAACGCGTCATAAAATCCTGAACCCTTTCCCCGGCAAGCCGCCGGGAAGCCCTGTCCGCCGCGTCCACATGCCCGTATTTCAGCCCGATGACCATAATCGCGCCGGTGACAGCGCCGCAGACATCCGCGCGTTTCATCCCCCCGGCGAACCCGGTGGCGATACGCAGCGCCGTGGTTTCGTCAAGACCGTACCGCTCGCAGAAAACGGCGAGCACCGCCTGGGAACAGGCGAACCCGCTTGAAAAAATCGCCAGAGCCCTGTTGACCTGTGACATGGGACCTCTCTTTTTGTACCCGCATGGGATCATTATATAAGGGCGCGCTCCAAAACGCAAAAAGAGCCGGCCCGTTGCCGGACCGGCTCGACGCTCTCGCTGACGCGCGGTCACGCGCCGTTGCCGTTTTTTGCTTCTTTGGCGCTCCGGATCTTCGCGCGGACAAACTCGAACACAATGGGCAGCACGGAAATCAGGATGATGGCGTAGATCATCAGGCTGAAATTGTTCCGCACGAAATCGTTGTTCGCCAGGAAATACCCCGCCGGGACCAGCAGGCAGACCCAGAGAACCGCGCCCGTGATGTTGAAAAGGAAAAACCGGCCCGGGTGCATGGTGGCGACCCCCGCCACAAAGGGGGCGAAGGTCCGCACGATGGGCACGAACCGGGCCATGATGATGGCCTTGCCGCCGTGGCGCTCGTAAAATTCCTGGGCCTGGCGCAGGTGCTTCTTGTTCAGCAGGCGGTAGTTCTTCTCAAACACGGGCGGCCCGATGAATTTGCCCACGTGGTAGTTCACGGCGTCGCCGAGGATCGCCGCGGCGAGCATGGTGCCCATGACGAGAAGAAGGTCCATCCGCCCCGCGCCCGCAAGCGTGCCGGAGGCGAACAGCAACGAATCCCCCGGCAGGAACGGTGTGACCACAAGGCCGGTTTCGCAGAACACGATAAAAAACAGGATGCAATAAATGAACACCCCGTAGGCGTCCACCAGCTCGAACAAATGCTTGTCTATATGCAGGACGAACGAAACAAGCTGGCTGAACATATCAGCGAACATGGTAAAAAATTCGGCCATATCCACAATCCTTCAAGAAAAAATAGGTATAAGCGCCGTTTGGACGGGAAGGCTTACGCGGCCTGAGGCATGGCGTGAACTGTTTCGGCTGCCCGCAACGGCAGCACAGACTATAGGTTTTCCCGTTCCTGGCAAGTAAAAAAATTCTCCGGAAAATCAGGCGGAAAAAACGAAACGCCCCACTCTCCCGGTCTGCCCCCGCGAAAATCAAAACCATGCGAAAAGGCCGCCGGAATTCCGGCGGCCCCGTTATACTTTGGCGGTTCGCGCCGCGCGCGTCAGGCTTCCGGGAACATCCGCATGACGTCTTCAATGGTTTCGCGGCGGCGGATAAGTTTCGCGGCGCCGTCCTTGGTTATGAGCACCTCGGCCGGGCGGAAACGCTGGGTGTAGGGGGACGCCATGGAAAACCCGTAGGCGCCCGCGTCAAGCATGGCGATGGTGTCGCCCGTCTCGATGACCGGGAGCAACCGGTCTTTCGCCAGGATGTCGCCGCTTTCGCAGATGTTGCCCACAATGGTCTGTTCCTGCGCGTCTTTTTCCGGCCCCGCGCCTTCGCGGTAGATTTCAACGTCGTGGAAGGAGTCGTACATCATGGGGCGGGCCAGCACGTTAAAGCCTATGTCCGTGCCCACAAAATGGATATCCCCGTTGCGCTTGGTGGCGTGGACCGTGCCGAGCACCAGGCTGCATTCGGCGGAAGCGTACCGGCCCGGCTCGATGACGAACCTGCCGTTGTAGTTGTTTTCCTTGCTCCAGTTCTTGAGCAGGGCGTCGAACTTCTTGCCGAGGTCCGCCATGTCGAGGCGGGCCTGGCCTTCATATTTATGATACGGAATGCCGAACCCGCCGCCGAAGTCGATAACTTCCAGGCCGGGGAAAATTTTCGCGGTTTCCAGCAGCCATTCCACGGCTTCGAGGTACTTGTCCCCTTCCATGAACAGGGAGCCGATGTGCTGGTTGATGCCCGCAAGGGTGAGCTTGTGCTTGGCGAGAAGCGCCCGGAGCTGGTCGAACTCGTCGCCGCGCACGCCGAACTTGGTCTTGGCCCCGGCGGTGATGACTTTCTGGTGATGCCCCGCGCCGATGCCGGGGTTCAGGCGGACCATGATCTTGCGGCCCGGGAAGTTTTGGCCGAACACGTCCACCTGGTCCAGGGAGTCGAGGCTGACGAGCAGATCGTGATCCACCGCGTTCTTCATTTCCTCGACGGAAACGTTGTTGCAGACGTAGACCAGATCTTCGCGCGTGAACCCGGCGGCCAATTGCATGGCCAGCTCGCCGGGAGACATGGCGTCCGCGCACATGCCCGTTTCCCGGATGATGCGCAGGAGCGACAGGTTGGCGTTGGCCTTGCCGGAATAGCAGACGCGGAACCCCGGATGGGACGAAAGGGCCAAAAGCTCGCGGCAGCGCTCCCGCAGGATCGCTTCGTTATAGACGTACAGCGGGGAGCCGAATTCCTTTACCAGATCGTACGGCGTGCGGCCGCCGAAAAAATTGACCGAATCCGTGTACCGGGTTCGAATGCTGTGTATCATGCTCATCTCTGCTGGTTGGCGTTGGCGTTCCTCTTTCCGAAACACGGAGCCCGGAACGCGGGGGAAACCGCATGAATGTAGTTGCGGGAGCCGCGCTTGTCAACGCGGCCCGGAAGAATCAATTTAGAGCTTGCCCGTAAATAAGTGGAGCGTGAGCCGAGGACGAGGAAAAGCCCTTTTTTGCGGAGGGAGTGTACTCTTACGGTACTCGACCGGAGCAAAAAAGGGCTTTGACGAAGTAATCGGCCACGAAACGCTTATTTACGGGCAAGCTACTTGATGCCCGCCCGCATGAACGACTGCACGAACTGCCGCTGGAAGAGCAGGAAGGCGACCAGGAGCGGCCCGGAGGTCATGAGCGTGGCGGCTGTAATGATGGTCCAGTCCACGCCCTGCTCGGTGGCGGAAAAGACTTGCAGCCCCACGGTCAAAGGCCGGGAATTGACGGAGTTGGTCACGATCAGCGGCCAGAGGAAGTTGTTCCAGTGGTAGCTGATGGAAACCAGGGCATAGGCCGCGTAGGTAGGCTTGGCGAGCGGCACGTAGACGTGCCAGAGCACCTGGAGCGTGTTGGCCCCTTCCACCGCCGCCGCCTCCTCAAGCTCCTTGGGGACGCTCTTGAACGTCTGGCGCAGGAGAAAGATGCCGAAGGCCGAGGCCATGTACGGCAAACTGATGGCAAGGGTGGAATCCAGCACGCCGATCCTGCTCATGGTGCTGTAGTTCTCCACCACCAGCACGTCGGGCATGATCATGAGCTGCATGAGGATCAACCCGAAGGCCACGGTCTTGCCCTTGAAGTCATACCGCGCGAAGGAATAGGCCGCCAGGGTGCATAAGATGAGCTGCATGGCGGTCGTGAGGGTCACCAGCATGATGGTGTTCACGAAATAGCGGGCAAAGGGCGCGGCGTTCCAAGCGTTGACGAAGTTGTCCAGGGTCAGGGGCGCGGTCAGCGTGAAGCGGGTTGCGAACTCGGAGGGGTGAAAGGCCGTCCACACGGCGTAAAACAGCGGCAGGCCCCAGAGAATGGCCAGCATCCAGGCGGCTGTCGTATCGAGGACGCGGGAAAACCCCCGGCTGTCGTAGATGTTGGTCTGTTCCTTCATCTGTAGTGCACCCTTTTTTCGATAAAGCCGAACTGCAAGATGGCCGCGAGCCCCAGGAAGCACAGGAGGACCATGGTCAGGGTGGCGCCGTAGCCGGTATCCCAGAACTTGAAGCTGGTTTCATAGATGTAATAGAGCAGGAGCGAGGTGGCGTTGTTCGGCCCGCCCTGGGTGAGCACGAAAAGGTGGTCCACCATGCGGAAGGCGTTAATGGTGGAATTCACCAGCACGAAGAGCGTCGTCGGCATGAGCAGCGGGATGACCACCCGGCGGTAGTAATACGCGCGGGACGCGCCCTCCAGCGTCGCGGCTTCACCGAGGGATGGCGGTATCTGCTGCAGCGCCGCGAGATAGAAAATCATGAAGAAGCCCGCGTCCTTCCAGACGGCCACGGTAATCACGCAGAAGAGCGCCGTGCTTTCGCTCCCCAGCCAGTTCACGCCGGTTTTCGCGCCGAGAAAGGTCCTGATCTGCTCCAGCAGGCCATAGTCCGGGGTGTAGAAAAAGAGCCAGATATTGGCCACCGCGATCATGGGCAAAACCGTGGGCACGAAGTAGCAGAGCCGCAAAAACGCCTGCCCCTTAAGCCGGGCGTTGACCAGAAAAGCCATGAGCATGGCCAGGGATATGGCGCAGGGAATGGTGCAGAAGGCGAAAATCAGGTTGTTGCGCAGCGCTTTATGAAAGACTTCGTCCTCCAGCAGATACGCATAGTGCTCCAGTCCCACGAACTCGGCGGAAGCGCCGCCGCGTCCGTCGATAAAAAAGCTGTGGATAAAGGTCGTGACCGCCGGAACATGGGTGAAGGCCACGATCAGGGCAAAGCCTGGCAGCAGCAGGAGCCATGCGTTGATCTGCCGCATTGTCGCCGGTTTGAGCATGCGTTCTTTCCTTGACCGTCATTTCCGGCGCGGGGGTTGCGCCCCCGCGCCGGGGTTGATCCTCATTAAGCAGCGCTTTCCTTACTTATTATAGCGGCGCAGGATGCGGGTGGCTTCGCGCTGCGCGTCCTGCAGGGCCGGGCCGGGCTGCTTGGTGCCGTTGACCGCGGCCTGGACCGCGTCGTCAAGGGCTTTGGTCACGCGCTGGTTCTCGTGGGTGGAGAGTTCCGGCACGGCGTGGGCCAGCTGGTCGCGGGCCACGGCGGCATAGGGGAAGCCTTCCACGTATTTTTTCATGCGCTCGGTCTGCCAGGCGTCGGGACGCACGGCCACGTAGCCGGTATCAATGCCCCACTGGGCGGCGCGCTCGGGCATGGTCATCCACTGGGCGAACTTCACGGCGGCTTTACGTTCCGCGTCGGTGGAGTTCTTGAAGATGTAGAAGTTGCCGCCGCCGGTGGGCGAACCCAGGCGGGCTTTGGCCGGGAGCATGCCCACGCCGAAATCGAATTTCGCGTTGGTGCGCACGTTGGTCAGGTTGCCGGTGGTCGTCCACATGATGGCGGTTTTGCGCTCGAAAAAGTCGCGCGGGGTCGTGGACCAGTCAATGGTGCCCTTGGGGGAAACTTCATGCTTGTAGGCGAGGTCCACCAGGAACTGCAACGCTTCGATGTTCTTGGGGTTGTCATAGTAGACTTCGTTCCCGGCTTCGTTCATGAGTTCCACGCCGTTCTGGATGGCCAGGGCCTGGAGCATCCAGTACGCGTAGCCGGTGCTGGGGATGGCCACGCCCCACTGGCTCACCTTGCCGGAGGCGTCCTTTTTGGTCAGCTTTTTGCCCATGTCCACCAGATCCTGCCAGGTGGCGGGGCCTTTGTCCGGATCAAGCCCGGCTTCCTTGAACATTTCCTTGTTCCAGTACAGCACGATGGTGGAGCGCTGGAAGGGGATGCCCCAAGTTTTGCCGCCGGTCTGGCTGTTGCGCAGGAAACCGGGGAAATAATCCTTGGTGAAGCCCATGTTCTCTTTGCCCACGATGTCGTCGTACGCCACGATGGCGTCTTCGTCGATCAGGGTGAACATGTCGGTGGAGAGCAGCACCGCGATATGCGGCGGCTCGCCCCCGCGCAGGGCGGTCAGCGCTTTGGTGATGGTGTCGCGGTAGTTGCCGGAATAGACGGGGGTGACTTTGATGTCCGGATTTTCCTGCATGAATTCCTGGACCATGCTTTCCACGATTTTGGTGATGGGGCCGCCCACGGAAACCGGGAAGTAGTAGGTCAGGTTCGTCTGGGCCGCCAGGGCCGTTCCCGTTGAAAAGACAAGGCAGAGAACGGCCAGGCAAAGGATACGCATACGTTTCATGGAATTCTCCTCAAAAAATGTTTGGGTGCGAATCCGGAACTATCAGGCAATTGTGACAACCGTGTGACGGCCGCACGTCAAAAAACCTCCAATCAGCTTGGGTCAACGCGCCGGCCGGACGCCGCGTCGAAAAAGTGCAGTTTGTCTTCCGGGAAATGCAGGGTCAAGACGTCACCCGGTTTAACGGCGGGCTGTCCCGCCATCTGCACGGCCACCTGCTGGTCGCCGACCTTGCAGGCCACCACGGAATCCGCCCCGAGGTACTCCATGCTGACGACCGTGGCCTTCCATGCGCCATCGGATGGTGTGATGCCGGAGGGCCGTATGGTTATGTCTTCCGGCCGGATGCCGAGGGTGAAATCCGCCGAGCTCACGCGGGGAACGCAACAATCCTCGCTTCCGCGCACGATCACCTTCCCGTCCCGCGCGGCCACGGCCATGAGGTTCATGGGCGGCGTGCCGATAAAACCGGCCGCGAAGGTCGTGGCCGGGCGGGAATACAGGCGCGCGGGCGCGTCGTTCTGCACGATGTGCCCGCCCTGCATGAGGATGATGGTATCCGCCATGCTCATGGCTTCGGTCTGGTCGTGGGTGACGTAGACCATGGTCATGCCGAGCCGCTGCTGCAAGGCGCGGATTTCCCGGCGCATTTCGAGCCGGAGCTTGGCGTCGAGGTTGGAGAGGGGTTCGTCCATGAGGCAGACGGCGGCCTCCGCCACCAGCGCCCGGCCAAGAGCCACGCGCTGCTGCTGCCCGCCGGAAAGCGCGGACGGCTTGCGCTCCAGAAGCCCGGTAAGACCGAGGATGTCCACGGCCTTTTCCAGGCGGCGCTTTTGCTCATCCGGCGAGACCTTCCGCACCTTGAGGCCGAACAGGATGTTTTCCCTGACCGTCATATGAGGGAACAGCGCGTAGGATTGAAAAACCATGGCCAACCGCCGTTTGGCGGGGTGGGTATAGGTTACGTCCGTATCGTCAATAAAAATGCGGCCGCCCGTCACCTGTTCAAGGCCCGCGATCAGCCGCAGTGTTGTGGATTTGCCGCAGCCCGAAGGACCGAGCAGAACCAGGAGGGTCCCCTCTTCCACGTCAAAGGAAACATTTTCCACGGCGCGGGTGGCATCCCATTGTTTGCAAACGTTCTCAAGACGGATGGCGGCCAAAACAGACTCCTTTTCACGAAAAGATCCGGGAACGGATAATGGGCATAACGCCGGGCAGCGTATAACCATATAGATTGTTACGGTTCAGATCAAGGACGCAGTTGCACGGGGAGTGCGTCCCAATGTGCTTCCCATTGCGCCGGTGTATGTATAACGCCGCTCCGCGCGTCCCTGCGTATCCTTGTCTAAAACCACACTGAGCCCTACCGGCGGGCGGTTACCGTTGTATGGCGGTTCTGTGACGATTGGGCGGCAACCGCATCTTGACGGGCCGGATGGCGCACTCTACATAGGTGTGACCGGTATCCCGCCGAAGAGGAGAACGCATGCTTGTCATCCAGATTTCCGACCTGCACGTCGCCGCGAACAGGGGCCTGGCCTTCAACGTGGCTGACGGCGCCGCCCTGCTGGAAAAAACCGTGGACCACCTTACAGCCCTGCCGCAAAAACCGGACTGCGTCGTGGTTTCCGGCGATATCGCCGTGAACGGCACGCCCGGAGGGTACGCGATCGTGGCGGAACAGTTCGCGCGGTTCGACGTGCCGGTGTTCGTGCTGCCCGGCAACCACGACAACCGGGAAAACCTGCTCGCCGCGCTCGGGCGCTATTGCCCCGCGGACCCCAAGATGGCCCCGTACCTCTGTTACACGCGGGAGGAATTTCCGGTGCGCCTGGTGTTCGCGGACGGCACCCGGCCCGGCTCGCATTCCGGGCACCTGGACGAACAGGTCGCGGAATGGCTGCAAACCGTCTTCTGCGAGAAGACCGATACCCCGACGCTGCTCTTCACCCACCACCCGCCGTTTCTCTCCGCGCTCGGCGTAATGGACGAGCCGTATGAAAACGCGGGCGCATTCGGGGCGATCCTGGACGAGAACCCCCAGGTCCGGCTGTGCTGCGGCCACCTGCACCGGTCCATGGCCACCCTGTGGCACGGGGTCATGGCCATGACCGCGCCGCCGCTCGCCCTGCATATCGTGGCGGATTTCTCCCCGCAGGGCGGGGACGCCTTTACGGACGGCACCCCGGCCTACCTCGCGCACCATCTGTATGAAGGCCGGGTGAACACCCACGTTTGCCAGGTTCCGGGAACATTCGCCTACAAAGGCCCCTACTCGTTTGCCAAGCCGCCAAAACTCTCCTGACGGCGGCCGCGCATACAGGAAAAATAAAAAAATCACACTCATGTGCTGCGAGCCTCAGATTGATGACAAACCCCGTAGCATAAAGACATCTGGATTCCCGCCTTCGCGGGAATGACGGGTGCTTGCGCTTTCGCGGAAATGACGGATTGACTTACGTGACTTGTGGCACAAGCATTTTTTTACCCGAGCGTCATCCCCGCGCAGGCGGGGATCCAGTGCTTTTGGACTCTGTCAGCAGTCTGAGGCCCGCCGTGCGCGGGCCTGATTTTTTGCGGCAACGCCCGGCCAAAAAATACTTGACATAATAAAACTAAAAAAATAGTTATGTAGTCACGATAACGACGCCACTCCAACCCCTCGAGGTACCCGATGAAGCGCGAATATATTGCCGAATTACCGGAAGGCATGCTCCCCACGGCAGCGATCTTTTCCGCGTTGGGCGATCCCGTCCGGCAGCGGATCCTGATGTTGTTCGAGCCGGGCGAAGCCCTTTCCATTAAAGATATCGCCGAGCTTTTCGCGCTGAGCCGCACGGCCGTCGTGCATCATCTGATCGTTCTGGAACGGGCGGGCATTCTCGCCCAGCGCCGCGCCGGCAAGGCGACCCTGTATTCCCTGCGGCCGGAGGTCGTGCTGGAAGCGGTCACCGCCGTGCGCGACTATATCCTTGAGGAATTTCCCGGAGCCGCCGGAGGCAAGTAATGGCTGACACGACCACAACCCCCGCCGCCCCCGCCCCCGCCAACGGGCAGACCGGGACCATCATCGGCCTGGGCAGCTGCTACGCCCTGGGCACGTTCACGGACAATTTCTATAAGCAGGCCGCCATCCTCATGGCCGCCTCCGGGGCGGCGGCGGGTGCCGGAACGGCCGACATGCTGGGGTTTGCCGTTTCCATGAACAGCGTGCAGGGCATTGCGACCGTGCTGTTCTCTCTGCCGTTCATCCTGTTTTCCGCCTGGGGCGGCGCCGTGGCCGACAGGGTGGCCAAAAAGAACATCGCCGTTGCCGCCAAAAGCCTGGAATTTCTTGCGCTGTTCATGGGCGGCTACATGCTCATAACCCAGAACTGGGCGGGCATTTTAGCGGTCATCTTCCTCATGGGCACGCAATCCACGTTTTTCAGCCCGGCCATTAACGGCTCCATCCCGGAAAACTTCACGCCGGAGCGGGTGCCCCGGGCCAACGCCCTTATCAAGCTGGCCTCCACCGCCGCCATTCTCGCCGGGTTCGCCATGGCCGGGTTTGTGCTGGATATCCCGGAAAACGCCTTCGGCGGCCTGTTCGGCCTTTCCGGCGAAGCGTACGGGCGGGGCGCGGCAGCGGTCTTTATCGTCGTTGTGGCCCTGCTAGGGCTCGTCACGGCGCTCACCTTACGGCGCAGGCCCCCCGCGGGCGGGGAAAATGTCCCGTTCCCCTGGGCCGGGCCGGTGCAGTCCATTGTGCATACGCGGGAATGCCGCAAGGACAAAGACCTGGTGCTCGCCCTGGTCGCGGACGCGTGGTTTTACGGCATCGCGGCCATCGCGGTCATCAGCATCGCCAATCTCGCGGCGGAGCTCGGCTACAGCAAGAGCGTGTCGGGCGTCATGATGGCCCTGCTCATGATCGGCGTGGCGGCCGGGGCCGTTGCGGGCGGGCGCTTCAGCGTGGAAAGCTGGCGGCGGCTGGTGCTGCCCGTGGGCAGCGCCATGGCGGCCTCCCTTTTTCTGGTCGCCGTAACGCCCCACATACCGGCATACCCTTCTCTGGATATGCCGCACGGCTCGCTGGACCCGCAATTTCTCTGGTTCGGCATAACGCTCTTCCTGAGCGGATTTTTCGGCGGCATGTACATTATCCCGCTGGAAAGCTTCATCCAGGTGCGCCCGGCGGCCCATGAAAAAGGCAAGGTCATCGCCGTTTCCAACTTCATGAGCTTCGTGGCCATGGCGATTTTCGGCCTCGCGTTCAGGGCCATCAGCCTGCTGCCCCCGGCCCTGACCTTCGCGGCGTACGGCATTGCCACCTTCCTCTTTCTCTGGCTCGGGGTCAAAACGCGGCTCGTCAACCTTCCCGGAATGAGCATGGCGGACGCGGCAACGAACCCGCTCGGCCTGCTCCTCCGCCTCGCTCTCTCCCTGCGCTACCGCGTCACGGCCACGGGGCTGGAAAGCATTGCTCCGCCCGTTCCCGTCAACAACGGCACCAGGACGCCGGGCATCCTGATCCTGCCCAACCACCCGGCCATGGTTGACCCGATCATCGTGTATTCCCGCCTGGCGGGCCTCGCGCCCCGGCCGCTCTCCGACGAAGCGCAGATGCGGGGTTTCGTGCAGCGCATCGTGGCCCGCATCCTCCATGTGGTCACCATCCCGGATCTTGAAAAGAACGGGGGCCGGGGCGACGCGGCCTCCGCCCGGCAGAGCCTGGGCAATATCAGCCAGGCCCTGCGCCAGGGGGACAACGTACTGCTCTACCCTTCCGGACGCGTGTACCGTTCCGCGAGGGAAGTCCTCGGCAACAAGAGCGCGGTTTCCCGCCTGCTGGCGGAGGTGCCCGGCGCGCGCGTCCTGCTGGTCCGCACCACCGGCCTCTGGGGCAGCAGTTTCAGCTACGCTTCCGGCAAGACGCCGCAGATCATGCGCCAGCTCTTCCAGGGCGCCCTGACCCTGCTGGGCAACCTGCTCTTTTTCGCGCCGCGCCGCGCCGTGAGCGTGGAATTCGTGGAACCGGCGGACCTCCCGCGCGACGGCGACAAGCTCCGCCTCAACGCGTACCTTGAGAATTTTTATAACAAGGCGGAAACGCAGCCGATCTTAGTGCCGCGCTTTTTCTGGCAGCCGCGCGGCACAGCCAAACAAGCGGAACGGGGCAGCCAAAATGCCCGTAAGGCCGAAACGACGCGCCACGGCGCGGTGCCAACGGACTCCGCCACAGTTTTCGCAACAGTTCCGGCCACCATTCCGGAAGACATCCGCGACGCGGTATACGCCGTGCTGCGCGACAAGGGGGGACTGGCGGAAGACCATCCTCTTGATCCCGATCAGAGCCTGACCGAGGACCTGCATTTTGACAGCCTTTCCCTGATGGAAGCGGCCCTTGAGCTGGAAGCGGCCTTCGGCCACCCCGTGGCCAGCCCGGAAGACATCACAACCGTGGGAGACTGCCTGCGGCTGGCCGCCGGGCTCCTCCAGGCGGAAGACGAGGTGCCGCCCGCCGACGTCCCGGCGGCCTGGCTCGCCCCGCTCGCGGACGGGGCCGCCCCCCGCCGCGTCGCGCCCGGCGCCCGGAACATGGTGGATACCTTCCTCGCGCTCGCCCGCGAAAATCCGGACGCGCCTCTGGCCGCCGAACGGTCCGGGATCCGCACCCGCAAGGCCCTGCTCACGGGCATGCTGGCCCTGTCCAAGCGGTTCGCCGCGTTGCCGGGCAAGCGGCTGGGCATCATGCTGCCCAGCGTGCCGGCGGCCCTGGCCATCTGGCTGGCGGCCATGCACGCGGGCAAAGAACCCGTGTTCATCAACTGGACCGTGGGCCGCCGCAACCTTGAGCATTGCCTCGCCCTTGCCGGGGTCGGCTGTGTGGTCAGCGCCTCGGCCCTCATGGACCAGGTCAGCCGTACGGGAACGCCCCTGGAAGAGCTGCCCGTGACCTGGCTGGCGGCGGAAAAAATCGCGGCAAGCCTGTCCGTGCTTGAAAAACTGCGCGCGGCGCTCGGCGCGGCCCTGCACTGCTCCGCGCTGCCTTTTACGGTGCGCGGGACGCGCGTCCCTGAAATCGCGGCCGTGCTGTTCACCTCCGGCTCGGAAACCCGGCCCAAGGGCGTGCCGCTTTCCCACACCAACATCATGTGCAACGCCGCCGACGTGCTGGCCGTTCTGCGCCTTACCAAAGACGACAAACTTCTGGCCATGCTGCCGCCGTTCCATTCTTTCGGCCTGCTGGTGGGGCTTGCCCTGCCCGCCGCCACCGGCATTCCCGCCGCATACCACCCCAACCCCACGGAAAGCGCGCACCTGAACGCCATGGTCAGGGATTTCAAGGCCACCGTGTTCGGCGCGACGCCGACCTTCCTGGACGGCATGCTGACGAAAGCCAAAGGCAAAAACGATCTCGCCTCCCTCCGCTACGCCTTCGCCGGGGCGGAAAAATGCCCGGACCACGTGTACAAAAGCTTCGCCGCCGTGTGCCCGGCCGGAGCGTTATGCGAAGGGTACGGCATCACGGAATGCTCGCCGGTCGTGGCCGTGAACAGGCCGGAGGACCCGGTCGCCGGCAGCATCGGGCCGGTTCTGCCCTCGGTTCAGGCGGTCCTGGTGCGGGAAGACGACGACGCGGACGGCCATCCCGTCATTACCGGCCGCGCCGCGCCGGGAGAAACGGGCATGCTCCTGGTGCGCGGCCCGAGCGTCTTTTCCGGGTACCTCAGCCCGGAGAACGGGGCTCCCGTGCCCAGTCCCTTTGTCCGGTTTGACGACAAAGACTGGTACCGGACCGGGGATCTGGTCATGATGGACGAAACCGGCAGGCTGTTCTTCAAGGGGCGGCGCAAGCGGTTCGTCAAACTCGGCGGCGAGATGGTTTCCCTCCCGCAGATGGAGGAGGTCCTGCAAGAGGCCTTTGCCGCGCTGGCCCAGGGGCTCGACGAAGGCAAGCCGTTCATCGCGGTGGCGGACAGCCGTACCGGCAAAGACACCGATCAGGCGGAACTCGTTGCGTTCACCACGCTTGCGCTGAGCGTGCAGGAAATCAACCAGGCTCTGCGCCACGGCGGGCTGTCGCCCCTGCATGCCGTCCGCACGGTGACGCGGCTCGAGGCGATTCCACTGCTCGGCAGCGGAAAAACGGATTACCGCGCGTTGCAGGGGCAGGCGTAACCGTGTGGCGGCTCATTTTGCGGGCCTGGCGCAGTATCACGCCCAAACTGAGCCCATACGCAAAACACGTTCCACTATACACCAGCCCGTATCTCGCATATGCTTGCATGATACGGAACAATAACGGCGCGGTGCCGGAAACCGCTTCACCCCCAGGAAGCCGCAACGGAAAGGCCTTGCCACAATAAACAAAGGGAGTTCCCATGCCCGCAAAAAACGGCGATACGATTTTGGTTCATTATACCGGCACCCTTTCAGACGGCACCATGTTCGACTCTTCCCGTGACGGCGATCCGCTGGAATCCGTCCTCGGCCAGAACATGCTCATTCCGGGGTTTGAGAACGCCATCCTCGGCATGAAGGAAGGCGACACGAAAACCGTGACCATCCCGCCGGACCAGGCTTACGGCGACCGCGCGGAAGAGCTTATCCTCTCCCTGCCCGCATCCGAGGTGCCCGGCCACATGAAGCCCGAGGTGGGCATGCTGGTTCAGCTCGCCATGGACAACGGCGAGGAGTTTGAAGCCGTCATCACGGAGATCGGCGAGGAAGAGATAACGCTCGACGCCAACCACCCCCTGGCCGGGGAGGCGCTGACCTTCGAACTGGAGCTGGTCGGCATCAAAAAATAATTTTGGAAGAAAGCCCCCAAAAAGCGAGCGCCCGCCGGGTTTCCCCGACGGGCGCTCATTACAGAGGGAAAAACAACCCTTATTTCACTTCGGTGTAATCCGCGTCCACCACGTCGTCGTCGGACGACTTGGCGGAAGACGCGCCGCCGGTCCCGGCAGCGTCATCGCCGCCGCCCTGCTGCGCTTTCTGCGAGTAGAGCTGTTCCGCAAGCGCGTGCGACGCCTTGGAAAGCTCGTCCATGGCCTTCTTGATGGTGTCGATGTTATCCGACTCCATGGCCGTTTTCAGCGCGTTGCTCTTGGCTTCGATGTCGGACCTGAGGGACGGGTCAACCTTGTCGCCGAGGTCGGCCAGGGACTTCTGCGTGGAGTAGACCAGCGCGTCGGCATGGTTGCGCGTTTCGATCAGTTCCTGTTTCTTCTTGTCGTCCTCGGCGTGGGCTTCGGCGTCTTTCACCAGCCGCTGGATTTCGTCTTCGGAGAGGCCCGAGGACGCAGTGATGCGGATGGTCTGTTCCTTGCCGGTGCCCAGGTCCTTGGCGGACACGTTCACAATGCCGTTGGCGTCGATATCGAAGGCCACCTCGATCTGCGGCACGCCGCGCGGCGCCGCCGGGATACCCGTGAGCTCGAACCGGCCCAGCGTCATGTTGTCGTTGGCCATGGGGCGTTCGCCCTGCAGCACGTGGATGGAGACGGAGGGCTGGTTGTCCGCCGCGGTGGAGAATACCTGGCTCTTGCGGGTCGGGATCGTGGTGTTGCGGTCGATGAGCTTGGTCATCACGCCGCCGAGGGTTTCAATGCCCAGCGACAGCGGGGTCACGTCGAGGAGCAGCACGTCTTTCACGTCGCCGGCCAGGATGCCGCCCTGAATGGCCGCGCCCATGGCCACCACTTCGTCCGGGTTCACGCCGCGGTGCGGTTCCTTGCCGAAGAATTCCTGCACCTTTTTCAGGACCAGGGGCATGCGGGTCATGCCGCCGACCAGCACCACCTCGTCAATTTCGGAGGCTTTCATGCCCGCGTCCGCCAGGGCCTTTTTGCAAGGATCGATGGTGCGATCGACCAGATCCTGGACCAGGCTTTCCAGCTTGGCGCGGGTGAGTTTGAGCATCATGTGCTTGGGCCCGGACTGGTCGGCCGTGATAAAGGGCAAATTGACGTCCGCCTCCATGGAGGTGGACAGGTCCTTCTTGGCCTTTTCCGCGGCTTCTTTCAGGCGCTGCAGGGCCATGTTGTCTTTCGTCAGGTCAATGCCGTTTTCCTTGCGGAATTCGTCCACCAGCCAGTTGATGACGCGCTGGTCGAAATCTTCGCCGCCGAGGAAGGTATCGCCGTTGGTGGCGCGCACTTCAACCACGTTGTCGCCCACTTCGAGGACGGAAATATCGAAGGTGCCGCCGCCGAGGTCGAACACCGCGATCTTCTCGTTGGCTTTTCTGTCAAACCCGTAGGCAAGGGATGCCGCCGTGGGTTCGTTGATGATGCGTTTGACGTCAAGACCGGCGATGCGGCCCGCGTCCTTGGTGGCCTGGCGCTGCGAGTCGTTGAAGTAGGCCGGAACGGTGATGACCGCTTCGGTGACGGTTTCGCCGAGGTAGGCTTCCGCGTCGGCCTTCAGTTTGCCGAGAATCATGGCGGAAATTTCAGGCGCGGTGTAGGTCTGGCCTTCGATGGAGACGGCGGCCTCGCCGTTTTTGCCCGCGACTATCTTATAGGGGCTGTGTTCCATCCAGCGTTTCACTTCAGGCGCGTCGGCGCGGCGTCCCATCAACCGCTTGATGGCGAAAATCGTCCGCTCCGGATTGGTCACGGCCTGGCGTTTGGCGATATCGCCAACAAGGCGTTCCTTGCCCGTGAACGCGACGATGGACGGGGTGGTCCGTCCGCCTTCAGGGTTGGTGACGCACTTGGGTTCTTTGCCTTCCATGACGAAAACGCAGGAGTTTGTTGTCCCAAGGTCTATGCCGATAATCTTGCCCATTGAGTGTCCCTCTCTTCATAAAAAATCGCCCGGCTTCCCCGCGTCAAGCCGATGCTGTACCGAATTGGAGTCACCAAAAATAGCGGAGCCGGTGACATATTGTTTTGATCGACTACAAGATAATGCGGTTTTCGATACCGTCCAGAGGGGCGGCGCTATTTTTTTATGACTGATTTTCTCCAACCCGTGTTTTCGCAACTCGTATCCGGTAAATAAAAGTTTACTAATGGAACAGTTTTACATAGTACTTCTCTTGATGGTGGACACCCCATACCGGCCGGAAAAAACCGCTCCGCTCTCCGGCGGCGGGAACGGACGGGATGGGACGAGGGAATTTTCCGTGAAACAACCGCTCAGCCTCAGGGTCAAGCTGCCCCTTTTCATACTGACAGCCGTTCTGGTGACCTTTTCGGTTTCCACGGCCTTTGTGCTGCACACGTCCCGGTCCGTCATTTCCTATGTCAAATCCAGCCGGATCGAAGACGCGGCCCATGCGGTGGGGCACGGCATATCCCTGCAAATCCAGCGGGCCGGGCGCGACATGGTCATGACCGCTTCGCTCCCGAACGTTCTTGAAGCCATAGAGCTGCCGCCAAACCCGCCGAAAGGCTCCGGGGACGACGCGGCCAGGATTGCCGTTTCCGCCCTGCTCGGCAGGGTGAAGCTCGCCTACGGGTACTACGACACCTTTTTCCTGGTGAACGATAAAGGCCAGCCCCTGGCCGGCGTTTACGACCTCTCGCACGACCTGACCAGCGGCAGGGGCGCCGAGCGGCTGCAAGCCTTTCTCACCAAAAACACGTTCGCGGTCGCGCCGCCCGTGCGCAGTAAGACTACCGGGGAAACGATCCTGCCGGCGGGGTTGAAACTTGTTTACAACGGCAGATCCGGCGCGCTCGTGGGGGCGCTCCAGCTCGCCAAAATGACGCGCGAGTCGCTCCGGGAGGCCACCCGCCCCGGCATTCTGCCCCTTGTCGTCGCGCAGGACGGCGACAACCTGACCGTCATCGGCAACAGTTCCAGAGACGAACTCCACCTGACCGCCGGTCCCTGGTTCCGGGAAATCCAGACGCGCGTCGCGGGCAGCATCACCATTCCCCTGAACGGGGAGAAGAAAACCATGGGGTTTTACCACATTCCCCAGACGGATCTGTACGCCATCGTCATCGCGGACGAGAGCTACATGCTCTCGTATGAAGCGGATATCCGGGGCGCGACGATCGCGGCCAACATCTTGGCGGCCCTTCTGGCCGTCGGCTGCGTCTGTTTCTTCGTGTTCCCGGTCACCAGGGATATCCTGCGGCTGAGCCTTTTCGCAAAGGGCGTGACAGAGGGCAGGCAGGGCATCGCAACCGGCGTCGCCCGCAACGACGAACTCGGCAACCTTTCCGACAGCCTGGACCAGATGGTCGGCACCCTTACCGAGATGGTCGTGCGGTCGGAAACGGCCACAAAGGCGAAGAGCGAATTTTTGGCCCGCATGAGCCATGAAATCCGCACGCCCATGAACGGCATTATCGGCATGACCTACCTCGCCATGCGCGCCAACCCGGACGCGCGGCAGATGGACTACCTGCGCCGCATCGACAACGCGGCCAAAACCCTGCTCGGCGTCATCAACGACATCCTCGATTTTTCGAAAATGGAAGCCGAGAAAATGGAAATCAACAATTCCAGCTTCCGGCTTTCCAGAATTCTCTGGTCCATCTACGACATGCTCGCGCTCAAATGCGAGGAAAAGGGCATCACGCTCGATTTTGCCATGGCCGACGACGTGCCGGACATTATTGAAAGCGACCCCCTGCGCCTGGCCCAGATATGCATCAATCTCTGCTCCAACGCCGTCAAGTTCACGGAGTCCGGCGGCGTCACCTTAAGCGTCTCACTCAAATCCCGCGAGGGGGATGACCTTTTGCTGCTGTTCGCCGTCAAGGATACCGGCATCGGCATACCGGCAAAAGAGCAAGAGCGGATATTCGACTCCTTCTCCCAGGCGGACGGCTCCACAACCCGCAAATACGGCGGCACCGGGCTCGGCCTCGCCATCAGCAAAAGCCTCGCGCGCATGATGGGCGGCGACGTCGGGGTGGAAAGCGAACCGGGGAAGGGCAGCACCTTCTTTTTCACCATCCGGGCGAAAGTCGGCTCCGAAGCGGACCTTGCGGATGAGGAGAACGCCCCCGCGCTCCGCGAGCAGACGCCGCTGCCGGAGCTCACGGTGCTCCTCGCGGAGGACAACGAAATCAACCAGGAAATCGCCCTGGAAATATTGCGGGACATGGGCGTTGCCGTCACCCTGGCCGTCAACGGCGCCGATGCCGTGGAAAAATGGGAGGCCGGGCCGTACGACCTCATCCTCATGGACATCCAGATGCCCGTCATGGACGGGCTGACGGCCGCGAGCCGGATACGGTCGAGCGGCGCGCCCCGCTCGAAAACAGTGCCCATCATCGCCATGACGGCCAACGCCATGAGCGGGGACCGCGAAAAAAGCCTCGAGGCCGGTATGGACGACCACATAACCAAGCCTCTCGACATAAGCGAGCTGCGCAGCGCGCTGGCTCTGTGGGGAACCGTCGCCAAAGCGGAAACCGCCGCATCCTGAACGGATTCGGGAAAGGAAGAAACCGATGCGTACCGTGAAAAATCACGCCAGGGTCATTGCCGTGTTCGCCGCCATGGCGCTTTTCGCCTCATGTCTCTGGGGGTGTGAAACTCAGCAGCCGGAAAAATCCGCGAGAACCAAACCCCTCATCGGCATTCTGGTCTACAGGCAGGACGATACGTACATAGGCCTCGTGACCAAAGCCATCCGGGAGGCGCTGGCAAACGATGCCGAGGTGGAAATTCTGTACGCCGAGGACGACCAGTTGGTCCAGAACGAGCAGATCGTCGCCCTAATCAAGAAAAACGTCAGCGGCTTCGCCCTGAACATCGCCGACCCCCAGGCGGCCGCGACGGCGGTGGACACCATCAAGAAAGCCGGGGTTCCGGTCGTCTTTTTCAACCGCGAGCCCGACCTCTCCAGCATCAAAAGCTACGGCAAAGCCCGCTTCGTGGGCACGAACACCTTTGACGCCGGCATCATGCAGGGGGACATCGTCAAGGAACTGTGGGACAGGCACCCCGAATACGACAAGAACAGAGACGGCAAATGCCAGTACATTATGATCCAGGCCAACCTGGACAACCCCGAGGCCGTGGCGCGCACGGAATACAGCGTCAAACAGGCCAGGGCAAACGGCATCGCCATGCAGCAGCTCGGGGAAACGCTCCTCTGCAACTGGGACGAAAAACTGGCCTATGAAACCATGCGCCTGGTGTTCCCCATGTACGAAAATCGCGTGGAGTTGATACTTGCCAACAACGACACCATGGCCCTCGGCGCGGTAAAGGCCCTGAACGAGCACGGCTACAACCGGGAAGGGGGCGGCCCGGCGCAGTTCATCCCGGTCGTGGGGGTGGATGCCGTGCCGCAGGCCGTCGCCGCCATCAAGAAGGGGGTCATGAGCGCGACCGTGGTGCAGGACAGTACAGCCATGGGCAAAACCGTCGCCGCCATGATCCGTAACGCGGTCAACGGCAAAAATTTTCTGGAAGGCGTCCCGTACCCCTGGGACGAGAGCGGCATCGCCGTCCGCATCCCGTATTCCCGGTACTCCAACGGGCAATAGACGCAGGGAAGCCATGGCGCGCATCGTCATAGAACCGGCCTACCGGAACCTTGAAGACATCCGGCAACTGTTCGCGGAATACGCGGCCTCGCTCGCCATTGACCTGGGGTTCCAGCGTTTTGACGACGAATTGCGGCAACTCCCCGGCAAATACGCGCCGCCGCGCGGCAGGCTGTTCATCGCGACGGTTGACGGAAAAAGCGCCGGATGCGTGGCCTTGCGCCCGTTTGACGACGACCGCTGCGAAATGAAACGGCTCTACGTCCGCGACGCGTTCCGGGGCCTCGGCATCGGGAGGCTTCTGGCGCAAAGGATCGTAGACGAGGCCGCTGCCATGGGGTACGGCTCCATGCTGCTCGACACCCTTCTCCGCATGCCGGAAGCCCTGACGCTCTATGAGAAAATGGGCTTCACGAAAAGAGGGCCGTATTGCCACAACCCGGAACCGGACGCGGTGTACATGGAAAAAAGACTCAGGCCAGCAGACGCACCGTGAGGCTCTGCGAATTGAACGCGTCCGCGCTCTGCAAGACTCTGGTTGCCTGAGCCTGGAACTCCTGTTCCCGGCGGATGCATTCCTCCAGCATCTCCGGCTCGAGGGGGATGCCCAACCGCCCCATGACGGAAGCCACCAGGACAAGCGTGCGGGTCGGCGTGCGGTCCGCGGGCGGGGCCACATTCGCGAACCAGGCGAGAGACTGGAACAGCCCGCGAAAGACGACGTACTGCAAGGGGACGGTCTGCCCGTCCCGTGTTTCCCATTCCAGGTCAAAAAAGATGTATTCACCTTGCGGCGCAACCGCGCAGTTGAGCGGCGTCGCGTCCAGGTATTTGCCGGGCAGCTGGCCGCCCATGGCCTTACCCCGCAAATAATCCACCCAGCCCTTGGCCCAGAGAGCAAGCGCCTGCACGTTCCAGCCCGGCGTGTTGATAAGCGGCACAAGGCTGTCGTGATACAGCGGGTACGGCAGATACGGCTCGTCCTCAAGGACGTTGGCCACCGGACCGTATTCCCTGCCGGGCAGGCCTGGTTCCAGATACTGCCGCCGCACCCGCACGGCGCCGTTTTCCCGGATAAACAGCGTCTCCTTGACGTATTCCGGCGCGCGCTGCGTTCCGTAATGGGCGACGCACAGCGCCGGATCGCAGGCGCGCGCGCCGGGCTCCGGGGAGGCCGCGAAAAACAGGGAGTTACACAAGTCCAGCGCCAGGCCGTTGCGCACGATGGCGCTCGTCGCCGCTTCCAGAGAAAAACAATGCTCCGAAGCCGGCTGGCAATCCGCCCGGTAGCTGTTCAGGATAAAGGGCGTTATGTCCGGCGCGGCCGTTTCCCCATCAAAACAGGCGGGACAGAGAACGGTTATGGGGAGCTTATAATCCGGCAGGGGAACGAACTGCTCGATGAAGGCGAACCCGGCGTCCTTCAGCAGGCCGAGCAGTTCCTTCCTGCCGAAGGTGACCGGGCTTTTGCCCGTGTACAGATCGTGCACGCCGAAAAAGGGCAGGCCGATATGGTCCTCGGCGGAACCGGCGAAGTATTTCAGCCCGAGCTGATTTTCTATGGCAAGCAGAAGATGTCCGCCCGGCTTGAGAAAGGATTTCGCCACGGCAAGCAGGGCCGCCTCCGGTTTTTCCGTTTCCGGCCCGAAGGCGCGGGCGTATTCCAGAACGCCGATGAGCGTGACCACGTCGAATGTTTCGTCGAGTTCCAGATCCTGAATGGTATCGTTGATGACGGTCACGGAGGCGAGGTCGCGGCAGCGCGAGGCGGCGATGCCGGCGCGTTTCGGGCTCCCTTCCAAGGCTGTGACCCTGGCGGCGGTTTCGCCGAGGTAACGCGTCAGCGCGCCGCATCCGGCGCCCAGCTCCAGCACGCTTTTCCCCCGCAGCAGGTTCCCGAACGGGCGCAGGAGGAAGCTGCGGTTGTACCCCAGATGGTAATGGGTGGGCCAATCCTTGATCGCGGCCGCCAGGGCGGGCGATAAGGTGCCGCAATCCGGGGTATTGGCGACGACCTCGGCGAGATAATCCTCTATCGGACCGTCGGAGTAGGTGAATGGCTGCGCGTTGCGCGGGGCGAGAAGGTTGCCGGCGATCTGCCGGTACCTGGATGGGGAAGGCATGGCGACTCCTCACGGCGGCACGGTTGCGAAACAGAACAGGGAATGTGCGAACCTAGCGTTTTTTGCCGCGAGGAGCAAGATACCGGGAATCCGGCCTGTTTCCCCCGCGTTGCAATCCCGCCCCCGGCG
Source organism: uncultured delta proteobacterium (assembly GCA_900079685.1). Classification (NCBI taxonomy): domain Bacteria; class Deltaproteobacteria; species uncultured delta proteobacterium. The sequence goes on from LT599018.1 coordinate 2,040,038, forward strand.
GCATATCATAGCACCATGCAGCGCTGGATCATGCATATCGACATGGACGCCTTCTACGCTTCCGTGGAGCAACGAGACAACCCCTCTTTAAAGGGGCTGCCCGTCATCATCGGCGGCGGGCTGCGCGGCGTTGTGAGCGCGGCGTCCTACGAAGCGCGCAAATACGGGGTCCGCAGCGCCATGCCCATGTTCCGGGCGCGCGCGCTCTGCCCGAACGGCGTGTTCCTGCGCGGCCGCATGGCCCGCTATGCGGAAGTCTCCCGCACGATCATGGCCGTGTTGCAAAATTTCTCCCCGGTGGTGGAAAAAGCCTCGGTGGACGAGGCCTTCCTCGACGCCACCGGGCTGCACCGCGTTTTCGGGCCGGTGGAAAACATGGCCCGGGAGTTGAAAAAGGCGGTCTTCGAGGCCACGGGCCTGACCTGTTCCGTGGGGCTCGCGCCCGTGAAGTTTCTGGCGAAAATCGCTTCGGACATGAACAAACCAGACGGGTTGACCATCGTGTACCCCGAGGACGTGCCCGGCCTTTTGGCGAAACTTTCCGTCGGGGACATTCCGGGGGTGGGCAAAAAGACCATGCCCTCGCTGGAGCGGCTCGGGGTGCGGTTCGCGGCCGATGTCGCCCGCTACCCGCGCGATTTCTGGGTCCGCCGCTTCGGCAAAATGGGCGGCGTGCTCTTTGACCGGGCCGGGGGCAAGGATGAGCGCGAGGTCATCCCCTTTGAGCCGCCCAAATCCGAAAGCGCGGAAAATACCTTTGAGGAAGACACCAAAGACCGGGAATTCCTCGTCACCTGGCTTTTGCGCCAGGCCGACCGGGTGGGACGGTCCTTGCGCAAGCAGGGCCTTGCCGGGCGCACCGTGACGTTGAAAGTCAAATACGCGGACTTCACCACCCTGACCCGCGCCAAAACCCTGCCCCACCGCACCAACGTGACGCGGGTCATCTTTGACACGGCGGTCGCGCTGCTGGAAGAATTAAACCCCGCGCAAAAGCTCCGCCTTATCGGGGTGGGAGTTTCCCACTTCGACGAAGAGGAAGCCGCCGCGAAACCAAAGGCCCTGCAACTCTCCCTTCTCGATGACGCGGGCGGGCCGAACCCCGCCGGAGAAAACCGCCGCGAACCGACCGTGGACATCAAACGGGAAAGCGCCCTGGACGCGGCTCTCGACGCGGTTCGCGACAAGTTCGGCTCGAACATGGTCATGCGCGGCCGCCTTCTGGAACGGGAGGAACGCTCTTCCGGCCCGGCGGCAGGCGCCGCGGCATCCGGGAAGCTGCCCAAAAGCCCGCCCCGCCGGGAGGATAAAGAAAATATGTCCTGACGGCTTGATTTGCCTTCCCGTCCACTATAGACTCGCGTTTACGCCAAGTATCCGGCCCATGTCGAAGGTGTGTATGCAGATCCATTGCCCAGTTTGCGATTATAGCCGCGAGGTGAACCTCGCGAAAGTTCCGCCCACGGCGGAATTTGCCACTTGCCCGAAATGCCGGCACCGGTTCCGGTTCCGGGCCGTGGATCTTGACGCCGTCGAGCATGCGTCCGGGCCGGAGCCGGACCCCAAACACGCCGACGTCTGGGATGCCGTGGATTCCCTCCATGACCGCTGGAGCGGCAAGGATGCCGGCGACGACGAGCGCGGATACGATGACGAACGCGATGACGACGGCGAGACGGAAGGGGAACAGGACGACGCGCCCCGGTACGGGCACACCCGCCGGGACGATGTTCCCATCCCCTGGGAAAATCCGCGCGAGCTCGGCTACGGGCAGAGCTTCACCCGCACGTCGCTCTGGGCCCTGTTCCAGCCCTCCAGCTTTTTCGCAGCTTTGAACCGGCGCCCGGCCCTTCTTCCGGCCCTTGCCTTTTATCTGATTTTCGGCTGTTTCCAATACGTGCTCAACGTGATCTGGACCTCCGTGCTGGGGAACCTCGTGCGCGACCGGTTTGTCGCGAACATGGGCGAGGAAGCCTTTGAGCGGATCGTGGGCAATGTCATAGAGCACTCCCTGCTCACCCCCGCCGTGCTCTCGGTCCCCTTCCAGCTCGCCATCCAGCTGTTCCTGACGGCGGCGGTGGTGCACCTGCTCATCCGGATCATCAGCCCGCGCGCCGCGGACTTCGCCCTGGCGTTCAAAGTCGTGGCCTATGCCGGGGTCGGCTTCTCGCTGGTCGTCATCCCGATCGCCGGCTCCCTCATCGCGCCGGTCTGGTATTTCGTGCTACTCCTCATCGGCTGCCGCAATGCCTTCGGCCTGCCCTGGAACAAGGCGCTGCTGGCCATGATCCCGCTGTACCTGCTCTTGCTGTTTGCCGCCACGGCCCAATATTCCCAGTTTCTGGGCGGGTGAGGCGGCTTCGCCTCCCTTTCCGCCGCAAAACCGCCGCCGCCGCACCCCGTGTAACCGGACCGGCGGCGTTTTATGGCTTTACTTTGAAATTGAAATTCATTATCTATTATAGCCACAATACGGACCGTACCCGCCGGAGGAAAGACGCATGGTTCCCGCACAAGGCCGATGTCGGCATTTCACGCATGAAGCGCCGTTTTTTCGCATCCATCAAGGAGGAATGTTCCATGGCCAGAGTGCTTATCGTCTACGGCTCCACCACCGGCAACACTGAAAGCGTGGCGAACGACATCGCCGGAATTCTCAAGGGCGGCGGCAACGAGGTGGCCGTGCTCGACGCGGGCAAGGCGAAACCCGAAGGGCTGTGCGCGGGTTTCGACTGCGTGCTGTTCGGCTGCTCCACCTGGGGCGACGACTCCATTGAGCTCCAGGACGATTTCGTCCCCCTGTTCGACGCGTTCGGCACCATCGGCGCGTCCGGCGTGAAGGCGGCGGCCTTCGGCTGCGGGGACACCAGCTATACGTATTTCTGCGGCGCCGTGGACGCCATCACCGAAAAACTGGGGGAACTCGGCGCGAAAATCGTGGCCGACGGCCTCAAAATAGACGGCGACCCTTCCGATGCCGAAAGCGACATCGAGGCCTGGGCCAAGGAGGTAATGGCCGCGTTGTAGGGACAGTTTCCGAGGCCTGCCGTATCCGCAAAAAAGCAGGGCGCCGGGCGCCCTGAGGCCGTTGACAAAGTCTTCTTTGGCAACGGCCCGCCGCGTAGGCGTAGGCGGGATTCATTCCCGCCGTTAAACGCTGGAGCGAGCGTGCCTTTACAAACCCCGGCTTTGCGGGGTTTGTCATCAGCCTGAGGGCGCCGGGCGCCCTGCTTTTTTGCCGCTATTGCGCGCGTTGGCGGCCCTGCCGGGCAACGCACCGTTTATAGGCGGCCTCGAGTTTTTTGTCGTAGCCGTTTTTGGCATAGGACGGGCCGTTGTATTTTCGCGCGAAGGAGCGCCAGTCTTTCTTCCGCAAGGGCTCAACGAGATTGTTCGCCTTGAGGTAGGCCACAAACGTCCGCAATTGCCCCTGCGCGGTCCGCTGCGCCTCCACAAAGGCCGCGATGTCGCCATACCCGCACCGTTTGTAGTTGGATCCGAGTATCTGGAACGCGCCCCAAAGCGTCGCGCCGAGCGCGGCTTCCTTGTGGATGGCCATGGCCTCTTCCAGCCGCGCGTATTCCTTTTCCCCCCGCGCGTAATGACGGTTTGTCCATTTCTCGTAGACAATGCCGGGGTGTTTGCGGCCGAGCGGGACGGGGTCCATACCCCTTTGCCGCAACGCTTTCCAGAAAAGCTGGCCCTCGAAAACGATTACGGGTTTCCCCGACGGAAGAAACCCCCGCCCGCCCGATTCCACTTCCAGAACGGCCCGTAAAACGCAGGGGGAGATATCCAGGGAGGCGGCAAGATCCTCCGCCGCGTCTTGTGGGATTTCCCCGGCCCGTGCCGGAGGAATCGCAAAAACCGCGACGGCGAACACGACGAGCATTCCCGCGAGGAGCGTGGCAAAGAATACCGTGGGGGATTCGGCAAGGCCCGTCGGCAGGCCGCGCTTTGCCCCGCGCGGTTTCATTCCAGCCCGCCCAAAAAGCCGCCGCTCTGGTGCGTCCAGAGCCGCGCGTAAATGCCGTCCGCCGCCAGCAGTCCCGCGTGGTCGCCCTGCTCCGCTATCCGCCCGTTTTCCATGACGATGAGCCTGTCCATGGCCGCGATGGTGGACAGGCGATGCGCGATGGCGATGACGGTTTTGCCCTCCATGAGGCGGTAGAGGTTCTCCTGGATGGCGGTTTCCACTTCGGAATCCAGGGCGCTGGTCGCCTCGTCCAGAATAAGGACGGGCGCGTTCTTCAGCATGACCCGCGCAATGGCGATGCGCTGGCGCTGCCCGCCGGAGAGCTTTACCCCGCGTTCCCCGACGTGGGCGTCAAAGCCCTTGCGGCCGCGCGAATCCATGAGGCCCGTGATGAACCCGTAGGCTTCCGCCCGCCTGGCGGCGGCGATCACGTCTTCCTCGGAAGCGCCGGGACGGCCGTAGGTGATGTTGTCCCGCACGGACCGGTGCAGCAGGGAGGTATCCTGCATGACCATGCCGATCTGGGCGCGCAGGCTGTCCTGGGTAACGCCGGAAATATCCTGGCCGTCGATCAGGATATGCCCTTCCTGGATATCGTGAAACCGCAGCAAAAGCCCGATGAGCGTCGACTTGCCCGCGCCGGAGCGGCCCACAAGGCCTATCTTTTCCCCGGGCCGGATCGTCAGGTTGAAGTCCTCGATGACCGGCTCCGCCTGTTCCGCGCCCTCGTAGCTGAAAGAGATGTTCGCGAACCGGACCTCCCCCCTGGTGACGGCGAGCGGCACCGCGCCGGGTTTGTCCGTGACCTTCCTGGCCGTGGCGAGGGTTTTCATGCCGTCGTGGATGGTGCCCACGTGCTCGAAAAGCTGGGTGCTCTCCCACATGATCCAGTGGGACATGCCGTTGAGGCGGAGCGCCATGGCCCCGACCGCCGCCAGCGCGCCCGCGTCCGCTGCTCCCTGCATCCAGAGCCGGATGGCCACGCCCCCCATGCCCAGGATGAGCAGCATGCTGAGCAGGTGGTTGATGATTTCAAACTGGCTGATCTTGCGGAACAGCCCCTGCACGGCCGCCAGAAACTCGCCCATGGCGCTTTTGGCGTAGGCCGCCTCCCGCCCGGCGTGGGAGAAAAGCTTGACCGTGGCGATATTCGTGTACGCGTCCGTCACGCGGCCGACCATCGTGGAGCGCGCGTCCGCCATGGTCTGCGAATTCCTGGCGAGCCGCGGCACGATCCAGCGCAGCACCGCGAGGTAGGCGGCGAACCACAGCCCGAAGGGCAGGAGGAGCCAGCCGTCGAAATACCCGACGGAAAAGGCCATGGTCACGAAATAGATGATGACGAAGACCAGGATGTCCACGACGATCATGTACACGTCCCGCATGGCCTGAGCCGTCTGCATGACCTTGGTGACGATCCTGCCGGAGAACTCGTCCTGGAAGAAGCTGATGCTCTGCCCGAGCATGAGCCGGTGGAACTGCCAGCGCAGCCGCATGGGAAAATTGCCCGCGAAGGCCTGGAACTTTATCATGGTCTGGAGCGCCACCGGAATCAGGCTCGCGATGATGACGGCGGCCAGCAGAATCAGGGTCCATCCCTCCTCGCGCCAGAGTTTTTCCGGCGAGGCGGCGGCAATCCAACCGACGACCTTGCCCAGCGCGACGAACAAAAGCGCCTCGAACATGCCCACCAGGGCGGAAAGCAGCCCTATGACGAGAATGTACCCGCGCACCCCTTTGGACAGCCCCCAGACGAACGGAAAAAACGAGCAGGGCGGAACGGCAAGCTCCTGCTCGGGAAAAGGGTCTATTTTCGTTTCAAACCAGCGGAACACGGCAATTCTCCATAAAAGCGCGAACGGGGCGGCATCATGACAATGCCGCAAATGCCAAAAGGAGTCCATCCCGCGCCGGGTGTTATACGCGCGCCGCGGGCGGCGGCTCCTTTTATTGACGCCCCTTATCCGGAATTCTATACTGCCGGATCAATACGCACACCAAGGAGCCTCCCCATGCGCATCAGCCGGGTACACACCATCGCTTTCAGCCCCTGCCGGACAACCCTTGCCACACTCAGGGCCATCGCCGCCGGGTTCGGCGGTTCCGCCACCGAGCACGACCTGACCCTGCCCGGCGCGCGGGCGGGCCTTCGCCAATTCGGCCCGGAGGATCTTGTCTGCATCGGCTTCCCCGTTTACGGGGGCCGATTGCCGCATAACGCGGCGCAGGTCTTCGCCGGGCTGCAAGGCGAAGGCACCCCGGCCTTGCTCGTTGCCGTGTACGGCAACCGCGACTTTGAAGACGCCCTGCTGGAAATGCAGCGCGAAGCGGCGGAAAGAGGGTTTGTCGCCATCGCGGCCGCTGCCCCCGTGGCGGAACACTGCATTGCCACGGAAGTGGCCGCCGGCCGCCCGGACGCGCGGGATGCCGCCGTCCTGGCCCGGTTCGGCGAGAAGATCGCCGCATACGCCGCGTCCCTCCCCTCCCCGGCTGCCGCGGCCTTCACCGCGCCGGGGGAATTTCCGTACAGGAAGGACATCATCCGGGCCAAGGCGGCCCCCAAAGCGGCGGAAGGCTGCATCCGCTGCGGGGCCTGCGTGAAGGTCTGTCCCACCGGGGCCATTGCCCCCGATGCGCCGGAAAGCGCGGACGATTCCGCCTGCATCATCTGCATGGCCTGTATCAAGGCCTGCCCGGAAGGGGTGCGCAAACCCACGCACGCGACCTATGAAAAATCCCGCGAATGGCTGCGCGCGACCTGCATGGAACGAAAGGAACCCCGCTTCTTTCCGGAGGATCTGCGGCCAAACTAATCCCCGAGGATGCTTTTTTCACATGCGCGGATGGTATAATCACTTTTTCAGTGCCAGACTCGCCGCGCGCGTGTACTATGCCTCCCATGTCCGGGGCCGCCCGGTTGTTCCGGCGAAACAGAACACATCACGAGGACGATATGAGCCGTTGCTTCACCCGCATGACGCGGATTTTTTGCAGCTGTCTGCTCGCATGCATCTGCGCGCTCCCGTGCCCCGGCGCGGAAGCGGCCCCGGCCCTGACGGTCATAAGCGCCGCGCCCAAGGGCGAGGTCCGGGACCTGACCCAGATAACCGTGCGATTCAGCGAAGCCATGCGCCCGCTGGGCGTCATGGACGAGCCGGCTAAAACGGCGCCCCTCGCGCTCACCGCCAAGACCGGGAACGTCCCCAAAGGCACGTTCCGCTGGCTGGACCCCGCGACCCTCGCCTATATATTCGACGGCCCGGTGGACCGCCCGGTCGCGATCCGGGCCGTGGTTCCGGGCGGCGCCACGGCCCTTTCCGGAAAAACCCTGGCCAAGGACGCGGCCTGGGACGTCAGCACCCCGCCGCTCGTCCTCCGGCTCGGCAATTCGCCGGACGAAGACCTGCCCAGGACCAAAGCGGTCATGTATCTTCTGGCGAACTACCCTCTGAACGCCAAACTGCTCAAGGAAAAATCCCGCCTGACCGCCGGCGGCAAACCGCTGGAATTCACGCTGAAAAGCCCGGAGGTCTACGACCATCACGGCGGCAGGCCGAGCGTTTGGCGCTACGGATTTGCCGTCAAGGCCCCCCTTCCCCGGAACAGCCTCGTCACGCTGGATATCGGCGCGGGCGTCACGGCCAAGGGCGGGGGCGACCCGGCGGGCAAGAGCTCCTTCACCCTGCGCGGCTTCGGGGACTTGCGCCTCACGTCCTGGGCCATTGACGGCAAGGGGTCACGGGGAGCAACGGGGGGAACGGCGAAAAATCCCCGCCCCGAGAACAGGCTGTACCTCTATTTCAACAACCCCGTCCGGTACAACGACCTGCTTGGTCACGTGACGGTCTCGCCCAAGGCCCCGGTGCCGGGCGAGAGGGAATGGGACAGAACCGCCGCCGGCTCAAGCTTTTCGCTCCCCTTCCTGTGGGAACCCCGGACCGCGTATACCGTAACCATCAAGCCGGGCTTGCAGGACCGCTTCGGCACCACCCTGGCGAAGGCGGAAACCATAACCTTCACCACGGGCGATTACCGCCCCTTCCTGGAAATGCCCCGCGGCCCGGTGGTCATGGAGTCCTCGCTTGCCGGCATCTTCCCGCTGGTCATGCGCAACGCGGCGACCGTGACAGCCTCTCTGCGCTACCTGCCCTGGGGCAAGGACGCCTTTGCCCTCCTGCGCGGCCGCCCGCTGGCGGATGATGGGGCTTTCACCAGATTTAATGGCGCCAGGGAGACCGCCGCGATCCTGGAAACCACGGATTCCCCCAACAAAACCCTGCGCAAGGTTCTGGATATCCCCGCCGCCCTGGGGCTTCCGGACAAAGCGCGCGGCCTTATACTCGCGCGGCTTGTTTCGCCGGAACAGGGGCCGGGCCAGGACGGCCTCGACGAAGACCTGGCGCGGCTCTATACGAACCGGCCCCTCGAGGCGGCAATACAGGTCACCGACCTCGGCATGGCCGCCCGGCTGGGCGACAGGAAAGGGCTTGTCTGGGTGACTGCCATCGGCTCGGGCAAACCGCTGCCCGGCGTCGCGCTCCGCTTGCTGGACAAGGACGGAGCCTCCCTCTGGAGCGGCAAAACGGACGAGAACGGCCTGGCCGTCACGCCGGGCCTGGCGAGCCTTTCGGCCATGCCCCGGTTCTGCCTGGCCGAATCCGGGCCCGGTTCCAATAATGACGCCGCCGTCCTGGATTTGGGGATGAGCGGCATCCCCGAGGATAAAAGCGCTTACGAAGAGCATAAGCAGCAGGCCATGCCCTGGCAGATCCACGCCGTGAGCCAGCTCTCGCTGTACCGGCCCGGCCAGACGGTCAACGCGACGCTCTACGCGCGGCAATACACGGATGCTTTCGGCGGCAAGGACCGGGACTTCCCCTCCTGGCTCCCGGTGGCGGGTGAAACGCTTTCCGTCTCGGTCCAGGACCGGAACGGCAAGGCCGTGCATTCCTTTGAGGCCAAAACCAGCGAATACGGCTCCGTCCCCTTTTCCTTCACCCTGTCCCCGCAGGCGGAGCAGGGCTGGTACACCGTGCGGGCCGCCACCAAACGGTTCCACTACGAAACGGGCGTCACGCCCTTCCGGGTGGCCTCGTTCAGGCCGCCGGAGTTCAAGGTGGACCTGACCCCGCCCCCGGCCCAGCCCATCCCGGCGGAGCGGAACAAACGCCTCCCCGTGACGGTCGCCGCCGGGTATTTTTCCGGCGCGCTGCTGCCGGGCGGCACGGTGGACATGACCGTCGAATACTCGGACGCGTACTTCACCCCGCCGTTGCTCTCGGGCTATACGACCGGGCCGGACGCCTACCCGTTCGGGCGGTACTCCCGCTCCTGGCGGCCGGAAACGGCCACCGTCTCCGGCAAGCTTGACGGCAAGGGCCTTGTGACCCTGGACTTGCCCTCCATGGACAAAAGCCTGCGTCCCAAAAGCCTGTTCATGACCGCCACGGTTACGGACGCGTCAAAACTGACCAGCCAGGGCACCGGGGCCACGCTCTTGCACCCCGCCGCCGTGTACGTGGGCCTGCGCGCCCCCTTTATCGCGGCAAAGAACAAGGAAGCCGCCTTCTTCCTCAAGGCCGCCACCTGGGACAACCGCCCTGTGACCGGCAAAAGCGTTTCCCTCAAGGCCGAGCGCGTCACCTGGGTAAACGGCGATGAAAAAGCCGAAACCGTCTGGGAAAAAACCGTCTCCCTCGCGGACAAAACCGGCGACCGCGTCACCGCGGTTTTTGGCCGGAGCGGCCAGTACCGGGTCACGGCCTCCATCAGGGACGAGGAAAACCGCGAGAACGTCGCCGTCACCCGCGTCTACGTGCCCGGCCCGGACATGGGCTGGGCCGTCGCCCGCCACGGCGGGCGGCACGACGGCGGCTACCTCGACTTCCTGGGCAAGGAAGCCGCGTACAAGCCGGGCGATACGGCCAGCTTCGTCATCAAGAATCCCCCCGGCAAAAACCCCGTTGACGCGTCCGTCGCGCTCATCGCCATCGAGCGGGACGGGGTGCGGCGCACCATGATCCAGGCCGTTTCCGGCGAGAATCCGGTCATCGACATCCCGCTGGAAAAGGCGGACGCGCCGTACGTGTTCGCATCCATCATCCTGGTCAAGGGCCGCACGGCCCCGCCGCCCGCCGCCCCTGACGGTAAGCAACAGGGCGAGCCCGTCTTTGACGAAGGCGCGCCCAGCCTGCACCAGGGCTCGCTCCTGCTCAGGGTCAACGGAGCGGGGCCGGGGCTTGCCGTCTCCGTCACCACGGACGAGGCCGAATACCGGCCCGGCGGCACGGTCAGCGCCACGGCCACAGTAAAGGATCGCGGCAAACCGCAAAAGGCCCAGGTGACCTTCCTGGCCGTGGACGAGCGCGTGCTGCGGGCCGGCGGAGAATTCACCACCTACGACCCCGTGCAGTCATTCCAGCCCCTTTACCCCAACGCGGTATACGGCGCGGACCTCTGGCGCTATCTCCTCAAACACCATCAACTGGCGACCGGGCCGGACGAAAGGCTCCGGGCCATGAAAGCGGAGGCTCCGTCTCCGGCCCAGGCCATGGCCGAGATGAGAGCGGATGCCGGAAACGGCCAAACCCCGGATGTCGCCATCCGCCGCGACTTCACGCCCCTGGCCTTCTGGCTGGCAGAAGGAGAGACCGACAACAACGGGGTTCTTTCCGCAACCTTCACCCTGCCGGACACCCTGACCAGCTACCGCGTGGTGGCTGTCGCCTCCGACCGGGAAGACGGGTTCGCGAACGCGGCGCGTTCCGTCTGGGCCTCCAAGCCGTTGCAGTTGCTCCCCGCCCTGCCGAAGTTCGTGACCGAGGGGGATACGCTCCTCGCGGGCTTCCTGGTGCAAAACACCGGCGCGAAACGCGGCACGGCCTCCGTGACGCTGACGGCGAGCGGCGCCGTGTTCGCGACGCCCCAGGGCATGACCCCGGAGGAACAGACCCGGAGCATCACCCTGGAGGCCGGGCGGAGCGGTCTGGTGACCTTCCCCCTGCGCATGGCCATGCTTGCCGCTCCCACGGGCGAAATCCGCCTGCGGGCAACGGGGCGCATGGGCAAGGAAACCGACGGGGCCGAATACGTTCTGCCGGTCAGGCCGTTGCGGCCCGTAACCACGGTCGCCGCCGCCGGGCTTCTTGGCGAGGGGGAACGCTACACCCTGCCCGTCAAGGCTCCGGCCAACCTTGATATGCGCAGCCGCCTGGACGTGACGTTCGCCCCGTCCCCGGCGGCGGGCATACCGCTCGCCGCCAGACAGCTCGTGGAATATCCCTGGAACTGCCTGGAGCAGCGCCTCAGCCGCGCCTGGGCCAGGATGATCCGCCTCGAGCACGGCAGCCTCATCGGCCTTGCGGCGGATGCTTCCGACCGTGAGGCCGTCCGCGCGGAGTTCGGGGCCGTTCCCGGCTACCAGCGGGAAGACGGCTCCTTCGGCCTGTGGTCGGGCGGGAGCGGGCCGGACGAGGGCGGCGTCAACCTCTTCATCACCGCCTACGCCCTGCTGGTGAACCACGAAGGGAAGGGCACGGGCATAACCCTGCCCGAGGACGTCACGGCCAAGGCCCTAGCCTACCTTGAAAAAACGCTCGGGGATCTTCCCGCGCCGCGGAAAAAAACGGCTGAAAGAACAAGCGGAAAACAGGCCGGAGACTGGCGGCCCGCGCCGGAAACCTACGCCCTTGCCCTGCGCGTCCTGGCTTTTGACAAACCGGAAGCCGCCGCTTCGCTCTTCGGCCCGGTGCTGGCCTTCTGCGAGGCGGAGGAAACCAACCCGCTCGGCTGGGGCGCGCTGCTCCTCGCCATGGACAAAAACACGCCGGACAGGGACAATGTGACCAAACGCATTCTCGGCAACCTGGAAAAGACCGTTGCGGTCACGCCGACGCACATGCATTTCGGCTCGGCGTACGACAACGGCTACTGGCGTACCCTCGGATCCACCTTGCGGGATAACGCCATGATCCTGGCGGCCATGCCCGCCGGACACCCGGACTACCCCCGCCTGGAAGCCCTGGCCGCCTGGGTGGGCCAGCGGGTCGGGGATGCGAAAACGCTCTCCACCCAGGAAGCCGCCTTCGGCCTGTGGGGGCTTACGGAGTATCTCCGGAGCCTCGGCGGCAACCGCGAAACGCACATCCGCGCCCTGTGGAACGGCAGGGACGAGGCATCCACCGCCTTCTCCAAACTGATGCAACCGCCGGTCACGTGGTCGCTGCCCGCCGCCGCGCTGAACGGCGGGGCCGCGTCAAACCTGAACCTCGCCGCGCTCAAGGCAGGCCCTACTGGACGGCGCGGCTTGCCTACGCCTCCCCGGACCTGCCCGTGAAGGTGGAAAACGCCGGGTTCACCATCCGGCGGAAAGTGAACGCCAAAGGCCCCTGGAAGGTGGGGGATACCGTCGAGGTAACCGTCACGGTGACCGTTCCGGCAACGCGTCGGCACGTGGCGCTTTTTGATCCCTTCCCGGCGGGATTCGAGCCGCTCCACACCTCGCGGGTGGACCTGGCGGACAGGGAAAGATGGACCAACGAAGGTTTCCGGTACGGCCCCTGGCAATGGCAGGACGCCATGGACGACGGCATGCTGCTCTACGCCCCGGTCATCCATCCGGGGACGTACGAGTACAAGTATTCCCTGCGGGCGGCGGCAGCCGGAACCTTTGCCCAGCGGCCCTCGAGCGTGGAAGAGATGTATACGCCGGAGGTCTTCGGCAGAACCGACGCCGGGACCGTGGTCGTCAACGCGGAATAACAAGACGCACAAACGCGCAAGCCCGCCGGAAGGCGGGCTTGCGCGTTGCCGTAAAACAGGACGGTTATTTGCAGCGCCCGCTCGAACTCCAGCCCTCGACAATGTCATCCCTGCCGACAACGGCGCGGACCTCGCATTCGGAATACCGGATTCCGGTCCAGATGCTGATGCCCCTCTCGGACTTGTGCCATTCGTAGATCGTCTTCCCGTCGGGCGTGGTTATCATGCCGTCGTAAACGCCGAACCGAGCGAACAGTTTGGAAGACGGCCCCCCGACATAGCCGTTCATCTCTTCCGCGAAACGGGAGGCGGGCGCGGCCTGGGAAGGATCCCGCTTCCGCGAGCAGCCGGTGGAAACCGCCAGCAGAGAAGCGCTCAAGAGAATAAAAAGAAAAAAAATGACACATTTCCGCATGGTTCTTCTCCTTTACCGCTACCAAAGCCAGCCGCGCCGGTAGCGCTCCATTGCCTTACCGCCCGACTGTTTCGTTTGACCCCACACGATGACCACGGACTGCTCGCACCGGCTGACAAGCTCGGCCATATTTCCCGCCCTGCTTCCGCTGCGGTTTGCCGCCACATATTGTTTGGGTAAACTGGCGAGCAACAGTTTCAGATAATCCGCCTTAACCGAATAGTTAACGTTGGTGACGACGATCCCTCTAGTCGCCGCCGTATGCATGCCGTTAAGATATGAGGTGTTTATACCGATCACCTCTCCGTCTGCATTTAACAGCGGCCCGCCGGAATTGCCGGGAAAAATTGCCGCGTCCATCTGGAAAAGCCGAGGGTCTCCCTCGAAGCCCGACAAAGAATTAATTTTACCGAACGTGGCTTTCTGCTCTTTGCCCTGGTCGCCCATCATAGGGTAGCCGAGCGCGAGAACATCTTGCCCCTTACGGACCCTCTTGCTGTCACCGATGGGCAGCGCCCTGGACCGGGCACTGACCTTCACAATGGCAAGGTCATTTTCTTTATCCACAACAATAACTTCAGCGTCATATGTCTTCCGGGCAAAGGTATCCTCAACCCCCAAGCGGACAGTTCCCTCGACAACGTGGTAATTTGTCACCAGCAGACCGTCGTCAGATATGAAAAACCCGGTCCCGTTGCCGTTCCAGCGCGGCGTCTCTTTTTTATCGGGCGCGGGCTTGGGTTTGTCTCCCGGCGGCGGCGTTTCGGGTTTGCCGTCCTTGTCGGGTTCGGCCTTTTCCGGTTCTTTTTCCGCATCATCCGCTTTGAAGTGGTTTTTGAGGGCCGCCGTGGACTGCGCCGCCGAGTCAAACCCGTAGGAAAACACCAGGCCGCGCCCGTCGGAAAATTCACCTTTGGCCACACCGGTCGCGGCGGAAAGGGCCATCCAGCGCAGGTCCACCTTCCTGCCGTCGCCGCAGGTCAGCGACCCGGTGCCGGTCAACGGGTCTTTGCCGGGTTCCGCCGGGGACAGCGTGCCCTTGCAGTAAACGGTGTTGTGGAATGTGCGCACGGTGATTTCCGCGCCTTTGGCCGAGGGGATGTCCGAAACCGCGCCAATATAGTCCATCGCGCGCATGGGGTCCGGGTCAAGCCCGTACACGCTGTACTTGTCGTCGTGGAGAATCTGCTTGCGGGCGCAGCCGGGAAGGCAGGACAGCAACACCATTGCGAACACAGCGAGAATGCGGAGCCGGTATCTGTGCATCGATCCCTCTCAAGGCTTTGGCGCAGTGTGGCATATTGCAAACATTATGTAAATATTTGAATTATATAATAAATATTAAGCATCTTATACCGTGCGCGGCAAAAAGCCGCCGGAGCGTTTACCCGGCCAAAAGGCAGGCAAACGCTCCGGCGGTTTTACCGGGAGTGCGGGAGAAGGCTGTCCGGCGGCGGTCAGGCCCGGCTGCTATCCTACGGCTGCCACCACTGGAGGCCGAAGCAGCCGGAAGAAACGCTGTTCAGCGGGCATTCGTTGCCCCACCAGCTCCAGTGCCGCACAATGCCCTCGCCGTCGGATACGGCCGTGGTCTCGCAATACCGGCTCCAATCCCGGTCACCCCAGCCCGATTCCACACGGCAGGCCCGCCAGGAGTAAATCCAGCCGCCGTCGCTCCTCTGGCGGGAGACCGACGGCGCGCCCAAATCCTGCACCATGGCGCTGATCGGCCCGCCGAGATAACCGTTGAGCTTCTCGGCTTCCCGCGAGTAGCTTGCCTGGATGCAGCCGCCAAGGGCCGTGGCGCACAGAAAAGCCGCCAAAAAAATAAAGAATATTTTACGCATGGGTTGACTCCTGTTGCAACGATGCGGGGTTTGCGAGGTACATGGTGGTGGTGGGGTAGGCGAAGGTGATGTTCTCCTTCGCAAACCGGTCCATCACCCCGAGCATGAGCTCCTGCTGGAGTGCCTGGGCCTCGACGAAATCCCTGCCCGGCACCGTGAAATAGACCTCGAAATTAAGACTTGAATCCCCGAAGGCGGTAAAGAACACCCTGTCGATGTTCACCTTGCTGATGGCGGATGCGGCCTCGCGCACCATGTCCGGAACCGCCCGCACCTTTTCGATGGGCGTTTCGTAAGCGATGCCGAAGGTGAAATTGCGCTGGCGCCGGTACATGAGACGGTAATTGGCGATATTCTGCTTGGTGATATCCCCGTTGGGGCAGACAAGCACCTCGCCGCCAAGGGTACGTAAGCGCGTGGTTTTCAGCCCGATGCTCTCCACAGTGCCGGAAACGGGCCCCGCGCTCACGTAATCCCCGATGGAAAAGGGCCGGTCCAGCAGAATCACAAGATAGCCGAAGAAGTCCGCCAGAATGGTCTGCCCCGCGAGGCCGACGGCAACGCCCACGATGCCGAGGCCCGCCAGCAGGCTGGATATCTGGAAGCCCATGTTGTCCAGGATGATGGTAATGCCGATGGTCCAGAAGAGCACCCGGATGATGGGGGAAAGCGTGCGCCCTACCACCGTGTCTATGGATTCCTCGTGCCGCCGCAAGTATGCGTCCGTGACGAAACTCGCCAGGGAGGAGAAAAACCGCACCGCCCGGGTGATGAACAGGACGAACAGCAGAAAGGTCAGCACCTTGTAGAGCGACGGCGAAAAATTCAGGGTATCCAGGGCGAAATAGATCGGGAAAATGTAGAGCAGCGGAACGAGCGTGCCGCCCACCTGCTGGGCCATTTCATTGTCCACCCGGTGCCTGTCCACGGAGGCCAGCCATCGGGTGGCGAGTTTCGCGATAAGCCCCTTGACCAGCCAGATAAGAGCAATGCCGCCCGCTGCTATGGCAAAGGCAATGAGATAATGCGCGAACGTGTTGCGGGCCAGTTCGTCGCCGATAAACCGCGCCGTGCTCTCAAGCTTGCCGACAACGTCGACGTTCTCAAGGCTTTCCATCATGGTGTCCAGCGGCGTGTCCACCGCCGGTTGTGCCGGTGTCGCTGCCATGGTCGCTCCTTGTGCTGCTCTCGGACAGACAGAGCCTTTATCATACAGCAATTTCCGCCTTCCGGCCATCCCGTTATTGTGATTGTATAGGAAGGATGTCCCCTGCCGCCGGCAACCGGAACGGACCGCGTCACACCGCCCCGGCCCCCTCCGCGAGCCAGGGGCAAAAGGCGATCGCCTCCCCGGTATACGGCCCGCCTTTCCCGGCCCGGAGAACCAGGGGCGGCAGGACCGTAACGCCGCCCGATCCCGGGTGCGCGTGTACGGCGCGGATACAGCAGCGAGCGCCGTCAGGCGTGCCGGTCCGCACGGGGAGCAGCGCCACGGGCGCGAACCCGTGCTCTTCCAGTGCGTGCAGGAGCCGCTCCCGGTTGTCCCACGGGTAGATCAGGGCGAAGCTTCCGTCAGGCGCCAGGGCATGCTTGGCGGCGGCGAGAAAGGCGGGCATGGTGGCCTCGTCCGCGAAAAGCGCCTTTCTCCGGGAGGCGTCACGGGGGAGGCGGCCGGACCCGGACGCGCGAAAGGGCATGTTCGCCAGCACCGGCGAATACCCGCCTTTCGCAAGCCGTTCGCGATCCGCCGTAGCGGCAAGGTCCATCACGGCCGCGGTAAAGACGCGTTCCAATCCCAGCCTCACGGCGTTTTCCCGCGCGGCCGCGACCAGATCCGGCTGCGCGTCCACGCCCGCGCCTTGCAGGCGGGAATCCCCCAAAAGGCAGGCCAGCGCGACAACCCCGCAGCCGCAGCCGAGATCCAGCACGGTCCCCCCTGTTTCCGGCAGGCAGTGCCGCAGGGCGAACGACGCCAGCAACAGGGCGTCCGCCGAAAAACGGAAAGAACCCGGCGGCTGCGCGAGGCCGCGCGGGAAATACGCGCGGGCGCTGTAAACGGCGTCTGTCATGGAGTATGCTTCCTCCCGGCTGGCATGGCGCAACGATACGGCAAGGCGGGCGCGGTGGCAATGCAGCGGACTATTTTGGCGGATATCCGCGTCAAGGCCGTTTTGCCGTGCTGCCGGAAGCCGTTATTGAGAAGGCGCGCCGATTCCTCCGATTTCTCTTGCGGCTTCCTGGGATTTTTTGCTATTTAGCCTGCGCGGGTATGCTCACGGCATGCCCGCGAAACATAAAGGACACCTATTTTATATCCATGAACGACAACGACTTGACGCCGGAAACCGCCCCCGCGGCCAACCACCCCTCCCCCCCCGCTCCCCTGACCATGGAAACGCTGCCGCCTGCTCTTCGCGACGCCGTGACCCGCGCGGGCTGGGACGGCCTGATGGAAGTGCAGGCCAAGGCCCTGCCCTACCTCCTGGCCGGACGGGACATTATGGTCCAGTCCCGCACGGGCAGCGGCAAAACCGGCGCGTTTCTGCTCCCGGCCCTTGAGCGGCTGGACCGTTCCCAGGCAAGCTGCCAGTGCCTTGTGCTGGTGCCAACCCGCGAGCTCGCGCTCCAGGTGGCGCACGAAGCCGAGGTTCTGTTCGGCGAAACAGGCATGCGGAGCGTTGCCGTTTACGGCGGGGTCGGCTACGGCCGCCAGATGG
The DNA here is from genome assembly GCA_900079685.1 of uncultured delta proteobacterium. Lineage (NCBI taxonomy): Bacteria > Deltaproteobacteria > uncultured delta proteobacterium. The sequence goes on from LT599018.1 coordinate 2,057,753, forward strand.
AAGGCCTCAAAAAAGGCGCGCACCTTGTGGTGGGCACTCCCGGCCGCGTGCTGGACCACCTCCTGCGCCGCACCCTGAACCTCGACGCGCTCCGCATGCTGGTCTTTGACGAAGCGGACCGCATGCTCTCCATCGGGTTCTATCCGGATATGAAGGCCGTGCAGCGCTACCTGCCCAAAAAGCGCATCCCCACCCATTTCTTCTCCGCCACCTACCCGCCCCATGTTCTGCGGGTCGCGGGCGAGTTCATGGAAACCGAAGAACTCTTAAGCCTCAGCCGCAAAGAAGTGCACATCGCGTCCATCGAGCACGCCTTTTACGCCGTCAAACCCATGGAAAAAGACCGCGTGCTCGTGCGCGTGCTGGAGTTGGAAAACCCGGCGGCGGCCATCATTTTTTGCAACACCAAGGCCAACGTCCATTACGTGACCGCCCTGCTCCAGGGTTTCGGCTACAACGCGGACGAGCTTTCCGCCGACCTGAACCAAACCAAGCGCGAGGACGTGCTCACACGCCTGCGCAAAGGCGAAGTGCGCTTTCTCGTGGCAACGGACGTGGCGGCGCGCGGCATCGACATCCCGGATCTCTCCCACGTCATCCTCTACGAGCCGCCGGAAGACCACGAATCCTACATCCACCGCGCGGGCAGAACCGCCCGGGCCGGAGCGGACGGCACGGTCATCTCCCTTGTGGACATCATGCAGAAAATGGAGCTCGCGCGCATCGCCAAGCAGTATTCCATCACGCTGACGGAGCGGACCACGCCGAGCGAGGCGGACCTTGCCGCGATCGTCGGCGACAGGCTGACAGCCCTGCTGGAAGCGAAATTCCGCGCCGGCACAAGCCTTGAGCGCGAACGCGTGGAGCGCTTCCTCCCCCTGGCCCGCAGTCTGGCCGAGGATGCGGAAACCCTGCCCCTTCTGGCCATGCTCCTGGACGATATTTACCAGGCCAACCGCCATCCCGTGCTGCCCGGCTCCCCTCTGGACAAAGCCGCCAAACGGCAGGCGGAGCGCCGCGCCCCGGCCAGGGAGGCGTCCTCTGAAAAGGGCGAAAAAGGCGGCAATGGCGACGATGGCGGCGAAAGCGGGAACAGGCGCAAACGCCGCCGTCCCAGACGGAAAGGCGGCGCATCCGATGCTCCGGGCGGCGGCGGGGGCGGCGATGCATGACGTTTTGCCGGCTTCTTCCGGACCGTTGACGTCCCCCGGCCCGCTTCCCATTCCCTACACGGCGGAAGAAGTCGGCAGGACCTTCGCGGCTCTTCTGGCTACCTTTGATTACAGCGCGGAATTGCATGAACTCGGTATCGGGCGCTGGAGCTTCCACAAACGCTCCCATGCCAAAAGACTGCTGACAGCCGTCCATATCGCCCTCTGGCACATCGCGCTTGAACGCTCCTTCCCCCATGACGCCGAAGCCTTTTTCGCGCATTTCGTCGCGACCTATCCGCCTCTTGCCGGGGATAAACGCTCCGCCAAGAAACTGCGCGACCTCGTGGCGCAATTCGATGCGCTTGTCGCCGAAAAAAAGGATACGGATTTCACCAACATCGCGGACACCCTCATCACAAGCCTGGGCATCCTGGAAAGCGACAAGCGCAGGCAACAGCTCAAGCTGTCCCTGCACATCCGCTCCGTGTATGAATTCATCTTTGAAAAACTGATCTAGAACACGCCTTCAGTCTCACCGCGCGCCGTTTACGGTTTCAGCGCGGCCACGTCCTGCTGTCTGCCGATAACCAGGAGTTTGTCGCCCTTGGCAAACTGTTTCCTGGGGTTCGGCACGAACCGGTACTCCGTCTCGCCCCGGCCCTGGACGGCCGCGATCAAAACCCCGTAGGTATCGCGCACGTTCAGGTCCACAAGGGTCTTGCCCTCCCAGGCTTCCACCACCAGTTCCTGAACCAGCACGCCGCTTCCTATGGGTAGAAAATCAAGTATACCGGGACTGTGGAGACGGTAAGCCGTCAGAATAGCCACATCGACTTCCGGGTGGACCACCTTTTTCACCCCCAGCCGTTGCAGCACTTTCACGTGCGCCGGGCTCACGGCCTTGACGATGATGTCCCTGATGCCGAGTTCCTGCACGTTCAGGGTGACCAGTATCGACGTTTCCATGGAATCGCCCACCGCCACCGCGACCACGTCCAGGTCCTGAAACCGCAACTGGGTCAGGGCCGTCTTGTCCGCGGCATTGGCTTCGTAAACCTGCGACAGCGTTTCCCGCGCGGCCCGGACCCGTTCCGGGTCCTGGTCAACGCCGATGACTTTGTGCCCCAGTTCCGCCAGCGTGCTGCCGAATTGCAGGCCGAATTTTCCCAGGCCGACGACGCCCACTTCCAGTTTTGCGCGCATGAAAACCTCTCTTTATTGCTCCACGCCCGCCTACCCGACGGGCATGGATTCCTCGGGAAACCGGTACGCCGGCGCGATTTGGAACTGCTGGATCGTTGTGACCAGCCAGACGGGTCCCAGCTTGCCCACCAGCATGACGCCGCACAGAATGAGCTTGCCCTCGGCGGAAAGAAGCGGTGTCACATTGACGGAAAGCCCCACCGTGGCAAAGGCGGACACGACCTCGAAAAAAATGTCCATAAACCGGAAGGGGGCTGTCCCGTGGGGAGCGGCGCCGTTCTCGGTCACCATCAGGGCGAAGGTCGCGGCAATGACCGTCAGCACGGCCCAGCCGAACAGGATCATGGCCTTGTTGCCTATCCGGGGCGGCACGGCGCGCCCGGCAACCACGATTTGCGTATGGCCGCGCAGCTGTTCCACGAGATAGCCCCAGAGAATCCGGAAAGTGGTCGTTTTAATGCCGCCCGCCGCCGAACCGGGGGACCCGCCGATAAACATCAGGATGACGGTGGCGAGCAGCGCCGCGTCGGTCAAAAGCGCCATGTCCACCGTGGCGAACCCCGCCGTCCTGCTCGTGACGGACTGGAACAGGGCAATGAGAACGCGCTCGGAAAGAGGTACCCCCTGCCAGGCCGCGTTGCAAAGTTCCAGCAAAAAAATGCCCCCCGTTCCGGCAACAATCAAAAAAAACGTGGTCGAGAGCGCAATCCTGCTGAAATACTGCAACCGGATACGCTCCGCGCACGCCCTGTCCGGCGCCTCCAGCGGGAGGGGGCAGCGCCGGCGCCGTCTGAAGCGGGCAACCTTGGCTCTGATGACGCTGAAAATGTCTTCTATGACGTAGTAGCCGATCCCGCCCGCGACGATCAGGCTCATGATGGCAAACCCCACGCCCCAATGGTTGCGCCATTGGGCCAGACTGTCCTGCCAGGGAGCGAACCCCGCATTGCAAAATGCCGAAACGGACAGGAATACCGCGTTGAACACACCGAACCTTTCCGGCTCAAAGAAATACAGAACAACGGCGCCCGCCGTTTCGAACAGGAGCACGATCACCACCATGCGCTGCAGGAACCGGCCCAGATCAAAGGAGGGGTCGTAGAACAGCCCCTGTTCCACGGCCAGCCTGTCCCTGAGCTGGATGCGCTTGCCGAGCATGTAAAAAACCAGCGTGGTATAGGTGACGATGCCGAGCCCGCCGAGCTGGATCAACGCCAGCACAACGGATTGGCCCGTCCTGTTGAACACCGTGAACACGTCCACGCTGGCGAGGCCGGTGACGCATACGGCCGAGGTGGCGATGAACAGGGCGTCCACGAAGGGCACCGGGGCTCCCGCCGCGCAGATATCCAGGCTGAGCAGCAGGGACCCGAGCGCGATGGTCGCGATAAACGCGGCCACAGGCAGAACAAAGGGGGTTATGTAGTGTCGGTTGCCGGGCATGGGCAGGACTATACGCCGTGAGCGGCTGTCTTCCAATACATATCTGCAAAAAGGCGGCGCATCTCTGCGCCGCCTTTTCCCGATCCGCCGTATTTCCCCGGTCAGTAGCAGGTCGTCAGCACGCAAAACGCAACGCGGCGGTTCTGGGCGTAGGCCGATTCCGTCCGCCCCGCCACGGCCGGGGTCTTTTTGCCGTAATTGACCATCTTGAGTTGGTAGGCCGGAACGCCCGCCCTGAGAAGATACCCGTACGCGGCGCGGGCGCGGCGCTCTCCGAGGCCGTAATTGTACTCGTTGCTCCCGCGCTCGTCGCAATGGCCCTGCAATCCGATCTGGATGGAAGGGTTCTGCTTGAGCAGCCCCGCCACATGGTCAAGGGCCGCGCGCGCATCGGGCCTGATTTCGGCGCGGTTGAAATCAAAAAAGACCTTCGCGGCGGCAATTTCCGCGGCGGCGCGGTTCACGGCGTCGGATTGATTTTGCTGCCACGTCGGCGCGGGGGAACCGGACGCGCCCTGCCGCGCCGGCACGGAGGACCCGGAATACCCGGAGTTGGAACCGATACCTCCGGACCCGCCCGAGGGCACGTCGAAAGGCCCGGTCCGCGGCTTGGCGGAGCAGCCCGCGAGGCCGAGCATAAGGGCAAGGCAGCCCGTAACGATCACTGTGCTGTATCTGTTCATACAAAACTCCCGTTACCGGTCATATCGGCAGGTCCGCAAATTTCCTTATCCGGAAACCGGGAAAAAAACAAAAGGCCTTCTATAACGGCCTTTTATAAGGCGTATCCCCGCCGTAGGGGCGTTGAACGGGACACAGCAAAAAGGCCGTCATGGACGGCCTTTTTGCTGTGTCTCTGTAACCCGTATCACTTCCCGCGCGGGTTGAGCACGATGAACTCGTCGCGGCGGTTCTGGGCCCAGGCGGATTCGCTGTTGCCCTGCACGGCCGGACGGAGCTTGCCGTAGCTGATCATTTCCATCTGGGTCGGGTTCACGCCGCTGTACACCAGGAATTCATGGGCGGCGCGGGCGCGGCGTTCGCCGAGAGCGAGGTTGTACTCCTCGGTGCCGCGTTCGTCGCAGTGACCCTGGATGCTGACCTTGATCTGGGGGAACTGCTTGAGCAGTTCGGCCTTGCGGGCGAGGACGCGCCGGGATTCGGCCTTGATTTCGAACTTGTCGTATTCGAAATAAATCTTGGCATTGGTCAGTTCATCGGCGGCGCGCAGAGCTTCGCCGGTGAGGGTGGGCAGGGTGGAATCGGTCAGGCCTTCGCCGCCGCCGTCAACCGGGCCGATTTGCTTGCCGGGGCAACCGGCGCTAAGCAAAAGCATGCAGGCAATGGCCGCGAGCATCCCGAGGCGCGTAAACTTTTTCATACAGGTATCTCCTCAACAGCTTCACAATTTTGTAATGGGGTCCGAACTCAGGGCATCATTGAACCCGCCTGTTTATTTTGTCAAGCGACTTTAGAGCCCAAACGATTTTTTTCTTCACTCGGCGCGGATTCTCCGCCGGACGTCCCCCGCTCTTTTGCCGTCTACTTGGGAACAGGCCCCCACGCCGGAAAGGCCGCGTCGCCGTCGCCCGTGGGAACAAGCCTGGCGTCGCCGCCGTTGCGGGTGGTCAGGTACAGCCGTTTTACGCCGCTCCGGGTGGAGGCGAACGCGATAAAGTAGTTGTCCGGGGCAAAGGCGGGCTGCTCGTCGCTGCCGGGCCCGAAGGAGATCTGGCTTTCCGTCTGTTTCACAAGGTCATGGACAAAAATACGGTGCCTGCCGTCAACCATGCGGGAAAACACCACCAGCGTGCCGTCCGGACTGATGGAAGGCTCGGTGTTGTATTTCCCTTCGTACGTGATGCGCCTGACAGCCCCTGTGCGCAGGTCTTTCAGAAAAATGTGCGGGTTGCCCATGCGGCTGGACACGAACGCCATCTTGGTGCCGGAGGCGTCCACGGAAGGGGAGACGTCGATGCTGGCGCTGTTCTCGATGGTGCTCTCGCGGCGGAACTGGTGGTCCAGCAGAAAAATTCCGGGGTTCTTGCCCGTGGACAGGCTCACCGCGACCTTGTTGTTCGGCATGAAGCAGGGGCCGATGACCGTGTTCCCCGGGAAGCGGATGCGCTGCACCTGGCCGGTCTGGCTGTCCCACACGCCCAGGCCGTGGGTGCGCACGTCCACATGGCTGAAAATGACGAACCGGCCGTCCCGCGACCAGGACGGGGAAAGCGCGTCGCCGGGCATGTTGGTGAGGCGGCGCAGGTTGCGGCCTGTTGGGCGCACGCTCCAGATATCCTTCTTGGTCTTGCCCGCGGTCTTGGCAAAGGCGAGCGTGGAGCGGAAAAATTCACCGCTGCCGGTGAGCGCCTTCATGAAATCCGCGCAAAAGGCGTCCGCCGCGTCCCCGGCCGTGTTCGCGGTCACATTGGCGTAGCTGTTGCCGAACACGAACTTGCCCGTGGTCACGTCAAAGGACCGCAGTTCAACGACGTTTCCCTTCCAGGCCGTGGTGATGAGCATGTGCGCGCCCGCGAGTTGAAAGCGCCGAAGGTCCAGTTCGGGGCCGGAGGCCACGTTCTGGGCCGCCCCGCCGGGAACCGCGCGCTGGTCCACCAGGGTCGCGAACGGCAGAAAACTCAAGTTTTCCTGCAAAAACTGGTCGACCTGGGCCGGGGCCGTGCCGCTGCCGATGGGCGGGGCAACGGCGATGCGCACCCGCAGTTGCGGGTTGGTCACCCAGTCCGTGGACGTCGGCGTTGCGGCGGACGCGGAAAAAACACACGCAAAACTCAGGCAAAAAATGAAAAAACACATTCCGGCGATGCGGCGAACCATATTTCTCTCCGTAAAGGGGGTATTCCAAGGATTATTGGCGGAACCTACACGCACGGCCGCCTTTCGTCAAAGGCGAGTTCGCGGACGGCGGCTGCCGTCCGCGCGGCTTCCCGAACGGCGGCGCGGTTTCCGGAAAAACTCCCGGAAACCTCGCCGTTATTTTTGTTCTCACGCGTCAGGCCCCTTCCGGGAACCATTGCCGGGACCGTTGCCGGGCCGGTCATAAAACGATCGTTTCCTCGTGGGTGTACGCCGGGCAACAGACGCACAAAAGCCGGAGCGTTGTCGTCGCGGTCAGAAAATGCGTGGAGCCCTTGGGCATGAGGTGATACGCGCCCGGCGAGAACGGGCGGGTTTGGCCGTTGACGTGCAGCACGCCCGCGCCCTCAAGGCAGTAGTAAATCTCGTCAAACGTGGTGTGAAAATGCGCCTCGGTTCTGCCCCCGGCCTCCACCACGGCTTCCGCCAGGCTCATGCCGAGCCCCGGAGAGAGCAACGGATGCACCAGCTCGCGGATACGGCTGCCGTCCTTGGTCACATAGGGTTCCGGCGCGGGAAACTGCCCGATCATACGCGCTTCCTCCGCACGGGCGCGGCGCTATGCCTGGGCAAACGCGCGCTCGATGAGTTTTTCCAGGGCGGTAAGCTGGTCGTTGTGCACGTTGACGAACTGAAAACCCATGAGAAACTGCCCGGACAGCGGCTTGATCCAGGCGACCCGCGCCAGGGCGATGAAATACTGTTCGGCGTCGTTCTCGTACACTTTGAAAAAACCGGGGGAAAACTTGTTCAGCAGCGGGATGAGAATCTTCAACTGGCAGGTTTCGCCCAGTTCAAAGGGCGCGTTCCCGGCCTCCACGCAGACGCCGCCCGTGCTTATGTCGCAGCAGCGGGTTTTCACCCCTTCCTTGGGCATGGGGAAATCGAGTTTTATCACTTCAACGGGATAGGTTTTCGGCAGGCGCTGGAACGTGCGCTTTTCCGCATCCTCGTCAGTGGGCATGGCCGGAGCGGCAAGGTTTTTCTCAGAGTTCGACATGCATCCTCCTTGATTACGGCCTTCCCGGAAGAAAGCCTGAGAGACGTCCCTGTGTACCATACAACATGCGAAAGGGGCAAACACGGGCGCTTCCCGGATTACACCAAACAATGCCGCCGCGCCGCCCCTTGCGCTGCGTCTCCCTTTCTGGCACACAAGGACTCGCGGCGCGCTTAAAACCGCGCCCATACACGACCAACCCGGGATTTTCCGGCCCATGCCGGTGCGTATCCCTATTTTCGGAGGTTCCCATGTCGCTTTGTCCCTGTGGTTCCGGCAAAGAGCTTGCCGCCTGCTGCGAACCGGTCATCAAAGGCGCCCCCGCCGCCACGCCCGAAGCGCTCATGCGCGCGCGGTACACGGCCCACGCCGTCGGCGAGTTCGATTTTCTGGAAACGAGCGTCCACCCGTCCACCCGCGAAAAGGTCGACAGGGAAAAAATGCGCCAGTGGTCCGAGGCCGTCAAATGGGACGGCATGGACGTGCACGAAATCACGGGCGGCGGCGACGGCGACGATGAAGGCACGGTCTCCTTCTCCGCCAAATACAGCGTCAACGGCGTGGAACAGGAACTGCGCGAAGACGCGAGTTTTGTCCGCGAGGACGGCGTCTGGTACTACCTTGACGGCGACGTGCACGGCCACACCCCGTACCGCCGGGAAGCGCCCAAAGTCGGGCGCAACGATCCCTGCCCCTGCGGGAGCGGCAAAAAATACAAGAAGTGCTGCGGGCAATAACATGCCCAATTCGTGTCCGGCCTCGCTGGAGCAGATCTACGGCGTTCTGGGCCACCCCGTCGCGCAGAGCATGAGCCCTATGCTCCACACCTGGGCGTTCGCCCAGAAAGGCGTCCGCGGCCTATACACCGCCTGGGATACCCCGCCCGGAGAACTGGCCGCGTTCATGCGCGCCTTTCGGGAAACGCCGTACGACGGGGCCAGCGTGACCATACCGCACAAGGAGGCCGTCATCCCCTTTCTTGACGGTCTTACCGCCACGGCACAAACCATCGGCGCGGTGAACACCCTGTTCTGGGAAAAAGACAGGCTCATGGGCCACAACACGGACATGGAAGGGTTTCTCTCCCCGCTGTCCGGCCTTGCCGCGCCCGGAACCGCCCTCGTGCTCGGCGCCGGGGGCGCGGCCCGCGCCGTGCTCGCGGCCTTTGCTTCCCTGACCGTGCCGCGCGTTACCATTGCCGCGCGCGGCCAAGCCAAGGCCGAAAAACTTGCGGCCGATTTCGCCGCGTCCTTTGCCGCCATTACCGTTTGTTCCTGGGAAGACCGCCTTACAACAACCCCGGAAGACGGCAGGGATTTCTGGGTCGTCAACACAACGCCGCTCGGCATGCACGGCAAGGCGGAAGGGGAATCCCCCCTGCCGGAAGCCTGGTTCGCCGCCTTGCCGCCGGAACGGTGCCTGGCCTACGATCTTGTGTACAACCCCCTGGAAACAGCCTTCCTCACCCTGGCAAAAAACGCCGGGTGGCGGCGACGGGACGGTCTGGACATGTTCGTCGCCCAGGCCGCCGCCCAGTTCCGCCTCTGGACCGGGCTGGGCATGCCCGAACCCCAGGCCAGGCTGCTGCTGGCGAATTATCTCGCGGCGTAAAACGTTGAAGGGGCCATGGAAATACCGGGGCCACGCCCCGGACCCCGCCAGGGGGTGACCCCCTGGACCCCGATTGTGAGGATGGGGAAAGCGCGCACGCCTGCCGTTCTGCTCGCTTCTCCGAAGCTCGCGTACTCGGGGTTCGCCCTTCCGAAAACGACTCTCTTTGATCTGAACGGCAGCGTCCTTATTCATTCGGCTGTATCCGTTTCTCAGGAGGAACCGCATGACCCGTTTCTTCCGCCTTCTTGCTTCCGGCATCGCCGCCTTTGTTTTGGCCGCCTTTCCGTTTGTTACCGGACCGGCCATTGCCGGGGAGGAACTTTCCGTCGCGGATACCGGCAGGGAACTGGCCGAGAAATATCGCGGCCGCGCGCCCGTGCAGTGGGGTGAGCATTTTCCGGGCATCATCGACTCCCTGCCCCCGTCCGGGGATGCCCAAAACCCGGCCTCCCGGACCCTGGCCCTGACCTTTGACGCCTGCGAGGGCGGCACGGACACCCGCATCATCGCCCTCCTGCGCGAGCACAAAATCCCGGCCACGATATTCGCGACCAACATCTGGCTCCGGCGGAACCAGACCGTAGCCCACGACCTCGCCGCCGACCCCCTTTTTACCCTGGCCTGCCACGGCAAACGGCACAAGCCCGCGTCCGTCAACGGCAGAACAGCGTACGGCATTGCCGGAACAAAAAGCATTCCCGCCCTGGTTGAGGAAGTGGAGGACAACGCCCGGGCCATCGCCGCCGTTACCGGAAAACGGCCCCGCTGGTACCGGTCCGGCACCGCCCATTACGATGACGTGGCCGTTGCGGTCATCTTCGACCTCGGTCTCGCCGTCGCCGGATACGCACTCAGCGCGGACCAGGGCGCATCCCTGCCCGCCAGGGAAGTCGCCCGCAACCTCCTGCGCGCCCCGGACAGGGCCATCGTTCTGATGCACCTGAACCACCCCGAGAGCGGGACTTACCAGGGCCTTGCCACGGCCCTCCCCACCCTGCTCGAAAAGGGCGTCCGGTTTGTCGGACTCGAATAATCCCCACGTTGCAAAAATCTCTTCTCCCCGCCCGCCCTGGCACACGTTTCGTTTTCCCGCCCCTTCCCCCACTCCGCCTTTCCCTGGCTTTCTTTTTCCAGCGAACCCCGCTATTCTCGCCGCATGAGCACTGAAATAGAACGAAAATTCCTTCTTTCCAGCGACGCCTGGCGAAACGAAGTCACGGAAACGCTGTCCCTGCGCCAGGGCTATCTCACGACGGACCCGCAGTGCACCGTGCGTGTGCGCGTTCACGGCGCCGCCGCCTGGTTGACCATCAAGGGGAAGAGGGTCGCCAACGCGGCCCCGGAATTCGAGTACCCCATCCCGGAGCAGGACGCCTCGGCCATGCTTGATCTGCTGGCCCAAAAACCGCTGATCGAGAAAAAGCGCCACCTGATCCCGCGCGACGGGTTTATCTGGGAAGTGGACGAGTTCCTCGGGGAAAACCAGGGCCTTATCGTGGCGGAAATCGAACTGGCCGCCGTGGACCAATCCTTCCCGCTGCCGCCCTGGATCGGGCGGGAAGTGACCGGCGACAAAAAATACTACAACGCCAGCCTCGTGAACCGGCCGTTTTCCAGCTGGTAATCCACCGCCGCAGACGCAAAACGGGACGGCTTTCACCGTCCCGTTCCCATAATTTTTCCTTCGTTTCGCTTATATCGTCGACGGAACGCCGTCCGCGCTCCGGCCGGAACGCGGCGCCGGATTCCCCGGCGCGATTTTCTCCGGCGGCGTATACACCGGCGCGGCCCGCAGCATCGCCTTCACCCGCTCGGGAACAGCCCCTCCCGGCAGCGACCCGGCATATTCCAGCGGTGTCAGGCCGTCCTTGCCGCGCGCGGCGCTCCGCGGACCGGACCGCAGGATGAGGGCCGTCATGGCCACGGCGAGATCCTCCCGCACGGTGCCGGAAAGGGCGATAACCTGGCGCAGAGGCTCGGCTTCGTCTTGCCCTAATCCGTTTGGCCCGGATTCGTTTGGCCCGTCCTCGTTCCCCCAGAGCCGGAGAGCATGCATGCCCCCGGCTTTTTTGATCGCGGGCGGCATCATGCCGCCGCCCCACTGCCCGTACTGGTTCTTCTCGGAAACGTAGGCCGCCGCCACAAGGTGCCGCCCCAATTGCCGCCAGACCTCCGGCGGCAACTGCGCATGCAGGGCGCGCAGGTTGGGCAGTTCCTTGCTTTGTTTGTCCTTATCCTCTTCCTTTTCCTTTTTGCCCGGCGGCGCGGGCGAAAGGTTCAGAGCGGCAAGGCCCTTTTTTTCCGGCTTGTCGTATTCCAAAAGCGTCCAGACCATCAACAGGGGGTGCCGGGCCTGGGGCACATCGCCGCGCTCCCGGTAGACCTGCATCGCGTCGGCCATCAGATTGTTGCCGCCGCCGAGGGGGAAGCCGCCCGGCGCGTTCGTCCGGGGCCGGGTTTTCTGCAGCCTGTCCTGCAGCATCTGCATCATAAGGGCCAGACGAACGGGGCCGGGCACGTCCCAGGCGTCCCATTCCGCGTCAAAGGAAGGCTCCCCGGCGGACCCGGCGAGAAGCCCGGAGAAATAGTTGACCGACCACGGATACGCTTCGGGCAAAAGGCTCTTGCACTTGGCCATGGCAGCGCCCGTGCCGCGCTGTAACGTGATGGATTTCCACAAAGGCTCGCCCTTGGGCCGGTTTTGCTCGCGCATGCGCTCCATGGGGTCTTTCCCGATGGAACGCAAAAGCTCCGCCTCCGCGTTGGGGGGCGGGCCGACCTGATCCCCGGCGGCTACATCCGGAGGGGAAAAACCGCTCTCACGCGCCGTGATGTGGGCTTCGGCGAACAGGGAAAAGTACCGCTTGCCCTCGATATCCCCAACCTGCTCGGCAATGCTGACGAATTTTGTTCTCACCCCCCCGTCCTGCGTGCGGGAGAAGGGTATGCGCACGGTGTAGCCGAATTTGGCAAATTTTTCCCGCTCCTCGGGCGTCACGGCGCGCGGCATGCCGCCCCAGGTTTCCAGGAGATAGTCGAGCGGGATACGGCCCGCGTTGTCCCGGAGGCAAGGGTCCGCGCCCATCCCGCGAAACGCCAGCACAAGGCCCGCGCTTGCCCCGGACCCGGCGGCAACATGCAGCGCCGTTTTGCCCGACGCGTCGCGCGCGTTGATCCATTGGCGCGCGTCCTTGCCGCGCAACGCTTGCAATACAGCCGGGTCAGCGCCGCCGGAAGCCATTATGTGCAAGAGCGTCCTGCCTTCCGGGTCGCGGGCGGCCATGGCCGCGTCATCCGTGCGGCGGCCCGCCTCGAGCAGGGCATCCGGGGACGCGCCGTTCAGGATAAGCGCGCGCAAGAGCGGCGCGCCGTCCGGACCGCGCAAAAACTCGGGTTGTTTGTCCAGAATCCGCCCCACGGATTCGGCCTTGCCCTCCCGGCAGACGGCCAGAAACTCTTCCCAGGTGTAGGGTTTGTTGAAGCGGAAGACCCTTGCAAGACCGGGCGCCTTGGCCGAAAGAGGCACGTCTTTGCCCTGTATGGCCGCCACGGCCCAGGCGGCGGCGCCGCGAACCTCGTCTTTGAAAACCCAGCCGATGAACACGAGGCCGAGAACGCAGAACGCGATGACCCAATGCTTTCCGGGCACGGGCTCTTCCCGCGCCTGCTCCGGTCCGGACGCATGGACGCTCTCCCCGTAGCGGTCAACCATTCCGCGTTCCGGGCCGGGATCGCCGTTCCGCCGGTTTCTTTCCCCGTCGCCCGTGGAGCCTGCACCCGGCAAACCGGCTTCGGGAAATTTGCCCTTGCCGCCGCGCAGCACTTTCCAGCCGTCGCCCATGCGAACCCCCTTGAAAGCCGCGCGGCGGACCGGCGGCTTGACCGCCTTTTGCTTACAGGATAGATCATCGAATTGCAATATCACCACGCCTTCGGTAGTGGCGAATACACGGGATAACGAGTGAACACGACAGCAACCCTTCCTTTACGCCATATTGCCATCATCATGGACGGCAACGGCCGCTGGGCCAAAAACCGGGGGCTTTCCCGCAGCGACGGGCACAACGCCGGGTCGGAAACGGTGCGCGCCATTGTGCGCGAATGCCGGTCCATGGGCCTGGAATACCTCACGCTCTATACCTTTTCGCGGGAAAACTGGGGCCGCCCGGCGGATGAGGTTCATTTTCTTTTCGACCTCCTCGTGCTTTTTCTGCGCAAGGAACTGCCGGAACTGCTCGAGCAGCGCATCCGCCTGCGGATCGCCGGAGAGATGGACCGGCTGCCCCTGGCCGCACGCAAAGCCCTCTCGCACGCCGTCAATAAAACGGCCTCCTGCGACGCCATGACCCTGACGCTCGCCCTGAACTACTCGGGCCGGGACGAAATCGCCATGGCCTGCCGCAAACTGATGCAGAGCGGCATTGCCCCGGAAAAGGTCACGCCCGAGCGCATTGCGGAACACCTGTACACCGCGGGCTACCCGGACCCGGATCTGGTCATCCGCACCAGCGGGGAATTGCGCACCAGCAACTTTCTGCCCTTTCAGACGGCGTACAGCGAGTATTATTTCACCCCCACCCTCTGGCCCGACTTCACCCCTGACGAACTGCGCAAGGCCATTGCCGATTTTTCCGCGCGCGAGCGCCGCTTCGGCAAGGCGGGAGAGGATGCCCTATGAAAAAACCCGCGTTATCCCCCACCCTCATGCGGCAGCTCCCCCGGCTCATCACGGGCGTTCTGCTCGCGGCCGCCCTTGTGGCCTGTCTCGTTCTCGGCGGCGCGTATCTCAGGGTGGCGCTGGCTCTTGCAGGCGCGCTGGCCCTGTTTGAGTTTTTCCAGATGTTCTGGCCGGGAAAGACGAAGGTACCGTCCAAAATTTTCGGCCTGCTCGCGGGCATGCTCATTTTCTGCCCCGTGGGGCAGCCCGGCGCCGTCTCCGTCCTGCTGGTCCTGGTCTTTGCCTGGGCGGCCATAGCCTTTCTCGTGGACTTCGGCCGGGGGAACGACAATGCGCGCCTCTCGGCCCAGGCGCCGCTGCCGCTGGGCATCGTGTATATCCCGCTCCTTCTGCATCTCGCCCTTTCCCTGTCCCTCAAAGAGCAGTTCCTCGTGGTGGCCGCCGCCGTCGCCTCGGACACCGCCGCCTACTATATCGGCTGCGCCTTCGGCCGCCACAAGATCTGGCCGCGCGTCAGCCCCAAGAAAAGCTGGGAAGGCAGCATCGCCGGGTTTATCGCCACCGTCGCGATAACGGCGGCCATCGCGTGCCTCCCCTTTGGGGGCGGGCCGCTGCACGGCGGCAACATCCTCTGCTGGCTCGTCATCGGCGCCATCCTCAACGTTGCGGGCCAACTCGGCGACTTTTTCGAGTCCGCCCTGAAACGGACATACGGCGTCAAGGATTCCAGCACGATCCTGCCTGGCCACGGCGGCATCCTTGACCGCATCGACTCCATCCTGTTCTGCCTCGCGGCATACAGCGCCATTATGCTGGCCCTGCGCCACGCATCCGGGCTGGGCGGCCTTTTCGCCGCATGATCGCCTACATCTCGCCCCTGCCGGAAACGGCCCTGCCCTTCCCCCGCGCCGTCGCGGTCATGGGGTCCACCGGGTCCATCGGCGTGAGCACCCTTGCCGTGATGGCGGTAAATCCCGGTAAATTTACGGCCAAGGCCCTGGCGGCCGGGCGCAACGCCGCGCTCCTCGCGGAACAGGCAATTACGTGGCGCCCCGCCCACCTGGCCGTGCTGGACGACGCGGCCCGCGATATCCTGGAAGAACGCCTGGCCCCGTTGCGGGCCAAGGGCTATGCGCCGACAATCCATGTGGGGCCGGAAGGATACGCCGCCATAGCCTCGCTCCCGGAGGCGGATATCGTCGTTTCCGCCCAGGTGGGGGCCGCCGGCCTTGCCGCGACGTACGCGGCGGTCAGCGCCGGGAAAACCGTGGCGCTCGCCAACAAGGAATCCCTGGTCATGGCCGGGGACCTCCTGCGCGCGAAAGCGGCCCAAACGGGCGCCGTCATCCTGCCCGTGGATTCCGAGCACAACGCCATTTTCCAGTGCCTTGCCCGCGATCTCACCCTTGGTGACGCCCGCAACGGAACAGGACGGCGCGGCAAAAGCGTTTCCAGGCTCCTGCTCACGGCATCCGGCGGCCCTTTCCGGGGCAGGGACGCATCCGCGGTGGAAAACGCCACCCCGGCCATGGCGCTCGCCCACCCCAACTGGTCCATGGGCGCGAAAATCACCATTGATTCCGCGACCATGATGAACAAGGGGCTGGAGGTTATCGAGGCCTGCCATCTATACGGCGTCGCGCCGGAGGCCATCGAGGTTCTGGTGCACCCGCAGTCCGTGGTGCATTCCCTGGTGGAATTTTCCGACGCGAGCCTTCTGGCCCAGGCCGGTCCGCCGGACATGCGCATCGCCATAAGCTACTGCCTCGGCTGGCCGGAGCGGACCGCGAGCGGCGTCCCGGTGCTGGATCTCACCGCCGTCGCCGCCTTGACCTTTGAAAAGCCGGACCTATCTGTTTTCAGATGCCTTGCGCTGGCGCGCGAGGCGTTGCTAACCGGGGGCGCCATGCCTGTTGTCCTGAACGCGGCCAATGAAATAGCGGTTGACGCTTTTCTCTCGGGGCGCATATCATTCGGCGGCATCGCCAGGCTGGTCGAGGCCGTCATGAACCGGCACGCCGCGACCGGCCACGGCAATACCGCCCTGACCGCGCTGGAAGAAATCATGGCCTGCGACGGCCACGCGCGTATACTGGCGCAGGAAGCGCTACCCTGAAAAACCCCGGCTGGGGATTGAAACTATGGACCTACCTCCCGTTACCGCCGCCATCGGCTTTGTTTCCCTTGACGCGGCGTACAGTTTTCTGGCCATCATCCTTGTTCTGGGTGGGCTTATCTTTTTCCATGAACTGGGCCATTTTTTGGCGGCCAAAGCCTTCCGGGTGGGGGTCAAAACCTTTTCCCTGGGGTTCGGCCCGCGCCTTTTCGGCATAAAAAAAGGCGCCACGGACTACCAGGTGGCGGTCTTTCCCCTGGGGGGCTTCGTCTCCATGGTCGGGGAGGCTGACCCGGCGGACATCCCCGCGCCGTTTACCGAAAAAGATTCCTTTGCCCTGCGCTCGCCGTGGCAGCGGCTCATCATCATTATCGCGGGGCCGCTGTTCAACCTGGTGCTCGCCTGGTTCCTCTACTGGGGAATTTTTTACGCGCACGGCCAGGAATTTCTCATCCCGGAAGTGGGGACCATTTCCCAAAATTCGCCCGCCATGCAGGCGGGTTTGCAGCCCAAAGACCGGATTCTCGCTGTCAACGGCCTTGCCATCGACCGCTGGGACCAGCTGGTCGAATCCGTCATGGAAAGCAAGGGCGCGGCCATGGCGCTCACCGTGCGGCGGGGCGGCGAAACGCTTGTGGTGACGGCCACCCCCTCGCCCTTTGAGCGCAAAACCCTGTTCGGGGAAAACAAAACCTCCTGGGCCATCGGCCTCGGCCCGTCCTACGCCAAGGGGACCGTGCGGTTCGGTTTCCTGGAGGCCGGGGTCCGGGGCGTGGACCACGCCGTCATGGTCACGAAACTTATCGGCGAGAGCATCGTGAAGATGTTCGAGCGCGTGGTGCCGCTGGAATCCATGGGCGGGCCCATCCGCATCGCCAAGGAAATCCACCAGCAGGCCCAGTCCGGCAGCATCACGGGCCTCTTGCTGCTCGCGGCCTTCATCAGCCTGAACCTGGGGCTCCTGAACCTTCTGCCCATCCCGGTTCTGGACGGCGGGCATATCGTGTTTCTGTTTTTTGAGATGATCCGCCGCAAGCCCGCCTCGGAACGGTTCCAGGAGTTCACCATCCGCATCGGTGTAGCCCTGCTGCTCGGCCTGATGGTGTTTGTCACTTACAACGACATCAGCAAATGGATCCAGGGCGAGTTATGAACGCGGCGCCCCTCCCCGACAAAAGCCTGACCCTTGTGATGGACGCGGCCGAGGGCCGGTTGCAGGTCGGCCTGGCCGGGGCGGACGGCCGGTTCCTCTTCGGTTCCGTTGTGGACGCGCCCTCGCGCGGGGTGGAAATCCTCACCCACACGCTTGAATCGGTATTTACCCTGCTTGACAGGGATATCGCGGATATCGCGCGCATCGCCGTCGTGCGCGGCCCCGGGAGCTTCACCGGCCTCCGGCTGACGGCCGCGACCGCCGCCGGGCTCGCCAGGGCCGTTTCCGCCCGGCAGGCCGGGCTTGACTACATGCACTGCATCGCGAGGCAATGCATGCCGTTCCTCGGCGCCACCACCCCGGACGCGCAACTCTGGGTGCTGGTGCGCGCGCGGCGGGACCTTGTTTACGCCCAGGCCTTTGTCCAGGAAAAATGGGACGAGGTTCCCTTCCATGCCCTGACGGATCTGGCCGTCCTGCCCGTATCCTCCGGGGAGGCCGCCGCGCATATCGCGGAAACCGCCACCATGCACAAGGCCTCGCGTGTGCTGCTCGCCGGAAGCGGGGCCAAAGAGAACAGGGACCTGCTCATCCCCGGGCTTTCCGGGGCCGAGTCGCCGCGCCTGACCTTTCTCGACGTCACGGCCCCCTGGCCGGACACCCTTCTTGCCGCCGCCCTCGGCGCCGACTATGGGGACGCGGATATCGAGCCCCTGTACGTCCGCGTTTCCGACGCGGAGACGAATCTGCCCCACATCGCCCGGCGTCTCGGCCTTGATCCCGATGACGCCGTGCGGCGGTTGCACAAGCTCACCCACTCCCAACCGGATCAGGAAGCATAGCATGGCCTTATCGTGTATTGTGTTCGACTGCGACGGCATCATCCTTGAAAGCGTGGACGCCAAGACCAGCGCGTTCGCCAGGATCTGCAACGAAATAGCCCCCGGCCTCACCCAGGATTTCGTCACCTACACCGTGCTGCACGGGGGCGTCAGCCGGTATGAAAAATTCGCCTGGCTGTTCCGCCAGGCGTTTGACCGCGACATCCTGCCCGCCGAATCCAAAGAACTCGGGGAAAGATTCACCCGTTACAGCCTTGAAGCGGTGCTCGCCTCCCCCCTGGTTCCGGGTTTTGAGGACGTTATCGCGCGCTGGCGCGGCCGCGTTCCCCTGTATGTCGCCTCCGGCACGCCGCAGTACGAACTGGACGAGGTGCTGCGCGAACGGGGCCTGGCCCCCTATTTTACCGGCATTTACGGCACACCGCCCGCCAAGGCCGCGCTGTTGCTGAACGCCATCCGCGACTGCGGGGCCGCGCCCGGGGAAACCGTCATGATCGGCGACAGCAAAACCGACGTGGACGCCGCCGTTATCGCGGGAACGCTTTTTTACGGGCGCGGGGACTACTTCAAAGACGGCCCCTGGCCCTGGGGAAGCGATTTGACAAGGCTTAACGCCTACCTCGAAGAAGTGGCCGGGACAGGGAAAAACACCGCCTCATAGCCGTGGAAATCGGATTATCGTGACCTTTGCTTGCCGAAAGGGCTTGTCATTGTGTATATGAAGAAAATTGACCTCCAGAAGTTCCGCCGGGACTTTCTGGAGGCATATTTATGCAAAGCAGGAAACAGGAATGACAGACGAAGATAAAAAACGCCTCCAGGCAATCATTATCGCGGAAACGGCCCGGCTGCGCCAGGATGTCGAAGGGCTGAAAGAAGTCACGAAACCCGTTGCCCCCGAAGACATGGACGACATCACCCGCATGGACGCCATCGTCAACAAAAGCGTGAACGACGCGGCCCTTGCCGCGGCCAAGTCGCGTCTGGCAAAACTCGAATACGCGGGAAAACGCCTGGATGACCCGGAGTTCGGCTACTGTGCCGAATGCGGCGAAGCCATCCCCTTCCAGCGCCTGCTCGCCATGCCGGAATCGACCCTTTGCGTCGACTGCGCTGAATAGAGCGTTTCGCGGCAAGGATTTGCGGGTAAACCCCCGCATTGTTGCAACCGTAATCCGCCCAACCCGAAAAGGGAGTTCCGATGGACAAGGCCCGTTACGCCAAACGCCGGGAAAAGCTGCGTGTTCTCATGCGCGCCAAAGGGCTTGACGCCCTGCTCCTCACGCTGGACGCCAACAGGTTTTACGTCAGCGGGTTCGAGCTGCAAGACCACCAGGTGAACGAAAGCTCCGGCTGCGTCCTGGTCACGGCGAACGGCACCGACTGGCTGTGCACCGACCCGCGCTACGACGACGCGGCCAAACGGTTGTGGGACCCCTCGCACATTTTCATATACGGCGGCGACGCGGCCAAAAGCGTCAACGCCCTTGTCCGGGACAAGGTTTCCGGCGTCGTGGGTTTTGAAGAAAGCGCCATGACCGTGCAGTTTTACAAAAGCTTTTCCGAAGGGCTGACGCTCCAGCCCGCCGACGGCCTTGTGGAACAACTGCGCATGATTAAGGAGCCGGAAGAAATCGCCCGCATGCAGGCTTCCGCCGCGCTGAACCACAAGTTGATGGAATGGCTGCCCGGCACCCTGTGCGTCGGCAAGACCGAGGAAGAGATAGCCTGGTCCGTGGAGCAGTATTTCCGGCAGAACGGCGCCGAATCCCTGGCGTTTCCCTGCATCACCGCCGTGGGGGCCAATGCGGCGCTCCCCCATGCCGTACCGGGCAAAACGGCCGTCACGGAAAACAGCTGCGTCCTCGTGGACGTGGGCTGCCGCCTGGACGACTACTGCTCGGACCAGACCCGCACCTTCTGGGTGGGGGACAAGCCTACCGGCGTTTTCATGGAAACCATCACCCTGGTGCGCACCGCCCAGGAGAGGGCCATCGAGGCCATCCGGCCCGGCGTCGCGGCCTCGGCGGTGTATGCCGTTGCCAGGGAGTTCCTGGAAGCCGCCGGGGTTGCCCGGAATTTCACCCACGGCCTGGGCCACGGCGTGGGCTTGCAGACCCATGAAGGGCCTTCGCTGAACCCGCGCAATGAGACGATTTTGCAGCCCGGCATGGTCGTGACCGTGGAGCCGGGGTTGTATTACCCCGAGTGGGGCGGCGTGCGCTGGGAATACATGGTGCTTGTGACGGAAGAAGGCCGCAGAATTTTGTAGGGATGTGTCTGAAGCAGACGAAAGCGCCGGCCCGAAGGCCGGCGCTTTTTTGCTACTCCCGCGCCACCCAAAAAATGGTTGTCTTCCTTTTGGGTTCTGGTAGATTGGCCCGGACTTCGAGAAATTTTTCACGATCAGCCGGATCTTGCCCGATCCCCTTAAAGCCACTATAGAAAAAAACTACCATCTCATCGCGCAGGAGAATTCTCATGAGTAACGACAGAATCCGTATGCAATCCCTGCAAAGCAAAGTCTGCTCCGCGGACGAAGCGGCCATGCTGATAAAGGACGGCATGTACATCGGCATTTCCGGCTTCACCAAGTTCGGCGATGCCCGCGCCGTGCCCAAGGCGCTCGCGCGCCGCGCGAAAAACGGCGACAAATTCTGTATCACGCTGATGACCGGCGCCTCCCTCGGCTCGGATATCGACGAGGACCTCGGCGATCTCGGCATCACCGTGCGCCGCCTGCCCTACCAGGGCTCCCCGCAGCTGCGCAAGCACATCAACTGCGGCGACGTCATGTATACGGACCAGCACCTGTCCCATACCGGGGAATATATCCGCTGCGGCCATATCCACAGGCCGGACATCGCCATCATCGACGCCACGTACATCGATGAAAAAGGCGGCATCGTGTGCACCACCTCGGTCGGCAACAACTCGGCCTTCGCGCTTTCCGCGGACAAGATCATCGTGGAAATCAACGAAACCCACCCGGTGGAAATGTACGGCCTGCACGATATCTACGTGCCCGAAGCCCGCCCCGGCAGAAAGCCCATCCCCCTGGTGAAGCCCGGCGACAAGATAGGCACCCCGGCCATTCAGGTGGACCCCTCCAAAATCGCGGCCATCGTCGTGCACCAGATGGGCGACACCCCCGTGAAACTGACGGACGCGGACGACGAAACCAACGCCATTGCCGGGCATTTGATCGAATTTTTCAAGCATGAGGTCAAAAAGGGCCGCATGACCAACAGTCTTCTGCCGCTCCAGTCGGGCGTTGGGGCCGTTGCCAACGCGGTATTGAAAGGGTTTGAATCCAGCCCGTTCAGCGGGCTCTCCATGTTCACGGAAGTGGCCCAGGACACGGTTATCGACCTCATGCTCGACGCGGGCAAGATGGACGTGGTTTCCACCTCCGCCCTGTCGTTAAGCCAGCCCTACCTGGACCGTGTGCACAGGGAAGTGAACAAACTGCAAGGCAAACTCGTGCTGCGGCCGCAGGAAATATCCAACCATCCGGAATGCATCCGGCGGCTCGGCGTCATCGCCACCAACACGGCCCTTGAGTTCGACATCTACGGCAACGTCAACTCCACCCATGTGCTGGGCACCAAAATGATGAACGGCATCGGCGGTTCCGGCGACTTCGCCCGCAACGCCGCGTACACCGTGTTCGTGACCAAGTCCTACGCCAAGGGCGGGGCGCTTTCCTCCGTGGTGCCCATGGTCACCCACCACGACCACACCGAACACGACGTGGACATCCTGATTACCGAGCTCGGCCTTGCCGACCTGCGCGGCCTTGCCCCGCGCGAACGGGCCAAAGTCATCATTGAAAACACCGTCCACCCCAACTTCAAGGAAATCCTCTCCGATTACGCCAAGGAAGCCGCGGCCAAGGGCGGGCATACCCCGCACATCCTTTCCAAAGCCTTCTCCCTGCACGAGCGGTTTGAGGCAACCGGCAGCATGCTGCCGAAGTAACGCGCATATCGCGGCTCCGCGCCGCCCCCCCCGGAGCGCCCGCGTTCCGGGGAGGGGATTTCACCGTCCGGCGGCGATGTGATACAGAAGATATCTTTTTTGATACAGCACGGTGAAACACCGTAAAAAAAATCATCTGTAACATCATATAGATAAATGAGTATACCCACGGGAACATTTTTTGCTTCAGAGCACCTGGGCCTTGTTCAAGCCCGCCTCGTCACTTTTACCAAGGATGTGCCTATGCGTTTATTCTCGCAACTGTTCTTCTCCCTTGTATTGGCATCCGGTCTGTTGATCTCGGCCGGCGCGGCGCATGCCGCCATGTCCGTCAAGTCCGTGGGCGGGTTCCATGTCGGCGGCAAGGAAGTGGTGCTCAAAGGTCTGCCGGTTGAGGAACGCGTTTTCAGCAAAGGCGCGCCGCCGATGAAAATGGACCCCAACGGGCAGTTTGAAGCGGGCCAGATGTACGTGCAGTATGTGACCCTGGAAAACCCCAAGGCCAAATACCCCCTGCTGCTGTGGCACGGCGGCGGCCTGACCGGCGTCACGTACGAGGACACGCCTGACGGCCGTCCCGGCTGGCAGAGCTTTTTCCTCAAGGCCGGGCACGATGTGTACACCAGCGACGCCGTGGAACGCGGGCGCGCCTCCTGGGCCAAGTACCCCGAAATTTGGCCCACCCCGCCGGTCTTCCGTCCCCTGTCCGAAGTATGGGTCAATTTCCGCTTCGGCCCCAAATACGATGAAAACCCCGCCGGCCGCGTGGCTTACCCCGGCCAGCAGTTCCCGGTGGAAAACCTGAACCAGTTCGCCAAGCAGTTCGTGCCGCGCTGGACGGATTCCGACCCGCGCATCCAGGCCGCTTACGACAGCCTGATCAGCGAAAAATTCCCCTCCGGCTGCGTGGTCCTGGCCCACAGCCAGGGCGGGGCGTTCGCCATCAACGCGGCGCTCCACAACCCCGACAAAGTCCGCGCGGTCATCCTGATCGAACCCAGCGGCGCGCCGGACCCGGACAAAACCGACCTTACCCCGCTGAAAAACATCCCCTTCCTGATGATCTGGGGCGACTACATCAAGGGCAACGACAATATCGCGGGCTGGAACAAGAACGCGGTCAACACCCTGTACCCCAAGTTCAAAAAAGCCCTGGAGGCCGCCGGCGGCTCCTTCACCTGGATCGACCTGCCGGACAAGGGCATCAAGGGCAACTCGCACATGCTGATGATGGATAAAAACTCCGATGCCGCGGCCCAGGTCATCCAGGACTGGATCGCGGAAAAGGGCCTGATGCGCTGATACAACCGTGTCAGGACAGATCCCCTAAGGCGCCCCGTCCGCGATTCTCGCGGGCGGGGCGCTCCGCATCCCTATAATCGCAGGTTTTCCTTGCCCCCTGCCTTTTCTCGCCGTATTATGACGGATGTATTCTTGCCTTTTTCGGGCAGGTAACCTGGTGGCATTATTGGAGTTTACACAACATGTATATTGTTACGGGCGGCGCCGGCATGATCGGCAGCGCCATGATCTGGAAATTGAACGCCCTGGGGATCACCGACATTCTTGTCGTGGATCATCTGGGCACGTCCGAGAAGTGGAAAAACCTGGTCAACCGCGCGTTTACGGAATACATGCCGCGCGAAATCTTCCTTGAAAAAATAACCAGAGATGCTCTCGGCTACGCCATAGAGGGCATTTTTCATATGGGCGCCTGTTCCTCCACCACGGAACGCGACGCGGACTACCTTTTCAGCAACAACACGGAATACACGAAAACCCTTGTCCGCTATGCGCTGGGCAAGGGAATCCGCATTATCAACGCCAGCTCCGCCGCCACATACGGCAACGGCGCCCACGGCTTTGACGACAATCCGGAAGGCCTGCCGCGCTATAAGCCGCTGAACGCGTACGGCTATTCCAAACACCTCGTGGACCTTTGGGCGATGCGCGAGGGGGTCCAGGATTCGTTCGTCAGCCTGAAATTTTTCAACGTATACGGCCCGAACGAATACCATAAGGGCGACATGCGCAGCGTGGTGGCCAAAGCCTTCCTCCAGGTCCTCGAAACCGGCCGCGTCCGGCTTTTCGCCTCGGACAGGGCGGAATACCCCGACGGCGGCCAGATGCGGGATTTCATCTACGTCAAGGATTGCGCGGATGCCATGTGGTGGCTGATGGAGCACGGGAACGTCAACGGACTGTTCAACATGGGCACCGGCAAGGCCAGAACCTGGAACGACCTTGCCCGCGCGTTGTTCGCCGGCATGGGCCGCGAAGAGCGTATCGAGTTCATTCCCCTGCCCGAACAGCTGCGCGGGAAATACCAGTATTTTACCGAAGCCCCCATGGATCGCCTGGCCCTGACGGGCTGCCCCATGCCGCGCCATACCCTGGAAGACGGCGTCGCGGATTATGTGAGGAACTATCTCACGCAAGACGATCCCTATCTGTAACCTTGCCGGCGGGAGCATTCATGAGTGGTGATTTTTATTCAAAAATCAGAGAGTTTACTGTCACCGCCAAGGGCGCGCGCAGAAAGGTCGTAACCTTCCTGCTGCAAAAGCCCGAGGAAGCCGCGTTCATGACCATCGAGGGCCTGGCCGAGGTCAGCGGCGTGAGCGCGGGCATGGTTTCGCGCACGGTGCGGGAAATGGGTTTTGACGGATTCGCGGACATGCAGAACCAGATCCGCCAGGTGGTGCGCAGAAATATCTCGCGCTCCGCCAGGCTCCGCCGGGCGCGCCAGGAAGGCGTTTCCTTCAGGGACACCATCCGCTGGGAACTGCGCAACCTCGCGAAACTCGTCAAGCTCAACTCTGAGGAAACCGTGCAAAAGGCCGCGAACATGCTGGCCAAAGCCCCGGCCGTCCACGTGATGGGCCTGCGCAGTTCTTTTGCCCCGGCCTATTCCCTGGTTTTCGGCCTCGGGCAGATCAGGGAGTACGTCTACCTGATGGACCTCGGGTTCGGCCTTCTGGCGGAGCAGGCAAAACGCCTGGCCGCCGGGGAACTGATGGTGCTCATATCCTTCCCCCGCTATGTGCGGGAAAGCCTGCTCATGGCCCAGGAGGCCAAGACCGCGGGCTGCCAAATCCTGGCCATCACCGACAGCTTCTCCTCGCCGCTTGCCATGCAGGCGGATCTTGCACTTCTTGCCCCGTTTGAAAGTTCGAGCTATTTCAATTCCACCATCGCCATGTATGGCATCACCAACGCGCTCCTGGTGGAAACGGCCCAGGCCCTCGGCGAAAGGGGCGTGCAGGAACTCGAGCGGCTCAATGCCATCGAGCAGCGCTGGAAGTTGCTGATAAACAGCGAAGACGCCTGGCGGCCCAACCTCAAGGACGAATAGCCGCCGCCGTTGTTTGCGGGGAGTGCGGGCGTTCAATGTTCAGCCGGGCGCGTGCCCGTTTTGCAAGGAGATCCCATGTCGCGAGCCATTGTAGACAGCCAGCGTGGCAATTTTACGTTCGCCTTTTCCCTGATACTGCAATTCATCGACGTGTGCCCGGACGCGCTCTGGGGCAAAAAGTTCGGCGGCTGGCCCATCTGGCAGCAGGTGTACCACGCGCTGAACGCCATCAATTTTTTCATTGCCGCGCCCGGCGCGGAACCGGTCGACCCTCTGACAACCCCCGAGGTGGCGAGCCTTAACGCCCAGGGAGACAAACCCGTTACCAAGGCCGCGATGAAAAAATTCGCCGCCCGGATGAAAGCCGCCGCCGACGGGTATATGGACGCCCTGACCGACGCGGGCATGCTCGAAAAAGCCGAGGGCGCGTCCTTGCGCATGAAGCGCGATACCACGCACGCATCCATCATGGCCCTGATGGTCGGGCACTTGCTCTACCATCTCGGCAGCTGTGACGCGGCGTTACGCGAAAACGGCATGAAAGGGGTGTTTTAGGCCGCACCGGACGGTTTTTTTCATTACAACGCACGTTCTCAAGGAGTTTTTATGGCCACAGTTACCGGCAAATACCTTGGCGGCCTCCGGGTGGAGGCGAAACACGAACAGAGCGGCACCACGCTCATCACCGACGCCCCTTGCGACAACCACGGCCTGGGCCAGTCCTTCTCGCCCACGGACCTTTGCGCCATGTCCCTCGGCGCGTGCGCGCTGACCATCATGGGCATTTTCGCGCAGGCCCACGGCCTGGATATTGACGGCACGACCTTTGACGTGACCAAGACCATGAGCCCCAACGCGCCCCGGCGCATCGCCAAGATAGAGGTCACCTACCATTTCCCGGCCAAGGGCTATACCGACAAGGATAAAAAGTCCCTGGAGCGCGCGGCCCTCACCTGCCCCGTGCACCACAGCCTCGGGCCGGATGTGGAGCAGGTCATCAATTTCATGTGGTAGAAGAAAAAAGACAATAAAAACAGAATCGCCGGCCTTCAGGCCGGCGATTCTCAGACCTCTGACAAACCCCCGTTTTTTTGAGCGGGGGTTTGTTTTATTGCAGCGTTTAGTTATGCGGGCACTGCGGATTTTGGAGCGGAGCAAATTCTCCAAAGATGGGAAAACAAGCGGGAAAGTGTCGTTTGGGAGCGGGAAAAGCCTGGGCCGCAAGGGCCGTTTGACCGCTCCCAGATGCGCAGGGCTATTTTCTTCATGTTCTGGCAGGCGGCGGACAAGAGGCATTGCATCTGGACCTTCGCAAGGCCTCGGAAGCGGGCGTAGCGATGCCCATGTAATTCCTTGCCGTCGGCAAAGCTCCGCTCCACTGTCTCCTTACGGCGTTTGTAGATGGCTTTGCCTTTGTCCTCGTAGCGATATTCGTTGATTATATCTTTATATTCCTGCCAGATATGGCGCGTTACTGCTTTGGTATGGTTGCGACTGGCGGTGCATTGCCCGAGAAGGG